>NZ_LR134439.1:600000-1200000 GCF_900637845.1 Erysipelothrix rhusiopathiae
CCAAGACCAATAAATGTGGATGAATCAGACTCAATCGTGTAAAACCGGTAAAGCCTTGAAATTTCGTAAATTCGCGATAAAACACACCACCAACAAGTCCTGCAATCAGATAAGCAAAGGACGTATTAATCATCTTTTTCATATAAACCTCTTTCTACTCATATAAGAGTCGTTTTAGAACTTCCGCAAGAAAATCAATGTTTGGACTACCTTTACGTAATGAGATAAATACATGAAGAAATACAAAATCCAACAACCCATCTTGGGTAAAGGAATCGGTAAATGCAGTGGATTTAATCGTTGAATCTTCTTGAAGAACATAGAGAAGACCGGTTCGAATATGATCAACATATTGCATTCCGACATGATGTCCCTTCATTTTTGCTTCTTGATTCATGATTTCCACATGACTCATAAACAAGGAATTGAACTCGTCGATATGATGACGCAAACGATCATATATCTGTTCTATAAAGTCTACAAATCGAATATTTGTATCAACTTTACAGATATCATCATAAAAAACTTGTTTCCAAAAATCTTCAATGACATCCAAGAGCAGATCATTTTTGGAGGAGAAGTAATTATATACAGAGCCAATGGAAACATCTGCTTTTTGCGCTAAATTACGCATGTTTAACTTATCCAAGCCATCTTTAAATACAATATCTTTCGCAACCTCAAGGAGCGATTCCTTACTTATTACTGCTTTTTTCATTCAATCACCTCATTACTGAACAATGTTCATTATACGCCTGTCGATAAATGGTGTCAACGAAATTGAATTCGAGAACAACCTGCGTTTTTCTAACACTATCTTATCATAAAGTTATTAACGATTAACATCTTCGTCAAAAAAACATCGATTTTCACAAAACCGGTTCACCTATTTTTTAAAAAGGTGTTGACACAATGTAACCGTTAACATATAATTCGTTTGTAAACCGGTTTAGGACTAATCTTTAAATTTGAATGGAGACGAAAATGAAGAAACATATTAGAAAAGTGTTCACATTTTTAATGACGCTTGCAGTGTCATTATCGATGGTAGGGGTTCGTAGCGTTACAGCGGATCATAACGATATTGACAAAATAAACAGCAATTATCGTGAATATTTATTAGGAAATGAAACAATCAACAACGATGCAGTGAATCAAAAGAAAATTACCGCAATCTATACCAACGGAAAAAAAGCAATGGAATCCATCGTTGGTCATGATGATGAATACATTACAGGTTTAGTATTACGTGGTGGTGGTAAAACCGATCACGACTTGTCCACAAACCTACAAAAATCATATCAACAACTTAATGCGATTGCCTTGGCTTACTCGATGCCAGGTAATGAAAACCCCCTTTATCAATCCCCTGAAGCGTTAAAGGCAGTTTTAGATGGTATTAAGTGGTTGGGTGATAACTACTTTAATAAAATGGATACAGGTTACTATGGAAACTGGTACAGTTGGGAAATTGGTGTACCTCAAAGCTTATCAAACATCATGTTCCTACTTGGTGATGAAATCGAAGCTGCACTTCCAGGATTTATCAAAGAATCCGTAATCGCGATGGATTCCTATATCCGTGGTGATGCGAAACCGGGTGACCCAACAATTGGTGATGTAAACCTTGATGCACGCCAACACACAGGTGCAAACCTTACAGATATTACATTTAACCGCATTCTTCAAGGTGCTGTGCTCAAGGATGAAGCACGCATTAGTAAAGCCGTAGAAAATTCAATGACCGTATTTAGTACGATTGACCCAAGTAACCTCCAACATGGTGTTACGGATGGTTTTTATGAAGATGGATCCTTTGTACAACACTCAACGGTTGCTTATACGGGATCATATGGAAAAGTATTACTCGGTCGTATTGCGCAACTTGTAACCGTATTAGATGGTACAAAATGGCAAAATGATACCTTATTGGATACAGTTCAAGAATGGATTTACCGTGGTTTTGCGCCTGTAATGTATGAAGGATACATGATGGAAATTGTGAAGGGACGTGCTGTATCTCGAACTGGATCCGGTTATGGAGATGCATCAAGTGTTATTGAAGCCTTTGTACAACTATCCCAAAGCCTTCCTCAAGCAGAACAACTGAAACTTCAAAGCTATATCAAATATTTAATTGAAAACATTCGCTCAACCATTAATCCCGCAACCTTTGTTTCAATTCAAAATATTGCAGCTTATGAAGCGATTGTTAAGAATTCAGAAATCAAAGCATTAAACCCATTAGAAACAAATGATCATTACGCATTTAACTTAATGGATAAAGCAATCCATACACGTGAAGGCTTTGCATTTGCGCTTTCAAGAAGTTCAAATCGTATCTCTAAATATGAATACATGAGTGGAGAAAACCTTCGTTCATGGTTCCAAGGTGATGGTGCATATTACCTTTACCAAAGTGGAAACGATCAAACAAGCATGCATGGTATTAACTTCTATGCAACCGTTGATCAACATAAACTTCCTGGAATCACAACAGTTAATGAAGTACGCCAAACAATTCCAGAACTTTACGGAAAAGATTTCTATGATCGTGCTGAAGGATTTGAAGCAGGATCCATTACACAAAATAAATACGTGTACTTCCCATTGGGTACTAACGACTACTCGGGTGATGTGAAGATGGGAATCTACGGTGCATCCGCAATGCAATTGGGTGATGATGAAGCTTACGCGGATGCGCAAGCAGGACTTCTTCCTGAAGATTTCAAAGTTTATAAAAACGCAGAAGCGAATAAATCATGGTTTATGTTTGATGATGAAATTGTTGCTTTAGGATCAAACATTCATGATGAAAAACAACGTGACTTAACAACAACCGTTGAAAACCGTATGTTTGAAACTACGGATACAATTAACCTTAAAGGTGAAAACCAAGAAGGGGTAAAAGATCTTGAAAACGGTGTTCAAAAAGGACTTAAATGGCTCGCAATGGGTACAGATGGTGTTAATAAAGACACAGGTTATGTATTCTTTGGAAACCAAGATGTGAATGTAAATACATCAAGCAATACACAAAAATACTCATATGTTCGTAATAAAACAGTGGGTGGTGCCGATAAAGAAGTGACACGTCAATTCGCAACGGTAACGTATGAACATGATGGTAAAGAAACAAGCCAATATGCTTATGCGATCATACCAAATGCAAGTGCTGATGAAACAGAAGCATATGCGAAAGCAAATCCTATTGAGATTGTTGCGCAAGAAGATGGCGTTCATGCTGTTCGTCAAAAAGATCTTGGTATGACAGGTTATGCATTCTTTGATGAAGCAGATCACACTGTGGAAGATTTAAGTACTAACAGTAAAATGATTGTGATGCGTAAGGGCTTAAACTTTGCAGTTCAAGATCCAACGCACAAACAAGCAACCGTTTCATTTACTTTAGATGGAACATTTGATGTGGTATCAGGTAATGGCGATGCTGTAATTGAAAACGGAAAAACACACATTACAGTGAATACCGAAAATAAAAACGGTGTATCTCAACACCTACAACTTGAAGCTGTAACGGTTATAACACCTGAAAAACCAGAAGTAAAACCAGAAACACCAAAAACATTAACTCTTGTGGATGATGCATCCAATGTGGTGATTACCTATACGGAAGGTGATCTCCCTGAAAATACAAGTTTAAGTGTTTCAATCAACAATAACCTCTCAGTTGACGGATTAAAAAATACAGTTGGCTATGACATCACACTCTTGAGTGATGGTCATGCGGTACAACCTAAAAATCCAGTCAATGTCTCAATTGAACCGAAAAAATCCTTAGATCGTGGTAGCCTCCAGGTTTACCATGAAACAAAAGATGGATTCGAATCACTCGCATGGGTAGAAGATGGAACGCGTATTACCTTTGATACTGCTTCATTCTCACTCTTTGCCTTGGGTGAAAAAGACGTTAAGGTATTGCCATCAACCGGTGTTACACCGCAAAATGTCCTACCATTTGTGGGTGTACTTGTTGTTGTCGGAGGATGCTTTGTCCTTTACGGAAAACGTAAAAATAAAAAATAATATATAGAAAAAGCACATGTGTGCTTTTTCGTCTTATAGGAGGTAAGCAATGTATCAAAAAACCACAGGACCGCAGTTTTTAAAATACGGTCATGCGACGGATAAAGTCAGTTTATATCCCATCATCTCAAAAATTTTAGCCAATAAAAAACCCAACGCGCTCACTGCTGTTTCCGAAGCAACCTATATCCGAGTTGTGGAAGGGATCGCCGTTATCTTGGTAGAAGATGCAGATGGGAATCGCGAACGGTTTGTTATTCATCGAACAGCAGTAATTCATCCTCATATTCGTTATGCACTGATGCCGATTACCCAAAGCGCTATGGTTGAAATATCCTATCAAACCGAGGGTCAGCCGACGATGATTGAAACCAATTTGGAATCCGAAATTGAATATGTATCCATTAAACCACAATTTAGTGTCAGTGAAATTTATTCCTATTATTATAATGTGAAGGGAAAAAATTATCACTTTGAAGGGGAAGCGCATAACTATTGGGAACTTACTTACGTGGACGCAGGGGTATTAACTACAGAAATTGAAGGGACCTCATTTACCTTGGAAAATCAAGAAATGATTCTGTACTTCCCCGGTCAATTTCATACTCAGTCGGTGCTTGGTGAAAATGCATGTTCCTACTTAACGATTATGTTTGATATGAACATGCTTCCACAATCCATTGAACACATTCAAAACCGTGTCATGAGTTGTGGGAATGAACTGTATACCTTAATGAATCATTTTATCCGACAATCAACGATTTTAGAGCAGGAACAAAGTCCTTTTGCGAAAGATTTGATGGTATCTTATCTCCAGGAAATTATGATTCTTCTGTTTCAATATGATGAACCGTCAAGCAGTCATAATACATCCAATCCCATTCAAGTTAATTTTGAGAATGAAATGATGGATGAAATTTACACGTATATCCAAGCAAATATTCATCGTCCTTTATCGGTAGAAGATATTTGTAATCAATTTGCGATATCCCGATCTGCTTTACAATTATTGTTTAATAAATACTTTGATATGCCCCCCAAACAATATATTAATGAACAGAAACTCGAACGGGCTAAGCACCTCATTCTTGAAGGAAAGTATCCTATTACAGATGTAGCTTTAAAACTTGGTTTTAGCTCGATTCATTATTTTTCAAGAAAGTTTAAACAACACTTTGGTTTTGCGCCAAGTGAGTACGCACAAAAAATTTATACACAAGAAAAAGGTCCTCGCTAATGCGGGGACCTTTTTGAAATATTAAATTAAATTCCGTCTGAGAAATCGTCAGAAGCTTCTTCAGCTTCAGGCATTTCAAAGAGTTCAACTTGTGAAGCACCTGTTTCAGCAAGTGATTTCGCAAAGTCATAAATTGCAGGTTCGCTTAGACGCATTAAACTTGCTTCAAGAAGCATTGGTAGGTTAGTTCCTGCAAGAACGTGTACATCAGTATGGTTCATTGCGATCATAACGGATTCTTTAAAGGGTGTTCCACCTTTTAAATCTGTAAAGACAAGAACACCTTCGCCTGTATTTACTTCAGCAATCGCTTCTTTAAGATCGCTTGATAATTTTTCAGGACCTGATTCTTCTAAAAATAAAACACTTTTATATTGAGGTTGTGCACCTGCAATAAGTTCAACGGATGAAGACAAACCTTCAGCAAATCTTCCGTGACCTGTAACGATAATTCCGATCATAGTATTAATCTCCTTTTAAAATATACTATTCTTGAAAAAGAATTTTATGTGAGGCCAATCCCATAAAATGGAGCAACTTCTCAAGTTAACAATACAAATAGCATTATAAATTATTAACCGTCTAACTTCAAGTCTAATTTGCAACTCTTAAGGTTCCACGGTATACTCATGAATAGATAAGAAGAGATAAAGGAGCGATACAATGACATTACCTAATTGTCCTCAGTGTACTTCAAAGTACACGTATGAAGATCGAGATTTATTCGTATGTCCAGAATGTGGACATGAATGGAATGCCTTGAGCACTCAAGAAGCAATGCTTGTGGTTAAGGATGCACATGGAACGGTGCTTACAGATGGTGATGATATCGTCATCACAAAAGACCTTAAAGTAAAAGGGGCATCCAGTGCTTTAAAACAAGGTACAAAGGTTAAAAATATTAAACTTGTGGAAGGGGATCATAATATTGATTGTCGCATCGAAGGTTTTGGTGCCATGAGTTTAAAATCAGAATTTGTAAAGAAAGCTTAGTCTTTCTTTTTTTATGAGATAAAAAAAGACCGTTTCCGGTCTTATTGATGTTTAGAAAGGTCTAATAAAGCTGCTGCAGCTTTATCAATAATTACGATGACATCATCGTGATTTTGAAGTGCACTTGCAGGACAGTCTTCTGTAGGTGTCCCTTCCATCATATTGTAAACAGCATCTTTTTTCGCATCACCGTATGCAAATAATACGATTTTGCGAGCTGACATGATGGATTTAATACCCATTGAGTAAGCATAACGTGGTACATCATCACGAGTTTCAAAGAAACGTGCGTTTGCTTCAATTGTGGATTCTGTAAGTGAAACTTTTTGTGTTAATCCTTCAAATGATGCTCCCGGTTCATTAAAACCAATATGACCATTGATTCCAAGTCCTAAAATTTGAACATCAATTGGATTTGAAGCAATAATATCATCGTAACGTTTACATTCTTTCTCTGCATCTTCTTCCAAACCATTTGGTAAATAGTTTACTTTGAATGGTTTTTTACTGAAGAAATGCTTGTTCATGAAGTAGTGGTAACTTTGATCATGATCTGCGCCAATACCAATATATTCATCCAAGTTAATTGAGATAACATTTGAGAAATCTAAATCACTTGCAGTAATTTTATCGTAGAATGAAATCGGTGTGCTCCCTGTAGCCAAACCGAATACATTTAATTTTCCTTCGTTTAAATCTTTACTAATGAGTTCGAAACCTAACGCTGCTCCTGCATCGCTATTTTCTACAACATATAATTTCATATTGAATAACCTCTCTTCTTTCTCCCATATATTATAAGGGTTCGAATCAATAAAGCAAACCAAAACAACAACAAAACTATTGTTTATTATAATTGTGTTACGGATTAAGAGTGCTATAATTATAAGGTAAACAAAGGTTACAAGGAGGAATTACGATGTTAATTATAAACGGACGTATTTATTTAGAAGACCGCGTAATCGAAAACGGTTATGTGCTTACAGAAAATGAAACCATTAAGGCGCTTGGTTTAATGGAAAATGTTCCCGCTTATTCAGGTGAAATTGTGGATGCGAAGGGAATGAATGTTTTACCAGGATTCATTGATCAACACATTCATGGTGCCAATGGTGCTGATAATATGGATGGTACTGAAGAAGCAGTCGCAACCATTGCGCGTTTCTTACCGAAAGAAGGTACCACATCTTATTGTGCAACGACCATGACACAATCCGTTGAAGCTGTAGATAAAGCTTTAGGTGAGATTGTGAAGTATGCGAAAAACAATAATAAACCTGGGGAAGCAGAAATCGTAGGGATTCATTTAGAAGGACCCTTTATTTCCGCTAAACATATTGGAGCACAAAATCCAAAATATGTTTTAAAACCAACACTTGAAGCATTTGATCATTTCTGGGATGTCTCAGAAGGAATGATTAAGGTCATTACTTATGCACCAGAAGAAGCAGAAATTGGATTTACCGATCACTTACGTTCGTTAAATGTTGTGCCTTCCGCAGGTCATACGGATGCATCGTGCCAACAAATTGAAGATGAAATTGAGAATGGACTCTCAAACTTAACACACTTCCATAATGCGATGAAACCACATCATCACCGTGAACCGGGGGCCGTTACAGCTGGTTTTATGAATCCAACACTTAAAGCAGAAATGATCTGTGATGGTATTCATTTAAATCCGGATGTTGTGAAAGCGACATACCAAATTAAAGGTGCAGAGAACTTTATCGCGATTACAGACTCAATGCGCGCGAAAGGACTTCCTGATGGTAATTATGACCTTGGTGGTCAAGAAGTTATTAAAAAAGGGAAAGAATGCCGTATTGCGACAGGATCGCTTGCAGGTTCAGTAGCTGAAATGGATTTTGTAGTCCGTAACATCAAACACTTTACGGGTGCTCCAATGCATGATCTTGTGAAGATGTCATCAGAAAATGCTGCGAAACACTTAGAAATCTTTGGACGCAAAGGAAGCATTGCGATCAATAAAGATGCAGATATCGTTATTTGTGATGATGATATTAATGTCCAAACAACAATCTGCCGTGGTGTTATCGGATATCAAAAATAATCCCCAAAAGGATTCTTCGGAATCCTTTTTTTTGTGGTATGAATGCGATAGAATAGGAATATGAAGAAAAAATATCAAATAATCGTAGGAATCACACTTCTACTCATCACAGGATGCAAACCAACAAGTCCTGAAATAACACAACCTATTATTCAAAATAACCTAACTGTTGAAGGTTTAGATCTCATTGATGATTATATGCGTGTTCTGAAGTTTTATGAACAACGTGATGTCCTTTCAACCCATCGTCTTGCTTATCTAGAATTAAAGGATGATTTAGGGAGCATTCAAACCATGGAGGCATTAAATCAGTTTGAAGAACGCATCAATGCTTTCGCTAAAGAACTGGATGATATCTATCAAATGGAAGACGGTACACGTGTCTATCGGAAGGGAATTCTGGTGGTTGACCGTGGTCATTGTTTACCACCCAGTTATGAACCGGGTCCGCGTTATGAGGCTGAAAATCAATTTTTATACATGCAAGCCGCAGCACTGAAAGACGGTATTGTATTAAGAAAAATAAGTAGTTATCATTCGCATGAATTCCAAAACCAGTTGTATGAAGGCAACAAAGAACGGTATGGAATCGAACTTGCCCATCGTTATGGAGGGCAAGATGGTTGTTCTGAACATCGTAGTGGATATGGATTTGATATCGGTGGTGATGATATTGAAACTTGGAATGAACTGGAGTTTGTTGAGACAAAAGCGTATCAATGGCTTCAAGACAACGCATATCAATTTGGTTTTATCCAACGATATCCTGAAGGCAAAGAAGAAGAGACCGGATATGCATTTCAACCATGGCATTATCGTTATGTTGGGGCACTTTCGGAAAAAATCATAAGCGCAGATAAAAGTCTCGATGCATACCTGAATCAATTGCCATTTTAAAATTGTACCCATGAATTCCTTTGATTCTTCATAATTAATGTGAATTTAAGGAAACAAACATGATATATTTTATTAAAGGAGGTTTATTCTTTATGGAACCTTGTAATGAAAAATTAGCAAATCTAATTCCTGAAGGTGATCATGTATTTGGGGCAGTATTAAAACAAATCCAAAGTTTACGTACGGAAGCTCAAACCCATGAGAACAAACACTGGAATGATGAATTTGAAGCATATTGTGATAACATTACTGAATTTATTAAAAAGCAAAAAGCCTTATCAGGAACGACCATTCATGAGTGTCTGGATATTATTAAAGAGATTCGTAAAAGTGGTCAAACAGCTCAACGTGTCGAAGCAGGTCAAATTTCGGAAAAAGCATTACTCGCTGATTATGACATGGATCTTGCCTATCGCAATGATGAAGGCTATGACAAGCTTTGTAATGCATTGTTGGTGATTATCGAAGATTACCAACAAACAACATAACAAAAAAATGCCGGGACATCGACTTGATGTTTCGGCATTTTTTTGTGGTTTATTTCATTAGTTCAGTAAGGTCAATAATTTCATCAATCATCGAGCCAATGTGTTCAATGGTGTGACGTAATGGTGCATCTGTTGAAAGATCAACATCAACCATTTGCGCAAGTTCAAGCGGTGTTTTGGTTCCTCCGGCTTTCAATACGTCTTTCCAACGTTCAATGTCCAAAGTTCCGTTTAAGACTTTTTGACTTACTTCAGTTGCGATGGTTAATCCAGCACTGTAAGTGTAAGGGTATAGTCCCATATAGTAATGTGGTTGACGCATCCATGTGAGCTCAACATTTGGATTAATTGTGACCACATCACCCCAAAATGCTTCAAGTACTGAGCGCTTCATAGCGTTAAGGCCTGATGTTGATAAAGGCTTACCAGCATCTACGGCACGGTATACTTCACGTTGATAAGCCGCTTCAAGAAGATGGGTTACAAAGTTATGATAATAGGTACGGCTAATCATTGTAGATAGAACCCAACGTTTGAAGCGTGGATCTTCAGATTGAGTTGTTAGGTGATTTGCCATGATAAGTTCATTCATGGTTGAAGGTGCTTCGATGAAGTAAAGGGAAGGACGTGTATCATAAATATTTTGATTTTGTCCGGCAAGGTAGAAGTGTCCTGCATGACCCAACTCGTGTGCTAAGACAAAGACTTCACGCATACGTTCAGTCCAACTAATAAGGACATAAGGGTGTGCGCCATAAGGACTTGAGCAGAATGCACCCGTTGATTTTCCAATGTTTTGTGGGAAATCAATCCAGCGTTCATCAAAAGCACGGTTAACCATCGCAAGATAGTCGTCACCAAGAATGCTTAATCCTTCAAGTAATTTTTCACGTGATGCTTCAATTGAAATATCCGGTTCAAATCCAGGATCTAAGGGCATAAGTAAGTCGAAAAATGACATGGACTCCAAACCATGAACGGATTGGAGTAATTGAGCGTATTTACGCATGTGTGGTGCCAGATGTTCTGTGATTAAGTCAATTTGACGATCATACATATCGCGTGAGACTTCTTGATCGAAAAGAAGATAATCAATCACAGAGTCAAAGCCTTTAAGGGTTGCAAGTGCTTTTTCTTTGAGAACTTGCGTTTGGTAGACTTCCGCAAAAGTATGTTGGTATTCCGCAAGTTTTCCATAAAACTCTTCAAATGCTTTATGACGTACATCATGATCGATCTCATATTCCCATTCGCCTTCAAAAAGTACGAAACTGTTGGGATATGTCTTTCCGTTGACTTCAAAATCATCAAAACTCATATCTTGAAGTTTACCGCGATTATAAATACTGTAAGGGGCATCCAATGCGGCATTTAATGCGGTAACAGCAGCTTCAACCTCAGGTGATAAAGCATGTGGTTTTTCACGAAGAATCTGTTTTAAAAATCCTTTACTAAATTCATCGAGCTGTGCTGCATCTTCTAATGTTTTATAATCATTGCCAGATATTTCAGATGTAAAGAATGTCAGTTTATTAGAAATTTCAGTTGTGCGAATTGCATAAAGACCATAACGTTGAATGGTTTCTTCATTTGATTGATCTGCGGAAGCACTAAGGCTGTTATAAGTGCCAAGGTGAACCATTTTCTCATACATTGGTGCGTAGACACCTAATGCCTCAACAATCATCTCAGGCGTGCTTAATTGCCCTTTATAAGTAGAAACAAACGTATCGACTTCTTTTTCAAGCTCATCAAATGTTTGATTGTAGTCCTCTTCCGTTTTGAAAAGACCACTTAAATCCCATGTATGTTCAGGATTAACGTCACTACGGTGTACTAATTTCTTTGCCATAAAAAACCTCCTAATTTTGACTATTATATCAAAATTAAGCGGAGATAATAAAAAAGATGAGTAAAATCCTCATCCTTTTGGTATATAATTCATCACTTTATGATTTCGGTACAGTTCAAAAATAGACTTACGCGTGTTTGTAGCTTCACGAATATCAGAACCCTTATCAATGAGTAATCCAAACACACGACGAATATCTTCTTCAAATTCATAATCAACAATTCCCAAATCAATATTAATGACATCTAAAACAGCTCGCATAAGAGGCGTATTTCCAAATGAATCTTGACCATGGACATCCGCACCCTCATCAAGCAAGAGTTTAAGACAAGCAAGATGCTTGTCGAAAAGAACCCCATCATTTTTAGGGCCGTCTCGTTGAGGTCGGGGATAACGTGAATGATTCAAGGCTTCACTAATGGCAACGTGTAAAATAGGTTGCTGCCAATGTTCGAGTTCACCTTGAACCATAAAGTTAACATTATCCTTTGTTTCAATAATTAACTGAGCAATTTCAAGACGACTGTTTTGAATTGCTTCTTGTAGGGGGGATTGCAAACGATCACCTGAAGGGTGAGATACGACGTGTGGGTCGTTGATAAGGATTGTCTGAACTGAATCAATGTCATTATGATGAATTGCTTCGATCAATTCATTCAAAATATCAATCCTTTCTGTCTTAATCATAGCACACTTCTAGGTTTAAACCAAAAAACACCCTCCATTTTGGAAGGTGTTTGTGTTTTCTAGATGTTTTTTGTATTTGTGTAATCAATATACATAAGGGCTAATTTATGGATGATGATTACAATAGGGATGGCAACAATCAGAAGGATTGCAGTGAATTGCGCATGTTCTGGACTGAGTGGTTGAAGTTCTAAGAGAGGCCAGAAGAGTTTCGTTGCAAGTCCAAATCCAATAACATTGATGATAAGGACCGTTGTTCGATACAGATTGAGGGGTTTGTAGATGCGGTAGATCATACCGATTGATACATAACCGTTAATAAAGTACATCATCGTTTGAACAACCTCTGTTGTTAATCCAAAGTGGGTTCCCCAAATATTTAGGAAGAGCCACAACAGAATAATGGTCATGGCATTTGGGAATGCATGACGTAAAACATGGTTAAGGATTCGTTCTTTAGGCCGTTCATAACTTGGTTGGAACAACAACATGAATGAAGGGAATCCATCAATAAACATATTTGTTAATGTAATCTGGAAGGGAATAAACGGGAAGGGAACATTCATAACCACTGCAGTAATGGCAATAAATATGGTTAGAATTGTTCGTAGATAATACATGGATGCGGAACGGGTGATGTTATTGATCACCATACGCCCCTCTTTCACAACATCTACAAGTGTCGAGAGTTGTCCGTCCATTACAACGATTTGTGAGATATGCAAGGCTGCATCGCTACCTTCTCCCATAGCAATAGAACAATCAGAGTTTTTTAAAGCAAGAACATCATTGATACCATCACCAGTCATGGCAACTTTTTCACCATGTTCTTGAAGGATACGTACAAAATCAAGTTTTTGATTTGGCGTTGCCCGACCAATAACGTTGCAATTAAGAATGGCTTCCGTTAAGTCTTCTTCCGTTTTTAGAGATTGTGCATCTACAACATTTTGATAGTTTTCAATACCTGCTTTGCGAGCAATCGCGGCAACGGTTTCTACGTTATCTCCTGAGATAACTTTTGCAGTAACATCATTTTCTCGGAAAAATTGTATAGCATCGTATGCGTCATCACGAATTGGATCTTCTAAGGCAATGTAAGCGAGCGGTAAAATTCCTTTGAGAGAACTATCTTTATGAACGGGTGATAGGGACTCACAGATTAATAGAATTCGTGCACCATCCCGTCGTAAAGATTCAACTTTTTCAGGAATTCGTGTTCCTGGGAGTAAAATATCAGGGGCACCAACAAGCACTGCGTGATTGTTAGAAAAATTCATCCCCGCCCACTTTCTCGCGGAGGAGAACGGTATTTGTTCGACAGCTTTAAGTTGTGTTGGAATGACTTCAAAATAGTCTTTAATTGCAGTCGATGTAGCATTGTTATCACTTGAGTTTTCGATATACGAACTCATATATTCATAGAGAATCTCATCAAGTGTTTCCACGTGAATTACCTTCATTACACCATGTGTTAATGTCCCTGTCTTATCCAAGCACAGTACACTGGATTGCGACAAGGTTTCAATTGCGTATAAATCTTGTACAAGTGTTTTCTTAGAACCAAGTTTTAAGACGGCTCCAATAAGGACTAAGGTAGTGAGCAGTACCAGACCTTGTGGAAGCATACCAAGTAGTGCAGTTGCAGTATTAACAATTACTGAATCAAAAGCTTGACCTCGTAGTACAAGACCTTGGTAAAGTAAAATGGCACCGATTGGAATAATAAAGAAACTTGTAATTTTAGTAACCGTTTTAAACGTTTTAAGCAGTTCAGAAGAAATAACGCGGTTAGTTTTCACAGCAGAAGTTACTTTAATGGCGTAGTTGTCTTTTCCAACATGAATAATCTCTGCATAACACGCACCACTGACAATAAAACTTCCGGATAAAATTTCCGCATCAACCGTTTTATCGACAGGATCAACTTCACCAGTAAGAAGGGACTCATTAACTTCCACAGCACCATCCACAATCCGTGCATCGGCACTGATTTGATTTCCTGCCTCATAATAAACCAAATCACCAAGAACAATGTCTTCGTTATCCAGTTCAAGTCGTTGACCGTCACGAATCACTGTCGTTTTTGGAGAGATAATAATATTGAGTTTGCTGATTAAATTTCGAGAACGTATTTCCTGGAAAATAAACATGAATGTATTTGAAATGATGACACCCATAAAGAATAAACTTGTCCATGCTTTTACATAAACAAGTGCGGATGCGATAATAATGTTATATAAGTTAAAAAGCGTAAATACATTACTGAAAATGATTTGCGCATTTGATTTAATTTCGGGTTTAGGTAGACGATTGACCTTGCCTTCCTGAGTTAATTGTTTTACTTGTTGTGTCGTTAGACCTTTTTTATTTTGCATAGCGATACTCCGTAATCTATTTATAACTATAAATTTAATCGAAAGAAAAATCAACACTATACTAGTGTTATAGTACAAAGTATACATCATTATTTTGAACTTATGACGAAAGTTACAATTTTGTTACATATCTGGTATATTTTGATACACTAGTATAAGAGAAGTAAAAGGGGATCAAAGATGAAAAAAATCGCAATTATTGGCGGCGGTATTGTTGGTTCGACAGCTGCCTATTATTTAAGTAAACACGGCAACCAAGTTACCCTATATGATGATACAACGGGACAAGCAACCAAAGCAGCGGTGGGTATTATCTGTCCTTGGGTTAGTCAGCGTCACAATCAAGAATGGTACCAACTCGCACGTGAAGGAGCAGCATTCTATCAAACGTTGAACCAAGACCTCAAAGACACATCCTATTATCGTCAAAGTGGCGCACTTATAACACATGATAAATTATTAGATAAGCTCTATAAAATCGCATTACAACGTCGCATCGACGCACCTGAGATGGGGGAAGTGGAAATTTTAGAAGGCGAAGCACTTCAAGAAAAGTTACCGCCCTTTATTCAATGTGATCGAGCACTTTATGTTTCAGGTGGAGCACAGGTCGATGGCTTAAAACTAATCGAGACATTACAGAAAGAAGCTGAAAATCTTACCGTAATCAATAAGCGCGTGTACTGGTCACGTCAAGAAAATCAGCTTATGGTTGATGGGCAAGCCTATGATGCAGTCATCCTTGCTTGTGGGGCTTGGTTACAAGAACAATTTCCAAATAAGGAACTCAGTGTGAAACCGCAAAAAGGACAACTTATAGAATTCAAGAATATTCTCGAGCCCAATCATAACTATCCCGTATTTATGCCACAGGGAGAAATTGACTTTCTTTATGGAAATCAAGGACAATTGGTCATTGGTGCAACCCATGAAAATGAAAAAGGATTTAATTTAGATATCGATCCGAATTCAAGTGAATACCTCAAAAGTGAGGCTAAGAAACACTTCCCAGATATAGATAAACTTGAAATTGATCACGTACGTGTAGGAACACGTGCTGTGAGCTCGGACTTTAGTCCTTTCTATGGGGAAGTAGAAGGCGAACCGGGTGTATATCAAGCAAGTGGGTTGGGTTCCTCGGGATTGACTACTGGGGTTATAATAGGTTCTAAACTTGCGCAAAGTATTATTAAAAGTGATAAACTATAAATAAATCTGGGGGAAAATAAATATGGAACTAACAGCATTACTCAAGGGTAGTTTAGAAACATCATATTTAGATAACACACTTTTATCAAATGAAAAACTACTAACAGACTTACTTATAAATGATTATAGACGTGGAGAGAAAGTATTAACGACAATACAGAAAGAACTTCTTACATGTAAAGAATACAAAATGACTGTTGCTTTCATCACTGAAGGTGGTTTAAGCATCCTGGCGAATCAGATGTTACATTGTATCGAGAATGATATAAAGGGGAAAATAATTACGTCATCTTATTTATATTTTAATAACCCACGTGTTTTTAGGAAATTAATGTCATATCCTAATCTCGAAATACGTGTACATGAAAATAAACCGCTGCACTCTAAGGGATATATTTTTCACCATCAAGGATATTCTAACCTTATCGTGGGTAGTTCAAATCTCACTCAAGGTGCATTAACAACAAACAACGAGTGGAATATTAAGTTAAGTTCTTTAGAAGATGGAAAAATATATAAGGATTCCATTGATGAGTTTGATTATTTATGGAAAAACTCGACAGTTCTGACTAATTCATGGATCGACGAGTATGAAGAAAAATATAATATACATCAACAAATTAAAGAACAAATTGAAGATTTGAATCAATTTGAAGAAAAAATTAAACCGAATAAAATGCAAAGCGAAGCTTTAGAAAACTTAAAAAATTTTAGAAAGCAAGGTGCTACAAAAGCACTTGTAATTTCAGCAACAGGCACGGGAAAAACATATTTAGCTGCCTTTGATGTAAAAGCGATAAAACCAAAAAAAATGTTATTTATTATTCATAGAGAACAAGTTGCGAAGGATGCAATGAATACATTTCAATCGATAATTAGCGATCGATCAATGGGATTATTTAGTGGTAATTATAAGGATGACCAGTTTGATTTCTTATTTACAACCATTCAAACAATTTCTAGACCACAAAACCTTCAAAAATTTAAACAAAATGAGTTTGATTATATTGTTATAGATGAAGCGCATCGATCAGTTGCTAATTCCTATTTAAATGTAATGGAGTATTTTAAACCAAAGTTCTTTTTAGGAATGACTGCTACACCAGAGCGAAGTGACTCTCTAAATGTTTTTGAGCTCTTTGACTATAACATTGCCTATGAAATACGATTGCAAAAAGCTCTAGAAGAGAATATGTTAGTACCTTTTCATTATTTTGGAATAACAGATTTGCAAATTGATGGAGAAATTATTAATGATCATAGTCAGTTTGGTCAATTGGTTTCAGAAGATCGTATCGAACATATATTGAAATATACAAAATACTATGGTCATTGTGGTAATAAACTTAAAGGGCTTATGTTTTGTAGTACAAATCAAGAGGCATCAGAGTTGTCTAAAAAACTAAATATACGAGGGATCAGAACTATTTCACTTTCCGGGGAAAATTCACAAGAGGAGCGTGAAAATGCAATTGTACGTCTCACCTCTGATGATGGCGATCTTAATTATATTTTAACGGTAGATATTTTTAATGAAGGAATTGATATCCCAGAAATTAATCAAGTGGTGATGCTTCGTTCGACAGAGTCATCTATTGTTTTTATACAGCAGCTTGGACGCGGATTAAGATTATCAAAAAATAAGGATTATGTTGTGGTAATTGATTTTATAGGAAACTATTCAAATAACTACATGATTCCAATTGCACTGTCCGGAAACCGAAGCTATTCCAAGGATGAGATTAAAAAATACTTAATTGAGGGGAAAAGCACGATTCCCGGAAGTTCAACTGTAGAATTCGATAAGACAGCGTTAACACAAATTTATAAAGTAATTGATAATACAAACTTTTCAGCTACAAAGCACTTACGTTTAGAATATAATAACTTAAAATACAGACTGGGAAGAATTCCTGCATTACAAGAATTTATAACTGAAAAATCAATTGATCCTCAATTATTTATTAAATCATCTTCTTATGGAAACTATTTCACATTCCTTAAGAAAATTGATACAACTTACGAAGGGACTCTTTCTGACTATGAAATTGGAATCCTAACGATGTTATCGAAGGAAGTTTCTTCAGGAAAAAGAGATACTGAATTAAGAGTTCTCGAGATAATATTAAATCAAGGAAAAATTAATGATCAGATGGTTCGAGATTTGTGCAGAAACGAGGCTGAGTATGATTCTACGATAAACATGTTACAGTTGGGTTTCGTAAAATCAGATCTCTTTGTTAAGTACGGTTCTAAGCCGATAATCATTGCACAAAATAATGATTGGATTTTGAATGATGAATTAAGTCATTCCCAAAATATGGGTACACTTTCATTTCATTTACGAGGAATCATCGATTTAGGTTTAGTTAATTATAATGAAAAATATATAGATAGAAAAGTTGAATCAGGTATGGTTTTATATGAACGATATACTCGTAAAGATATGTGCTGGCTATTTAACTGGAAAAAGGACTCATCTGCTGCTGTTTATGGTTATATGGTTAAGAACAATACAATTCCAATTTTTGTAACTTATCATAAGGATGATAAAATTGAGGATTCGATTCGGTATGATGATAAATTTATTGATCAAAATACATTCAGTTGGATGAGCAGAAATAATGTTAAAATTACTGGTCCAGAAATTGAAGCTATAAAAAATTCAAAAGAGAAAAATACATTGATCTCATTGTTTGTCAAAAAAGAAGATGCAGAACTTGGACAATTTTTCTATTTAGGAGAAATGGAACCGATACAGATTAAAGAAAGTACAATAATTGCTAAAAACAAAGAATTACCGATCGTTAATGTGGTTTTTAAAATGAAACATACTATTAGACATGATATATACTCGTACATAACAGGTTTTTAGTAATATAAATTTAACATAAAAATTATTATTGTAATGAATTCATAAGTTTAATAGTAAGTAGCGTAAATTACATGCTTTATTGCTATAAAATATATAGTAATATAGTATGTAAACAGTGGAGGGACAAAAATGAGAAGTAATTACGATATATCGATGATCGAGTATACTGAACTAGAATACAAGATCGTAGTACCAAAATTTCAAAGACGCTTGGTTTGGAGTAAAAAAACAAAAGCAAGAGCAAGAGTTTATAGAAACGCTTTCAAATGGGTATCCATTTGGTTCTATTCTAATCTATAAATATGAAGATAATGATAAATTTAGTTTGATAGACGGACTGCAAAGATTCAGTACTATAAAGGATTTTAAGGATCACCCCGAGGAATACATTGACCTTACAATTTATACTGAAAAAATACTAGATATTATTGGTTATACTAGAGACAAAGTTAATTCGAATACCTACAGCTCGATTAGAGACAAAGTGGATATCATTGTAAAGTTGTTAATCAAAGAGAGTTCTGAAGAAAGACTTAAAGCTTCAGAATTGTTTGATAGAATTTCGAGTCTAAATAATGAATCTCAAGTCTAAATAATGAATCTCAAGTCATTGATGAGAGGCTTAGCGAGAGTTATATAGTAGCGAATCTTTGTGATATTCAGGGACTTGTTTTTGAAGATATTGCTAAAAAAATTGATATTCAAAGCATTAAAATTCCATGTATAGAATTTAAAGGTGATCAAAGTGAATTAGCTATTGTATTTGAAAATTTGAACCGAGGCGGAAAAAAATTGTCTAAGTATCAGGTTTTTGCTGCACAATGGAGCGATACAATTATAAGACTTAATGAATTAAAGTATAACCAGAAAATTGAACGCATTGTTATTGATAGATACGAGGATCTTTTGCAGTCGAGAGAAATTGAAATCGAAGATTTCGATGCAGAAACAATTAGAAATAAACATGAAATTAATCTTTCAGAATTTTGTTATGCTTATGGGATGTTGATAATAGAATCTTTACCTGCTTTTTTTCAAAGTTCTCGTAAGAACACAGAAGATTTAGCAAATGAACTAGGATATTCTACACTTGCTATTGTACTAAAAAAAAGCAACAAAAAATTACATGAAATTATTGCATTCAAGAAATTATTTAATGATGACAATGGTGCCGATTTTATAGAAAATATTGTGGAAAAGACATTAGATATATACGGAAAAACTAATAAAGTGTTCGATAGTTATTTTAAAATGCCTGGTATAAGTAGCGGAAATAAATGTAGCTTAGATGGTGCAACAAATTTTCAAATTATGTCATATTTTGCATCCATTTGGTCCGTGAAGTATTCTATTGTCGACAATAAAGTAATCGTAAACGAGAATACTAAGACCAAGACAACTAAAACATATAATAATTTAATATATTATTATCTAGAAGATTTATGTAACAACTATTGGTCCGGTGCAGGTGATGGAAAGCTAGATAAAATATATATAGATGGTCAAAACAGGTATACTGTGGTTCTATCGAAAGATCAAATAGAGGCGAGTTTACTAAAGTGGTTTGAAACCAGATTAACTTCTAGTATTCAATTTGACCATATATCTAAATCACTAATTACACTTTATTCTAATCTGGAAGGTGGCTTCACCTTTGATAAATATGAGTTTGAACATATAATTCCAAGAAAAATAGTTAGCAAAGACAGCAAGTATAAGAAATATGATGTTCCAGCGGGGAGTCTAGGAAATATCATGTTATTGGATGAAGCAAATAATAAGTCAAAAAAAGATCGAACTCTTTATGACCTAAAACCTGGTACGTATGTTGAGGAAAAAATTTTGGAAAGGTCTATATATCCAAGTCATCAAACTTTAGTAGAAGTAATTGAAGAAATTGAAAATGAAAAAAACAATTTGACTCGATCCAAAAAATTCATAGAGAATAGAGGAAGAGAGATAATTACTAGTATAGTTTCAAAGCTGTACAAGTGATTTCACAATCTTCTTAAGGTTAAAGTGTAAGTGAAAAAACTAAGACTTGATGAGAAAGACCAATGGTCTGTTCAAAATCTTAGTTTTTTTATTAAATAATCTACTATTTCTTTTAAAGTACGCTCTCGACTCTTATTATTTCAAAACGTTATTTTATCTCTTATACACCACTTTATTCGCCACTTGCACAAAAATTGTTTCCGCTATCTCGGATTGACCATCCCACATTACGGTGATGATGCTTTCGGTGTTGTCGGGAGCTGTTTGGATGAAGGTCCATTTTTCTTCATTGTCTTTGTAGATTTTAATTTGTTCATCTTGATTTACAGAGTATCCATATTCGGAAAATTTACCCGTAACGTAGGTAACGATAAATGGATGGTTGATTGATGATTTATCTGTGATGAGTGTTCGGGTTTGGTGGGTAGCCTGACATCCAATTAATAGAGTAAACATTAAGAACAGGACTACGATTCGATTGTTTTTTTTCATAAACCTCATCCTTTCTTCGGAAAGAATACCACATTAACATGAAAATTAAACACATGTGTTATGAAATATATGTGTTTAATTTTGGCAGGATTTGTGATGATAAAACTTGTATGAAATTCTGGTAAAAGTATAGTGAATATGAACCGTATACCTAGTGAATTGTGTATCTTTTTACGCAACATGTTATAATACAATCAATGAATAGGGGGTTCTTGTATGGTACGTATTGTCTTGTGTGACGATGATAATGATGTCATTGAGAAATATCGATATTTGATTAAGCGATATGTGATGTCGCGAGGATTGGAAGTTGAGCTAAGCTCATTTTCTCGGGGTGAGGATTTGATTTTTGAGTTAACGGATCATTATGAAGAACCAGATATTATTTTTCTAGATGTTTTTATGGATGAAATTAATGGTGTGGAGGTTGCAAAGCAAATCCGTAGGATGGGTTATAATTCGCAGATTATTTTTCTTACTTCATCATCAGATTTTGTTTTTGATGCCTTTGATGTGGGTTCATTCAATTATCTTATAAAGCAGGATACGGATGATACTCGTTTTCGTACCGTATTAGGACAAGCACTGACACAAATTGATAAACGATCGGGTGATTTTTTTGATTGTAATTTCGGGGCGGAATCACGACGTATTCCATTTAAAGACATATCTCACTTCGAGATTTATCGTCGTGTGATGCGTGTACATTTCAATAACGATGAATATTTTGATTTTTATGAGACCATGGATCACTTAACGACACGTCTAGCGAATCGGAATTTTGTTCGTGTACATCGTTCTTATCTCGTTAACTTAAACCATATAGTACTCTTTAAAAACCAGACACTTCGTCTTGAAAATGGGGAAGAGTTGCCGATTGGTAAAGCATACCAAAGTGATGTTAAGCAAAGTTTCAATAAATTCGTAGAAAACAATTGGGAGTAGAGAGATGTTGTATTTATTTTTAGTGATTACTTCCACAATTACCTACTACATTTACACTTACTTATCAGTATATTTTATGAGAGACCATGCTGATATGAGATCATACGGCAATATTTCGTTGGCAATTTGTATGATTTTAAGTTCGATATTAGTTCTTTTTTCGCGACGCTTTGATTTTGAAGCGTACGTCAGCTATCTTTTCATGCTTTTAGTTATGTTTATTAGTTTTAAAATTATTTATAAAATATCAACGACAATGGCTGCATATGCAAGTGTTCGGCATGTATTCTATTTCTATACTGTACGCGCTTTTGTGTTTTGTATGTATTCGTTAATTACAGGTATGCCAATTCGTTATATTGCATCGGGAAAGATGAGTGACTTGATCAGCTTTCAAACTACTTGTATTTTTGTGATTGTTTTATTTATAATTCTTCAAAAATTTTCTGTTACGACATCCCGAATTCAGGCTTTATTTCGGAATACAGATCAAGTTTTATTTGTGACGACTATGAAATTATCCCTGGGTTTTTATTTGACAATTGTTAGTTTTGGGGGGCGTTATACAGCCAATGATCAATGGTTCACGCTTATGTATCTCTTTACTTGTATCGTGGTTATGGGGGTCGCTGCAATTGTAGTAGCAAATTCCGTAAGATCGTGTGAAGCACTAGAATATGAAAAACAAACTGTCGCGCTTCAAAAACAATTGGATATGCAGGTGAAACACTATAAGTCGTATCAAGTTTATACACAATCGTTTCGTGAGTTTCGTCATGATTATAAAAATACACTCTCAACTATCAATACCTTGTTAAGAAAAAATGATTATGAAACGGCAATTCATATTTTAGATGAGATGGGGGTTCAAATGTCTGATGGTTTAACGACTCATCCGACATATTCGAATTATGGTTTACTAGATGCGATTATGCAGGAATTTGCGAATACGTGTACCAATGACGGAATTACCTTTGAATGTACACTCTACTGGGATGAAACGATTAAATTAACGGAGCTTGAAATCGTGCGCATTTTTACAAATCTCCTTAAGAATGCATATGAAGCAGCATTGCTTTTACCGAAAGAACAGCGTTTCGTTACAGTTAAATCGAAACTTCGTGATCATTGGATTGATGTCATGATTTCCAATCGTTTCGATGGGATTTATCATGAAGATTTGGAGAGCACCAAAACAACGGATAAAGGGTCACGAGGACTTGGATTTAAAATTGTTCGCAAAACCATTGAACAACTAGGTGGAGTAACAACTTGGTCAGTCGATGACGATGTATTTAAGGTTGTTATGAATTTCCCTCGAGAACATCCAGTAGAATCATAAAAAAAACACTTCGAGATGAGGTGTTTTTTTATTGGTTATGACCAAAACTGGTGATATGAGCTTTGGGGTTTCGTTTCTCGAGGTTTTTTTGAAGCAGGACATTGGCTCGTTTGATGGCATGATGTCCAAAGCGATCTCGAATGCTGTCTATGGTTTCATCAATTGCGGATACTGATTCATCAAAGAGAGATAGTTGAATGGGTTGGGTGGTGGAAACGAGATCACTAAGTGTAATGGTGATACTGCGTAAAGGCTGTTTTTGGTCCCAATAGCGTTCGATGAGGAAAAGCGATTCATTCACAATTTGATCGACCGTATTAGTAGGTTGATTGAGTTTCTTTTGTCTTGATAGGGTTTCAAGCTGGTTATTACGAATGCATATTCGTAAGACACTTCCCTTTTTCTCAATGTTACGACACCGGCTTGAAACAGACTCCGCAAGTACAAATAAAACGCGTCGAACTTCTTCGATTGAGACAAGGTCTTGCGGGGTGGTCATGCCATTACCGACTGATTTGGCAGGGTCGGTGTGTGGATTCACCTCTGAAGTATCATCACCATTCGCAAAAGACTTTAGTAAACTCCCCATTTTGCCAATATGAGTGTGTAACTGATTTTCATCCGCACATGCAAGATCACCAATGGTGCGAATGCCCATTTTATTTAAACTCTTTTGGGTGCTAGGACCAACGTAGAGTAAATCTTGGACGGGAAGCGGCCAAATCATCGATTTCACATGAGATTCCATAAGAATCGTTAGCCCATCAGGTTTATTCAAATCGGATCCAAGTTTCGCAAATATCTTATTAAAACTCATACCGATTGAGACGGTTAAACCAATTTCTGTTTTAATTCGTTTGCGGATTTCGGTGGCGATATCCCCCGGTTTTCCAAAGAGTAATAAAGAGTCTGAAATATCAACCCATGCTTCATCAATTCCAAACGATTCAACTTTATCCGTATATTCGCGATAAATGTCTTTAACTTGATTACTTATCGTTAGGTAGTCATCAAATGAAGGAGGGACAATCACAAGACCGGGACATTTTCGTCGAGCTTCATTTAAGGTCTCTGCGGTTTTCACACCCTTGGCCTTTGCTATCGGATTTCGTGCTAGGACGATACCGTGTCGTTTTGATTCATCACCACCAACACACATTGGAACATCGGCTAAGGAAGGGTTTTTCATAATTTCAATTTGCGCAAAACAGTAGTCAATATCACAATGTAGAATATAGCGTTGTTTCATAAAATCACCTCAATAGACTCAGTATAAGTTAAAATATTGCGTAAATCAATCGAACTACGCAACAATAACACTCGTGTTGTTTGGCGATTGCATTTTGCGTATAATAACGTTAAGAGGTGAGATTATGACATTACAAGAATTGGTTTCGATTTTTAGAGCACGGCATGAATTATCGTTAGAAGAAGTGGGGGATGCAGTAGGTGTAAGTAAATCGACGGTGTCTCGGTGGGAAGCAGGAATTATTAAAAAGATATCTTTAGAGAAGCAAGAACGCTTGTCAGATTTATTTAAAATCAATGTTCCGGATTATTGGGTTTATCATTTTTTTAAACCCGTTCTCGGTGTTGTAAGAGCAGGGTATGACTTATTAGCCCATCAAGATATTATTGCTTATGAAGAAGTTTCAAAACGGGAGTATGATCAAGGGGATTATTTTTTGAAGGTTGTGGGTGATTCCATGACGGGATCGCGTATTTATGAGGGTGATTTGATTTTCATAAAAAAAACGCAAGACATCGTCTCGGGTGATATCGCTGTTGTTTTAATTCAAGGCGATGAAGTGACGGTCAAGCGTGTTATTTTAAAAGATGATTTGATGATACTTGAGGCAACCAACCCGGACTATCCCACGCAATATTACAATGCAGAAGAAGTGTTGATGTTGCCGGTAGAAGTGATTGGGAAAGTCTTAAATGTTCGTGTCGATTTTTAGAAGTAGTCTTTTTTACGCAGGAATATGACTACCCCAAGAGTTAAGAAAAAACTAAACATAAAAACAATTAATAGAGCATGCGGGTGATCTTGAAATGGTAAGTCGATGTTCATGCCATAAAAACTTGTGATGAATGTTGGTACTGAGAGTACAAGCGTAATTGATGTGAGTGTTTGCATAATTTTATTTAAACGATTTGAAAAAAGTGATTCCGATACATCAACAATAGAGTTAATAATTTGTTGATACATCTCGATATTTTGAACTAATTGATTGACTTCAATTCGGATGTTTGTGTATTCAGAAGAAAGTTCAGATAGCCAAAGGGCTTCGGGTTTTGCTTCGACGATATAGTTAGTAACATCACCAATAGCATTAATCGCTGTTTGATATCGGATTAACTTACGACTTAAGCTAAAAAGTGCTTTAATGTTTGCTTTCGTAACAAGATTCTCCATCGACTCTTCATATTCAGAAAGTTTGGCGTTAATAACTTGGACCATGACTTCGTAGTTTTTAAGCGTATGCAAGAGAAGGTCCGTTAAGGAAGTATTTCGAACATCCGACGAAAAAGAGACGGACTCATGACAATAAAGATTAAAGTCCAAACCGATTTGTTCAATACAGATGGGTTGAATGTTCTCGGGTGAACTGGGATAGTTAAGAATAATATAGAAATTACCATTAAGGAGTCGTATATGTGCAAGCTCTGCTTTATCCGTTAAGGATTGACGGATGTATTCAGGGAGCGAAAGTGTGTGAGCGTCTTGATAGATTATAAGATTCATGGTGAATCCTCCTTTATGTGTATTATACCATGAGTGGAGAAGTTCAAATTAAGAAAACCTTAAACAAGATTCGTGTATAATAGATTTAATTGGAGGCAGTGTATGTATAAAATCATGATCATTGAAGATAACGATACGATTCGTAATGAATTGAGCAGTTTCTTAAAAAAGAACGGATATGAGACAACCCTCATTACTGATTTTAAAAACGTTATGGAAACGTTTAAACAAGAGGTGGCTGATTGTGTGCTTTTGGATTTATCACTTCCAGAAGTTGAAGGTCACTATCTTGCAAAAGAAATCCGTAAAATCAGTGCCGTTCCGATTATTGTCGTAACAAGTCGAAACAGTACGATGGATGAACTTATGTCGATGAACTTAGGAGCGGACGATTTTATTACCAAACCATATAATTTACAAATCCTATTGGCACGATTACAATCTGTTTTACGACGTGCTTATGAAAAAAATGATAACGCAGTAACTGTGCTTAGGGGTGTAGAGTTGGATACACCCCGTGGAATGGTACGCTATATGGGACAAGAACAAGAACTTACGAAAAATGAATTACGAATTCTTTCATATTTGATTGCGAATAAGGGGAGTATTGTTTCACGTCAAGATCTAATGCAGTACCTATGGAATACGGATTGGTTTGTGGATGATAATACCTTGACAGTAAATATTAATCGATTACGCAAGAAACTTGAGGAAATTGGAATTGTGGACTTTATCGAGACAAAGCGTGGGATGGGATATACAATTCATGAAAACTAAAGATTTTTTGGCGGATAAAGCATATCTTCTGATTCTTGTTGGGGTTTTGGAAGTGGTTGTTTTGTTTTTCCTAACAGCAGTGGGTGTTCAACATGAAATTGTTGGGATTGTTATGTTTCTACTGGGCTTGGTGTTGGTTGTGGTATTGGTGGTAGAGTTTTCACGCCGAAAACGATTTTATGATGAACTGTTGATGAATTTGGAAGGTTTGGACCAAAAGTATCTTTTGACGGAAATGATTCCTGAGGGTTGTTTTTTGGACGCGACGCTTTGGATTGAAGTGATGGAAGAAGTGAATAAGTCGATGGCTGATCGTGTCAGTGATTATAAGCGTCGTCAAGAAGACTACAAAGAATATATTGAACTTTGGATCCATGAAGTTAAAACGCCCTTGGCCGGTGCAAAGTTAATTGCTTCGAACCATTCAAGTGCGGAGATGAATTTGTTGATGCGTGAAATGAGTCATGTTGAAAATTACCTTGAACAGGTGCTCTTTTATGCACGATCAAGTTCACTTGAAAAAGATTATATGATTCAAGCGCTCAATTTAAATACACACATTCGTAATGTGATTAAAGAACTCGCACCCATTTTTATTCAACGAAAGATACAAATTGAATTGGATGTAACCGAAGCAAATGTTTATAGTGATCCGAAGTGGCTTGAGTTTATGATAAAACAAGTGCTTTCCAATTCCTTAAAGTATGTGGATGAGGGCGAAGGCATTGTTCATGTTACAACTTCAATCCAAGAACATTCAATATCACTTATAATCTGTGATAATGGTCCAGGAATACCTGTAGGAGATTTAGAACGTGTCTTTGAGCGCGGGTTTACTGGTGAGCGTGGACGTCAAAATAAACAAGCGACAGGTATGGGCTTGTATCTTGTGAAAACCTTAAGCCGTAAACTCAATTTGGACGTTAAAATTGAGAGTCATGAGGGAACCTGTGTAACCTTTGTATTTCCAAAATCACAAATGATGTTTAAGTAACCTCGAGATCGAGGTTTTTTTTGTCCAAATACACTATAATAAAAGTAAGTGACAATAATGTCATAAAACTGTAATGATAATGAATGGTAGTACCATCAAGAATTCTTTAGACTAATTGTAGGAGGTTGCTTATGACAACAATACTAGATGTAAACAATATCGAAAAATACTACGGTAAAAAAGGAAATATTACCAAGGCACTTGATGGTGTCTCATTCACAATTGAAAAAGGGGAGTTTGTAGGAATTATGGGACCATCAGGTTCTGGTAAAACGACGCTTCTTAATTGCATTTCCACAATTGACTCGGTGACCAGCGGTACCATTGGTGTGAATGGTCAAAATATTACAAAACTTAAGAAAGATCACTTACAACGATTCCGTCGTGAGCAACTGGGTTTTATTTTCCAAGATTTTAATTTACTGGATACACTGACTGCATATGAAAACATTGCTTTAGCACTCACAATTCAAAATATAAACCATAAAGAAATCGATCAACGCATTCAAAGTGTTGCGCGTCTTTTAGATATCGAAGAGGTTCTTCAAAAATTTCCGTATCAAATGTCAGGTGGACAACAACAACGTGTTGCTTCAGCACGCGCATTGATCACCAATCCAAGTCTTGTTTTAGCGGATGAACCGACAGGTGCATTGGATTCGAAATCAAGCCGTATGTTGCTTGAGAAACTTCAAGAATTAAATGAACAAGAACAAGCAACGATTATGATGGTAACCCATGATGCCTTCAGTGCAAGTTATGCGAAACGCATTCTTTTCATTAAAGATGGGAAAATCTTCAATGAATTGGTACGAGGAAATGATAGCCGTAAAGATTTTTTTGATAAGATTATTGACGTTGTAACCTTACTTGGAGGCGATTCCGCTAATGTACTCTAAACTCGCGCTTCGTAATGTTAAGAAGAGCTATCGAGATTTCTTTATCTACTTCATTACCTTAACCTTCTCGGTATCCCTTTTCTATGTTTTCTCATCTTTTGGAGCGCAAGCTTCGATTATGAATTTAAGTACATCCCAAGGATCGATGGTTGAAGCATTGATTCGCATTATGAATGCAATGTCGTATATAGTTGCGGTCGTGTTTGCGTTTCTAATTCTTTATGCCAATCATTTTTTGATTAAACGTCGTCATCAAGAATTGGGTGTCTATACCTTATTGGGGATGCCCAAACGCTACATATCACGCATTCTGATTTATGAAACACTCTATATTGGTGTGTTTTCATTGGGTTCAGGATTACTCTTGGGTCTTGCCTTATCACAAATTACAACGTTATTGAGTGCGAAGGTTTTAAGTGTTTCAACACAATATCATTTTGTGTTTTCTATGTCCGCAACCCTTAAAACCATCGTATGTTTTATGATTATTTTTATGGTCGTAATGATCTTTAACGGTGTCATTTTGAATAAGTACAAGTTAATTGATTTACTCCGTTCTAAACGTCAAAATGAAACGCTTAAGGTACGTAAAACGTGGATGAGTGTCGTGGTCTTTATCCTGGCATGTGTACTTATTGGATATGCCTACAAACTTGCATTAAAACCCTTAGAACTGATTCGTTTGCTTCCTTTAGTCCTTGTGACCGGAGCATTGGGTACCTTTATGTTGTTTCTTTCTTTTTCAGGTTTTATGCTTAAATTTATGCAGATAAATCAAAAACGCTACAACACAGGTTTAAACAGCTTTGTTTTCCGTCAAGTAAGCGCGAAAATTAGTTCGACCTATAAAATGATGGCGGTGATTACTTTGATGCTCTTGATCGCCATCGGTGCTCTTGCGACAGCCTTCAATTTAAATTATGTTTTAGGAAATGAAGTTGAGAAAGCAACTGGATATGATGTCAGTGTTGTTGTTGCGGGGTCTGAAGGTAACGATTACTCAAGTCTATTTGAAGATGTAGCGGGAATTAAAAATCATATTGCTGCATCGATTTATGATCTTGGAATTGAAGCGAAAGATATGGGGATGACCCACGAACTTTATGGTAACCAACGGATTCTATTTATGACACAATCGGATTTTAATGCCTTGCGCATGCATGAAGGATTGGAACCCATTCAACTTTCAAATCAGGACGTATTTTTCCAAAAAGCTCCTACAGCAGGTTTACAAATTGATGATTTATTGAAACTTGATCACATCAATATTCTCGATACATCCTTTAAACTTCAGGAAAATCGTGATGGAAAATCCGTGAGGATTGCGAATGGATCGATGATTCATGGTGCCCTTTTCGTGGTAAATGATTCCCATCTTCCAAGCTTACAATCAAAAATGATTTCAAAGGATGCATGGAATCAAAACACTTTTGTATATAATATTGGAGTCGAAGGCACACAAGAGGATGTTGTAACAACGATTAATCAAAATCTAGAAGGTAAGTCACTGGGCTTGTACCATTCCATTATTAGTTCTAATGAAGTTATAGAATCCATGAATGGAACTGAACTGCTCTTTACGTATGTTGGCCTATATTTAGGACTTGTTTTCTTGTTGAGTAGTGTAGTTGTACTAGCGCTTCAACAACTTTCAGAAGCCAGTGATAATCAAGCACGTTATCGTGTGCTTTCAAAACTTGGTGCGGATTCAAAGCTCATCAAAAACTCCATTCTTAAACAAATATCAATTTACTTCTTTTTACCTCTTATCATTGCGTTAATACACGCCTATGTTGGCATTAAGGCGATGAATGTAAACTTAAACCTTGCAGGTCTTGCCCCCGATACCATGATGCCTGCATTGCTTACAACAATCGCGATAATCGTAATGTATCTCATCTATTTCATCATTACCTATTCCTCAAGTAAAGCAATTATCCTTGAAGATTAAACACACCGAAAGGTGTGTTTTTTTAAGATGACATTGTTGTAAGTTTAGTGTAAGAAGATTCGATGGTTCAAAAACTTTATAAATTCTATACTATAGACAACAAGGAGAATGCATATGAAAACACAACTTAGAAATATCCTAGGAAGTTATGGAACTAAAAAAAACAAAAGAAAAGATTACTTTGAAAAGTCACAGAACAAACCCATGCTTTCGGAAATGAGTTCCGAAGAACAGGCAATCGGACAAGCATTATCAAGTTTTGTCATTACAACGATTATTACGTTATAAAGGAGACGTTTATGTATTTAAAAATAGCACTTAGAAATGTTAAGAAAAGTTACAAAGATTATTCTGTATATTTTATTACGCTTACCTTTTCGGTAGCGTTATTCTATATATTTGGTTCCTTTGAACAACAATCGTCGATTTTAAAAATGACGTCAGGACAAGGTCAAGCGGTTCAAGCATTAGTAACAACTATGAATGTGATGTCCGCAATTATATCAGTCGTATTTGCATTCTTGATTCTCTATGCAAATCAATTTCTCATTCGACGTCGGCAAAAAGAATTAGGACTTTATACATTATTGGGAATGCCCAAACGAACGATTTCAAAAATTTTAACGTATGAAACCCTTTATATTGGTGTGATTTCATTATTTACCGGATTGGTTTTAGGGTACTTCGGATCACAACTTACCGCAATCGCAAGTGCACGTCTGCTTAAAGCAAACGTAAGTTATCATTTTATTTTTTCACTTAACGCAACGGTTAAAACTATTCTGAGTTTTTCCACAATCTTTATCATCGTTTTACTATTTAATGGAACGGTGATACGAAAACATAAAGTCATCGAACTATTTCAAGCAGACCGAGTTAATGAAACTACGGAAAACAAACATCCGATATTACTTTTTATCATCGGTGTTGGACTTCTCGTTCTTGCATATAAATGGGCACTTGTTCCGATTCATCTTGTAATCTTCATGCCTTTTATTATTGCCTTGGGCTCATTCGCTACATTTATCATTTTTAAAGCTCTATCAGGCTTTATGCTTAAGTTTATGCAGATGAATCAAGGTTTGTATTTTAAAAACCTAAACGTGTTTGTATTTCGACAAGTAGCTTCAAAGGTAAATACAACCTATAAAATGATGGCAGTGGTAAGTCTTTTACTTCTCTTTGGGATTGCAACGCTGGCAACAGGATTCAACCTTAATTCAGTTATGGATGAACAAGTGAAACGGAACACACCTTTTGACTACACACTTATGATTCCATATTCAACAATTAATCGTGATTTTGAGGTTGAAACATTTATCGCTCAACAACAAACAGATGCTTCGGTGTCAATGAACATCTATAATACCGAATATACGGCAGAGGTTTTACAGGATATCGTCGTGGAATCTAAGAACCAACAAACCCCACGTCTTTATTTAGCAGATATTAATGACTATAATATGATGCGGAAGCTGCACGGACTACCAAATATCGCCCTTAAAAATCAAGCAGTCTATCCCTATGGTTTAAAACAACATTACAAAGGGTTAAAATCAAGCACGACATTACTTAACTTAGGGAGTGAAGCCTTGGATGTGATTGATGATCAAAACGTTACGGATATGAGTGTAAGGAATGGTGACTTCAATAATATTATCTTGTTTATGAGTACAGAAACGCTACAGAAGATACAGGAAGAGCAAACCAAACCAGTGACGATGACTACAATTTATAATATCGATACAGATAAAAGTGCGGTAGTGAAAACATCACTTGAACAGAAACTATTTGAACTCGGTTATGATCAAAACGATATCATAAGCGTCACGTCACAAGAACTTTTTGAGATGTTGTTGGGGATTGAATTGGTCTTTACTTTTATGGGACTTTATTTGGGAGTTGTTTTCTTGATTAGTAGTGGTGTCATCCTTGCCCTCCAACAACTTTCAGAAGCAAACGACAATCAAGCTCGCTATAAAATTCTTTCAAAACTGGGTGCAGATTCCAAGATGATGAATCACTCAATCTTTAAACAAGTTGCATTATACTTCTTTATTCCACTATTGTTGGCAGGAATTCATGCATGGGTTGGAATTCGTGCGGTGAATGTAAACTTAGATCTAGCTGGGTTAAAAGCAAGCAGCATCGTACCGACATTCTTAACGTGTTTCGGAGTGATTGTGATCTATTTAATCTACTTTAGTGCTACCTATTTTGGAAGTAAGTCAATTATTAAAGGAAACTAGAGAATTCATCTAGTTTTTTTTATAAAATGTTGTATTATAGTTGTAGTATAAAAGGAGCTTTCCATGAATTTATTTATAAGAGAAGATATTCGTACAAATAGTCTTGATGACCCTGAGTTTGAGCAAAAACTCACCTCAATGTGGGAACGATTTAACACATCATTACCACACTATGATGCCGCAAAATATGCAGTTTATACGGATTACAAAACAGACTATAAAGGATTGTATTCACTTGGACTTGCGACAGAATATGAACAAACCAGTGAATTATTAGTTGTGGATGATCGCAATGATTATCAAGTGTTTCCTGTTGATGTAGCAGATAAATTTGGTGTTCTAAATACTTGGAAATTAATTTGGTCGTTGGAGACATCGGGTAAGCTAAAGCGCGCTTACACGATTGATTTTGAAAAATATTATGAAGATGGACGTATTGATATCTTCATCGCCGTAGAATAACATAAATGTTATTCTTTTTTATTACGAGAATGTAAGGTGAGTGCTCATCAAAGTGTGATAAAATACGATTAAGGAGTTAGGTCGATGATTATTAAAATGGCGTTTAAAAATGTACGAAAGAGTTATAAAGATTATACCGTGTACTTTGTGACATTGGCGTTTTCGGTAGCTCTTTTTTATATTTTTGGATCGTTTGAAGATCAAGCAGTAATCCTGGAACTTACTAATCAAATGGGACGCACGTTTGAACTTGTGTCAGAAGCTCTAAATGTCATCTCAGTGATTGTTGTGGTGATATTCGCGTTTCTTATTGTATATGCAAATAACTTTATTATTGGAAGACGTAAACAAGAGTTCGGTCTTTACATGCTTTTAGGGATGTCTCGTTTTAAAATGTCTTTGATACTTATGACTGAAACATTCTTAATTGGGCTTGTGGCTCTTTTTATGGGTCTTTTCGCAGGCTATATTTTGACGCAAATCACAGGGGTAATGATGGGAACAATCTTGGCTGTTCCCATTCATTATCAGTTTATCTTTTCAATTAACGGTGCTCAAAGAACAATTTATTGTTTCAGTGGTATTTTTGTACTTATAATGTTTTTAAATCAACGAAAACTACGCAAAATTACGTTAAACGAATTATTTAATGCACACAGAATACAAGAAATGATGCTAACGTCATCTGTGGGATGGACTTTATTTCAGTTTATCAGTGCCATAGCCATTTTGATTTATGACTATTTGTGGGTGCTTAAAGCCGGTCAGCTCATTATCTTTATGCCTGTTATTGTGGGTGTTGGAATCTTTGCGACCATACTTTTATTTAAATCATTAGCGGGATCTGTGGAGCACATTGTACGTTTAAGTCGTTCACGCTACTACAAGAACTTAAACATGTTTGTCATTCGACAAGTCTCAAATAAAATTCGTTCAACTTACCGTGTAATGGCCGTGGTATCGATTACCTTGTTATTTGGGATTACAATCTTAGCAACAGGATTAAATCTTAATAAACGGATTTCAATTTCTGCGGAAGAAACCGTTCCTTATGACTTAACACTCACTTTTATGTATGATGATGTGGGGATTTCAAAAAATTATCAAACTGATTTGGGTTTGGATGAGTTATTTGAAGAAGGATTTCAAGTTAATCTTTATCGATCAGAGTCGTTTAGTACTGAACTCCTTGTGCCATCAGGGAATGATGATATCAAACCATTAAGAGAACCCTTAGCGCTTGTAACGCTAAGTGATTACAATAAAGTCCGTACATTTCATAAGAAACCAGAACTTAAACTCGCACCAAATCAACTTTACTTTCAACCCGATTACAACAGTCTTGTGACCATGCGTGCACGCTTGGTTGATGTCATTGACTACCGCAAACCCTACGTTTTTAATGATCAAGAATTTCAAATACAACCTTATGATGATGTGAATTTTGTCATCATTTCTAATCAATCAAACGGTTACCCAATCCTTGTGGTCAATGATCAGGATCTGAATCTTATCAAGGCATCTTGGCCCGATGTTTTTATTAAAACAATTGTGAGTGGGAATATGTTTAATTCATCAGAAGCGGAGATTGAGCGGGTTGTGGAGCATGTGAATCAAAAACAAAAGGATGATCCAACAGAATACTATGCAACGGATGTTCTTTCCCGATATAATTCAGGTCTTACGGGAATGGGTACTGAAATTATTATTGCGGCAGTGGGACTTTATGTAGGGATTGTACTTTTAATTGTAAGTCTTGTTATTTTAGCGCTCCAACAATTATCGGAAGCAAGTGATAACCAAGCGCGCTATGAAATCCTTCGAAAAATTGGTGCCTCATCAAACATGATTCATCGTGCGCTTTTAAAACAAACGGCATTATACTTCTTTATGCCACTTGGTGTCGCGTTAATTCATACGGTAGTTGGATTAATTGCGGTAGAGCGGAATTTAAATCTAATTAACTTAGGCTATCCATCGAATACATTAAGCATCTCAACAGTTGTGATCGTGTTTCTGTTTTACCTTATTTATTTTGTTATTACTTATATGAATAGTAAGCGAATAATTCGACCACATCGTAATTAAAAAAACATATTCAATTTGAATATGTTTTTTCTTTTAAAGCCGTATGGTTTTCAATACATGGATAAAAGTGCTCAAGTTCAAGCATCTCAATAAACAGATCGACGCCGAATTCAAAGAAGTCTTTAAGAATCGGATTATCATTATTATACTTTACCATCATTAGATCTTTAGGATTCAGTAGTTCATTACTGATATCATAGCGAAGTTGTGCGATTAAGATGGATGTAAGGGCATTTGTTTCATATCGTATCCAATCTATCGTGTAAGTAAGGTCGTCTTGTACGTATTCTGACAAGCGACCATAATATGTACTCAAGAGATGACTTCCAAAAATTGCCTTTTGGAGGTATATGGTTGTTTGTACGGAGTGCTCGTCACCATATGCTGTGATAAAAGACATGACACGATTAAAAATTTCTTGACCTTCTGATGTATTGAAGTAAGTTCCAGGAATTGATTGATCGTAGTTTAAAGCATAGTAACCTTCTGTTAGTTCTTGTAAGACAATTCGAAGTTTGGTATCTTTCTCGAGTTTCTTCTCTTGATCGATCTGTTTCTGGTGGTTTTCTTTTATTTTCTTTAGTTCAGTATCGGCAGATTGTTTTCTACCAAGGTAGGAACTGATATATCCAAATAATGAACTAAGTAAAACACCGGATAGACTGATGATTGCGACAACAATTTGATAACTATCCATAATATTAAAAATATACAGCGATGCGGTCATATACGATCCTCCTATAAAAGCATTATAACGTATATTATTTTAAAGCCAATCTTTGATATAAAAAAACTCTATAAGTTATCTTATAGAGTTAAGTTAAATATTTGGAGCAGGTGAGGGGAATTGAACCCCCGCCTCAACCTTGGCAAGGTCGTGTTCTACCATTGAACTACACCTGCAAATGGCGGTCCAGACGGGAATCGAACCCGCGATCTCCTGCGTGACAGGCAGGCATGTTAACCGCTACACCACTGGACCATTTGCAAACATTAAATTGTACTTGGAGCAGGTGAGGGGAATTGAACCCCCGCCTCAACCTTGGCAAGGTCGTGTTCTACCATTGAACTACACCTGCAAATGGCGGTCCAGACGGGAATCGAACCCGCGATCTCCTGCGTGACAGGCAGGCATGTTAACCGCTACACCACTGGACCATTTGCAAAACGTTAATCCCTTAACGCTCATATATATTACCATAGATAAATTCTTATTCCAAGCCTTTTTTACAACATAAACTAGTTTTTTTTGTTTGTCTCTAAATCAGTGATGGAATGCCACCTCACAGTCAACATAAAGCCTTAAAAGAGAGGGAAAAGCAATCACTACTGATTTCGATGAGTGTTGAATTAAGCTAAGATATAAAAAAAAGAACAAAGCTGTTCTTTTTGATTGATATTTTGGAGCAGGTGAGGGGAATTGAACCCCCGCCTCAACCTTGGCAAGGTCGTGTTCTACCATTGAACTACACCTGCAAAAAAATGGCGGTCCAGACGGGAATCGAACCCGCGATCTCCTGCGTGACAGGCAGGCATGTTAACCGCTACACCACTGGACCATTTTATTTATATATTAGAAACAAAATAATGGCGGAGATGGGGAGATTTGAACTCCCGCGCCAGTTACCCGACCTATACCCTTAGCAGGGGCACCTCTTCAGCCACTTGAGTACATCTCCAAGTTTGTTTCTTGCCCTCTTCTTTGAGTGCTCATTCATATTATCACAACAATAGGTCTTAGGCAATAGGATTTTATTGTTTTTTTTAATATTTGTCGTTGTTTAGGGTATAATGTGTCTATGAACAATAAAATTAAACAAAACACCGCGAATATGTTACTTAAAATCACTTTATTAGTCGTTTTAGTAATAATATTTCTTCTATCTGAATTTGCAAAGCCACATAATAATTCAAATATGGAGCACGTTACACTTCACAAGTGTATTGATGGGGATACAGCACAACTAAACATTGGTGGAAAAAAAGAGAAAGTCCGTTTTATTGCTGTTGATACGCCAGAGCTGCGTCAGAACGATCAATACAATCCTCAATTTTTTGCAGAGGAAGCAAGCTCATTTACTTGTGAACATTTAAAAAACGCAAAAAAAATTGAACTTGAGTATGATCCGGAAGCTAATAAGTATGATAAGTATGGTCGTGTTATCGCTTGGGTATACGTTGATGATGCGCTTTTGCAGGAACTTTTAGTTTCAGGAGGTTTTGCAAAAGTTAAATATATTTATGGTGATTATCTTTATGTAGATAAACTGAATGGTTTACAAGCTCATGCGAAAAAACAAAAAGTGGGTATCTGGAAATGATAAAGGTAGACATTGAATCTTGAAATCTTTAAAATAAATTATAGATGGAGGAAGTTATGATTGAAAAACGTAAAAATTTTATAATTAATATTCTGTATTTTGCAATAAGTTTTAGTCTTGCGGCATTGGTCCTTAAATTTTCAACGAAATATTTGATGCCTTTCATTATTGGTTTTGTGATTGCATTCCTATTGAAACCGGTAATATCTAAGCTCACAAAGAAAATAGGAAATCAAAAAGGTTCCTCATTATTAGTGGTTATTCTTTTCTATATATTATTAGCGGCGGCTATATTTTGGATTTTGGTAGCAGTTATTGCGGGTATCCAAAATTTCGCAAAAGCTGTGCCAAGTTTTTATCAGACAACGCTTTCTCCGGCAATCGAATCGATTATTGTTTGGGTGGAGGGTGCAGTCGTAAATCTTGATCCAGATGTCATCGATATTATTGAGTCGATTGGTCGTTCTGTAGTTCAAAGTATTGATGGAATTTTTAAAGGTATTTCAGGCGGGACAATTAATTTTATTACACGACTTATTTCTTCAATTCCAAGTGTTCTAATATCAATATTAATTGCTATTATTTCATCTTTCTTCTTCACTTTAGATTATCAAGGAATTGTAAGTAGTGTGATGGGGATGATTCCTATAAAACAAAGAACTTTAATCTTAGATATTAAAGATGGGCTAATTTCCGTTTTGGGTAAATATCTAAGAGCTTATGCTAAATTAATGTCACTGACATTTGTTGAACTCTCATTTGCGTTCTTTATTCTAGGTATCCATAATCCTGTTGGCTTAGCTTTTATGGTGGCAATTATAGACATCCTTCCAGTGCTTGGAACCGGAACGGTTATGATTCCTTGGTTTATTATTGAACTCATCATGGGTAACACACCATTAGGGATTGGGTTGATGATTACTTACATTGTTATCACTGTAATTCGAAATATATTAGAGCCAAAGATTGTAGGGGATCAAATAGGACTTCATCCGCTAGCGACACTTATCCTTATATATGTAGGGCTGAAGATGTTTGGATTCATAGGGTTATTTGCACTTCCAATATCTGCGACAATATTAAAAACATTGCATGATGAAGGCAAAATAAATATTTTTCGTAGAACAGAGGAGCCAACCGAAATAGCTTAATTAAAACATATAATAAATTGAATCGAGAGAGACGTTTCGTCGACTCTCTCGATTTTTATATTTTTTTGTTTAATATGTTGACAAGCACGATTAGTGTGATAAAATGTAAAGGCTTATGAATTAATACTGGGTTTCTTTCGTGGAAACCTAATTAATATGTGAGTTATGGCACACATGGTACTGTGTGCATAGAAATTTAAGAAGGGAGAAAATTAATGCCTACAATTAACCAATTGATTCAAAAAGGTCGTACAAAACGCGTTTACAAATCGAAATCACCGGCATTAGGTCGTAGTTTAAATACGATTAAACGTCAAACAACAAAAGTAAATAGTCCACAAAAACGTGGAGTGTGTACACGTGTTGGTACAATGACACCTAAGAAACCTAACTCAGCATTACGTAAATATGCACGTGTTCGTTTGAGTAATGGTATGGAAGTTACGGCTTATATTCCAGGAATCGGTCACAACTTACAAGAGCATAGTGTTGTTCTTATTCGTGGTGGTCGTGTAAAAGACTTACCTGGGGTTCGTTACCACATCGTTCGTGGAACAATGGACTGTGCTGGTGTAACTGACCGTCGTCAAAGCCGTTCACTATACGGTACTAAAAAACCAAGACAAGAAGATTAATTAACATCAAAAATGAGAGGAGTGAATTAAATGCCTAGAAAAGGACATGTTCCAAAGCGCGACGTAGTTGCTGATCCAATTTATAATTCAAAATTAGTAACACGTTTAATCAACAGAATCATGATTGATGGTAAAAAAGGTTTAGCACAATCAATTCTTTATAACGCTTTTGCAATTATTGAAGAAAAAACAGGTCGCCAACCAATGGAAGTATTTGAGGAAGCTTTAGACAACGTATTACCAGTCTTAGAACTTAAAGCTCGCCGAGTTGGTGGATCAAACATCCAAATCCCTATTGAAGTAACTCAAGAACGTCGATTGACACTTGGACTTCGTTGGATTGTTCAATATTCACGTTCACGTGGAGAAAAAACAATGGAAGAACGCTTAGCTGCTGAAATCATCGATGCATCAAATGGTGTAGGTGCTTCAGTTAAGAAACGTGACGACGTGCATAAAATGGCTGAAGCCAATAAAGCATTCGCACACTACCGTTGGTAAGATTAACGTAGAAAAGGAGACTTACATCTTATGGCAAGAGAATTTTCATTAGATAAAATGCGTAATATCGGTATCATGGCTCACATCGATGCTGGTAAAACAACTACAACAGAACGTATTCTCTATTATACAGGTCGTACACATAAGATCGGGGAAACTCATGATGGTGCTGCAACGATGGACTGGATGGCGCAGGAGCAAGAACGTGGTATTACAATCACATCAGCTGCTACAACTGCTGCTTGGAAGGGCCACCGTGTAAACATTATTGATACTCCTGGTCACGTTGACTTTACTGTTGAGGTTGAACGTTCATTACGTGTTCTTGATGGTGCGGTTACAGTACTTGATGCTAAATCAGGTGTTGAACCTCAAACAGAAACTGTTTGGCGTCAAGCTACAAAATATAACGTACCTCGTATCGTGTTCATTAATAAAATGGACGCAACCGGTGCAGATTTCTATATGTCAGCAAAAACTATTGTTGATCGTCTAGGAGCTAAATCAGCACCAATCCAAATCCCTATTGGGGTTGAAGACTATTTCGATGGTCTAATTGATATCGTTGAGCAAGAAGCACATATGTTTGCTGACGTATCACAAAAAACAGATGATATTGTTGAAATTCCTGAAGAGTTCAAAGCTCAAGTAGCTGAAGCTCGTGAAGTGTTATTTGAACAAATCTCTGATTTTGATGAAGACTTTATGATGCTTATCCTTGAAGGTGTTGAACCTACAGTTGAACAAATCAAGACTGCTATCCGTAAAGCTGTAATCAGTGGTGAATTCTTCCCAGTACTTTGTGGTGCTGCTTATAAGAATAAAGGTGTTATCGCGATGCTTGATGCAGTTATTGATTACTTACCTTCACCAGTTGATATTCCAGCTGTAAATGGTACTTTACCAAATGGTGAAGAAGCTGTTCGTGAAGCAAGTGATGAAGCACCATTCTCAGCTTTAGCATTTAAAGTTATGACTGACCCATTTGTTGGACGTCTTACATATTTCCGTGTGTATTCAGGTGTTGCAACATCAGGTGGACCAGTATATAACTCAGTAAAACGTAAACGTGAACGTTTCGGCCGTATCATGCAAATGCATGCTAACCACCGTGAAGAGATCGAAAATGTTTATGCTGGTGAAATCGCTGCTGCTGTTGGTCTTAAAGTTACAGGTACAGGGGATACACTTTGTGATGAAAAGAAAGAAATTATTCTTGAATCAATGGTCTTCCCAGAACCAGTTATCAACGTTGCCGTTGAACCAAAATCAAAAGGTGACCAAGATAAGATGGGACTTGCTTTAGCTAAATTAGCTGAAGAAGATCCAACATTTAAAACATATACTGATGATGAAACAGGACAAACAATCATTGCCGGAATGGGTGAGTTACACTTAGACATTCTTGTTGATCGTATGAAACGTGAATTCAAAGTTGAAGCTAACGTAGGAGCTCCACAAGTTGCTTACCGCGAAACAATTCGCAGTGCAGCAGACTGTGAAGGTAAATTCGTTCGTCAATCTGGTGGTCGTGGACAATATGGACACGTTTGGATCAAGTTTGAACCAAATCCAGGTAAAGGTTTTGAATGGGTTGATAAAGTTGTTGGTGGAACAGTTCCTCGTGAATTTATTAAACCAGCACAAGAAGGGCTTACAGCTGCACTTCAAAATGGTTTAATTGCCGGATACCCTGCAATTGATATCAAAGCTACATTATTCGATGGATCATCACATGATGTTGACTCCTCTGAAATGGCTTATAAAATCGCTGCTAGCATGGCTTTCAAGGAAGCTGCTAAAAAATGTAATCCAGTATTGTTAGAACCAATCATGAATGTTGAAATCACAGCACCAAGTGAATACTTAGGAGCAGTTATGGGAGATATCTCAGGACGTCGTGGACAAATTCGTGATCAAGAAGAACGCGGTAACGCAGTTATCGTTAAAGCTTGGGTTCCACTTTCAAACATGTCTGGATATACAACTGACCTTCGTTCATTTACACAAGGTCGCGGTAACTCATCAATGCAATTTGATCACTACGAAGAAGTGCCAAAGAGCATTGCAGAAACAGTTGCTAAAAAGAAAAAATAACCAGTTGATATTTACGTATTGATTTTATATGAAGATTATCTTAATATATAGTTGATAGGCAATATTTTATACATAGGAGGAAAATTGCACATGTCAAAAGAAAAATTTGATCGTTCCAAACCCCATGTTAACGTTGGTACATTAGGACACGTTGACCATGGTAAAACTACATTAACAGCTGCTATTACAAACGTATTAGCTAAAAAAGGTGGCGGGGCTGCTCAAGCTTACGACCAAATCGATAAGGCGCCTGAAGAAAGAGAACGTGGAATCACAATCTCAACTTCACACGTTGAATACGAAACAGAAGCACGTCACTACGCACACGTTGACTGCCCAGGCCATGCTGACTATGTTAAAAACATGATCACAGGTGCTGCACAAATGGATGGTGCTATCTTAGTTGTTTCAGCTACAGATGGTCCAATGCCACAAACTCGTGAGCACATCCTACTTGCAAAACAATTAGGTGTTCCTTACTTCGTAGTGTTCTTGAACAAATGTGACATGGTTGATGACGAAGAGTTAATCGACTTAGTTGAAATGGAAGTTCGTGAATTACTATCAGAAAACGATTACGACGGAGATAACTGTCCAGTTATCCGCGGATCAGCTCTTAAAGCATTAGAAGGCGAAGCAAACTGGGAAGAAAAAATTATCGAACTCATGGATGCTATCGACGCTAATGTACCAGAACCAGTTCGTGATACAGACAAACCATTCTTAATGTCAATCGAAGATGTATTTACAATCTCAGGTCGTGGTACAGTTGCTACAGGACGTGTAGAACGTGGAGAATTAAAACTTAACGAAGAAGTTGAAATCGTTGGTATTCACCCTACATCAAAAACTGTTGTAACAGGTATCGAAATGTTCCACAAAATGTTAGATTCAGCTATGGCTGGTGATAACGTTGGAGCACTTCTACGTGGTGTTAACCGTGAGCAAATCGAACGTGGTCAAGTTCTTGCAAAACCAGGTTCAGTAACTCCTCACAAAATCTTCAAAGCTCAAGTTTATATCTTAAGCAAAGAAGAAGGTGGACGTCATACTCCATTTGTTAACAACTACCGTCCTCAATTCTACTTCCGTACAACAGACGTAACTGGAACAATTCAATTACCTGAAGGTGTTGATATGGTTATGCCTGGTGATAACGTAGAAATGACTGTAGAACTTATCGCTCCAATCGCTGTAGAGCAAGGTACAACATTCTCAATTCGTGAGGGTGGACGTACTGTTGGTGCTGGTAACGTTACAGAAATCGTTAAATAATTTAACACTTAAACCTCTACATCGTAGAGGTTTTTCTTTATTGTCTTTGTATCAAAAAAAGGATAGTTTTAATAACAAGAACTAGCAATCTTGTTACAACATTCTTTTTTTTTACAAGTTGAAACGTATAATTTATTTATTAAGGAGGTGTAAATATGAATAGTTGGAAAAATAGAGTATTGTCTTTTGTAGTAGGAATTATTTTAGCGGTTGTTGGATTCATTATAATTGCAAATCCCGATGAAGCACTCGTTTCATTAATTTTAGTAATTGGTGTTTTTCTTCTTATATCTGGATTTGTGGCCGTAATTGATTCTATTCGCATTCCTGCTTTTATTCCTGGAAAATCGCTTCTAATGGTCGAAGGGATTATGCAAATGATTATTGGTGGATTATTTGCTTTTGGAAATCAGTTCATTGCGAGCGCGGTATTAGGATACTTATTAGTATTCACGATGATTATTAGTTCTATTGTGCATATTTCGTTTGTATCAGCTATCAGCCGTGGAGGCATGGCAATTTTTTCCATTATCTTAAATATCATTACGATTGGCTTAGGTGTTTATGTTTTATTTAATCCGATCCTTGCAAGTGGTATTCTCATTACAGCGGTGGGATTCCAATTTATTATCGCGGGTATTGAGCGTATGGTAATTATATTTATCCCAACCGATAGCATCTGATAATAGAATATATTGTTAAACCGACGCTTAATAGTCGGTTTTTTATAGAGTAAAGAAGTGTTTTAATTAATTTCAAAATAAAGCATTAAAACCCCTTGAATTTACAGATAGATAGTGTATAATACTTAAGCGACTGCATAGAAGTGCAAGGTTGCCGGCACACTGAATAGCGTTGTCATGGTCAGTGAGAAGCCGGGGAATTTGTACAGAGCAGGTCTATTGGAAATAGACAGTAGAAGGAGGAATTTCCATGGCAAAGAATTTTATTCGTATTCGTTTAAAAGCTTATGAACACCGTACTATTGATAGTGCTGCACAAAAAATTGTTCAAGCTGCTAACGATCACGGCGCACAAAAGGTAGTAGGTCCAGTACCGTTACCAACAGAAAAACAAATCGTAACAATTTTACGATCAGTACACGTTAATAAGGATTCTCGTGAACAATTTGAATCAAGAACTCACAAGAGATTGATTGAAATTGTTGGCCCAACGGCAGAAACTATCGACGCATTAAGTCGTTTAGATCTACCAAGCGGTGTTGATATCGAGATCAAACTTTAGTAGAGAGGAGTTATCATGAAAGGATTACTAGGACGTAAATTAGGAATGACACAAGTCTTCACAACTGACGGAAAATTAATTCCAGTTAGTGTTGTCGAGGTATTACCAAACGTTGTTCTTCAAAAGAAAACAATGGAATCAGACAATTATGAAGCAGTTCAATTAGGTGCCTTCGATGTGAAGGAACAACGTGCAAACAAATCTGAGATTGCTCACGCTGCTAAAGCAAGCACTGCTCCAAAGAAATTTGTTCGTGAAATCGCTGGCTCAGAAATGATGAATTTCGAGGTTGGCGCAGAAATTAAAGCTGATTTATTCAGCGAAGGGGAATATGTTGACGTAACAGGAACTTCACGTGGACATGGTTTCCAAGGTTCAATCGTTCGTGCGAACCAAAAAATCGGACCAAAAGCTCACGGTTCAGGATTTCACCGTGGAGTTGGTTCACTTGCAACAGGTGGATTAAACCCTGCTGTAATTAAAAAAGGACGTATTTTACCAGGACAACATGGTGGATACACTACAACAAACCAAAAATTAGAAGTTATCAAAGTTGATACAGAAAGTAACTATCTATTAATTAAAGGAAACATTCCTGGACCTAAAAAAGGTTTCGTAATTGTTAAATCAACAGTTAAACGCGTTAAATCTAAAGATCCAGTTGAATTAGTTGACTTTGCAGTTAAGGAGGATTCCGAAAATGCCTAAGTTAGATATTTTAAACCTTGAAGGCAAGAGTCTTCGTGAACTTGAGTTAAACGAAGCAGTATTTGGAATTGAACCAAATAACCAAACAATCTTTGAAGCAGTTGTTATGCAACAAGCTTCACTTCGTCAAGGTACACACAAAACTAAGAACCGTACAGAGGTTCGCGGTGGTGGACGTAAACCATGGCGTCAAAAAGGAACAGGTCGTGCTCGTCAAGGGTCAATCCGTTCTCCTCAATGGCGTGGTGGTGGAGTTGTTTTCGGACCTACTCCAAGAAGCTACAAATACAGCCTTAACCGTAAGGTTCGTCGTTTAGCTTTACGTTCAGCATTATCACAAAAAGTTATGGATTCAGAAATGTCAGTTGTTGAAAACCTAACAGTTGAAAACGTTAAGACAAAAGAATTCATCGCAGTGATGGATGCACTTAAATTAAACAAGAAAACTCTATTTGTTGTTTCAGCTGAAGAAAATATTGACAATGCTTACTTATCAATGCGTAACCTATCAAACACAATGATGTTAGATGTTCAAGGTTTAAACGTTTATGATATCGTAAATTGCGATCAAATTGTATTCACTGAAAAAGCAGCTATCGAAGCTGGGGAGGTGCTTGCATAATGAAACGTAACCCTAGAGATATTATTGTTCGTCCAATTATTACTGAGAAAACAGTAGCGATGCAACAAAACGATAACAAAGTTACTTTTGAAGTAGCTAAAGGATCAAACAAAATCGAAATTCGTCAAGCTATCGAAGAAATTTTCAATGTTAAAGTTGAAAAAATCAACGTTATCAACGTTTTACCACGTAAAAAACGTGTAGGACGTTACGAAGGACAAACTAAAGCAGTTCGCAAAGCAATCGTGAAACTTGCTGAAGGTTCAAAAATCGAAGTTCTTTAATCTTAAAGTTCTTTAATCAATAAAACTTATCGGAAGAATTACGCTATTTCCGGATAACTTGCGTAGGGAGGAATTATTACATGGCAATTAAACATTATAAGCCAACTACTCCTGGACGTCGCGGGATGACAACTTTAGCTAACGAACAGTTATCTAAAAATGTTAAACCAGAACGTTCATTAGTAGCTCCACTAAGTAAAACTGGTGGACGTGGTAATACAGGACGTATTACAACTCGTCACATCGGTGGTGGACATAAACGTCAATACCGTATTATTGACTTCAAACGTAACAAAGATGATATTCCAGCAAAAGTTGCAACAATCGAATATGATCCAAACCGTTCAGCAAACATCGCTTTATTAAGCTACGCTGATGGTGAAAAACGTTATATTTTAGCTCCTAAAGGACTAAAAGTAGGCGACGTAATTTATAGTGGTGCATCAGCTGATATTAAAGTTGGTAACGCAAAAGAATTAGGTCAAATGCCTGAAGGTACATTAGTACATAATATCGAATTAAAACCAGGACGTGGAGCACAATTAGTGCGTTCAGCTGGAACATCAGCTCAAGTTCTTGGTGTTGAAGAAAAACATGTTACTGTTCAATTAGCATCTGGTGAAGTTCGTAAGATTTTATCAACATGCCGTGCAACAATCGGTGAGGTTGGAAACTCAGAACATTCATTAGTTAACATTGGTAAAGCTGGACGTAAACGTCACATGGGTATTCGCCCAACTGTACGTGGTTCTGCGATGAACCCTGTTGATCACCCTCATGGTGGTGGGGAAGGACGTACTCCAATCGGACGTAAGTCACCTATGACACCTTGGGGTAAAAAAGCTATGGGTGTTAAAACTCGTAGAGATAAAAAAGCATCGACTAAGTTAATTGTACGTCGACGCAATGATAAGTAGACGAAAGGAAGGAAGAAAGATATGAGTCGTAGTTTAAAAAAAGGACCATTTTGTGATCTTCATTTAATGAACAAAGTTGAAAAACTAAATGCAGAAAGCAAAAAAGAAGTAATTAAAACATGGTCACGCCGTTCAACTATTTTCCCTCAATTCGTTGAGCATACGTTTGCGGTGCATAATGGTAAGGAACACGTTCCAGTGTTTGTTACTGAAGACATGGTAGGACATAAATTAGGTGAGTTCGTACCAACACGTCGTTATACAGGTCACGCAGCTGACAAGAAGGCGGGTCGTTAATATGGAAGTAAAAGCTATAGTTAAAACAGTTCGTGTTACTCCACGTAAAGCACGTCTTGTTCTAGATGAAATTCGTGGACTTGATGTTGATCATGCAGCAGCTATCTTAAGATATACACCTAATTCTGCTTCAAAAGTAATCGCTAAAGTCTTAGACTCAGCAATTGCAAATGCAACAAATAATCATCAATTAGATGAAGAAAAACTTTACATCTCAGCATGCTATGCTGACGAAGGTGTAACAATGAAGCGTTTCAGACCTCGTGCTAAAGGTTCTGCAGCGCCAATCATGAAGCGTACAAGCCACATCACTGTTGTGGTTTCGGAACGCGCCTAAAGGGAGGACAGACAATGGGACAAAAAGTACATCCGATCGGTATGCGCGTTGGTGTCATTCGTGATTGGGAATCACGTTGGTATGCTGAAAAAGATTTCGCAAATTTATTACACGAAGATAAATTAATTCGTGACTATATTTTCAAAAATCTTAAAGATGCATATGTATCACGCGTAGAAATCGAACGATCAAAGAATCGTGTTGACATCATTATCCGTACAGCTCGCCCAGGAGTTGTTATTGGAGTTAATGGTGCAAATATTGAAAAAGTTAAAAAAGATATTGCAAAAATCTCAGAAGGCAACACAGTTAACATTAAAGTGTTAGAAGTTGCTAACCCAGATTTAGATGCTCATTTAGTTGCTCGTAATATTGCGGAGCAATTAGAACAACGTGCATCATTTAGAACTGCTCAAAAACGTACAATTCAACGTACAATGCGTGCAGGTGCTAAAGGAATCAAAACTGCCGTTTCAGGCCGTTTAGGTGGAGCAGATATGGCTCGTTCAGAAGGTTATTCAGAGGGAATCGTTCCTCTTCATACACTTCGTTCAGACATTGACTACGCACACTATGAAGCTAATACTCAATTTGGTATCTTAGGTGTTAAAGTTTGGATCTGCCGCGGTGAAGTATTACCAGGTCAAAAGGTTCAAGAACCTGAAGCACCTAAGGGTGGTAAGTTTGATCGACCACGTCGTCGTCGTAACGACCGTCGTCCAAACAACAACCCACGTAATGCAAAACCAGCAGCTTCAGCTGCATCAAAAGACGAGCAAGGAGGTAACTAGTTATGTTAATGCCAAAACGTACAAAATATAGAAAACCACATCGTCTTTCATACGAGGGACGTTCAAAAGCTGGACGTACTGTTGCTTTTGGAGAATACGGTTTGGTTGCTGAATCAGGAAACTATGTAAGTAACCGTCAAATCGAATCTGCTCGTATTGCAATGACTCGTTATATGAAACGTGGTGGGAAAGTTTGGATTAAAATCTTCCCTCACTTAGCAATCACTAAAAAACCATTAGAAGTTCGAATGGGTTCTGGTAAAGGTGCACCTGAAGGTTGGGTAGCAGTTGTTAAGCCAGGTCGAGTAATGTTTGAAATTGCTGGAGTACCTGAAGAAGTAGCACGCGAAGCGTTCCGCTTAGCTTCACACAAACTAGCAGTTAAAACTCGATTTGTTAAAAAGGGAGAGGAGGAACAAGTATGACAACAGTAAAAGAAATCCGTGAAAAAAATGACGCTGATTTATTAGTTGAAATTGATGCTTTAAAGGAAGAGTTATTTGATTTACGTTTCCAACAAGCAATTGGTCAACTTGAAAATCCTGCTCGATTAAGAGAAATCCGTAAAACGATTGCTCGGATTAAGACAGTGATCACTGAGCGCGAGCTTAGTGACAATAAGTAGGAGGTCACAACGCGATGGAAAGAAACAAGCGCAAAGTTTACCGTGGTACTGTTGTATCTGATGCAATGGATAAAACGGTAGTAGTAGAAGTAAAAACGTCAAAACGTCATCCATTGTATGGAAAACGTGTAAACTATTCAAAAAAATTCAAGGCTCATGATGAAACTAATGAAATCAAAGTTGGAGATATTGTTGAAATTATGGAAACTCGTCCATTATCAGCAACTAAATTCTGCCGCGTAACTAAATTAGTTGAAAAAGCCGAAGTATTGTAGGAGGTTGTCAAGATGATACAAAATGAATCAAGATGTAAAGTCGCTGACAACACTGGTGCTAAGGAAATCTTAGTAATTCGTTGCCTAGGTGGTAGCCGTCGTCGTTCAGCAAGCATTGGAGACATTGTTGTTGGAACAGTAAAACACGCTATTCCTGGTGGAACAGTTAAAAAAGGTGATGTCGTTAAAGCGGTAGTAGTTCGTACTAAATACGGTGTACGTCGTGAAAATGGATCATACATTAGTTTTGATGACAACGCAGTTGTTATCTTAAAAGATGATATGACTCCTCGCGGAACTCGTATTTTTGGACCGGTAGCTCGCGAGCTTCGTGAATATAATTTCATGAAAATCGTATCATTAGCACCGGAAGTGTTATAGGAGGCTTTTATGAGAATCAAACGTGGAGATAATGTTCAAGTAATTACAGGCTCATACAAGGGCACCATTGGTGATGTCATTGAAGTTTCACCTAAACATGACAAAGTTAAGGTTGAAGGTGTTAATTTAATTAAAAAACACATGAAACCAAGCCAAATGAACCCAGAGGGTGGTATTATTGAACAAGAAGCATGGATTCATGTTTCAAACGTAATGTTATACGATGCTAAAGCGAAAGCTCCAAGCCGTGTAGCTTACACAGAAGAAAAAGGTAAAAAAGTTCGCGTCTATAAAAAATCAGGCGCAGCAGTAAAATAAGGAGGTATAGCTAAATGAACTTAAAAGAACAATACAAAAATGAAGTAGTTGCTAAATTAGTTGAAGAATTTAACTATACTTCAGTAATGCAAACACCTAAACTCGAAAAAATCGTAGTTAACATGGGTGTTGGTGAAGCAATCAACAACACAAAATTCTTAGATGATGCTGTTGCTGATTTAGAAATTATTACTGGTCAAAAACCAGTTATCACAAGAGCTAAAAAATCAATTGCTAACTTCAAATTACGTGAAGATATGCCTATTGGATGTAAAGTTACACTTCGTGGTCAAAAAATGTATGACTTCTTAGAAAAACTTATCAAAGTTGCTCTTCCTCGTGTACGTGACTTCCGTGGTATTAACGGTGGATCATTTGACGGACGTGGTAACTATACTATGGGTGTTAAAGAACAATTAATTTTCCCAGAAATTGATTTTGACAAAGTTAATAAAGTTCGTGGTATGGATATTACTATCGTTACTACAGCTAAAACAGATAAAGAAGGTTATGCTTTACTTTCAATGTTAGGCATGCCATTTAAAAAGGAGGGTAACTAATGGCTAAGAAATCAAAAATCGCTCGTGAAAAACAACGTCAAGAGATCGTAGATCGCTACGCAGAAAAACGTGCTGAATTAAAAGCCAAAGGTGACTACGAAGGACTTCAAAAACTTCCTCGTAATGCATCACCTGTACGTCTTCACAACCGCGATATGGTTGACGGACGCCCTCACGGATACTTACGTAAATACGGTATGTCTCGTATTCGCTTCCGCGAAGCTGCTCATAAAGGGCAAATTCCAGGCGTTAAAAAGGCAAGCTGGTAGTATAAAGGAGGAGCTTTTCAGATGTATGTAACAGATCCAATCGCTGATTTACTTACACGTGTTCGTAATGCTATTCAAGCAAAACACGATGTAGTTGAAATTCCAGCAAGTAAAGAAAAAACAGAAATCGCTAGAATTTTGAAAGAAGAAGGTTTTATCCGCGACTACCTAGTTAGTGGTGAAGGAATCAAGAAGACAATTACAATTGTTCTTAAATATGGTCCTAACAACGAACGAGTAATTAGCGGGTTAAAACGAATTTCAAAACCTGGTAAACGCGTATACGCGAAGACAAATGAAGTTCCACGTGTTCTTAACGGACTTGGAATTGCAATCATTTCAACTTCAGAAGGTATGCTAACAGACAAGCAAGCTCGCGCTAAACATGTTGGTGGCGAAGTCTTAGCTTACGTTTGGTAAGAGAGGAGACACTAAATGTCACGTATCGGAAATAAAACGATTACCATTCCGGCAGGCGTTGAAGTCGAATTAAAAGCTGGCAATGAGGTGACAGTAAAAGGTCCTAAGGGAACTTTAACACGTCAGTTCAGTGAGCTTTACGAAATCGAAATCAACGGAAGCGAAATTAACGTTAAACGCCCGAATGATTCAAAAAAAGTTAAACAATTACATGGTACTACACGATCACTAATCGCTAACATGATTACTGGAGTAAGTGAAGGATTCACTAAATCTCTAGAATTAGTTGGTATCGGGTATCGTGCATCTAAGTCAGATAACAAGTTAGTCTTGAATGTTGGATACTCACATCCAATCGAGTTTGAACTAGAAGATGGTGTAGATATCGAAGTACCTAGCGCAACAGCTATTAACATCACAGGTGTTGATAAACAACGCGTTGGAGAATGGGCAGCAAACATTCGTGCTACTCGTAAACCTGAACCATATCTCGGTAAAGGTATTAAATACAAGAATGAAGTTATCCGTCGCAAAGAGGGTAAAACAGCAGCTAAGAAATAGTGGGAAAGGAGAATTTGAACGATGGCAAAAAAAATATCAAGAAATCAAGAACGAGTTCGTCGTCATGCTCGAGTTCGTCGTAAAGTCAGTGGAACGCAAGAACGCCCACGTCTTAGCGTGTATCGATCAAATGGAAACATTTCTGCACAAGTTATTGATGATGTTACAGGTAACACATTAGTATCAGCAGGATCGGTACAAATGAAACTCGCAAATGGCGGTAATATTGAGGCAGCAGCGCAAGTTGGTAACGCTGTAGCTAAATTAGCATTAGAAAATGGAATTAAATCTGTAGTGTTTGACCGTGGTGGTTATATTTATCATGGACGTGTTAAAGCATTAGCAGAGGCAGCTCGAGAAGCTGGACTAGAGTTTTAATAAGGAGGAACATGATGAATCGTAAACCTAGAAGAGAACAACGTGAACAAGAATTCGAAGAACGCGTTGTTGTCATCAATCGTGTAACTAAAGTTGTTAAGGGTGGTCGTCGTTTCCGCTTCGCTGCTCTAGTTGTAGTTGGTGACAAAAAAGGTCGCGTCGGTTTCGGAACAGGTAAAGCCAACGAAGTTCCAGATGCAATCCGCAAGGGTGTTGAAGCCGCAAAGAAAAACTTAATTAACGTTAAGATGATTAACGGAACATTGCCACACGCTAACACAGGAAAATTTGGTGCCGGAGAAGTATTTGTACGTCCTGCAGCAGAAGGTACTGGAGTTATTGCTGGTGGAGCAATTCGTGACGTTATGGAGTTAGCAGGAGTTACTGACGTGCTAACAAAATGTATTGGTTCACGTACACCAATCAACATGGTTCGTGCAACATTTGAAGCACTTGAATCAATGAAAACTGTTGATGAAGTTGCGAGTTTAAGAGAAATCAAAGTCGAAGACGTACGATAGTAGGAGGCCTTTATGAAATTACATGAATTAAAATACAATGAAGGTGCACGCCAAGATCGTAAACGTCTTGGTCGTGGACAAGGTTCAGGAACTGGTAAGACATCAGGAAAAGGTCACAAGGGTCAAAATGCTCGTAGTGGCGGTGGTGTTGCACTAGGATTTGAGGGTGGTCAAACACCATTGTTCAAACGTATTCCTAAACGCGGTTTCAAAAATGTTAACCGTGTGGACTACGCAGTTGTTAACTTAAGTTCATTAAACGTATTTGAAGACGGAACTGAAGTTACAATTGAAGCACTTTTAGAAAAAGGAATTATCAAAAAAACACTTGACGGAGTTAAAATCTTAGGTCAAGGTGAATTAGAGAAAAAATTAGTTGTTAAAGCTAACGCATTCTCAAAATCAGCAGTTGAAAGTATTGAAAAATTAGGTGGAAAAGCAGAGGTAATCTAATGAGATTTTTTACTGATTTATTCAAAAATAAAGAAATCAGAATAAGAATCATTTTCACACTTGCATTGTTATTGATTTATCGACTAGGAACAGTTATTCCTGTTCCTAACGTCGATAGCGTTAAAGTCGCAGGATCAATGGCAAGCGAACTAAACTCAAATACATTAGTTGGAATGATGAATATTCTTGGTGGAGGGTTTATCCAATCATTTTCAATTTTCGCTCTAGGTGTAGGACCTTACATTACCGCATCAATTATTATCCAATTGTTATCAATGGATGTTATACCATATTTAACTGAGTTAACGAAATCTGGTCAAAAGGGTAAATTACAACTTGACCGAATTACACGTTATCTTGGAGTGGTATTAGCATACGTTCAAGCGATTGGAATTATTAGCTTACTCAACAATCAACATAAGATTTTGTTGAGTAGTACTGTAGCGGACTACTTCTTTATGGGAACTGTAATGGCTGCGGGAACAATGTTCCTTCTATGGCTTGGTGATCAAATCACTCAAAAGGGTGTAGGTAATGGATTATCAATGATTATTTTCGCAGGTATCGTATCAAATCTTCCAAGTCAATTTAAAGGCGCTTTCGCTGAAATGACTAAGGGTGGTACAACTATGGGCTTTGTATGGTGTGCAGTATATGTACTTCTATACTTAGCGATTATTATTCTTGTTATTTATATGAACGGTGCCGTTCGTAAAATTTCAATTCAATATACATCAAACGTAGGTGGAACTACACGTGGTAAGAGTATGAACCATTTGCCATTAATGATTAACTCTGCATCAGTTATTCCAGTAATTTTTGCTGGAGCAATTATGCAAGCACCAGTTATTGTAATGAGTTGGATTAACCAAAATAGTGGTTTCTATAAATTCATGACAACAACAATGAGCTTACAACAACCTGTAGGATTAATTGTCTATGCATTATTAATAATTGCATTCACATTCTTCTACACTCACTTACAAGTTGACCCTGAAAAAATATCAGAGGACTTCGGTAAGAATGGATCTTACATCCCAGGTGTTCGCCCGGGTAAAGATACAAAAAATTACATTAGTACAATTTTAAATCGTATTACGGTTTTAGGATCGTTATTCCTAACGTTTGTAGCACTACTCCCTCATGTGTTACCAATGATTACACGAGGAGCAATTCCAGCAAGTACAGCAATCGGTGGTACTGGTATCATCATCGTTGTCGGAGTTGCACTTGAAACAGTTAAAGAACTTGAGGGTCGTATGACACAACGTTCATATAAAGGTTTATTTAACAAATAACAATTAGGAGGACAGTTTATGAATTTATTAATCATGGGTCCTGCTGGTAGTGGTAAAGGTACAATGTCAGCGCATATTGTTGAATTGTTCAATGTTGCTCACATTTCAACTGGAGATATGTTTAGAGAAGCTATCTCAAATGCTACTCCAGTTGGAATCGAAGCAAAATCTTATATTGATCAAGGAAAACTTGTGCCTGACGAAGTAACCGACCGCATGGTAAAAGAGCGTATCTCAAAAGATGATTGCTTGAATGGTTACTTATTGGATGGATATCCACGTAACTTACATCAAGCAGAAGCACTTGAGGTAATGTCAAATGATATTAACCGCCCTATTGATTTAGTAATCAATCTTGAGGTAGAATATGAGGAGCTTGTAAATCGAATTACAGGCCGTCGTCTATGTAAAGATTGTGGTGCAATCTATCATATTGACAATAATCCACCTAAAGTAGAATCTAAATGTGATATTTGCGGTGGAGAACTATACCAACGAAGCGATGACAATGAAGAAAAACTTCAAGTCCGTTTTGAAGAGTATATTAACCAAACAAAACCAGTTATCGATTATTATCGTGAAAAAGGTTTAGTTCGTGACGTTAATGCATCTCAACCTGCAGAAAATGTTATGAATGAGATAAAAAACATCTTGGAGGCGGTTAAATGATATCAACCAAGTCAGAACGTGAGTTAGAATTAATGCGCGAGGCAGGTAGAATTGCTTTTGAATGCCAAGAGGCAGTTAAAGCAGCAATCCAACCAGGCGTATCAACCAAACATTTGGATGATATTGCTCGTAACTATATTCTGAGTCAAGGTGCAACACCAGCGTTTCTTGGTTATGATGGATTTCCGGGTTCAATATGTGCTTCGGTAAATGAAGTTTTAGTTCATGGTATTCCTAGTTCAGAGGTAATCCTCAAGAATGGCGACATTATCACGATTGATGTTGGCGCTATTTATAAAGGTTATTACAGCGATCATGCTTGGACATATCCTGTTGGGGAAATAAGTGATGAAGCACAAAACTTATTAAAAGTAACTGAAGAGTCGTTATTTGCAGGAATTGAAGCTGCTGTAGCGGGAAATCGTATAGGAGATATTGGTCATGCAGTAATGACGGTTGTTCAACCATTTGGTTATGGACTACCTGTTGAATACTCAGGACACGGTGTCGGAACTTCGATGCATGAAGCTCCATACGTACCCAATGTTGGTGTTCCTAATAAAGGAGCGCTTCTTCGCAAAAATATGGTTATTGCGATTGAACCTATGGTTCAAATTGGAACCAATAAAACATCTGTATTAGATGATGAGTGGACTGTCGTTTCAGAAGACAGATCCTTAACAGCTCATTTTGAACATACAGTAGTAATTCTTGAAGATAGTTATGAAATTTTAACTCGAACAAAGGAGGCTTTTAAACACTCATGAGCAAAGAAAATGTTATCGAAGTAGATGGAGTAGTTCTTGATACATTGCCTGGAGCAATGTTTAAGGTGGAACTCAGTAATGGTCATGAAATTTTAGCTCACGTATCTGGTAAAATCCGTATGCACTACATTCGCATTTTACCGGGAGATCGCGTGACTGTTGAGATTTCGCCTTACGATTTATCACGTGGGCGCATTACATTTAGACATAAATAAGATAGTTTTAGGAGGATAATACTATGAAAGTAAGACCATCTGTAAAACCAATGTGTGAAAAATGTAGAGTTATTCGACGCAATGGTAGAGTAATGATTATTTGTGAAAATCCAAAACACAAACAAAGACAAGGATAGGAGGACGTCATATTAATGGCTCGTATAGCAGGAATTGACATTCCACGTAACAAACGTGTAGTAGTCTCATTAACATATATCTACGGTATTGGCTTAACAACATCTAAAGAAATCTTAACAAAATGCGAAATCAGCGAAGATATCCGCGTTAAAGATTTAACTGAAGAACAAGTTAATGCAATCCGTCGTGAAGTAGAATCAATCAAAGTTGAAGGGGATCTTCGTCGTGAAGTTAACCTTAACATCAAACGCTTAATGGAAATCGGTTCAAACCGAGGAATCCGTCATCGTCGTGGCTTACCAGTTCGTGGACAACGTACAAAAACAAATGCACGTACACGTAAAGGACCTCGTCGTACAGTAGCGAATAAGAAGAAATAATTAGGTTAATTAATTAGGAGGAAAACGTAATGGCAAAAGCAAAAGTAGCTCGTAAACGTCGTGTCCGTAAGAATATAGCACGCGGAGTTGCACATATTCATTCGACATTTAACAATACTATTGTTACAATCTCAGATGAACAAGGAAATGTTATCGCTTGGTCAAGTGCTGGTGCTTTAGGCTTTAAGGGTTCACGTAAGTCAACACCTTATGCAGCTCAAATGGCATCAGAAGCAGCAGCTAAAGCGGCAGTTGATCATGGTATGAAAACAGTTGAAGTTAGTGTTAAAGGACCTGGACCAGGTCGTGAATCGGCAGTTCGTGCACTTCAAGTAGCAGGACTAGAAATTAGTGTAATTAATGATGTTACACCAGTTCCGCACAATGGATGCCGTCCACCAAAACGTCCACGTGGATAATAATATAAACTATAACAAGGAGGTATTCATAGATGAACAAGTTTGAACGTGCGAAATTTGAAGTAAAAGAATTTGATGAAACAGCACATTATGGTAAGTTCGTTATCGAACCACTTGAACGTGGTTTTGGTAATACTATCGGGAATGCGCTAAGACGTGTACTCCTTTCATCTTTACCAGGCGCAGCAGTTTACTCAATCAAAATTGAGGGTGTGTATCATGAATTCACATCAATTGCAGGCGTAGGAGAAGATGTTACAGGTATCGTTCTCAACGTTAAGGATCTTGTTTTAAATGTACAAGATGAAGAAGTTTACACACTTCGAATCTCACAAAAAGGTCCTAAAGTTGTTACAGCAGCTGACATCGAATGCCCAGCAAATGTGGAGATCTTAAATAAAGATCACATTATTGCAACACTTGCAGAAGGTGCAGTGTTAGAGATGGAGCTTAAAGCTCGTAATGGTCGTGGCTATGTAAGTTCTGATGAAAACAAATTAATCTATCAAAATGCATCACAAGGAATTGGCACGATTTTTACAGATTCTATTTATACTCCAATTGAAAGAGTTAAGTATCACATCGAACCGACACGTGTCGGTCAAGACTCTAAATATGATCGTTTAATTATGGAAGTTTGGACTAACGGTTCAATTCAACCACAAGTAGCGTTATCATTAGGTTCAAAAATTTTAATGGACCATTTAGAACAAATTGTTGCAATTAAAGATTCAGTTTATGAAACAGAATCAGTAATTAAACCTGATGTATCAGGCGTTGAAAATCCAATGGCAACAATGATGATCGAAGATTTAGACTTGTCAGTTCGTTCATATAACTGCTTAAAGCGCGCAGGTATTCAAACAGTTGAAGAGTTAACACTTAAAACTGAAGATGAAATGATGCGCATTCGTAATCTAGGTAAGAAGTCACTTAAAGAAGTTAAAGACAAACTCCATGATCTTGGATTAGGCTTTAAATCATTTGAATAGGAGGAAATAGAATGAAAAACCGTAAATTAGGTCGTGATTCAGCTCACCGTAAAGCATTGCTACGCAATCTTTCAACTAGCTTAATTGTTCATGGTCGAATCGAAACAACAGAAAAGAAAGCAATGGAACTACGTTCAGTTGCTGATAAACTTGTAACTCTTGCAAAACGCGGGGACTTACATGCTCGTCGTGAAGCAGCGAAAATCGTATTTAACGTTGTTGCAGATGAAAAAACTGGTCAAACAGCGCTTCAAAAACTATTTGATGAAGTTGGACCTAAATATGCAGACCGTAATGGTGGTTACACACGTGTAATCAAAACTGAAATGCGTCGCGGTGATGCAGCTCCAATGGCTATTATTGAATTCGTTTAATTTTAGTTAAAAAAGATAAATTATAGTATGCACGCAAGCCTTCGGGTTTCCGTCTCGAGATACTTCAATGAATTCTTTTAAAACCGCTTAGATATCTAAAGCGGTTTTTTTGTGCTCTAAACGCTATAGAGTGGGTATGTTAGCGTAATTCGAACGTTATCGAGTCAATAGGCAACGAATTATTAAAGTGCCATAGGCAGTCTAGGAAGGGTTGACTAAGATGTATCACATAAAGAAATATTATTTCAATATATGTTCTTAAACGTTGAAAATATAGTTTGACTTATTCAATGAAATAAGGTAATTTAATATTAAAGGTACATAGGTACCCAAGGAGGAGAAATATGGACGCATTTATTAAGTTTTTGGATGAAAAATTGTCCGCGCCAATGGCTAAACTTGCGAACCAACGACATTTACGTGCAATTCGTGACGGGATTATCGCAACATTGCCGTTAATTATTGTAGGATCTTTCTTTTTAATTCTCGCAGCACCGCCATTGCCTGAAAATTGGAAACTTTATCAATTTCTAACCGAACATGCAGCCAAAATATTATTACCGTTCCGATTGTCTATGGCAATCATGACCTTGTATGCAACATTCGGAATTGGATCTAGTTTGGCTAAATCTTATGATCTCGACGAACTATCAGGAGGGATTCTAGCGACTGCAGCTTTTCTACTGACTTTTATTCCGATTAACATTCCAGCAGATGCAGGATTGGATGTATCTGGATGGGTATTACCAATGGCAAACCTTGGTGGAGCAGGTATGTTTGTTGGTATTATTACTTCCATTCTTGCAGTTGAAATCTTTCGTTGGACTGATAGATCAAACTTTAAAATTTCAATGCCACCCCAAGTTCCAACATCTGTAGCCCGTTCTTTTGAAGCACTTGTGCCAACCGCAATTATTCTTATTCTCATGGCAACAATTACATATTGGATCGGTTTTAACTGGCATACATTTATTGCAGGACTTGTTAAACCGATTGTCCATGCAGCGGATACCTTACCAAGCGTACTTATCATTGTATTCTTAGTAACGTTCTTCTGGTCATTTGGGATTCATGGTGTATCCATTATCGGTACATTAGCACGACCTATTTGGCTACAACTTCTTGATAAAAATACCGCGGCTCAAGTAGCTGGACAAGCACTTCCAGCAATAAGTGCAGAACCTTTCTATCAATGGTTTATCTGGATCGGAGGTTCAGGTGCTACAATTGGTCTTGCAATCGCGATGGCATTTTTCTCGAAATCTGCGTATGCTAAATCACTTGGGAAAACAGCATTTATTCCAGCATGCTTCAATATTAACGAACCGATTATATTCGGTGCACCAATTGTGATGAATCCAATTCTTATTATTCCATTTATTATTACCCCAATGGTGGGAACGATTATCGCATGGGTGGCTACATCAGCCGGTCTTGTAAACCGTGTTATTGTAACGGCACCTTGGACCTTACCTGGCCCAATTGGTGCTTATATCGCAACGGGAGGAGACTATAGAGCCTCGATTCTAAATATTATATTAATAATAATCTCAGTTGTGATTTACTATCCATTCTTTAAAATTTATGATAATAAACTATTAGAAGAAGAACGTATTGGCAATTAATAGACTTAAACTTAGACGAAGGTCTTGCATCCGCAAGACCTCTTTCATTAAAAAAAGAGGTATACTATGTATCGATATGAAAAAAGTAATTCTGCACCACTTATAAGTTTTAAAAGTGCATTCATAATTGTTGGGAGTATCCTTTTAGGAACAATCTTAATACCTGCAATGCTTAGACAATTAGGATTGAATCAAAAATGGATTGAGGTACTTGTAATATCTGGGATTACCTCCTTCACTACAAGCTTTTGTTTCTTTTTTATTGAAACAAATAAACGTTTATCACGCTCATTTTGGATGATGGTGATCGTTTTATTTTTCTTGATAGGACTTATCTCGACATTTTGGATATACGAAATATTATATATATAAGGAGTTAATATGAGAAAACTAGGAATTTCAATTTATCCTGACAAATCGTCAGTAGCATCAATGAAACAGTATATCGATGAAGCAGCAGATGCAGGCTTCTCACGAATTTTTTCGTGTCTGTTATCGGTTGATAAACCTAAAACCGTCATCAAAGATGAGTTTTTAGAAATAAACCGTTATGCACGATCAAAAGGATTTGAGATTATTGTGGACGTGAGTCCACGTGTCTTCAAAGACCTCGAAATCAGTTACGCAGATCTTTCTTTCTTTTCTGAAATTGAGGCCGATGGATTAAGACTTGATGCTGGTTTTGGTGGAAGTGAAGAGGCGATGATGACTTTCAATCCATATAATTTAAAAATAGAAATTAATATGAGTAATGATACACATTACATCGATACAATTATGGATTATCAACCAAATCAATATAATTTGATTGCTTGTCATAATTTTTATCCACACCCTTATTCAGGTCTTAATGAGGACTTTTTTGTGAAGTGCACTCAAAACTTTACAAAATATGGTTTGCGTTCTGCAGCATTTGTGACAAGTCAAGCGGAAGGTTCATATGGACCATGGCCGGTTTCAGATGGTCTTGTTACTTTAGAGTCACATCGTTATTTACCATTAGATGTGCAAATAAAAGATTATGTAGCGATGAACGTCGTTGATGACATTATTATTTCAAACTGTTATCCTACAAAAGATGAAATGAATGCGATTAAGAAAATTGATCTCTATAAGCTGAATTTATCCGTCGAATTAGTTCAAGATATTCCTGAAATTGAACGGAAAATTGTCTTAGAAGAACCTCATTTTAATCGTGGTGATCTGGGGGACTACTTGATACGTTCTACGATGTCTCGTGTAAAGTATAAAGGGCACGACTTTAAAATCTTTAATACTCCGGATGTAATCAAACGTGGTGATATTATCATTGAGAGTAGTTTATTTGGTCATTACGCTGGTGAATTGCAGATAGCGACCAAAGATATGAAAAACACAGGAAAATCAAATGTCGTGGGTCATGTCATCGAAGAAGAACGCTTCTTACTAGATCGCATTAAGCCATGGCAAAAGTTTAGCTTTACATTATGAAGTATTATTTAGGTATTGATGCGGGTGGAACGTTTACACGCATGGTTCTGTTTAACCAGGATGGTGATAAAGTCGATACTTTACGTTTGGAGAGCATTCATTACATGCAAGTTGGGTTTGATGGAATTCAAAGTATTTTGGAGCGAGGAAAAAACGAATTTATAACACGTGGATATTCTTTTGAAATGATTGCGGTTGCGATTGGGACTGCGGGTTATGGAAACGACTCAAAAATAAGAGCAAAAATTGAGAATGCCATTTGGTCTGTTTTTCCAAATGCTTTGATAATGAATGATGCGCAATTCGCAATGGTTTCAGCTTTGGATAATCATGACGGTGTTTATCTTATTTCTGGTACGGGTTCAATTGCGATGCGGAAAATAGGATGTACTACGGATCGTCGTGGCGGTTATGGATATTTGTTGGGGGATGAGGGAAGTGCTTTTTGGATCGGACGTCATTTATTAAGTGTCTTTACTCAAGAATCAGATGGACGTTTACCGAAGTCGGATTTCTATTACGCGATGATGGAGCATTTCAAATTAAACCATCCTTATGATCTAGTGGGTGTAGTGAATGAAGCGCAAGACCGTTATCGAAATTTTGCCTCAGAGGTAAGTCTTGTGGGCTCTAGTTGCTTACATGTTGACCATGTTTCCGAAATCTATCGTAATGCAGGTATTGAACTTGCGAAGCTCGCAAACAGTTTTGAACTCAATGGAAAAACGAAGATTGCTTTTGGTGGCGGTGTGCTTTTAAATAATGAATGTGTTCGCGCTTCATTAATCGAGCATATTCATGAAGCCTATGATGTCGTACCGTATCATCAATCTGTAGAGTATGCTGCATATCTACTTCTAAATCAAAAAAACCCTTATGAAATTTCATAAGGGTTTTTCTTCGTATTGAAAGAGACCATCGAGGGTACAATTCAAAACGATTGAACATTTAAAAGCGAGTTCTAAAGACGGATTGTAAGATCCTTTCTCAAGTGCAATAACGGTTTGTCGTGATACACCGACTTGTTCCGCAAAAAATTGCTGAGTATAACCGAGTGCTTCGCGTTTATCTCGAATATGATTTAGTATCAAAATAGGCCTCCTAGCGATAGTAAAGTTGTCTTAGTTTGAAGTAATAACAAAGTTCATAGATCGTGAAAAGGATACCGATTGCATAAAGTATCGTACGCCCTTTAACTAAAAGGGGTCCCATTATTAATACGGATAGGTAAACGAGTACGGTCAATACAAGAATATTGCCCGCAAAGCGTCGAGCTGGAGCATCAACTAAAATGCTGCGCTCATCCTCATTGAGTTGGTCAATTTCTTCAAATAGAAATGTTCTCCAAGAATCCCCACTTTTTCTCTTGTAAATAAAAAGAACGGTAAGGGAAAATGTAATGAAAAGAAAGACCCATATAATTGAAATTTTAGCCTGCTTTGTGACGGGTTCTATACCCGCATCACTAAGGATTAGCTGTTTTATCTTATCAAATTGGATCATGGTTCCTAGAAATCCCCATATTAGGATTATTACGTAAATAATTCGGTTACGTGTTTGTTTCATAGTACTCCTCCTGTTAAGTCAACTTTACACTAACGAAAGTTTTGTGTCAAGTTAAGTTTACATTATAATGTCTTTTTATTAAATGATATTTTGGAGAATTGCTTTAACTTGCGGAATTACATCAATGGTATCGAATTCATCGGATTATGCTTGAACTATCCCTGTTTTTTTCTTACGATTGATACTGTAGGAGGAAGTTACAATGAAAAAACCGAAAATTATTCTTTTAGTTTTATCGCTTTTGACGCTTATTACTCCCGGACATCTTGTCCTTTCGGTGGCAGCAGATAATGCCACGCAAGACGTAAATACGGTTACCATTATGCATACCAATGATATGCATGGTCGTTTTGGTACGAAATCACTCGGTCTTGCCCATATTAAAACTTTAAAAGATGAAATAAATCCGCTTCTTTTAGTCGATGGTGGTGATGCTTTTCAAGGTCTCCCCATTTCAAACGTCGATAAAGGGGCAAGTATGGCAAAAATCATGAATGCCGTCGGTTATGATGCAATGGTAGTTGGAAATCACGAGTTTGATTTTGGTACAGCCGTTGCATTGGGTGAAGCGGAAGGTTTTGGCTCAAACTTAAAGTTTCCGGTTCTTTCATCGAATACAGTTTATACAGAGTCTAATCAAAAAGTGTTTAAAGAATCGATTCTAATCTCGAAACCGAGTTCAAACTCTGCACTTATTGAAAAAGATGGTTATAAAATTGCGGTGATTGGGGCAACAACTCCTGAAACGCAAACGAAAACCCATCCTAAAAATATCGAAGGGATATCATGGTTGGATCCAATTCCAACAGTTACGCATGAAATTTTAAAAGAAGATTACAAGGATGCGGATTTTTATGTAGTCTTAACCCATCTCGGTATTGATAATGAGACGAAAGATGCATGGCGCTCAGACACATTAGCACATTCATTATCTGAAAACAGTGACATGAAAGATAAGAAGATTCTCATTGTAGATGGTCATTCTCATACGCCCATTGAAAATGGTATTCATGTCGGTGATAATGTAATCCTAGTTCAAACTGGAGAACATCTTAATAACGTCGGACTTGTAACGCTAAACTTGGATGATTTCAGTTCGAGTGTTGCGAAATTAATTCCTTTAAAAGATATCGCAAATCAACCCGATCCAGAAATTATGGAAATTATTCAATCATCAGATGCTGCATATTCAGATCTCGTTTCTAAAGTAATAAAAGAAAACAATCCTATTAATTTCCAAGGTCAACGTGACTTGGTTCGTGTTCAAGAAACTAATCTGGGTAATATCATAACGGACTCGATGGTCGCTTATGGAAAAGAAGGATTTAAAAACCCTACGGATTTCGCAGTTATTAATGGTGGCGGTATTCGTGCAAATCTTGCAAAGGGACCGATAACATTAGGTGATGTTATTAGTGTCTTACCGTTTGGGAATGTCATGTCGCAAATTTCCGTAACCGGCCGACAAGTATGGGATATGTTTGAATTCTCACTCCGTACGGATGTGCAGGACGTTCCTGATCATAATGGTCTTCCTAAACTAGGATCAAACGGAGGTTTCTTACATGTTTCAGATACGATACGCATCCATTATGACTCAAGTAAAGAAGCATCCAGTCGCGTCCTAGGAATTGATATCTATGATGCAGAGCAGGATCGATTGATTCCTATTGATTTAGAAAAGACCTATTACATGGCGACCAATGATTTTCTCGCTGCCGGTGGAGATGGTTACTCGATGTTAGGCGGACCACGTGAAGAAGGCCCGTCACTTGATGCAGTCTTCGCAGATTTCATGGAACATAACGCATTTATCGATTGGGAACGATATGATGAAAACCAAAATCCACAGCGTATTATTTCAATACTTGAAAAAGATTATACCATCCCAAGTGTTACACCTTTAGAATTTGAGGCGCTGGAACAAATCTTAGATAAAGCTAAGGCAATCAAACCGAATGCTTATACAGAAGAAAGTTATCAAAACCTTCAGGACGCGATTGCTGTAGGAGAATCCTACCTTCAATCTCTAACCATGAGAACCGCTCAACCTGTTTCACAAGACGATATCAATAAAGCAATTGCGCAGATAGAGGATGCGATTGCGAATCTCAAGCTTAAAGACATCAATAAGCCCATTGTGGAAACTGAAAAACCGGTGACACCTGAAATCGATACGAAAAATCCTTCATTACCAACTGAAGTCGTGAATAAGCCTGTTTTATCGGGCGAACAAGAAACTTCAAACATTTCAACCTTACCAAAAACAGGTATAGACAATCATTATATCTCGGGTCTAGGTAGCGGTTTAGCCGTGCTTGGTTGGCTTCTTGTGAGAGGAATTCATAAAAAAGAAACGGATAATCAGTAAGAAATCAGGGTCTAGATACAAATCTAGATTCAACATTAAAATTAACACGAAGTTTACACAATCTTCCGTATCTTATAACTTTAATTTCCATTCGAATCTGTGTTAGAATAGTAATAGATAAGAAAGGGAGGATCATCTATGAAAAAAGTATTTCCACTCGCAATTCTTGGCGCCGCAATTGGAGCTGCTGGTTATTATATGAATCAAAATAATAAAAAGCATGTTGAGAAAACGATTGAAACTCTCGATGAAATCAGCCGATCTGCTGCAGATACGGTCTCAGAACTTGCACAAGAAATTGATGAATCTGAAGAAGCTTAGTAAAACTAAGCTTTTTTTAGTTTTAAGGTCTCAAATATGATAAAATATCATAAGTAAACACATAAAAAGGTGAGGTAAACAATGAAAAAGACACTAATAGAACGACTTGTTCGTTATACAAAAATTAATACCCGTTCCGATGCGGCGTCAAAGACGATTCCATCCTCGAAAAACCAATTTGATTTAGCTGAAGTTCTTTATAATGAGTGTATTCAAATCGGTCTTGAAAAAGTTCACATGGATGAGTTTGGAATTGTGACAGCTCTATGTCCATCAAACATTGACAGTGATGTGCCTACCATTGGATTTATTGCACATATGGATACAGCGGATTTTAATTCCGAAAATGTTAAGCCACGTGTTATTGAAAATTACGATGGTTCAGATATTGTTCTTAATGAAGAACTTAATATCATTTCAAAAGTATCGATGTTTCCATCACTTAAAGATTATGTTGGTCAAACATTAATTGTTACCGATGGTACGACATTACTGGGTGCGGATAACAAAGCCGGAGTAACTGAAATCATGACTGCGATGGAATATCTTGTTGAGCATCCAGAAGTAAAACACGGTGATATTCGTATTGCATTTACGATTGATGAAGAAATCGGTACAGGAGCTGAGAGTTTTGATGTAGAAGCATTTGGTGCTGATTTTGCGTATACAGTTGATGGTGGTGCTTTAGGGGAAATGGAATATGAAACCTTTAATGCGGCTGAATCAATCGTTACGGTGAAGGGTGTTTCAGTACATCCAGGATCTGCGAAAGACACAATGGTTAATGCTTCTGTGGTAGCACATGAATTCTTTGCCATGTTACCAGTTCAAGAACGACCTGAACATACTGAGGGTTATGAAGGATTCTATTTATTAACTGAAATGAATTCCAATATTGAAGATGCAACGATGTCATTTATTATTCGTGATCACGATATGGATCTATTTACAAACCGTAAAGCAACGCTAGACACCATTGCATCCAAACTTAATGAGAAATATGGCTATGAATGTGTATCCGTAAAAACGACAGATACTTACTACAATATGAAAAACATTATTGAAAAAGACATGAGCATTGTGGAATTGGCTAAAAATGCTATGGTTTCGATTGATGTGGAACCTATTATTGCACCAGTACGCGGTGGCACGGATGGATCCCGTCTTTCCTATATGGGATTACCAACACCAAATCTCTTTACGGGTGGTGAGAATTTCCATGGTAAACATGAGTTTGCGGTCGTGGAAACAATGGCTAAAGCTACAGAGTTAATTATTGCGATTTCAGAGTTAAATACAAAGCGCTAGTTTGGAGTGATTAGAGTTGAAACAGTTAGCAGTTAATGGGTTGACGTTTTCTTACGATGGGACAAGAAAAGCTGTCGACAACGTATCTTTTAATGTTAAAAAGGGCGATTATGTAACCGTAATTGGTCATAATGGAAGTGGTAAATCAACACTTGCAAAACTTATAATTGGGTTACTTGAAAGTAATGCAGGAACCATCGAAATTGATGAATTGCGATTAAATCCAGAGAATGTTTACGATATCCGAGAAAAAATCGCCATCGTATTTCAAAATCCCGACAACCAATTTATTGGTTCAACGGTTCGAGATGACATCGCATTTGGTTTGGAAAACCGCATGATTGACCCCGATAAAATGGACGCATTGATTCAGACATATTCAAAACGTGTCGGCATGGAAGATTTTTTAAATCATGAGCCTACAAAATTAAGTGGGGGACAAAAACAACGTGTAGCAATTGCAGGTGTTTTAGCTATGCAACCTGAGTTGCTGGTTTTAGATGAAGCGACAAGTATGCTTGATCCAAAAGGTCGAAAAGAAGTGAATGATCTTGTTCATGAATTGCATACTGAGAATAAAATGAGTATTTTATCGATTACCCACGACATTGAAGAAGTCACGATGAGTGATTATGTAATTGTAATGAATGAAGGTAAAATTGAGATGCAAGGAACACCTGAAGAAATATTAGTTCATGCAGAACGTTTAGTGGCATTATCGCTGGATATTCCTTTTAGTCTTAAATTTTTTCAAGCAATGAAGGCATGTGGTGTCGAGTTAACAACGCCATATGATTTAGAAGGGATGGTGGAAGAATTATGTCAATTACGTTCGAAAATGTAAGTTATGTTTATGCTCCTAATTCTCCCTTTTCTCATCATGCGTTGACGGATGTTAGCACTACAATTGAAACTGGAAAAATTACGGCCGTTATTGGAGCAACCGGAAGTGGTAAGTCCACTTTGGTCCAACACTTGAATGGGCTCATTCAACCCACAAGGGGTGTGGTAACTATTTTAGATCATAAAATCAAAGCAAACGATAAGACACGAAATTTGAAGCAATTACGCTCAAAAGTCGGTTTGGTATTTCAATTTCCTGAAATGCAACTTTTTGAAGAGACAATATACAAAGATGTGGCTTTTGGTCCTAAGAATTTTGGCTTTAATGAAGAACAAATTCAAGAAAATGTATCGCAGTCTTTAAATCTTGTAGGGATTCATCCTGATATATGGAAACGATCACCGCTTGATCTCTCAGGAGGGCAAAAACGCCGCGTTGCAATTGCAGGTGTTCTCGCTACTAATCCGGATGTAATTGTTCTTGATGAGCCCACAGCGGGTCTTGATCCTCAAGGGAGTAAAGATATGATGGATTTGTTTGTTCGTCTAAACCAAGAAATGAAGAAAACGGTTATTATGGTAACCCATGATATGGATCATGTTCTACGATATGCGGATAATGTTTTAGTGCTTAATCAAGGGAGTGTCTTTTACGATGGACCCGTTCAGGATTTCTTTGATGATTCAAATAAACTTGAATCATTGGGATTTGTAGCACCAAAAATCCTACAGTTGAAGCAATTACTTCAAAAGAATGGCTTTAACTCAGCCCAATCTTTGGAACTTGATGATATCGCTAAATTGATTGAGAGGGATTTAAAATGAACGATATTGCATTAGGTCGTTATGTCCCACTTGACTCAAAAATACATAAATTAGATCCGCGCATTAAGATTATTGCGATGCTTGTCCTTATGGTGTCTATTTTTATGGTGAAAAATGTTTGGGCAAACGTGTTCCTTTTCTTTTTTTTCGTATGCGCAATCCTTGCTTCAAAATTAACCTTTAAGTTTATCCTTAAATCCATAAAGCCCATGTTATTTATGCTGGTCTTCCTATTTGTCATGAATATGTTTTTAATTCGTGAGGGGACTTTATTAGTTCAATTTGCTTTCTTTAAAATATACAGCGGTGCCCTCTACCAAACTGCATTTATTGTAACGCGATTAGTTCTAATGATTATGGTTACAACGCTGCTTACAGCTACAACCGCACCGCTGGATCTAACGCTTGGTATCGAGGACTTATTAAATCCACTGAAAAAAATTGGTGTCCCTTCTCATGAAATTGCAATGATGATTTCAATTGCACTTCGTTTTATTCCAACGCTTATAGAAGACACACAACGAATTATGGATGCGCAAGCAAGCCGCGGTGTCGATTTAAAAGAAGGATCATTTAAAGAAAAAATTAATGGTGCCATATCGATGTTAATTCCTTTATTTGTTTCAATTTACCATCGTGCTGAAGATTTAGCCGATGCCATGGAAGCGCGTGGTTATTATCCCGGTAAAACAAGAACACGTTATAAACAACTGAAAATTAGATTTTCGGATTGGTTTATGTTGTTTCTTTGTGTTGCAGTCTTGATTGTAGTGATTGGATTGGGTCGTTTATGATGCGATTTAAAGCAACGGTTCAATATGATGGATCTATGTTCAAAGGCTGGCAAAAACAACCTTTTGGTCGTTGTGTTCAAACAGAGATTGAATCGGTACTAACAAGAATTAATAAAGAACCCATTCATATTAGTGGTTCAGGGCGTACAGATGCAGGGGTTCATGCTCTAGGGCAGGTATTTCATTTTGATAATGTTGTGGATATGGATGAAAAGCAATTATTTCGTGCACTTAATACACTTTTACCCAATGATATAGTGATAACAGACATCCATCCGGTTGAACCAAATTTTCATGCGCGCTTTGATGTCGTATCAAAAACCTATGAATATCGACTTAATATGGGAGCCTACAATCTTTTTGAACGGAATTATGTCTATCAATACAATAAGGCCTTAGACCTTCAAGCAATTCGCGATGCGATGGAATCTTTTGTTGGTACTCATGATTTCACGTCTTTCAATGCAACCGGTCTTGATGAAATTGAAAATCAGGTCCGAACGATTACCAATTTCGATTTAATCGTATCGGATGATCACCTTAATTTTGTGATAATAGGTGATGGATTTCTGCGTTATATGGTTCGCATGATTGTTGCGACATGTGTTGCATGTGGAAGTGGTAAATGTGACGCTCATGAGATCGCCCAGATGCTTAAAGCGGCTGATAAAAACAGTATTTCCTACAATATTGATGCGTGTGGTTTATACTTAAAGAAAGTTAACTATAAATAAAGTTTGTTTTCTTGACATGAGCCTATAAAAAGCATACAATAGTAATCGGCACTTTATGCCAATAGTAGCCCCGGAAACTACTTTTGGTTTAGGAGGAAATTATTATGCGTCAAACAACTATGACGAAACCAGCAGAGGTTGTACGCCAATGGTACATCGTCGACGGAACAAACATGACATTAGGTCGTCTTGCGAGTGAAGTTGCACATGTATTACGTGGTAAACACAAACCTTCATACACACCTAACGTTGATGGTGGAGATTACGTTATCGTAATCAACGCTGACAAAATTAAAGTCAGTGGAGATCAAGAATATAAGAAAATGTACTACAATCACTCACACTACCCAGGTGGTATGAGAGAACGTTCAACACGTACAATGCGCGAAACATATACAATCGAATGGGTTGAAAGAGCTATTCATGGTATGTTACCACATACACGTTTAGGCGATAAACAACGTACACACTTATTTGTATACAAGGGCGAAAACCACCCACACACAGCACAACAACCTGTGGAAATGGTTATTAAGGGATAGGAGAATATATGACAACAAAAAACAAAAACGCTGTACAATACCTAGGTACAGGACGTCGTAAGACATCTGTTGCTCGTGTTTATTTAACTCCTGGAACAGGTGTGATTACAATTAATCACAAACCAATTGAAGAGCATTTGCCTTCAGAACTATTACGTATGACAGTTCGTTCACCATTTGAAGTTACTTCAACTCAAGATACATTTGACGTAAATGTTAATGTTAAGGGTGGCGGTTTAACAGGTCAAGCCGGAGCAATCCGTCATGGTATTACTCGTGCTTTAATGGAAGCATCAGTAGATTACCGTCCATTGTTAAAAGCAGCTGGATTCGTTACACGTGATCCACGTGCTAAAGAACGTAAAAAACCAGGGTTACGCGGCGCTCGTCGTGCACCTCAATTCTCAAAACGTTAATCTCAAAGATTTTCAATTTTGGAAACTCTCACTTCGGTGGGAGTTTTTTTGTACTTGTGTGGCTCTAAAATCACCTTAAAGAAGCTTTTTTAATGAAATTTCACTATTTCACAAATATCAATTGACACCCTTATTCATAGATGATATATTGTTATGGCAGTTAAGAAATGGGCCTGTAGCTCAGTTGGTTAGAGCGCACCCCTGATAAGGGTGAGGTCGCTGGTTCGAATCCATTCAGGCCCACCATTTCTTTAAATAAATTATTGGGGTTTTAGCTCAGCTGGGAGAGCGCCTGCCTTGCACGCAGGAGGTCAACGGTTCGATCCCGTTAAGCTCCACCAATTTAAAATTAATAGCCATTCATTGAATGGTTTTTTTATTATTCATTCAGTTTTCGGCGATAGATTCTATTAACATAATGTTGTCTCAGTAAGCCTATATACGCCGATTTAAGCCGTGTTTGCCCTTCTTTGCATCTCTAACTGTATACTGTGCTGTTTACCCTTCGTGGGGCCTGAATAACGAGGTGTTAGAATATTTAAAATATATACTATATTGCTTAATTAGCTATTGTTTTTTTTAGATTCCTATGATATTATAAATACACGAAATACATGGGGTTTTAGCTCAGCTGGGAGAGCGCCTGCCTTGCACGCAGGAGGTCAACGGTTCGATCCCGTTAAGCTCCACCAAATTTCAAATAACAAACGACATTGAATGTCGTTTTTTTTATATATCGTATTAGGGATGTCTTCAACTTCAATTATGTGATGATTTGTTACAAGATTATCACGGTCATTTCATTGCAAATACGGTGGTATCAGCGTTATACTATATCTATAGGAGGATTTTGAGATGAATAACTTGTATGAAGAAATGAATGTATTTTTAGCGGATCAAATTGTTTTGGGTATGAAAATTCATAATATCCACTGGTTCTTAAAAGGTGAAGGATTCTTCCCGGTACATGAACAAATGGATACATATTATGAAGAAGCAGAAGAACGTATTGATGAAGTTGCAGAACGCCTTCTAACAATCGGATCAAAACCTGTTGGGAACTTAGCAGAAGTTCTTAAAATGACTTCAATTAAAGAGTTGGATCAATCATGGAAAACAGCAAAAGAAGGATTTGAACACCTTATTGTTGATTTTGAACACATGAATCGTTCCGCATTACGCTTGGTTGAACTTGCTGAAGCAGCAAATGATCCTGGAACAGCAGACTACTTTACTGCAGTATCACAAGATCTTGGCAAGAACTTATGGATGTTCAACGCATACATTCGTGATTAATAGTCTTTATTTAAAGCATCCTTGGATGCTTTTTTTTATGTTTTGAGGATAGAATGCGTCAGTAAAATCACGTTTTTGATTTATTTTTTTTATTTGTTTGTTTTGGTCCATTTCGTGTTGACACGGGTGTTTGAGAGTGGTATATTATTAAGGCAGTTAAGAAATGGGCCTGTAGCTCAGTTGGTTAGAGCGCACCCCTGATAAGGGTGAGGTCGCTGGTTCGAATCCATTCAGGCCCACCATTTCTTTTATTTAAATTTTGGGGTTTTAGCTCAGCTGGGAGAGCGCCTGCCTTGCACGCAGGAGGTCAACGGTTCGATCCCGTTAAGCTCCACCAATTTATATATTCATAAACGCTTATACTGAGATTACATACTCGATATAAGCGTTTTTATTTATGTACGTCTAACCGAAAATGAAGTGGTCGTAATCCTAGATCAGATTCTAGAATAGATGATCTTTTGCAGTCTCTGAAACAATAGCTTATGTTCCCACTTCTTGTTTCATATTTGAGTGTGATGAGAATACGATCTATTTGAGCGAAAGCAGGTGTTTTAGTTCTAATTTTATGTTATTTTTTGTGTGTATGGTGATGTAAAAGAACATAGCTTTAAAAAGTGATAATTGTTTGAAAATCTTATTGACACGCTATGTTTTGGGTGGTATATTATTAAGGCAGTCAAGGAAATGGGCCTGTAGCTCAGTTGGTTAGAGCGCACCCCTGATAAGGGTGAGGTCGCTGGTTCGAATCCATTCAGGCCCACCATTTTAACTTGACACAATATTTTGGGGTTTTAGCTCAGCTGGGAGAGCGCCTGCCTTGCACGCAGGAGGTCAACGGTTCGATCCCGTTAAGCTCCACCATATATCAATTAACACATGACTTCGGTCATGTTTTTTTTATGTTATAAACGTGTTTATCTTAAGAATACACAGAACTCTCGTTAAAATGTCCGTCTCAATCGCGCCTTAACCGCTATAATAAGGGTAAGAGGTGATTATATGATTCGAACGATTGATATACATAGAGATGATGTGATGCGTCTTGTGGACGTATGGGAACAGTCTGTGCGTGATACGCATGATTTTGTTACGGAAGAAATGATTGATGCGATGCGACCAGAAGTTCATACGGCATTTGCTTCAATGGATGCGGTTGTTGTATATGAAGATTATGATACGATTACTGGCTTTATGGGTGTTTTAGATCATAAAGTTGAAATGCTTTTTCTGGATGCCTCAGCACGCGGGAAAGGAGTCGGTTCACGTCTAATTAAGTATGCAATAGCAGAATACGCAGTTGATCGAGTGGATGTGAATGAACAAAATTATCAAGCACGAGGATTTTATGAGCATTTAGGGTTTGAGGTATTTGAACGCTCGGAGTTTGATGAAGCAGGACGTCCATTTCCAATCTTGCATATGAAGCGTCGTTAAGTCTATTTTAGAATGGAATTTTGTATGTTTGGTGTCTTAAAAATAGAAATGTTAATTTAATTTCATATTCACCGTTTTTTCACGTGGTATTATGTGGATGGTCGAATTTTATAAATGGAGGCATACTATGCAATTATTGGCTGCACAATCACAGTCTATTATGGATTTAGGAATTCACGTTATTTTAGGTGGATTCGGCTTGTTTATGTTGGGAATTAATTTATTAGGGGATGGCTTTAAAAAAGTTGCGGGAAATCGCATGCGCGATTATATTGATAAATATACGAGCAACCTTTTTTCTGCGATTTTAGTAGGGGCTTTGATTACAGGGATTATGCAATCAAGCTCTGCTGCAACGGTTATATCGATTTCGCTTGTTCGTGCGGGATTAATGCGTTTAGATCAAGCAATCGGGATTTCGTTGGGTGCAAATATTGGGACAACAGTTACAGCGATTATTGTGGGTTTGAATATTGATGAAATGGGTTATTTTTTCTTGTTTATCGGTGCGATGATGGTCTTATTTGCATCACGTCGTGATATCAAGAACTACGGTCAAGTTGTTCTTGCATTTGGTTTAACGTTTGTTGGGTTACAGATTATGAGTGAAAAACTTATGTTGATACAACAGATGCCATTTTTTGAAGCATTAATGGTTCAGTTATCCGATCATCCATGGTTTGCGATGTTGGGTGGTACGGTGCTTACAGGAATCATTAACTCATCTTCCGCAACAATTGCGGTAGTTCAAAAGATATATGGTAATGGTGGTATGTCAATGGTGGCTGCGACAGCATTTGTGTTTGGTTCCAATATTGGTACAACGGTAACGGCACTATTTGCGTCAATGGGTGGTTCCATTGCAACACGTCGTGCAGGTTTGTTCCATACAATGTTTAATGTCATTGGTGCAGTCTTGATGATGCTGTTTGTAACACCTTATTCGCAGTTTATCTTAAAAATTAATGCATTCATGGGTGGTACGGATGCGATGGCAGTAGGAATTGCGCATTTCGTTTTTAATCTCTTCTTTGCGATTCTTGTAATTCCGTTTGTTCCTGCCTTTATTCGTCTTCTTAAGATCTTAATACCTGGGGAAGACAAAATTAGAAGCAGAGAAAAACTGAAACCTCTTGATCGTGAAATTATTCATACTTATCCAGAAGGTGCCCTTCAATTAGCGAAGGCACGTACAACCAAGATGGGAGATTTAGTGCTCGAAGCGGTTGATGCATCGCATGCCTACCTTCATTCAAAAGATGATGAAGATTATGAAATTGTAATGCAACTTGAGGGTATGGTAAATCAGTTGGATACGGAGTTAACGGAATACTTGTTGGAAATTATGAAACATAGTAATTCAGATTCACATATTGCGGATACGTATACAAAATATTTAGAAGTCATTAAAAATTACGAACGCATGAGTGATTTATCAACAAATCTCGTTGAATTCTATCGCATGGTTTTTGAAAACCGTGAGAATTTCTCGGAAGATGCATTACATGATTTGGATACGATGTATAAACTCTTGATGGATATGATGCGTCGTTCTCTTAAAATCTTTGATACTGAGGATTTAACACGTTTTGAGGCTTTAATTCGTGATGAGGAGTATTTAGACTTGATTGAGGATAAATACCGTGAGAAACACTTCCAACGTATGGCGGAAGGCATTTGTGATGAAAAGGTTGCAAGTTCCATCTTCATTGATGTTCTCGGTATCTTAGAACGTATTGGGGATCATGGTGTTAATGTTTCACGTTATGTGCATTCCGCAGTTGGTGTTCATGAAAATCGAGAAGAAGTAATTCTAAAATCAAATAACTAATTAAAAAACTGAAACCTTAAAGTTTCAGTTTTTTCTTTTCATTCTTTTAAAGAAATATGTACCATGCTTGAATGATATTGTGATATTATGGTGATGGTCTAAATTTTTTTATGGAGGAAAGAATGAATAGTTTATTCTTGGCAACTCAAAATCCGTCATTTTCGGATTTGGGTATTAATGTCATTCTAGGTGGATTCGGCCTTTTTATTCTTGGGATTAAGTTCCTTGGAGAAGGATTAAAAGAAGCCGCAGGGCCTAAAATACGAGATTATATTGAAAAATACACGAGTAATACCGTTATGGCAATTTTGGTTGGGGTTGCGATTACCGCAATCATGCAATCCAGTACTGCTGCGACAGTTATCTCAATTAGTTTAGTACGTGCAGGATTGATGCGTTTGGATCAAGCAATTGGTATTTCAATTGGTGCAAACGTTGGAACAACAGTCACGGCATTAATGATTGGTTTAAATGTTGATGAATTAGGTTTTTACTTTTTATTTGTAGGTGCAATGATCATAGCATTTTCAAAACGGAAAAAGTATAAAAATATTGGACAAATTTTATTTGGTTTTGGAATTACGTTTGTGGGTCTAAAGCTTATGAGTGATAAGCTTATTTTGATTCAAGAATACCCATTCTTTGAAGCGTTTATGCTTAAAATGTCTCAAAGTCCTTGGCTTGCTCTTTTTGCAGGTACGATTGCTACGGCTGTTATTAACTCTTCAATGGCTGTCATAGCGCTTGTACAAAAAATTTATGCAAATGGTGGTATGTCGATGGTGGCTGCTTCAGCCTTTGTATTCGGATCAAATATCGGGACGACACTTACAGCAGTACTTGCATCCATTGGTGGTTCTGTATCAACACGACGTGCTGGATGGTTTCATGTAATTTTTAACTTTACAGGTGCAATTATTGTTATGATATTAATTGAGCCATACTCTGCATTTATTGTAAGTGTTAATGAATTAATTGGCGGTTCACCGGCATTTGCGGTAGGACTGAACCATTTCTTCTTTAATCTTATTTTTGCGATTGTGATTATACCTTTTGTACCTGCATTTATACGACTCATGGAGTTTTTAATCCCAGGAGAAGATAAAATCAAAGAACGTGAGAAAATTAAACCCCTTGATTACGGTTTAATTGGAACATTCCCAGAAGGTGCGCTTCAATTAGCACGTAAAACAATCGTTAAAATGGCCGATTTGGTTTTAGAATCCGTGGAAACATCAAATCAATTCCTACATTCACGTGATATGGAAGATTATGATGTGGTGATGCAACTTGAGGAAATGGTTAACAGTCTGGATACAGATCTTACAAAGTATTTACTTGAGATTGCGAAACAGACAGATGTTTCAGGTCATATTACAGAAGAATATACGAAAAACTTAGAAATTATAAAAAATTACGAGCGCATGAGTGATCTCTCAACCAATTTAGTAGAGTTCTACAAAATGAGTTTTGAGAATCGTGAGTCATTTTCCGAAGATGCACTTCGTGATTTGGATACCATGTATCAACTCCTAATGGATATGTTGAAGCGTTCTACGAAAATATTTGAGCGTGAAGATTTATCGGGATTTGATTCATTATGCCGTGATGAGGAGTATATGGATCTTATCGAGGAAAAGTATCGTGAAAAACACTTCCAACGTATGGCGGAGGGAATTTGTGATGCGAAGGTTACAAGTTCCATTTACATTGATATTTTAGGTATTCTTGAACGTATTGGAGATCATGGCGTTAACATTGCACGTAATATGTTTTCAGCTGTGAAGTTGCATACTTCAGACGAACACTAAAGGGGGATATTATGAAGAAAATTTATTTTGCAAGTCCGTTGTTTACACATATGGAGTTTCGTTATAATGCGGAAGTTGTTTCGCAAATTCGATCTGCTTATCCAAACTTGGAAGTATACCTTCCACAGGAACAGATAGAAATTAACGATAAAAACAGTTATGCGAATTCAATGATGATTGCGAAAGCAGATACTGATGCGCTTTTGAAGTCAGATCTTGTTATTGCGGTTTTGGATGGACAAACCATTGATGCAGGTGTTGCATCCGAGGTTGGTGTTGCATATCAAGCAAACATTCCAATAATCGGTCTCTATACCGACAGTCGCCAGCAAGGCGCAAATAATGTTGAGAAAATCAATGCTTTGCGTGATGTTGCGGAATCACAATTTTCTTATGTAAATCTATACACTGTAGGTCTTATTAAACTTAAGGGTACTGTTGTTACGGATGAACAATCTTTAATTGAACTTATCGGTGAAATACTTGGTCTATGAGTGGTGGAGTTGACAGTGCCTTTATTTTTGGTTATAGTATCACTCATAAGGCGGTGGGAACATGGACAGAAATTCTTTCTAAATCATTAATCATAAAATAGGAGGAAGTTTTGTCATGTTTAATTTTAGTCTTAATATTAAGACAGAAGCAGGGCGCGAGCTTATCGCGCCTTTTTCTATGTCTTTAAATCAAAATGATCGTGTTGCATTAATTGGAGAAGAGGGAAATGGTAAGAGTTTAACAATTAAAGCCCTCGCTCAAGATGCATCACTTAAAAATCTCTATGTAACGAAAACAATAAGCAGTCATTCTGTTGTATTTGGATATCTAAATCAAGAAATGACTCAGGATGAGCTTGAATTGGATGCATTGCCTTACATCATTAACGAGCAATGGGACCTTTATGGTAGTGTCTCACGACTTTTAAAGGAATTATTGCCCCATTTTGAACTTGAAGATTTAAATCGTCCAATGCGGACATATAGTGGTGGTGAACGTGTACGTCTGCAGTTATTGAAGTTGATGGTTCATCCGTGTGATTGTTATCTTCTTGATGAACCCAGCAATGACTTAGACTTGGATACACTGATCTGGCTTGAAGCTTGGATGCTGTCGCAAACCATTCCAATCATCTTTGTATCGCATGATATTATGCTTTTACAAACATGTGCGAATCGTATTGTTCATCTTGAACAAACCCATCGTAAAACACGTTCTCGTGTGACTGTGTATGAGGGAACATACCAAGCGTATTCTGAAGATTTTCTAAGTCATATTCAAAAACACAACCACGATCTAAAGATGCGACAAAAGGAAAAACAAAAACAAGAAGAGCGTTGGCTTAAGTTATATCAAAAAGTAGAACATCGTCAGCGCACGCAAACGCGACAAGATCCTGCGAAGGGACGCCTGTTGAAGAAAAAAATGCATAATATTAAATCAATGGAACGACGATTTGAACGGGATGTTTTACCTGAAAAACGAGATTTCGAAGGGGCGATTAAGCTTTCCTTTGATGATCAAGAAAAAGTTCATCATAAAAAAATTTTGGATTTCCATGAGGTTGAATTGAAGTGCGGGGAAACAGTGTTAGCGCATAATCTACAACTCACGGTTTACAGTCGTGATCGGATTGCGATTGTCGGACGTAATGGCATCGGAAAAACAACCTTGCTGCATGAAATTGTGAAATCCTTTGATACTCATGAAGTTGGTGTCATGCATCAATCCTATGAACTTAATCTTGACTATAATCTTACGCCGATTGAAAATTGTGTTGTAGAAGGGTCTCGAGATGAACGTGGTAGCATTACAAACCACCTCGGTAGTTTAAAGTTCACAGAGATTGAAATGAATACACCAATGCATCTGTTGTCTGGTGGCCAAAAAGCAAAAGTGTCATTATTAAAACTTGTTCTTAAAAATCCTAAAGTCATCATTCTTGATGAGCCTACTCGTAATTTAAGTCCTTTGAGTGTAGGGGTTATTTATAACTTACTCAACGAGTATCAAGGCGCGATCATTTCCGTAACACATGACCGAACGCTTATCCAAGAAGTTTTTGAGGATATTTACTATTTTGATGCTTCGGGACTCTCAATTATTTCATAATATTTCCCGGGTGAATTTTTTGTGAAGAAAATTGAAATAGAATCTATTTGAGACTTTGCGTGAAAACAAGTAGAATAAGAAATAAGGACGGTGGGAATATGAAAGAACATGTAATTCGGTTAATGCCTGGTGATGATTTATTGCAAGGAATTGATGCTTACTGTAAGAAATTTCAAATTACATCAGGATATATAGGGACATGCGTTGGAAGTTTATCCAGTGTTGTCTTTCGTAAAGGTCATAATAAAAAAGAAATTCAATTACAGGGACCCTATGAAATTGTTTCGTGCGTTGGAACGGTTTCTCAAGGGGGTCACCATATTCATGCGTCCATCAGTGACTTGGAATTTAAAGTTCTCGGTGGTCATGTTGCTTTGGGGTGTACCGTAAAGTCAACTGCGGAAATTGTGATCATTGAACTTGAACATCATCAATTAACACGAACCAAAGGTGAGTTATCTGGGTTTAAGGAACTTGAAATTGAAGTTACAGGTAATGTATGTAAAGAGAGTTAAGAAAAAAGAACGGAAGCTTCCGTTCTTTTTATGTGTTTGAGCTTTGTGCAGTTTGAGCAGCACGTCTTGAATTCGCAAGTTCCGCATCAATCGCAATGGTTATACAAAGGCATAGCAAGGCATTGTTGTCATCGTGAATATTCAATTCATAACTGTCGCCCCAACTAAACCATTTCTTGGACAGCGTCATCAGTGTTTTGTTGTGCGAAGTAATGTTGTAACGATGTCCAAGATAATCACCGCTGAGTTTCCAGTCAAGGTGTTTAAGCGAGAATTTCATTTTAAATAATGACAAATCCCTTTTTAAAAGAACATTGTGATCGGCAGTGCTGATGATGTATTGAGATAAAAAATGGAAGGGCTTGTGTTTTACGGTCGCAACAGGTGTTTGGGTTGCATCCGTAATTGTGAATTTACGACCAATGGTTAAAATTGAGCCATGCACTGAATATAGGGTTGTGCCATATTCGTCTTTGACATCAAATCGATCACGAATCGACAGTACGTGTTGTTTTACATATAATTTCATATTTTTTCTCCTAGGGTCTTGATTTGGATGTAAATGAGATGTACAATTTAATCACGCCGGCTTAGCTCAATTGGTAGAGCAACTGAATCGTAATCAGTAGGTTGGGGGTTCAAGTCCTCTAGCCGGCACCATAACATTTACACCAGTTGGTGTTTTTTTTTATAATCTCAGTTTATCACAATTAATCCATACAGTCGATGGATGCATTTTGAAATATATAGAAAAAACATTTCAAATGATATTTAGATTGTAAGGGGTTTATGTCCTTTATTTAAAGGAAATGAATGAAATATTATTTCAGTTTATTAGGCTACCATTTTGAAAATGAATTTGATATAATGACAATGTACATAAAGGAGAATATCATGGAAGGTTTAGAATTACTTAGTTTTCAAATGATTTCATTTAACGGGTCGGCTCGTTCATGTTTTGTGGAAGCAATTCAGGCAGCGAAAGAGGGCGACTTCGAACGTGCAGAACAGCTTATGGCTGAAGGTGAAGAACAATTTGTTGAGGGACATCGTGTTCATGCACAATTAATTCAACAAGAAGCTCAAAATGGCGCAACACAAGTGAACTTGTTGTTGATTCATGCGGAAGATCAAATGATGAGCGCAGAAGTATTAAAAATTATGGCTACAGAGCTTATTGACATTCACAAGAAAATTCAATAAGAGCTGTGGCTCTTTTTTTATTTTTAGGCACATGGTACAATGCAATTAGTTAGATGTAAACATAAAATGAGGAGATCATCATGTTAAAAGAAAATAAAATATGGATTGCACAGGGCGAAGCACCAGTGTATATTTTACCGCAGATGTTAAATCGTCATGGATTGATTACGGGTGCTACAGGTACTGGTAAGACGGTTACGTTGAAAGTTTTAACGGAAGCATTGAGTGACTTAGGTGTTCCTACGTTTTTAGCGGATATTAAAGGTGATGTGTCCGGACTTGCCTCCGCAGGAGTTGATAACCCTAATGTATCCAGCCGTGTTGAAAAGTTTGGCGTGGATGGATTTGAATATAAAGGGTTTCCTGTAACGTTTTGGGATATTTACGGTAAGGGTGGTATTCCCGTTCGTACTACGATTTCTGAAATGGGTCCTATTATGCTTTCAAAACTTATGGATCTTAATGAAACGCAAGCGAGTGTGTTATCTTTAGTTTTTAAAATTGCGGATACACAAGGCTTGTTGTTGCTGGATATTAAGGATTTAAAAGCGATGTTGGACTATGTTTACCAAAACAATAAGGAACTTGCTGCGCAATATGGTTTAATGTCTACACAGACAATAGGCGCAGTTGTTCGTAAAGTTGTTTTTTTGGAAGAACAAGGTGCAGATATTTTCTTTGGTGAACCTGCTTTAGATATCCAAGATTGGATTTGTACGGATTCAAATGGACGCGGTATGATTAATGTTCTTCATAGTGTTGAGTTGTTCCGCCAACCAACCCTTTACGCAACCTTTTTACTTTGGATGTTATCGGAACTTTTTGAAACATTACCTGAAGTTGGGGACGTAGAGAAACCAAAGATGGTGTTCTTCTTTGATGAAGCGCATCTTCTGTTTAAGGACGTTCCGAAAGCGTTAGTGGATCGAATTGAACTTGTTGTTAAGTTGATTCGTTCAAAAGGAGTGGGTGTGTATTTTATCTCCCAAAGTCCTTCAGACATCCCAGATCGCGTTTTAAGTCAGCTTGGGAACCGAATCCAACATGCACTTCGTGCATACACGCCTGGGGAACAAAAACAGGTAAGAGCTGCAGCTCAAAGTTTTAGAACTAATCCGAATTTCAATACTGAGACAGCGATTATGGAACTGGGTACGGGAGAAGCGATTATTTCAACGCTTGATGAAAAGGGAACACCACAAATTGCGGAACGTGCTTTCGTGTTGCCGCCGCAAAGTCTTATGGCTGAAGTGGATGCAAGCATGCGAATGTCAATGATTCATAACAGTAGTTTTAATCAAAAATATATGGAATCGATTGATCGATTTTCAGCGTATGAGTCACTAGCAGAAAAAATGACTCAAGCAGGGATTGAAGAGGAGCAGGAAAAAGTGAATTTAGAACTTGAAAAAGAACGTCTCGCATTCGAGAAAGAGAAACAAAAATTGGAAAAAGAAAAAGAAAAATTACAAAATCGTAAGAAGACCACAACAAGACATCGTCAGACACCAATTGAAAAAGGAATGAATCGAACGATGAGTACTATCGGGAATGAGTTAGGTAAAGCGATTTCAAGAAACATAATGGGAATCCTTACTGGGAAGAAATGATTAGAAATGTTAACGCTTTCTTATAGACACTATTTGCCTTTGTTGTTATAATAGTTTCATATCGAGGAGGATATTATGAGAAAAATTATTTTATTATGTTCAGCAGGTATGTCAACAAGTATCCTTGTTACAAAAATGCAAGAAGCCGCTGCTGCACAAGGATATGACGTAGAAATATCAGCTCACGCTGTAAGTGAAGCCGCACGTGTTGGTGCTGATGCAGACATCATCCTACTAGGACCTCAAGTTCGTTTCAATTTAAGTACAGTTCAAAAACAATTACCAGAAAAACCAATTGAAGTTATCGATATGCGTGCATACGGTACTATGAACGGTGAAGCTGTCATTGCGGAAGTTAAAAAAGTACTTGGCGATGCTTAAATCTAAAAATGTTAGTGTAAACTAACATTTTTTATTTTATAATAGTAAGTAATTACGATGGAGGTTATTATGAAAATAAATATCGTGTATTATTCAGCTTCAGGGAATACGCAAATGATTGCGGATTCAATATTCGAAGCAGTTGAAGATTTGGGCATTGAAGGCAGTAATGATTTTGTATCAGATGTAACGGCTGAATCCGTTATTGACGCAGATGTATTATTTTTAGGATCGCCTGCTATGAATGACGAGAATGTTGAAGAATATGAGTTCAGACCGTTTTTTGATGAACTGCTTCCGATGCTTTCGGGAAAACGTATCGTTCTTTTTGGTTCATATGATTGGGGCGAAGGTGTTTGGATTGAAAATTGGGAACAAGAAATTGTGGATGCTGGTGGTATTGTGGAACGTAAATTTGCGTACCAATGGGAACCGACAGAAGAACAATTAAAAGAGGCGTATGAAGAAACGAAAACAGTGCTATCAATGTAAATTCTTTCATTGAATGTATAATTTACATATTCTTTGTAAAAAGTGTTGACATTTTTCATTTGGAAGGTATAATAAGTTTATAGATAGTTCACCTATCTAAAAAACTTGTCCTTTAGACCATCGCTCATAGATAATCTATTTCCTCAAAATTATATAAATTAAGTATTCCTCCAATAATACTGACGATGGATCTTAGAAAAACACATCACTCCCAGATGTGTTTTTTTCTGTTTTCATCACAATGCTTTCAGTATCTTTTCACGAAACAAGGATCCATCCTAAAAAAGTTAAAAGTCTGTCCGCTTTTGGCTTTTTTATAAAATCGAAATACGTTATAATAGACCTAAGTGAGGTATGTCTATGAAGGTTATGTATCCAGGATCTTTTGATCCCATCACAACAGGTCATATTGATTTAATCGAGCGTTGTGCAAAAATGTTTGATCACGTTGTTGTTGCTATTATGGTAAATGAAAAAAAATCTGGAACGTTTACGATGTCAGAACGTTTAGAAATGGCTCATGAGTGCTTAAGCCATCTTTCTAATGTTGAGGTTGTAATTGGTGAAGGACTCACAATTGATTTTGCGGAAAAACAAGCGTGTCCAATTCTTATTAGAGGAATTCGTGCAGTCATGGATTATGAAAATGAATTACAATTAGCGACTTCAAATCGTGTTTTAAATGAAACGATTGAGACTTTGTTTTTGGTTGCATCGCCTAAGTATTCATACATATCTTCAAGTGTAGCACGTGAGATAGCCCGTTATGGTGGTGATCTTAAAGGATTTGTTCCACAAAGTGTTGCAACGCGACTGTATCAAAAATATGATATTGTAGTTTAGGTTGTAATGCGGCTTTAGCTCAGTGGATAGAGCAAGTGCCTCCTAAGCGCTGTGTCACAAGTTCGATTCTTGTAAGTCGCACCAAATGTTTTTACTCTTGAAATGCTATCAAGAGTTTTTTTATTGTTTTCATGATCTCTTTGTGAGCACATCAGTTTTTAAAGGGATTTATGATATAATGTTCTATACATATATAAAATAAATAAAAACACAAATCAAATATCTCATTTTATGAGTTTAAGAGAGGATTATATTTTATGAAAAAGAACGCAATAGTTTTAATATTGCTGATGGTATTTAATAAATTCTTTGGAATTTTTAGAGAGTTGTTATTAGCGAAGTATTTTGGTGCAACAGCAATCACAGATGCTTACATTATTGCATCTTCAATTCCGAATTCGTTGTTTAGTTTCATTGCAACCGGGATTACAACTTCGTTTATTCCGATTTTTAGTAAGATTCATAAACGTGAGGGTAGCGATAAAGCGGAGGCGTTCACAAGCAATATCATTAATATCTTACTTGTGGTCTTTATTGGTGTTATTATATTGGCCGAGATCTTTACAGAACCTTTAGTACGGGTTTTTGCTTCAGGATTTAATGCTGAAACAATGGCATTGGCAGTATCATTTACACGCATCACATTACTCGCTGTGTTCTTTCAAACAATTTTAGCGGTATTGCAAGGATACCTCCAACTTAAAGAACGCTTTGCAGCTCATGGTATCAGTTATGTGATCATGAATATTGTAATTGTTATAAGTATTATTTTATCGAAAGGAAATTCTGTTTATCTGCTTGCATACGGGGTAACATTAGCGATTGCCAGCCAATCCTTCTTTATCTATCTGATTGCAAAGCGATCCGGTTATAAACATCAATTTAAATTAAAAATTCGTGATGAACATATTAAAATCATGCTTGTAATGGCGGTTCCGGTTATCATTGGGTCGTCAATTGATCAAGTTAATGCAATTTTTGATAAAACCATTGCTTCAGGTGTTATTGAAGGTGGGATTTCAATTGTGAATTACTCAAATAAAATTAGTGATTCAATAATTGGTCTTTTTGTAAGTTCCATTATTACGGTGCTTTTTCCAGCTATGGCAAAGTTTGCGGCCAATGGTGATGATGAGGGCTTAAAGAATTCGATTTCAAACACGCTTATTGCAGTGAATATGATTGTTGTTCCGGCAACACTTGGAATGATGGTGTTGTCACAACCTCTCGTTCAATTATTTTTTGGCCGGGGAGCTTTCACACCGGAAGCGGTTGTTTTAACGTCGAATGTATTAATAGCTTCATGTCTTGGTCTTATCGTGAATGCGAATGCGATGATTTTACTCCGCGTCTTTTATTCTTTGGGTGATACACGTCGACCTGTGGTTTATGGAGCAATTTCTGTTGCGTCAAACATTGTGGCGAGTTTATTCTTTGTTCAGTTTATGGGGCTTCCAGGATTAACACTGGGTACCAGTATTTCCAAACTCGTATACTTTATTCTAATCTATTATTTCTTGTATAAGATGATTGGCGATTTCAATAATAAGTATATTTTCAAAACTGTTTTAAAACTGATTGTTTCTGGATCGATTATGGCAGCGGTAGTTTTCTTCGCTTATCCATTTATTAGTCCTAACTTTAGTTTGGTAACGGGACTGGTTCTTGTCGTCTTGATTGGAATTCTTGTCTACTTCGTTTCTGTCAAGTTAATGAAAATTGAAGAATTTGATCAAGGGATTGAGAGCGTTAAAGGAAAATTTATAAGTAAGGTAAAACACTAAAGTTCTCATTTGAGAACTTTTTACTTGTTTGCGAGAATGAGACGTGTTATATTTTATTGGACTAGAAAGGTAGCAGATTGCTATCCGGTGAGACTTATGGGAAATGCGCCTACGTTAAAACATAATAACTAAAAAGGAGGCGTTTTTCTATGTTTAACATAAGTCTAGATGTTAAGACGAAACAAGGACGTGATCTTATCACGTCTTTTTCTATGTCTGTAAATCATGGTGATCGTATTGGAGTTGTTGGAGAAGAAGGTAATGGTAAAAGTGTTTTTCTTAAATCGCTTGTAAACTGTCCTGAAATGAGGAATTTGAAAGTGAGTCGAGCTTTGCATCCGGAGTCGATTGTTTTCGGTTATTTAGGTCAAGAATTGAGTTCGGAAGAGCGGTCACAAACAATTCTTGAGTTTGTGTTGGAGGGCTCATGGGATCGTTTTGGGGACTTTGTACCGTTGTTTTTATCCATGGTACCGATGTTGACGGAACGCGATTATGATCGTTGCATGACGTCTTTAAGTGGTGGTGAGTGCGTTCGTATTCAATTATTAAAACTTCAGTTACTAGCTGTTGACTGTTATGTGTTGGATGAGCCAACAAACAATTTAGATATGAATGGTTTGATATGGTTTGAAGCATGGATGGATGCGCAGACTATACCTATAATTTTTGTTTCCCATGATCTTGAAACACTAAGGCATAGCGCAAACAGGATCCTTCATTTTGAACAATTACACCGTAAATCAATTTCAAAATTAACCTTGTTTGAAGGGTCTTATGATGAATACATTCAAAGTAGAGATCGATCTTTGTCCCATCATAACCAACAAGTTCGTTTTCAAAAGCGATTTCATGCAAAACAAGAAGCGAAGTGGCAGAAACAGTATCAAAAAGTAGGTCATCAACTTCAAAATGTAAATCGTGCAGATCCTGGACTACAAAAGAAAATGAAGAATCTAAAAGCACAAAAGAATCAACGCTTAAAGCAAGAAACACTGATCCACCGTGATCAAGAAGTGGCGATTAAGATTGAAAGTGTTCATCAAACAACAGGGCCTTTAAAAGTTGTGCTTACATTTGATATCAACCAATTGTTTATAAAGGGACGTGTGATTGGCACAGACTATCGCTATACGTTGATGTCGGGTGAGAAGGTTGCGCTTGTAGGTCCTAATGGCTGTGGTAAAACAACTTTATTCAATGAAATCGTTCAATCGCTAACAGGTAATGTTGGTGTTATGCATCAAGATTATCATCGAAATCTTGATGTTAAGAAAAATGCGATTGAAAACTGTATTGACTCGAGTGATAAGGAAGCGCGCACTGCCGTTCGTTACGCTTTAGGAGGTTTAAACTTTACTTCCGATGAGATGGAAATTCCGGTAGAATTTTTATCGGGAGGTCAAAAGGCGAAAATTTCGCTTTTGAAAATTTTACGGACGAAACCAGACGTATTATTGTTAGATGAACCAACTCGGAATCTTAGTCCGTTTTCTTTGGTGGCGATTTATGAAATGCTTGAGGACTATAAAGGAGCGGTATTGTGTATTACACATGACCGTCAACTTATCGATCATGTATTTGAAGATGTTCTTGAGATGACACCCAAGGGATTTATAAAACGTTAATTAATGCTTGACAGCAGTAGAATACGTGCTATTATTGCTTTAATAACAAACTTAATGATTGAGAAGAGTAACTTTCAAGAAGTATGTCCAGAGAGTCTGTGGTTGGTGTGAACAGAACTTCCTTCGAAAGTGAATGGCCTCATGAAAGGCGGAATGAACACTTCGGTAAGTAGTTTACGACGGTTGTCCCCGTTAACAGGACAGGAATATGTTTGTATTCCTATTGAGTTACGTATTTTACGTAGTGTTTCAGGTGGTACCGCGAAGACTTCGCCCTGTATGGGTGGAGTTTTTTTTGTTCTAAGGGAGGTGATGACTGTGGTATGAAGTGACGTGTTTTGGTTTAAAAATTATGATAAAGGAGCGAATAAAATGAAAATCAAAAATTTAACCATATCAACCCTGTTTCTAACATTGGGTCTTGTATTACATATCACGGTCCCTGGAACCGTTGGTTTGATGAAGCCTGACTTTATGCTGGCTTTCTTTTTCTTTGCATTGTTTGAACTGCAATCATTTCATGAGGTTGCCGTGATTAGCATTGTCTGTGGTTTTTTAACTGCAATGACAACTTCAATGCCAGGTGGTGAAATCGCAAACGTGGTTGATAAATTAATTACCGGGCCACTCGTGTTTTACAGTTATCAGTTTCTTGTAAATCGAATTAGTCCAAAAGTAACCTCTTGTTTTATTTCAGGTATGGGTACACTCATATCGGGCGTGATATTCTTAAGCGTTGTGCAAGCCTTAGGTGGGATTCAACTGCCATTTCAAATGTTTCTATTTGGAATAATTCTTCCCGCAATGGTCGTAAATAGTCTGCTCGTATTACTTGTTTCGAAAGTGTTAGACCGGATTAAACCCAAAAAAGAAGTAAATCTTCGTTTTTAATTTTGAGATTGTTTCGTATCAATCCAACGTTGATCATTCTTTTGTGTTTTTAGCTTTTAGTTTCGCGTTGTGCAAGATTGGGTTCTGGCAGTACGTTATTGGCGGTGGTACATAAGTGTGTCAGGTTCGAATATGAGATTAAAAAGTCTAAATTGCTAAGGGGAGTGTATGATTGTGTGTATAAATACGATAATTTCACACTAGCATTCACATAGTTTTTCGTTATAATAGGAACGAGGGATAAAATATATGAAACTTATCGATTTAACACAAACATTTAATGAAGCAACTGGGGTTTTCCCAGGAGATACGAAAACGAAATTTGATCTGGATGCATGTTTTGAAGATGATGGTTATACAAACTACTCTGTAACTGCATCTCTACATACAGGAACCCATGTGGAAGTTCCAATGCATTTATCAAGTGACGAGCGATTTATCAGTAATTTCCCCATTGACCGCTTTATTGGTCGTGGAGTTATGATTGATGTTCGCAATCAAAAAGAAATTGATTATAAACCGGACTATGAGCTCTTGGTGAACCAAGGGGATGTGGTTGTGTTTTATACTGGATTTGATGAGCGCCGTGGTGAAAAGGTTTATTTTGAAGATCATCCGGTATTTACAGAGGAACTGGCAATGTTTCTTGTAGAAAAACAAATCAAAATGGTTGGGATGGACATTCCATCACCCGATTTAGAACCTTATTATGTTCACAACATTCTTATGGATGCGGATATTATGATTTTAGAAAATTTAAATAATTTGGATTCATTGCGCTACCATAAAGACTTTATTATTTCTGCAGTACCCCTAAAAATCGAAGCGGAAGCAAGTCCTGTTCGCGCATATGCAGTATTAAAATAATGAAACGGTATTGGGGATGTATTTGCTCGGTAGTACTTTTAGGGCTAACAGGATGTCAAAGGAATCAGCAGCTAGTCTGTGAAAAGGATTATGTTGTGGATGGAAGTCTTGTACATGAGACTTATCGTGATACACTGGTCAATAATTATACCGTAGAACGTTTGCATACCTTTCAAATAAGCGATTTGAAAGAGAGTGTTGATGACTGGTTTTTAACACAACTTCCTCAAAAGGAAATTGTAATGTTTAAAGAAATTTTGAATCAAGAACACCTACGTTTTACAATGGTAAGTACAGACCAAGATTACAGTACAGGAACCTTTTTAATTTCTCATCGTTATCTATTTGATATGATGGGTTCAAATGAACTTCAGATCGCTACAACAACATTTGAGCAATCTGTGTTGTCTTTAGAAGCACTTAAAACATATCGAACACAACAAAACTTTAAATGCACGCAATAGCGTGCATTTTTTATTGATTCACTGAATACGGTGTGGTAATGTATTGGTGTAACGATACAGAGGTGGAAGTATGAAATTAGAGATTAAGAATCTTTCGAAATCTTTTGATCATCAAGATGTTTTGAAAGACATTAACTTAACGCTTGAGAAGGGTAAAATTTATGCGTTATTGGGGAGAAATGGTGCAGGGAAAACCACTTTCTTTAATTGTATTAGTCAAGAAATACCACGTGATAGTGGTATCGCGTGTTTTGATGACGGTAGCCTCTTAACACAACATGATGTAGGATTTGTTTATACAAATCCGATGTTGCCGGAATTTTTAACGGGAATTGAATTTTTAACGTTTTTTATTGATATTCATAAAGATCAAGGTTTTATACGCGAGGATGTTCATGCATATTTTGATTCGATTCAATTTAACCAAGATGATCGCTATAAACTGATTAAAGATTATTCACATGGTATGCGAAATAAACTTCAAATGTTATGCATCATGATGTTGAAGCCGAAAGTACTGTTTTTGGATGAGCCGCTCACTTCATTTGATGTGGTTGCATCCATTGAAATGAAACGTCAACTTGTTGCGCTCAAAGAAGACTGCATTATGGTTTTATCAACGCATATGATGCAGATTGCTAAAGATATTTGTGATGAGGTGATTATCTTGCATCATGGCAATGCAACACTTTTGGATTCAGATCGCTTACACGACTCTTCATTTGAGGAAGATATTATTGATATCTTAAGTGATAATCATGAATCATAGTGTCCTAAAAGATATTAACGTTGTAAATCGAACAAATCGATTTCTATACTATCTGCGTTCGATTAAACCATTACGAAAGGTTATTTATGCTAACGTCTATGAGAATACAGAACGAAAAAAGAAGCTTGGTCGTATTGTAACGGTTCTTCATTATCTTAAAATGATTGCGAATCAGTTTATTTACTTATTTCTTATTTTTGGGATACTTGCTCAAGCATTACCACAAGTGCCCGTTGAATTTATTTGGTTTCTATTGGTAATCATAAGAGCGTGTGTGACCACAATTTCAAGTGATGATTCGATTGAAAAATGGACCTTAATTCGTTCTTTCAAAGTTGACTTTAAATCTTATTATCATTTCCGTTTGCATCATGACATCATTGAACGCATACTTTATTGTATTGCTATTATGTTTACGGTCGTGATGTATGACCAAAGTGTGTTAACGGCATTTATGATGGTTCTTGTGGTATTAGGGACAAAGATTGTTGCGGAGGGGCTAGATCTTGCCTATTTTAACCGTTACCATAAGAAAATAAGTGGTAAGTATAAGACGGTATTTGTGCTTGGTTTAGTACTTAGTTTTGGTGCATTATTATTTGCCAATTACTTATCGATGGTCGTGTTCTATTTCTTAACGGGTATCATTGTTTTGATGGCGATTACGTTTACGGTTCGTATTCCAGTTCGAGAAGTTCAAATTCATGAATCATATGGGCTCTATATGCTTCAACAGATAAGTCCAGAGGAGAGTTTAGCGTCAATCAACCTCAAATCAAGTCAAACGGTTTTACGAATTGATGATGATTATAATCTTGATCAATCTGATAAAGTTATCAATCTCTATGAAGGTTATGGCCTTCTGAATCGTCTTTTCTTAGAACGGCATCGACGACTCTGGTTTAAACCGCTACGTTTTAGATTTTTAGTTATCCTTGCAGTGGTGGTTGTTAGTGTTATAAGCCTAACAATTCTGAGATCGTTTTTCCCAGAGATGTATTTTCAAGTTTGGTATCCATTTTCAACTGAAATGTTTAAATCGATTGGACCTTATATTTTTATCGTCTATCTCCTGAATATTGGGGAGTCAATGACCCGTGCATACTATCTAAATTGTGATTCAAAATTATTGAACTATGCGTTTTATCGACGACCTGAAATTATTTGGAAACAGTTTGTAGGGCGTTTAGGGACACTTGTGTTTCTAAATATGATTCCGCTTATACCCATAATTATAGGTGTAGCTTTTATGGTTGGGATACAATTAATTATTCCGATACGTGGTGAAGTTCAAATTTTTATTATTACCTTAGTGCTTTTAAGTGTTTTTTTCAGTGTTCATAATTTACTAATGTATTACACATTACAACCTTATAATGAATCGATGCAAGAAAAAGGATTCCTATATAATTTAGTGAAAGTTCTTGTGGTCATGGTTGCTTATAATGGCAATCGTTTAAGCGATATTCCAAATTTGAATTTGTGGCTTTCAATCATAACGGCGTTATATTTCATTATCGGTGTACTCTGTGTTCGATTGTTTTCTGAGAAAACGTATAAAATTAGAAAATAGTTTATTTGGTTATTTTAAGTCGTACGGGTATGGCACTTGAACCATTAGCTTATCTTCTCTATAATTAAGGAAATGTAGGGGAGCTGGATTGATGAAGAGAAGAAAAGGGTATTTAACGGTTATGACGGCTGTGTTTTTTATGGCAGCGTTATCTCATTTGATATTCCCAAGTTATATGATTGCGAACTCGATATGGGGTTTTGACTACGGCTGGCAACGAGAACTGGGTGCAATGTATTTAGCAATTACATTTGTGAATTGTTATGCTTTGTATACTCATAATGATGACCAACAGCATATTTTAGCAATGTTAGCCATGACAATGTGTATCGGTATTGGTTTTAATAATTTAGGGGCATGGCTTTCTTCACCCTTAGATCATAATTATGTTCATATTGTAGGTGTGATCAACTTCTTGCTTATCGGAGGTTTTGGTGGATTTTACCAAGGGTATCGCATTATGTCTAAAGTCGTTGAACAACGACAATAAAAAAGAGGACTCAGGTCCTCTTTTTTATTGTAATGCACCTTAAACATAAAAAAAATCAACCGAAGTTGATTTTGTAAAATATATATTTGGTGCACCAGATAAGATTTGAACTTACACGACTTGCGTCACACGCCCCTCAAGCGTGCGCGTCTACCGATTCCGCCACTGGTGCATTGCTATTAACTGCTTTTGTATTATAGCATTGGAATAAACAATGTGCAAGATTAAAAGTGGCTAATTTAATGATTTACGTAAAATATCGTGTATAATATTTATGGTTAAGAAGGAAGGTTATAATGAAAATTCATAAAAAGACGTCAATGACAGAGGGCGTCATTTGGAAAGAAATGCTTTTGTTTTCAATACCGCTTTTGATTGGGAATCTATTCCAACAATTATACAATACCGTTGATTCCTTTGTGGTTGGAAACTATGTTGGTGAAGAAGCACTTGCCGCAGTTGGAGCAAGTACACCATTGAGTAATGTTATTATTGGGTTGTTTATGGGGATTTCAACGGGTGCTGGTATTCTTATTTCTCGCTATTTTGGAGCGAAAAAAGATGAAGAATTGCATGATTCAATTCATACCTTTATGGCATTTTCGTTAATTGTAAGTATTTTTCTTACTTTTTTCGGTTCGGTAATGTCTCCAATATTTTTAGGGTGGCTCAAGACACCTGCGAATATTATGGAACCTGCAACCCTTTATCTAAGAGTTTATTTTTGGGGTGTAACCGGTCTTGTTATCTATAATTCCGGGGCTGGAATTTTACGAGCAATCGGAGATTCACGCAATCCTTTGATTTATCTATGTATTTCAAGTCTCATTAATGTATCCTTGGATTTATTATTTGTGATTGTGTTTGATATGGGAATTTTAGGAGTTGCGGTTGCGACGCTGATTGCACAACTTACATCCGCAATCTTAGTTTGGATTCACTTATTACGTGTTGAGGATATTTATCAACTAAAGATGGCTGATATTCGTATACACCGTGATAAACTTTATGAAATTATTCGTCTTGGAATTCCTACTGGAATTCAACAGACGGTTGTTTCATTCTCAAATGTTTTGGTTCAATCATATATTAATGCGTTTGGATCTGCCGCGGTTGCTGGTTTTAGTGCAGCAGATAAGTTTAATGCATTTTTATCAATGCCAACGCAGAGTTTTTCACTCACAATTACAACCTTCACAGGTCAAAATTTAGGTGCGGGACGTAAAGATCGCATTATGGAAGGCGTTCGTACTGCATTAATTTTAGCGGTAGGGATTGTGATTGTTATTGGAATTCCGACCTTTATCTATGCAGATCAGCTGATTGCTTTCTTTTCACCGGAGCCAATGGTTATTATGTATGGTGCACGTATGTTGCGGATTATGGTTCCGTTCTATTTTGCACTCAGCACAACAAGTATTTTAAGTGGTGCATTAAGAGGTGCAGGACTTACAATGGTTCCGATGATAATTATGATTTCATGTTTCACAATTCTAAGACAAATATTCTTGTTCATTATGATGCGAATCAATCATTCTATTGATTGGGTATACTGGAGCTACTCCGTTACGTGGATTAGTCCAATGGTTCTTACACTTCTATACTCAAAAGCGTCACATTGGCTTGAGAAAGCATAGTCCTCCTTCGAGGACTTTTTTATGTTACAATAAAATAAAAAGGGTGGACAATATGAAAAAATTAAACATTATCGTTGATGTTCAAAATGACTTTGTATCGGGGACGCTTGGTTTTGAAGGAGCAAATCAAGTGGTGTTGAATATTCTTCAAAAATTAGAAAAAGAACAAGATTGTGACCTAGTTTTTACACGTGATACCCATGGTTCTAATTATCTTGAAACACAAGAAGGACGCCGCTTACCGATTGAACATTGTATTTTGGGATCAAATGGATGGGAACTTGATATCCGTTTAAAGCCCTTTATTAAACCGGATACGATTATCTTTAATAAACCAACTTTTGCTTCTTTAGAGTTGGGAAATTATTTAGATAAGAAAAATTACGATGTGATAGAGGTGATGGGCTTAGTTTCAAACATTTGTGTTATCAGTACCTGTGTCATTGCAAAAACTGCATGTCCTGAGGCGCGAATTATTGTGGATACAGCGTGCACAGATAGTTATGATCCAATTTTAAATCAAAGTACTTTTGATGTGCTTGAAGGCTTGCACGTGGATGTGATTCGATGAATCGGGCGAGTATAAAACGTGGTCTTTTAGCCGTATTAGCGTTAGTTTTATTAATTGTTGGTGGTGTTGCGGTATATTTTATTGTCGATCCAGCACCTTCTGCTTTTTTAATTCGAAGAGTGTTTGAAGGGGGGTTGGCGGTTAAACCGGATGGGTATGAAGTAATTGAGTCAGAAGTTCGTGTTTACACAGATTTGACCTATGAATCAACGGCTGGCCGCAATACTTTTGATCTTTTCGGTCCGAAGAACACACAAAAGCTCCCTACAGTCATTTGGGTTCACGGGGGTGCGTTTGTAGGCGGCGATAAGCATGATAATTATGAGTATGCAGTCCAATTAGCCAACCAAGGATATCGAGTCATCAATCTCAACTATGATTTAGCGCCAGAAGCAGTTTACCCTTCTCCAGTTCATCAAGTTGGTGAAGCGATTAGTTATCTTGAATCTCATGCAGACCTTTTTGGTTTGGATATGAATAATATCATTTTAGCGGGGGATTCAGCGGGGGCACACATTATATCTCAGTACATGATGGTTCAGGTTGATTCACAGTATGCACAAAAGCTTGATCAAAGTGTTACGTTAAACCCGAGTCATGTTAAAGGGATTGCACTATTTTGTGGGCCTTATGATTTAAACGGACTTTTAAATATGCAGTCTTCTTCAGGTATTTTAGATTTCTTTATGAGTCGTTTGGCATGGGCATATATGGGTGAAAAGGCTTGGATGGATACTACGTATGTGGAATCGTTATCCATTCTGAATCATGTTACCAAAGATTTTCCGCCCACATTTATAACGGATGGTAATCAAATGAGTTTTATGGAAGACGGTTTGAAAATGCAAGAAAAATTGGAATCGTTACACGTTCCGGTAACTTCTGTGTTTTACGAAGATGTTGCGGATGTTTTAGGTCATGAGTATCAATTTAAAATGGATAATCCGTATTCCGTCCATACATTTGAGGAATTCGTAGGTTTCCTTAATAAATATGCTAAGAAGGTGTGAAGACTCACATCTTTTTTGATGGGGTTTTATATATGCAATGAATATGCGATAATGTTATAATAAACACATGAAATGAGGAAGTTATGAAGAAACGTTTAGGATTATTAAGTGTCGTGATTATCGCTATCGATTTGCTGTCAAAGGCATGGATCGACAAAACGATTCCGTTATGGGAGTCTTTACACGTTATACCCGGATTTTTCTCACTTCGGTATGTACGTAATACAGGGGCAGCATGGAGTATGTTTGACGGTCAAAAATGGCTTTTTATCGTACTTGCAACAGCAGTATGCATTGTGCTCGCTTATTATTATGTAAAAGAAGATAAACCTGTCATTTTGACAGCGATTGCCTTAATGTTTGCAGGTGCTTTTGGGAATTTGTTTGACCGCGCAATTTATGGCTATGTACGTGATATGTTTGCGTTCAATATCTTTGGATATCAATTTCCTGTATTTAACGTAGCAGATATGAGTTTGGTTGTGGGTGTCTTCATTCTAGCAATCGTACTCTATCTCGATGAAAGAGGTCAAAAATATGAATAAATTAATTGTAGAAGAAATGTTTGATGGGATGAGAATTGATCAGTATATGGCACTTGCTGTAACAGATTATTCACGAAGTGTTTTACAAACATGGATTAAAAATGGAAATATTACGGTAAACGGTAATGTGGTTAAACCAAACCTTCGTTTAAAAGAAGATGATGTCGTTGAGTATGAAATTACAGAAGAACAAATTTCAATTGTTCCAGTGCCAATGGATTTAGATATTGTTTATGAAGATGATGCAATTTTAGTTGTGAATAAACCAAAAGGTTTAATTGTTCACCCATCACCATCAACTTTAAATCAACCAACATTGGTTCATGGATTGTTGGCTCATACAACGCAGTTAAGTGATCTTAATGGTGAATTGCGTCCGGGTATTGTACACAGAATTGATAAAGATACAACGGGTTTATTGGTTGTTGCGAAAACAAATGAAGCACATGAAATCTTAGTAGAAGATCTAAAACAACGTTTAATTTCGCGAGAGTACGTGGCAATTGTGCATCACCAATTTAAACATCAAAGTGCTACGGTCGATGCGCCAATTGGTCGTGATCCTAAAAACCGTCAACGTATGGCAGTTACAGATCAAAACAGTAAACAAGCAGTAACGCATTTCTACCTTGCAGAACGTTTTAATGATTTTAGTGTGTTGCGTTGTAAATTAGATACAGGTCGTACACATCAAATTCGTGTTCACGCTCAGTATATTAAGCATCCTATTGTTGGAGATCAAACTTATAGTTATAAAAATACATGGGAAACAAATGGTCAGTGCTTGCATGCACAAAAATTAACGTTAACGCACCCCGTTAGCAAAGAGGTTATGACGTTTGAAGCTGAATTACCTCAAACAATGAAAGACGTTATCGAGGAAATCAGGAGGTTAGATTAATGTATACAAAGTCTCAATATGATGCATGGGTAATTGAAGTCGCAAACTATTTTATGAAGCATTTTGAATATCAAATGGTTTCAATGACTCAAGACAGTTCACAGGTTTGGCTTGTGAATCAAAATGTTGAGGACAATGCGATTATTATGGTTACCTCCACATCCCTTTCAAATATTGATCGCGAGATGATTTCAAAACATCGTGAAAGTCTCGCCCTTGTATTTAAAACGAAGGCAGAAGGGCTTAATATTAGTGTGAATCAAGAGGACAAAGTCGGAGATGATATGAATGTGGTTGTAGGACCGAATTTTATCTCATCCTCACAACTTCTTACTTCATACGGTGATTTAAGTGGACTTTTAAAAATAAGTCAAAATCCAGATCGCTCGCTTTCAAAGGCGGTACTTAATTTGAAAAAAACGATCGGTAGAATGCAAAAACAAGCACGATACCGTTCTTTTCCTGTAACCAATGTTATCTCAATTATCTGTGTTGTCGTATTTTTACTCGCACAATATCTTATCTTAATTCCAGAGTTAAACATTAATACGGTTGCAGTTATGTTAGGTGCTTTTTATAAGCCGTTTATCGTTCATGCTCATGAATGGTTCCGATTCATTACTGCAGGTTTTCTTCATATTTCGTTTTTACACTTAATCATGAACTTAATGGCGCTGAGAAATTTAGGCGTAGTTATGGAAACGGTAATGGAGGGTAAAAAATATCTCTTTACCTTAATTGCGGGGATTCTCATGGGTAATGCATTTGTCTTTATTTTGGATGAGGGTGTCATCGGTCTTGGAATTAGTGGCGGACTGTTTGCGTTATTGGGCGCAATGTGTGTCTATTTATTTGAAACAAAGGCGATGCGTAATCCCAAAGTGATGTCTCAAGTCTTTCAAGTCTTATTTATTAATCTCATTATCAGTTCATTACCGGGTGTTAGTGCAACAGCCCACTTAGGTGGATTGATTGCGGGGTTATTGTGTGGACTTGTTTTCTCAAAACGAAAAGATTGGGATTATTTACGCAAGGGAACTATGGTACTATCCGCTGTATTTGTTGTAGGAATTGTGGTTGTGATGACGCAACATGCGGGTACCTTATCAAGCCCAAGGTTGGATATGTCGGTGATTAATAGTTGGTATGAACTGGGCTTTAAAAATTATGCAAACCGTTTAAGCGGTTTTATGAAGTAGGGGGTTTTTATGAGTAAACGGGATAATGTCATTTCTTGGGATGAATATTTTATGGGGCTCGCTCATTTGTCTGCGTTGCGTTCTAAAGATCCCTCAACTCAAGTTGGTGCCGCAATCGTGGATCAACAAAAAAAAATCGTTGGAATTGGCTATAATGGCCTTCCAACGGGATTGAGTGATGATGCGTTTCCTTGGGAACGTGAGGGAGATTTTCAAACAACGAAATATGCATATGTGGTGCATGCAGAGTTAAATGCAATTTTGAATGCGACCCAATCCTTACAAGGGTGTACGATTTATGTCTCGTTGTTCCCTTGTAATGAATGTTCCAAGGCAATTATACAAAGTGGTATTAAAGAAATTGTTTATGAAGATGATAAGTACGCAGAAACGGATGCTGTCTTAGTATCGAAGCGCATGCTTGATGCTGCTGGAGTTTCTTATCGAAAAATTGATAAAGCAATTTGTGTTTCGCTTACGCATCGTTAAGAATTCGTGCTGTATTGGCAAAGTGAACCTTCGCAACATTATCAAGTTCTTCTTTTCCATACCGTCTAACAAATTCTTTTCCAAATGTGTCAACATGGGCACCTGCCCCTTTAGGAAAGACGCAATCATATTTTGTTGAGAGTTTATCGAGGTAATCTAAAAAACCAAATCGCGCAATGATTGCACCGCATGCGACTGCAATAAACTTGTTTTCGGCTTTTGTTTCAAAGATAAGACCACGAAATATTTCAGGTTCTCCCTTGAGTGCGTTGTAATAAGGTTTTTCTGCCATGAATTGATCAATGATTGCATAAGGTGGCATTTCATAACGTTTTTTTAAATTTAAGAATGCTTGATTGTGTAATTTTGCCTTGATGACATTCATGTTCATTGTGTCATGGACGCGGTTATACTTCTTATTATCAAGAATAAGAAGGCTGTATTGAAGTTCTTGTTTGAGTATTGGAGCGATTTTTCGTATCTTATCGTCCGTCATTTGTTTTGAATCGACAATTTCCGCAACGGGAATGCGTTGTAAATCGGATTCGTTTACGATACAAGCACAGACTGTGATTGGACCGAAGTAATCTCCAGTACCTACTTCGTCACTTCCGGCCATCGAACCTTCAATCTTCTGTGTTGGTGCAACCGATGATTTTGGTTTTAAAGGTTCATTTGTATAGGATGAAGCGTGAAATTCTGCGCCTTCACCGCTAAAAACAACCTTACCGCTTGTGTAGGCTGTGATGGTGACATCACTTCCCTTAATTTGGAAGTGTGTGTACTGAATATCGTAACGAATTGGATATTTTGAATATCGTGATTTTAATTCGTTTATCTGTTTGTCTGTTAGTTTTATTGTAATAGTTGTCATACTAATAATATAGACTATTTCGATTGAAATTAATAGTTGAACTCATTAAATAAAAAAAGAAGGAGTGATTTTATGGTGATGTTTCCCAATGATTGGATGGGTTACTTAAATGGGGTTATTATTATTTGGTTTGCGGTGACCCTTTATATTGGATATAAGAAAGGTTTGTTGCTGCAGCTCGTTGATGTTGTGGGAACTTTTGTCTCGCTTTTTGCAGCATGGATTTTCGCACCTGTATTTGTGCAAATATTCCAATTCTTTAAAGCATCTGGAACTGGGTTTCTAACCATTAATCAACTCGTTGTACATCAAATGAATCAGTTGATATGGTTCGTGATCTTATTTGTTGTGATTCGTGTGGTTTTATTACTAGTAACACCGCTTGCAACCATAATTTCAAAAGTTCCATTAGTAAAACAAGTGAATTCCGCAGTTGGTGGTGTTTTCAGCGTAGCATTTTTTGCACTTAAACTCGTGTTGATTTGTGTCTTTTTAACGACACCGATTGTTAAAAATGGTCAGGAAATCATTGATAATACCTGGTTGGTATATGTCGAACGTGCATCAACTCCAATTTTAGGATCATTTGATGATTTTATGAATCAAAACGCTGCAATTCAAAGTATTATTACAGATCAACAGTTATCTCCAAGTCAACAAACTGCTATGGTAAAGTGGCTTGAAAAACACGGTTTTAATGAAGTACAGATAAGGGAGTATTTAGAAAAATATGAATAATACATCGTCTCGATTAGAGTTCGATAAAGTGCTTGAGCGAATTGCTCATTATGCATCATTTTCATTAGGTAAGGAAGCGGTCTTAAATACGGTTCCTTCATTTTCCTCATTAATTGTGAAACGTGATTTAGCGCGCGCTAAAGATGCATTACAGTTAGTGGTTGTAAATGGTTCTATGTCATTTGGTGGCATCACAGATGTAACCTATGCTTTAACACTTGCTGAAAAGGGTGGAACTTTATCGGTAGAAGATATAGTAGATGTTGGACGCTTTATGCAAGGTCTTGAACGTCTAAAAAAACAATTTAAAAATCTAGAAGGAACGTATCCTGCACTTGAAGATTTATTTGAAAGTCTTGAAGTTACGGAAACAACACTGAAACATATTGAACATTGTTTTGGAGAACAGGGTGAAGTCTTAGATCGTGCAAGTGCACATTTAGGTGAGCTGAGACGTCAAAGTAAAGCTCTTGAACAAAACATTGAAAATAAAACTCAGGAATTTTTAACCAAAAATCGCGCAATGCTTAGTGAAGCAGTCGTTTCGTTACAACATGGACGTCGCACTTTTTTAGTGAAACCTTCAGATAAAAATAAACTTGAAGGAACAATTTATGGTGAATCAGCAAGCGGGCAGTCGGTTTATTTTGAGCCTGCCTTTTTAGCGCGAATGCAAAATGAATATCAAAGTCTCATTCATCAAGAACAAAATGAAATCGAACGCATTTGTCGCGAGACATCTAATTTAATCGCACATGACGCACAACAACTCAGAGCTGATCTTGACACCGTGGCTATCATCGATTGTCTTTTTGCGAAAGCAGAGTGGGGGGCATATCATGATGCGGTTGTCGCAACACTAACGCAAGATCGGTTGAATCTAAAAAATGCAAGACATCCACTGATTAATCCCAAAGAAGTTGTCGCAAACACATATAAACTCACTCCGCCTCATAAAATGATTTTAATTAGTGGTCCGAATACCGGGGGAAAAAGTGTAAGTTTAAAGACAATGGGATTATCCATTCTCATGACTTTAGCCGGATGTCCAATCTGTGCGGAATCAGCGGAAGTGATGTTGGTTGATCAATTGTTTGTGGATATTGGAGATCAACAATCCATCGAAAAATCATTGTCGTCGTTTTCTGCTCATATGGAAACGATGACAAAAGTTAATGCGCAAGCAACATCAAAATCAATTGTGTTGCTGGATGAGTTAGGTTCACAAACTGATCCCTTAGAAGGTGAAAGTTTGTCGATGGCAATCTTAGATCATTTTAGAGATGTAGGGTGTTGGGTTATCGCTACGACGCACTTTTCAAGACTAAAAAAATACGGGACTCAATACGAAGATATCCTTATTGCAAGTGTAGAATTTGATTTACAAAATCTAAAACCTACTTATCGTTATCGCGAAAATGTCATGGGTGAATCCAATGCGTTTGCGATTGCTAAACGTTTAGGTTTACAAGCCGATATTATTGACCGTGCATTTAAATATAAACAAGAAGGTCAGTATGAAGCAGATCACTTACTCGAAATTCTTGAAGCAAAAATTAATGAACAAGATAAACTTGAGCAAGAACTCTTAAAAGAAAAAGAAGCGATCGAAAATCTTAAACGTGATGCACTGATGAAACAAAAAGCACTTGAAGCAGAGTTTGTTCGTAAAGAGCAAGCTTTACGTGAGGAAAATGAAGCGTTGCTGGAACAAATGGTCGAAGAGGCTGAACGCCAATTAGATGTACTCAATAAAACAAATCGTCCAGATCTACGAAAAAAAGCAGTAAAGCAAATTCAATCCTTACAGGCTGAAAACGCTGTTGATGAAACCATAGGTAAAGGAGATCGCGTACAATTGAAATCCACAAATCAAGTGGGTGTTGTCGATTCGATTGAAAAGAATACTGCATTTGTGTCAATCGGTGGTTTAAAGGTGAATGTCGATTTAAGTAAACTCACACGCATTGCAGGTCCTGCTAAAAAAGTGAAGGTAAAACCTACACGAACTCATAGTGTTGATGCGCGATCATCGTTTAAAACGGAGTTGAACATTATTGGACTTCGTGTTTCCGAAGCCCTTCCACAGGTAGAGAAATATATTGATGAATGTGTACTTCATAAAGTACCAACCTTTAGAATTATTCATGGACATGGTACCGGGCAGTTGCGTACTGCGGTTCACCAAACACTTCGCCGTAATAAAAATGTAGGCTCCTTTGAATTAGGCGGTGTTGGCGATGGTGGAATGGGTGCGACTGTTGTGAAGCTAAAACAATGACACACTCAACAATCGAGGAAAAACTTAAACGTTTGCCCATGGAGCCGGGTTGTTATCTCATGAAAAATAAGAATGGTGAGATTATCTATGTCGGGAAAGCGAAGAAATTAAAAAATCGCGTAAGTTCCTATTTTACGGGTGCCCATGATCATAAGACAACACGTATGGTACGTCAAATTGATGATTTTGAATTTATCATTACAAGTACGGAGAAAGAGTCTTTAATTCTAGAAATTAATTTAATTAAAGAACACCGACCTCAATTCAATATCATTTTTATGGATGATAAGTCGTATCCATATTTAAAAATTCCCCGAGAAGGAAAACCGGAAGTTTTGGTTGCGCGAGATCGTAAACAATCCAAGCAATTTCATTATTTTGGTCCATATCCTGATGCGACAGCAGCGCGTGATATGGCCCGTCTTCTAAATGACTCAGTGCCTACTGGAGATACATTATTACCCAATACTTTAGCCATTTACAGCGCATTTAATCGTACTGGTAAACGTTATACACCGGAAGAACTGAATGTTTGGCGTCAAAATGTGATGAGTATTTTAAACGGTAATATAAAACCGTTTAAAGATGAGTTAGAGCGAAAGATGCTTGAAGCAAGCCAATCTTTAAATTTTGAGTTGGCACAAGTCTATAAGGAAAAGCTACATGCTTTAGACTATATTGGTGATAAACAACAAGTTCAATTTTCTTTAAACGAACGATTTGATTTGTTTCACTTTGCCTACTATCAAGGGTATATTGCGATTGTAGGTCTCTTTGTTAGAGGGGGTCGCTTGTTGGAGCGAAGCATGGCGGTTGAGGCATGTATGGAAGAACCGCTTGATGCTTTTGTTTCTTTTATTGCACAATTTTATGAAAACCAACCGGTACCCAAAACGATTTATGTTCCAGACTTAGTGAATGCAGAAGAATTGGGCGATGTTTTGGGTGCTGAGGTTAAAGTACCATTGCGTGGTAAAAAGAAAACACTTTTGGAAATTACACAAAAGAATGCGCAACAACAACTTGATGATCAGTTTTCAATCCTTCGTGAGCGTCAACAATTTAAAGATGAGGCGTTAAGAGATTTAAGTGCTGCTTTAGGTATGAGTTCGATTATTCATCGTATTGAGGTTTTTGATAACTCGCATATTTCCGGTGCTTTCGCTGTTTCTGCCTGTGTTGTTTATGATGATGGTGAACCAAATAAAAACCAATACCGTCGCTATAAATTACATCAAGGGAATGATGATGTTGCTTCTATGAAGGAAGTCTTGTATCGTCGATATTTTCGTCTTATGCGGGAATCGAAACCGATGCCGGATTTAATTTTAGTTGATGGTGGTAAACCTCAGCTTAATGCAGCGTTAGAGGTTCTCAGTGATCTTGAACTTGATTTGAGGGTTTGTTCCTTGGTTAAAGATGATCGACATCGTACGCACGCTTTAATGCGTGAAGATGGAACTTTAATTACAATTAATAAAACAAGTTCGCTCTTTAATTTTTTGATGCAGATGCAAGATGAAGTGCATCGATTTGTAATAACGTATCACCGTAATTTACGGAAAAAAGCTATGACACGCTCAATTCTTGATGAAGTAAGTGGATTGGGAAAAGTAAGACAGAAAGAACTCTATAAGAAATTTGGCTCTTTGAAGAATATTCGCGCGGCGTCTTTAGAAACGCTTCAGACGGTTTTACCTGAAGATGTTGCGGGTGATTTGTATGATATACTACATATAGATTGGAATGATTATCATGAAAAAAATTAAAACCTTGGGGATTTTTGATTCGGGTCTTGGTGGTTATAGTGTTTATCAATATCTAAAACAGCATCTTGATCCCGTTTCTTTGGTACTTTATGCAGATCAAAAAAATGCCCCTTATGGAAATCAATCGGATGATGCAATCATTGCTTACACCCTACATGCGATGAAGTGGTTTCAAGATCATGACATAAGGGATGTGGTCATTGCGTGTAATACCGTTTCAGCAGTGGCACTTTCCACTGCAAGAAACCATTTTCCAGATATGAATCTAATTGGCATTATCGAATTAACGGTTGGACAAATTGAACCCAATGCAGATACTTGTGTTGGTATTGTGTCAACACTTGCAACCTTTAATGCGCATGCATATCGTAATTTTATTCATGAAAAAGGACCGATTCACGTTAAGGAACTCGCACTTCCTGAATTGGTCAATATTATCGAAGGTTTAAATCAAAATTTAAAATTGGATACTTATTTGGAAAATGAATTAAAACCTATTCTTGAGTCAACAGATCTCATTTTAGGTTGTACTCATTATCCCCTTGTTCATGATGCTTTTAGAAAAATATATAAAGGTCAAGTTCATGATTCAAGACGTCCGATTTGTGAGTATGTTGCGATGAACTATGAGTTTTTAAGGTCATCATGTCAGACTTTTACGACAGGTGACGCTCAAAAAATGGAAAGACAAATTAAACGTCTTTTTGATTCGATAGAAAAGGTGGAAACAATATGACAGAAATTATCGTTTGCAGTGATAACCATGGTAAGAAAAAAGTTCTTGAATCAATTCTACAAAAATATCCTCATGCGGATGCCTACATTCATTGTGGCGATAATGAACTTGATTATGAATCCATGAAACCCTTTGACGCAGTTACAGGGAATAACGATACGTTTTATAAGTATCCAGAATCATTGGTAGTAGACGTAAAGGGAACGCGTATTTTTGTAGCGCATGGTCATTTAATGCGTTATCGTCATATCGAAGACGATATTATTGCGTTAGCTAAGGAACATCGTTGTACGATTGCGTGTTATGGACATACCCATGTTCCTGTCGTAAAAGATGTGGACGGGATTCTTTTAATTAATCCAGGTTCGCTCTATTATAATCGAGACGGATCACCAACATGTTTCGCAAAAATCACGATTACAGAAGATAAAGTGACTGTAGAAGAATTATTTGAAAGAGATTTATAAAAAGCATTGTATTCTATGCGTCTTAATGATATTATTGTAGACGCATAGAGCACAATTTGTCTCCGTAGCTCAGTGGATAGAGCACGCGCCTTCTAAGCGTGTGGTCGGGAGTTCGAATCTCTCCGGGGACGCCAAATTTAAACGATAACACCAAATATTTGGTGTTTTTTTTATGTTTTCCATAAAAGTTCACATATAATATAATCTACGCGATAAAATGAATTTAACAATAGGATTTTATGTGAAAATTTAGTACAATTATACAAGAACTTTATATGGAGGGGCATATGAAAGTAAAAAAGAAACACATTATTGGATTTTTTGGATTATTGGTTTTTTGCTTTGGATGTGGAGTTGGATATTTTCAAGGAATATCAAAAAAAACAGTTGAACAACAGCCCCCCCAAATTATGGAAAAGAATGCAGATAATACGAATATTTCAAAAAATAAAAAATCAGATCAGCCAGAAGATTACAAGCCTGAAACATCGGATTATTTTGTTGAGGAATATCGAAGTGAAGAAACACCCATCCCCTTTGATAAACACGAAAAAAATGATGCAAGTATCAATCAGGGTGAAACGATTACAGATCAAGAAGGAAAAACAGGTCTGAAGCGAACCGTTTATAAAGAACTCTATAAAAACAATGATTTGGTCGATTCTTCTGTTCAATATACTGAAGTTGTTTATGCTCCTGTTGATGAAATCACACGTGTTGGAATCAAAGAAATTATTGTGAATTCGGAACATATCGATAAAGATGAGTCGCTTTTAATGTTTAATCGTGTCAATCAAATTCGAAAAGAACATCAATTGGATCCTCTAACATGGTCAGAGTCACTTTTTGAATATGCAGGGATTCGTGCAGTGGATCTTGAAAAAAGTTTCGAGCACCGTCGCCCTGATGGAAGTTCTTGGGATAGTTTGAATCCTCAATTGATTTTTGCTGAGAACTTAGCGAAACGTGCGTTTTCGGTAGAAAGTGCCATGAGTGGTTTTATGGAATCGCCAAGTCATCGAGCAAATATTTTAGATGATTTTAAGTCAGGTGCGTGTGCACTTTATCAAGCATCTGACGGGAACTGGTATTGGGTCCAACTCTTTGGATATTGATACGGTCTTGTCTGAAATGAAAACTAAGGTTATTATAGATTAAGTATGTGGAGGTAAAGCATGGGTCGAATTAAGTATTATTTTAGAAGGTTAAAAGCTTTAGATTACAAAAATATGTGGCGAATCGCGGGTCTCATTAGTAAAGAAACTGGTAAATTTAGACTGTTTATTCTTTTTGATATGATTGGATGCTCATTCATCTATCAGTCAGGCTATCTAGATTACTTTGAGTTTGAGTTTTATTTATTGAAGCGCGCGGAACGTAAGACGTTTATTACGGGTGGTATTGCAAACTCAATCATCGTAAAATATAATCAAAAAGAATTCAGACATAAATTCGCAGATAAATCAGAATTTAATAAAGTATTTCGAGAGTATATTGGTCGTGATTTTGTTGATTTACGCGAATCATCGGATGAATTGGTTAAAGCGTTTTTGGCTGGGCATGATGTCGTGATGGCAAAAGTTACAGATAGTCTTATGGGATATGGGGTTGAACGTTTTGTTACTGCGGAGATTGAAGACTTTGATTTGTTCAAACAAGAACGTATGGAACGTCGTCAATTTTTGATTGAAGAGTATTTTGTTCAACATGAAGCAATGTCTTCACTTTATCCGGAGAGTGTTAACACACTTCGTATGATTACATTTTTCGATGGCAAAGATGTCCATGTGCTTGAAGGTGTTCTAAAGATCGGGAATGGCGGGCACTTGGATAATTTTGGTGCGGGTGGAATGTACACAGTTTTGGATGATGGCGGAAAAGTTTTATATCCTGCATTTGATAAAGATGCAGTTGCTTTTAAAAAACACCCAATTACTGGAACCGATATTGTTGGGTTTCAAGTTCCACTTTACAATGACATTGTTGAGATGCTTGATCGTGCAGCACGTGAAGTTCCACAAATTCAATATGTTGGTTGGGATGTTGCAGTTGGTCAAAAAAGACCCTCTCTCATCGAAGGGAATTACAATACTGGCGTATTCCAAATGAAACCAAGTTTAACGGGTTCTAAGGAAGGCTTGTTACCGAAATTTCGAAAAGTTATCGATATTTAAACCTCGACATCGTCGAGGTTTAATTTTTGATTCGAACCCTTTTAAAAGATAAGCAAAACAAATGCGTTACTTTTGTTTTTTATCAAACAAAAGTGTGTTAAAATGAAACAGTATGAAAGGAAAAGTATGAACAACTATTATGAAACTTGCATGGACTCAATTCAGAGCCTTCTTGATGAAGGGAACACTCGTGAGGCACTTGAGCTTATCGACGAAGAATTGAGAATGCCTTATGTACCCGAACCATATTTTACACAACTTCAATCAATTCGTGATTCAGTGCGAATCGATACGACCCCATCAAGTAAATACTACGAAGATATTGAAGACCTGGAGGAAGCATTCCGCGGTAATGAACTTTTACAACATAAAGCCATTATTTCTTTGGAACGAATGAATCTACGTAATGAATTATCGCATATTAAAAAATGGCTCGTAGATGAATACATCGAAGATTGGATAAAAAAGCAAATTCTGTTTTTTTTGATTGATCAGTCGATCGATATGGAGTTACATTTGAAGTTAAAGATGACGGAGCATGTGATCGATACATCGCAATTGGAAAATCCATTTGAGTCAAAATCGTATCAATCCTGTGTATTACAACTGGGTGATATGCTTGAATCTGAAAATCCGAGTTTATTGATTCTTTGTCTTGGTGTTCTGGAGCAACGTGTACTCGACGCATTTCCAGTACCAATTAAAGATTTAAAAGCTGAGGAAATTTTAGATACAGTGAACACTTATTTGTATAAAGTATAAAGAATGCAAAGATCACTCGTTTCAGTTAAAATAGAGTGGTGGTAAGTTTTTAGCACTCGTGTGTTGACTGTGCTAAAAGTTATGTTATAATAGTGAAGTACTAGGAGGACAAACATGAAATCTACATGGACATTAAATGAAAACTCAACAGGATTATTAACTGTTGAAGTTGAAGAAAAAGCTTGGAAAAAAGCACAAGATAAAACTTTAGAAAATGCAATTAAAAACGTTGAAATTCAAGGGTTCCGTAAAGGACAAGCACCTAAGGAATTAGCTCGTAAACAAGTAAACGAACAAATGATTATGATGGATGCAGTTAATGCAATCGCTAATGAAGCATTTGTTGCGGGAATGGTTGAACAAAAAATTGAACCCGTAGCAACACCAGAATTAGACATTGAAGCAATGACTGAAGACGCATTAACATTGAAATTTATCGTTACAGTTAAACCAGAAGTTGAACTTGGCGAATATAAAGGACTTGATATCAAACGTAAACGTATCACAGTATCTGCTAAAGATATCGAAGCAGAACTTGTTAAATTACAAGAAGAACAAGCAGAATTACAACTTAAAGAAGGCGCAGTAGAAAACGGCGATACAGTTGTAATGGATTTTGAAGGATTTAAAGACGGTGTTGCATTTGAAGGTGGTAAAGGCGAGAACTATACATTAGAAATTGGTTCAAACTCATTTATTCCAGGTTTCGAAGAAGCAATGATCGGTATGGTTTCAGAAGATGAAAAAGATTTAGATATCACTTTCCCAGAAGAATACCATGTAGAAGACCTAGCTGGTCAACCAGTTGTCTTCAAAGTTAAATTACACGAAGTAAAAACTAAAGTGTTACCAGAATTAAACGATGAGTTTGTTGAATTGTTAGATGATGAAGAAATTACTTCATTAGACGCACTTAAAGATTCAATTAAGAAAAATCTTAAAGCACAACGTGAACAAGCAGAAGAAGATCGCGTAAATGAAGAACTTGTTGAAACAATTTCAAATAATGCGAAAATTAACATTCCAGCAGCAATGATTGAAGAAGAATTAAACCAAATGTTTAATGAATTCAACCAACGTCTTGCACAACAAGGTATGAATTTCGATCTTTACTCACAAATTCTTGGACAATCTGAAGAAGATGTTAAAGAACAAATGCGTGAAGATGCAGAAAAACGTGTACGCACTCGCTTAACACTTGAAAAAATTGCTGAAGTTGAAGGATTAAAAGTAGAAGACGAAGAAATTGAAAAAGAATTTACAACAATTTCTGAAGCATACGGTATGGAACTTGACCAAGTTAAAAACTTAGTTTCACCAGATGCTATCGGATACGATATCTTATTACGAAAAGCGATGGAGCTAGTACAAGAAACTCTTGCTTAATTAAAAGACGCTTAGCGTCTTTTTTATCCTTAAAGGAGGGATTGCTATGAGCGAAAAAAATATAACAATAAGCGTTCCTGTTGTTGCAACGCGCGGTGTTATTGTGTTCCCAGAACAAGAAATTATGATTGAAGTTGGTCGTCATAAAAGCATGAATGCGATTGATGAAGCAGAAAAGTTCTTTAATGGACAAGTTGTGCTTGTTAGTCAAAAAGACATTCTTGTTGATGATCCGCGTCAAGATGAACTGTTTGAGTTTGGATCACTTGTTAATATCAAAGCCGTTAAACGTAAACAAGGCTTTTTACGTGTTACATTTACAGGATTAAAACGTGTAAAAATCGATACATTAAATGATGATGGACGCATGCTTTTTGGTTCCGTTACAGCATTAGAAGATATTATTGGCGAAGAAAATGAAGAAATGGCATTGGTTCGTCGTATCACAAATGAAATCGAACAGGTTTCTGTTCAAAATATAACAATTCCGACTGAGATTGTTAATCAATTAACCATGGGTGTATCTGCATCACAATTGAGTGATCAATTTGCTCAATACTTCCCACTTCAACTCGAACGTAAGCAGGAATTACTTGAAGAACTTAGTGTAAACGAGAGACTTCTCATGATTATCGAGGAGATTCAGCGTGAACATACGCTTGCTCAGATTGAAAACACAATCAATGAGAAAGTTAAAGATCGTGTTGAAGAAAACCAACGTGAATATTACTTACGAGAAAAAATGCGCGCTATTCGTGAAGAATTGGGTGATGTCGGTGATGTTGGTGAGGATAGTGATGAGTTCCGTGAGATGATTGAGAACAATCCGTATCCAGAATATGTTAAAGAAAAAGCGATGGAAGAGTTACGTCGCTACGAAATGTTACCACAAGCTTCTGGTGAGTCAGGAGTAGTTCGTTCATATCTAGAATGGCTCTTGAAGACACCTTGGTGGCAACAAACAGAAGATATCAAAGATTTAAATCTTGTACGTGAAAAGCTTGACGATGATCATTTTGGTCTAGATAAAGTTAAAGATCGTATTATGGAGTATCTTGCAGTAAAAGAAATGACTGGAAATTTAGAAGCGCCAATCATTTGTTTAGTGGGGCCTCCAGGAGTTGGTAAAACATCACTTGCAAAATCGATTGCAGATTCACTTGGTCGTGAATTTGTAAAAGCATCTGTAGGTGGGGTGCGTGATGAAGCGGAAATCCGTGGTCACCGTCGTACTTACCTTGGTTCATTGCCTGGACGTATTATTCAGGGAATGAAAAAAGCGGGTGTTGTGAATCCAGTGTTCCTTATCGATGAAATTGATAAAATGGCATCAGATTACAAGGGCGATCCTTCAAGTGCGATGCTCGAAGTGTTGGATCCTGAACAAAATAAAATGTTTAGTGATAACTACTTGGAAGAACCTTATGATTTATCAAATGTTATGTTCGTTGCGACTGCAAACTACTTAGGTGATATTCCTGAAGCGTTACGCGATCGTTTAGAAATTATTCAATTGAGTTCCTATACGGAAGAAGAAAAACTAAATATAGCGAAAGAACATTTGATACCAAAACAATTGGAATCAAACGGACTCAAAAAATCTCAATTCCGTATGAGTGATGCACAATTACGCTATGTAATTCGTCACTATACACGTGAAGCGGGTGTTCGACAATTAGAACGTGTGATCGCATCATTATGTAGAAAAACGGTTCTTGCAATCTTAAAAGACGGTAAGAAAACAATTACAATCAATAAAGAACTGATTACAGAATGGTTAGGCCAAATTATTTTTGAATATGGTCAAAAAGAGAAAAAGGACCAAGTCGGTGTTGTTACAGGTCTTGCTTATACTCAATTTGGCGGGGATGTGCTTCCGATTGAAGTCACGACTTATGAAGGTAAAGGTCGCCTCGTTGTGACCGGCCAATTAGGTGATGTTATGAAAGAATCTGCTGAAATAGCGATGGGATATGTTAAGAGTCATGCTCGAAGCTTAAACATTGCTCCGGATTTCTTTGAAAAACATGATGTCCAAGTTCACGTACCAGAAGGTGCTGTTCCGAAAGATGGACCCTCCGCAGGGGTTACATTTACCACTGCATTAATTAGTGCTTTAACGGATAATAAAGTACGCGCAAATCTCGCGATGACAGGTGAAATTACCTTGCGTGGAAACGTCTTGCCAATTGGTGGTTTGAAAGAAAAATCATTGGCTGCTCACCGCGTAGGAATTAACCGTATCGTTATTCCAAAATTAAATGAAAAAGACTTAGCAGAAGTTCCAGATGTTGTTAAGGAAAGTGTTACATTTATTCCATGCGAAACCATTGAAGAAGTGTTGAAAGAAGCACTTATTTAATGGCATGGAAGACAAATGATGCGCAGTTGATTATTTCAGCTGCGCATTCGTCTCAATTTCCAGAGACGGGACAAAAAGAAATTGTTATGGTTGGAAAATCAAATGTTGGAAAATCTTCGTTGATTAATGCCATAACAAATCGTAAAAAACTTGCTTATGTTGGACAAACACCTGGAAAAACGCGATTAATCAACTTCTATCATATTAATGAAGAAGTTATTTTAACCGATGTACCGGGTTATGGTTTCGCAAATCGATCCAAACAGGAGCAAATTCATTACGGAACCTTAATGGATAGTTACTTTGAATTGCGTCACCCATCTGTGATGCTCGTTCTTGTAGATGTGCGTCGTGGCGTAAGTCAAGACGATCTTATGATGATTCAATTCGCAATTCATTATGGGATTCGCTATGCACTCGTCTTATCAAAAGTTGATAAATTATCAAAGAATAAAATCAATAACATCAAACGGGATGTTTTTAAAGAATTCCCAGATGTGACGGTACTTGAATTTTCAACTCTAAAGAATGAGACACGTGATCCGATAATTAAATTTATTGAACAGAATATTTAATAAGTAGCGTTAAAATCTAATTGCTACGAAATACATGAGAGGGACGAAAATGAAAAAATTATTTTGGAAAATTAAGTATTATTTTAAACGTCTTTTTAGTATGGATTTTTCAGGGTTTAAGAATGCAATTCAATATGCACATGAAAAGAGTGGACGTTCTCGTATCGTCCTATTCTTTGATATGGTTTGGTGTTCATTCAAATATACTGCAGGATACGTAGATTACAATGAGTTTGAATTTTATGATTTAAACAGTAAGCAACGTGAGACCTTCATTACCTTAGGACATTCTGCACGTATTGCGAAGTACTATAACGATCCTGAATACCTCGATATTTTTGACGATAAGTCGATTTTTGTAAAACGTTTTAGTGATTTCGTGCATCGCGATACATTTGATATTCGCGAAAGTGATGCTCAAGGTCTTGAAGCTTTTGTTCGCAAGCATGGTAAAGTTATGGCGAAACGAACAACGGATTATGTTGGGCGTGGTATCGAAGTTGTTGATGTTAATGAAAATCCAGAACTTGATTTTGAGACCTTGTATGTTGCATTGATGGACAACCGTCAATACCTTATTGAAGAGTTCTTCAAACAACATCCTAAGATGAATGAATTGTCACCTACAAGTGTAAACACTTTACGTGTGATTACATTTTTAGATGATGAAAACATTCCAAGAATTTTGGTATCCGTATTAAAATCTGGTCTTGGAAGTCATGTAGATAACATTGGCCAAGGGGGGATGTATACCATCCTTGATGATTCAGGTACAGTTGTATATCCATTTATTGATAAAAACTGTAATCAACATACGAAACATCCAATTACAGGAACTGACTTAATTGGTTTCAAAGTTCCTCATTACGAACAACTTATTGCAAGTATTAAAGAAGCGTGTCTTGTAATTCCTCAAGTTCGCTATATGGGTTGGGATGTTGCTGTAGGTGTTGATGGTCCAGAAATTATCGAAGGAAATTCATCCACAGGTCCATTCCAAGTAATCCCAAGTATGTCAGATGAAAAAGTAGGTGTAAAACCTATTTACGATCAATACATTAAAACTTATTAAAGAGCGCAAGCTCTTTTTTTATATTCAAGGGTTCAATTGACGTGGTAATGCGTATATGATAAAATAAGATAAATCGTTGAACAAGAGGAGTATCCATTGTAGTAAGCAAAGAGAATTGTTGGTTGGTGTGAAACAATCTTATGCATTGGTGAATGTAGCTTGGGAGATTGATGTCTGAACTTAAGTAAGATGTTACGTGGCCCGCGTTAACGGCAATAAGGCATACGTATGTATGTAAATTAAGGTGGTACCACGATTCATCGTCCTTTGGATGGTGTTTTTTTATTTTATAGGAGGAATTATGAAACCAATGACAGATCTAAGACTTGAAACGGAACGATTGGTTCTTCGTCCTGTGGTTATGGAAGATGCAGATGATATGTATCTTTATGCACGAACGTATCAGGTAACACGCATGACACGATTTAAACCTCACCAAAGTGTTGAGGATACAAAGCAGGTAATTGAGAATGTCTTTTTATCCCGCCCCAGTAAAGGGTGGCCTGAAGCATTTGCGATTACTTTAAAAAATAATGGACGAATGATTGGTACATGTGATTTTTGGCCAATTAGCGCTTCAGAAGGTGTTTATGAAATGGGTTATGCATTAAATCCACGCTTTTGGGGACTGGGCCTTGTGACCGAAGCCGCGTCGGCTGTTTTGGATTTCGCATTCGAAAATTATGATGTGCGTCGTATGGAGCTCAAACACTTAAAGTGTAACCCAGCTTCAGGTGCTGTCGCACGTAAATTAGGTTTTATTGAAGAAGGTATTAAACGTCAGTCGGCAAAGTTCGATGACGGCTATGATGATGTCGTATGTTATGGACTACTCAAGGAGGAATATTATGACCGAGAAATTAGCGAAGAAGTATGCTCACAACGAAATTGAATTAAATAAATACAATGAATGGATTGAAAAAGGTTATTTTACTGCAGGGGATACATCAAAAGCACCTTATTCTTTAGTAATCCCACCCCCAAATGTTACTGGAAAATTACATCTTGGCCATGCATGGGATAATACCCTTCAAGATATTATTATTCGCTATCAGCGACTGTTAGGTAAAGATGCACTTTATTTACCTGGGATGGATCACGCAGGAATTGCAACTCAAGCAAAAGTTGAACAGAAAATGCGTGAACAAGGTATTTCACGCTATGATCTTGGTCGTGAAGCATTTTTAGATAAGTCCTGGGAATGGAAAGATGAGTATGCTGGACATATTCGTGAACAATGGTCTAAACTTGGAATTTCTGTGGATTATTCTCGTGAACGGTTCACATTGGATGAAGGATTAAACCAAGCCGTTAATAAGGTATTTGTAGATTTATACAATGATGGGCTAATTTTTCAAGGTTATCGTATTATTAACTGGGATGTGGAAGCACAAACAGCGCTTTCAAATATCGAAGTTATTCATAAAGAGGTAGAGGGAAATTTCTACACATTCGATTATACGGTAGTGGAAACAGGGGAAACGCTGAAAGTGTCTACAACACGTCCAGAAACGATGTTTGGAGATGTTTGTATCGTGGTTCACCCGGATGATAGCCGATACTCACATGTAGTTGGGAAACATGCAATTAACCCTGCAAATGGGGAATCCTTGCCAATTATTACAGATGATTATATCGATATTGAATTTGGTACAGGTGTCATGAAATGTACGCCTGCACATGATCCTAATGACTTTGTGATTGGTGAAAAATATGGCTTAGAGATGCCAATTTGTATGAATCCTGATGGAACCATGAACGAACTAGCAGGAAAATATCAAGGGATGGAACGTTTTGAATGTCGTAAAGCTTTAGTTGCGGATATTGAAGCTGACGGAAAGCTTGTTTCGATTGAAAAACATGTTCATCAAGTTGGGCATTCGGAACGTACGGATGTTATTGTGGAACCGTATCTTTCAAAACAATGGTTTGTAAAGATGAAACCCTTAGCGGATGAAGTGCTTGCTCACCAACAAGGTGATGATAAAATTAATTTTTATCCAGAACGTTTTGAGAATACCTTTACACGCTGGTTAGATAATATTGAAGACTGGTGTATTTCACGTCAATTATGGTGGGGACATCGTATTCCAGCATGGTTCCATAAAGAAACTGAGGAAATTTATGTTGGACTTGAAGCACCAGAAGATATTGAAAATTGGCGTCAAGATGAGGATGTTTTAGATACATGGTTCTCAAGTGCATTATGGCCATTTTCAACACTTGGTTGGCCTGAAAATACGGAAGATTTAGAACGTTATTATCCGACAAATGTTTTAGTAACAGGATATGACATTATTTTCTTCTGGGTTGCTCGTATGGCATTCCAAGCACGTTACTTTACCAATTCACGTCCCTTCGAAGATGTTTTAATCCATGGTTTAATTCGTGATCAAGATGGTCGTAAGATGAGTAAGTCATTGGGAAATGGTGTCGATCCAATGGATGTGATTGAAACGTATGGTGTTGATGCCTTGCGTTATTTCTTAACAACCAATTCAACGCCAGGTCAAGATATGCGTTATATGCCTGAAAAAGTTGAAGCGTCATGGAATTTTATTAATAAAATTTGGAATGCATCCCGTTTTGTATTGATGCATATTGAAGATGATGTTTATGAAATCGATAAGGCCCAACTATCACAAGTAGATCGCCACATTATTCATAAGTTTAACCAAACACTGGAAGAAGTATCCCGTAACATGGATAAATATGAATTTGCACTTGTTGGAAATACTTTATCTCGTTTTGTTTGGGATGATTTCTGCAGTTGGTATATCGAATTAAGTAAGAGTGGACTTCAAAGTGATGATGCACAGGTTGTATATGCAACGAAAGCAACCTTATCCCACATGCTTAAAAATATTCTTATTCTCTTACATCCATTTATGCCATTTGTTACTGAGGAAATCTATTGTGCACTTCCAAATCATTTAGAATCAATCAATATCGAATCATGGCCTTTGGCAGTTGAAATTGAAACCGGAGATCTTGAAGAAGTTGACTTTATGATTGAAGCGATTCAAGCTGTACGGGAAGTTCGTGTAAGTTATGATGTTAAACCGTCGAAACCGCTAAATGTATCCGTTTTAGATGCAAATAACAGTCCTTATGTATTGAATGAAGTACTCACCCATATGTTTGAGTCTATGGCTAAGGTTACAATCAATCCATTGCCAGAAGATAGTATTATACAACCGATTCGTGGTGGTGCCATTCGATTTGTACAAGAAGAACTCGTGGATCGTGAAGCATTAATTGAGAAGCTTCAAAAAGAAAAACAAAAACTTGAAAGCGAGATTATTCGTGCAGAAAAAATGCTCTCAAATGAAAAATTTATTGCGAAAGCGCCTGAAGCAAAAGTACTTGAAGAACGCGAGAAACTTGAAGAATACCGTCGTCAACTAGCACTTGTGTTAGAACAATTACAATAACAAAAGGACCGTCACGGTCCTTTTAATTTGCTTAATTTGGGATTGTACGTGTATAATCGAACTTAGAAGGATAGGTTATTAATATGAAATTAGATAAAACAACATTTTCAATCATTGAATTTAAAGAAGAGGTTCAATACTTAGAGGCTAAGGCGGAAGAAGGCTTGATGCTGGAACAATTTGATGGCAATGGATACCATTTTTGTCAGAATGAACCTGCGAAGTTAAACTTCGAAGTTGCATATACCATTGAACCCATGAATGATGACTTAAAGAAACAATATCTCGATCAAGGGTTTATACTAATCTGTACGTATACCAGTGAGAAAGGTGGCACGTATTACTACTTTGCAAGACCACGTTCAAATGAACCAATTATCTCATTTAACGAAGATCGCAGTGAAGTGATAAAAATGATGGTGCACCGAATTGAACGATTTAGTGGGATTGTTATTGGGTCATTGTTAGTGTTTTTCATCTATTTATACCTAAATTATCGAAATAATCTTTATTTTATAATAATTGGTGCTGGAGGCGTTTTAGCGGTGTATACGTACCAACTTCGTCGCAAAGCAAAAACAGTACTTGAAGAAATTAGTAAATAATACTGGTAAATCAAGTAAAAATTTACTAAAATCAAGATAGAAGCATGAATCAATAAAAAAAGGAGGATATTATGGCTACCATTAAAGATATTGCATTGAAGGCGCATGTAAGTCAGGCAACTGTTTCCAGGATTCTAAATGAAGATCCTACTTTAAGTGTAAAAGATGAAACGCGTGATGAGGTGTTCCGAGTTGCGAAAGAATTGAATTATCGAATTAAGAAAAAGAACAAAAAAGCAGATGTATTGATGGTTGGTATCGTACAATGGATTTCAAGTAATGAAGAAGAAGAGGATCCATACTACTACTCACTTCGAATGAGTGTTGAAAATTTTTGTATCAGCCACAAAATTCAAATCAAGCGTTACTATAAAGAGAACATGGTCGATGTATTTTTAGAAGATGATTTGGATGGATTGGTATGTGTTGGGAAGTTCTCACACCAACAAGCCAATGACCTCGAACGTCATTGTCCGTCAATTGTATTTGTCGATTCGAATCCGGATTCACATAAATATTCTGCCGTTGTCCATGACCTAGAAGGTGCAACAGAAGCGGCTATTGGTCATCTTAAAGAGATGGGACACACACGAATCGGTTATATCGGAGGTCGTGAATATTTAGGTGCTACGAAAATTGAATACGTTGATCGACGTGAAAGTATGTTTAACGAATTAATGATAAATGATCCTGAGCTTGATTATCATGAAGATAATGTTTACTTAGGAAAGTATACGGCTCAAACAGGATATGCAAGTGTTCTTGAAGCCTTGAAGCATGAAGTTGTACCTACAGCTTTTGTTTGCGCAAGTGATACGATTGCGATGGGTGCATTACGTGCACTTGGGGAGATGAAGGCATCAATTCCTCATCAAATTTCAATTGTTGGTTATAACGATATCGCAAGTGCTAAGTTCTTTAATCCACCGCTTACAACGGTTGCTTTGGATACGAAGTATATGGGTGAGTTGGCGGCACAGCTGTTGACACTTATGATCAGTTCGAAGAGTTTTATACCTGTGAAGATTGTCTGTTCTACAAAGTTGGTTGTTAGAGAAACTGTATTTTCAGTAAAAACTTTACTGTAAGCGTTGACATAAGCGCTTACATGGGTTATTATGACCTTGCTAGTGGTAAAACATTTACTAGAATTTAGTACAGGAGGAAGTACAGATGAAGAAATTGAGTAAATTGATTTTGGTATCATTGTTAGCGCTTACTTTATTCGGATGCTCATCAAAAGGTGGAGCAGAAGGAAATGCTAATGAAGGTGGAAAGACATATAACATCGGAGTTGCAATCTATAAATTCGATGATAACTTCATGACTTTATATCGTGAAGAACTTGCATCATACTTTAAAGAAGTTGGGGAAAAAGATGGAAACACTTACAAACTTGATATTCAAGATGGTAAGCAAGACCAAGCAAACCAAACAGAACAAATTAATAACTTTATCGCTCAAGGTAAAGATTTAATTATCGCAAACATGGTTGACCCTACAGCAGCAGGTTCAATTATCAATTCAGCAAAAGCAAAAGAAATTCCAGTTGTATTCATTAACCGCGAACCAGAAACACAAGAATTAGAAATCTGGCCAGGAAAAACAACTTATGTTGGAGCTGATGCAACACAATCAGGAACAATCCAAGGTTACATGATTGCAAACCTTGAAAACAAAGGTGACATCGATGGAGATGGATCTGTAAGTTACATTACTTTAATGGGTGACCCTGCAAACGTTGATGCAAAACAACGTACAGAATACTCAGTTAAAGGTCTTGAAGAAAAAGGCGTTAAAACAAATGCTTTAGCACAACCTTACCAAGCAAACTGGGATACAGCTAAAGGACAAGAATTTACAGCAAACGCTTTAGAACAATTCGGTAATAAATTAGAAGTCGTATTTGCAAATAATGATGGAATGGCAGTTGGTGCTGTTACAGCAATCGAAGCTGCAGGACGTAAAGTCGGCGAAGACATCTTTGTAGTTGGTGTTGATGCGATTCCTGATGCGATCGAACTTCTAAAAGGTGGTAAGTTAACAGGTACTGTTCTCAATGACCACTTTAACCAATCACATACAGCAGTTGATGTAGCTCTTGAATTATTACAAGGAAAAGATGTTTCAGCTTACTACTGGCATGATTATGTTGGGGTAACAAAACCTGAAGAAGCAGAACTTAAACGCGCAGAAGCTCGTAAAGAAACTGTAGAAGAAGCAGTAAAACGTTACGCAGAACGTGACGCTCAATAATTTAAAAATACGTTAATGTTTAATCTCAAGTGTGCTTAACGGCACACTTGAATATTTATAAGGATAGGAAGGTGACAGACATGAGCGAATACATCCTAGAAATGAAAGATATTAATAAAACATTCCCTGGGGTTAAAGCATTAGACCATGTCAATTTACGATTAAAACCGGGTACAGTTCATGCACTTATGGGTGAAAATGGAGCTGGAAAATCAACGTTGATGAAATGTTTATATGGGATCTATCATAGAGACTCTGGGTCAGTAATCTTTAATGGTAATGAGGTCGAATTTAAAGATGCAAAGGAAGCGATTGATTCAGGAATTTCAATGATTCATCAAGAATTACAACCGATTCGTATGATGACTGTTGGCGAAAATATTTTCTTAGGGAATTACCCAATGACAAAGTTTAAAACAGTTGATCATAAGAAAATGTATGAGGAAACCGAACGTTTATTAAAAGAAGTTGGATTGGATGTGGAGCCAACAACACTACTTAATGAACTGACCGTTTCGCAAATGCAGTCAATCGAAATTGCGAAAGCAATTTCACATAACGCTAAAGTTGTAATTATGGATGAGCCAACATCGTCATTAACTGCTACAGAAGTGGAGAAGCTGTTCGCAATTATTGATAAACTTACCAAAAAAGGAATCGCAATCGTTTATATTTCTCACAAGATGGATGAAATATTAAGGATTTCAGATGAAATTACAATCATGCGGGATGGTTGTTATGTTGGTACATGGCCAGCAAGTGAAATGACGAATGATTCAATCATTAAAAATATGGTTGGACGTGAGTTGAAGAGTTTGTTCCCACCGAAGACAAACAAACCGACTGACGAAGTTGTTTTACGTGTTGAGAATTTAACGTCACCAAATCCATTGTCATTTAAAGAGTGTTACTTTGAACTAAAACGCGGTGAAATCTTGGGGGTAGGGGGGCTTGTAGGAGCTCAACGTACCGAACTTATGGAAGCGATTTACGGTATGCGTGCAATTGATCATGGAATTGTGAAATTGGGGGATAAACAACTTGTTGTTAATCGTCCGCAAGATGCAATCCGAAATGGTATTGCGCTTGTTACAGAAGATCGACGGGGAAATGGTATCTTTGGTGTCTTATCCGTTTCGGATAACGTCGCAATCGCATCCATTGATCAGTATATTCATAAGGGTCTTTTAGATGATAAAAAAATAGGCGAAGTTGTAGATAGCAGTATTGATCGTTTAAACATTAAAACTGCAAGCAAGAAAACGCATATTGAAAATTTATCTGGCGGGAACCAACAAAAGGTAATCTTATCGCGTTGGTTAGCCAATAATCCTGACATTCTGATTTTAGATGAACCAACTCGTGGTATTGATGTTGGGGCAAAATTTGAGATATACCAAATTATTAATGAGTTAGCTGCAGAAGGTAAGAGTATTATTATGATTTCTTCTGAAATGGCGGAGTTATTAGGTGTCTCAGATCGTATTATGGTTATGTGCGAGGGTCGTGTTTCTGGCTTCTTAGATAAAAAAGAAGCAACACAAGAAAGTGTTATGACGCTTGCAACGAAGTTTATGGAATAAGGGAGAAAAATTATGACAACGCATTTATTTGAAAAAAAAGATAAAAAATTCGATCTTAAAGATTTTTTAACAAATTACTCTATGTATATCGTGGTTGCGGTTATGATTCTGTTTACAGGTATTACGCAAGATAACTTCTTTACCGTAGGAAACGTTTCGAACATTCTTGCGAATACATCCGTACGTTTTATTATTGCTTTAGGTGTTTCGGGAACTTTAATTATTCGCGGAACGGACTTATCAGCAGGACGTATTGTGGGTCTATCTGCTTTAATTACAGGAACATTGGTTCAAAAGCCAGACTTTATTGGTAAATTCTTTCCAAATGTTCCAGATATGCCTCTATTTGTACCATTACTTATCGTACTCGTTGTATGTACTATATTTGGAATGATTAATGGTCTTATCGTTGCTTATCTTAATGTTCCACCGTTTTTAGCAACACTTGGTACTCAAATTATGATTTATGGTATCAACATGCTTTATGGTCAAAATAAACCAATTGGGACATTCAAAGATGAATTTATTCAAATTGGACAAGGTAAAATATTTGGAACAATCCCATACTTAACGATTATCGCAATCTTTGTGGGAATCTTAATGTGGATCTTGTTTAATAAGACAAAACATGGTAAATACATGTATGCAATTGGTGGGAATGAAAATGCAGCTGAAGTTTCAGGTGTTAACGTTCGCCGTTCTAAAGTACGTATCTTTGCACTTGCAGGATTCCTCTATGGATTAGCAGGTTATTTATTATCCGCTAAAACGGGATCTGTTGGACCTTCAGCAGGACAAGGTTACGAACTTGAAGCGATTGCTTCCGCAACTATTGGTGGTGTATCAACTGCTGGTGGTCAAGGTACGGTTCCAGGTATTCTTCTTGGGGTATTTGTTTTCGAACTCTTAAAAGTGTGTCTATCCTATTTAGGGGTATCACCAGACATGACAAACGTAATCCAAGGTGTTGTTATTATTATTGCCGTTGCACTTGATATCCGTAAGACGACACGTAAGAAATAATTATGGAAAAACAACTTGCACAACAATTTGAAACCGTATTTGGTGTAAGCCATGAATTTGAGTTCTTTGCACCCGGTCGCATTAATTTAATTGGAGAACATATTGACTATAGCGGCGGTTCTGTGTTCCCTTGTGCGATTACATACGGTACGTATGCGCTTGTTCGTAAGCGTAACGATAAACAACTCAATCTATATTCAACGAACTTTGAACATTTAGGCATCATTACTTCAGAGGTGGACAAACTTGTCTACAATGAAAACGATGATTGGGCTAATTATCCAAAGGGTGTTATTAAGATGTTTGAGTTGGAAGGTCATGTATGTGACTTTGGACTTGATATTCTCTATTACGGAAATATTCCTAATGGAGCGGGTCTTTCAAGCTCTGCTTCGATTGAAGTTTTAACGGCTTGGATTGTAAATAAACTGTTCCATTTCAATGAAGATATGATTACATGTGTTAAATTATCACAAAAAGCAGAAAATGAATTTATTGGTGTTAATTGTGGTATTATGGATCAATTTGCTGTGGGAATGGGACAAAAAGATCATGCAATTCTATTAAATACAAATTCGCTTGCTTATGAATACGTTCCTGTCGAACTTGGGGATGCATCCATTGTTATTGCGAATACAAATAAACGTCGTGGATTAGCGGATTCTGCTTATAATGAACGCAGAGCTCAATGCGAAAAAGCACTTGCTATACTTAAAGAGGAATATAATATTGAACACCTCTGTGATCTCTCCTTGGATCAATTGATAGCAAAAGAATCGCTCTTTGACGATAAAGTGGTATACCGTCGTGCTTACCATGCAGTTAGTGAAAACGAACGAACAAAACGTGCTTCAGAAGTTCTAAAATCGGGTGATATTAATGCTTTCGGAATGCTCATGAATGAAAGCCACCAATCACTTCGTGATGATTATGAAGTAACGGGAATTGAACTTGATACACTTGTGGAAAGTGCATGGAGTCAAACCGGTACGATTGGCGCTCGTGTTACAGGTGCAGGTTTTGGTGGATGTGCGATTGCGATTGTTGAGAATCAACACGTTGATGCATTCATTAAAAATGTCGGTAAGCGATATGCTGATAAAATTGGATATGAAGCAACCTTCTATGTTGCTTCAGTTGGTGAAGGCACACATCAAATTAAATAAAGTAAAAGGATGTGGCCTCACATCCTTTTCACCATTCATAAAGGGGAAAGCGTATGTTAAATGTGAAACAGGTGATGACACACCAACAAAACGTCAAAGAGATTACCTTACAAACAAATGAAGCGGAAGTTAAGATCCTAACGCTTGGTGGAACGATTACATCGTTTAAGTTAACGGACGATATTAATGTGGTAACGTCATATATGAATTATGATGACTACCTCGATAATAAGGTTTATCTTGGATCAAGTGTAGGACCATTAGCGGGTAGAACGCGTGAAGGTATCATTTCTTTAAACGATACGACATTACATCTAAGTCAAAATAATGGTTCTGCGCATTTACATGGTGGATTCAATGGATTATCTTCACGTAATTTAACCATTAAAAGTCTTTATGATGATGACGAACCGATTGTTGTACTTGAAGGGGACTTTAGTCATGAACAAGATGGTTATCCTGGTAATGTTAGTTATGAAATTATCTATCGTTTAGAAGGTTCATCCTTATCGATAAGCTATACTGCAACGCCTTCATGTTCAATGCCTTTAAATCTTACAAATCATATGTATTTTGATTTGTTGGGCCATGGTGATTTATCTCAACATCATCTTCACGTTGATGCAGATGAGGTAGCCTATCTTGATGAATCTTTATGTACGAATGGTACGTTTATTGATGTAACGGATACAGTCTTTGATCTTCGAAGCAATCCTTCGCTTGAGTCCGTTTTACAGGGTCACCATCCGCAATTTGAGAACACACGGCATGTTGACCACAATTATCAATTAAACGGTGATAAACGCGTTTTATTGTCGGCTATGAACAAATCTCTGCTTATTGAAACATCATGCCCGGCAGTTCAAATCTATTTTGCGAATTATTTCGATGAAAGTTTTAAAAATGGGCAGGGTCAGTTTGCTTTAAATCACTCAGCCATTGCAATTGAACCTGAATATTTACCAGGAAGTAGTGTTCCTTGGTATTCAGAAGAAAACCCATACTCTGAAGTTACAACCTACACATTAAAAAAATAAGAGAAGGCCAAGGCCTTCTCTTTTTCGTATTCTTTAATTTCCTTTTGCTTCACAAGCCCATCCATCGCGGTCGCGGTCCAGTGGCAATCGATACGCCGCATGATCACTTCCTACACCACTTGGATATACTTTTCGAAGTTCGGTACAGTTCTTATAATACTCTGATTTTACTTCAGTTTTTGCAACTGCTTGATTTACTGATTCTACAGCAGGTGTTGCTTGTATCGTAGGGGTTACAGGAATGGGTTTCGTCCCTTTAACCCAAATTGCATCGGTTTTAGGTTGAATGGTTTTTTCGGAAATGACAGATTCTTTGTAGAGACTCTCATCACGGTACACCAATTGTTTACGAGTCTCATCAATACCAATTTTCCCGACTTGTTTTTGATAACTTTCAGATTCAAGTAAGGAATCATCTGTTTCTTCAATATTCTCAAACGGGGTTTCATTGAGTACGACTTTCTCTTCAGTATGCATCGCATACCATTTTGCTTCAACATGCGTATCCTTTTCCAATTTTAAATGGGTGATGATATTACCTTGATCATCATACCAACCCTTAAAACTTCCAGGTTCTACATCCTTAAAATCAGATTCACTGGGTAATGTGACCTCAGTATTTTTTGAGTTATTGTACTGAAACGGTTCTCGAAGTGCTTGTCCATTTGCTTCTAAGGTGAGGCTGTAAACGCGATTTGTATCTAGGGAATACGCTCCGACAGCACCAACGCCAAGGCTTAAAGCAACTGCAGCGGTTTTCTTAGGTGTAAACCAATTAGGTTTACGTTGAGGTTTTTGTTCTAACTGTTCATTGTTTTGTTCAATTGATTCATGGTTTCCACGAAACCACTTCTTTTTACTAACTTGCAATTCTTGTGATGAATCACTGATTGATTTCTTTCTTTTTCTTAACATAATACCCTCCCAATACTTTGATATTAGCATAATTAAATAAGAAAACAATCCTTCTTCTTAATATATTTTAATACAAGTTGAAGGGATTGTTTTAAAATGTCAATCGAAGTACAATCGTACTCTCGAAATTCAAAGATTGTGGTAAGATAAAGGGAGAAAAGAGTGATAGTGTGAAAATAGTTCATATAGCAGATTTACATATTGGTCGAAGACTGAATGACTTAAGTCTTCTTGAGGATCAACGGTATGTTTTAAACCAAATCATTGAAAGCTTAGATACCATCAAACCGCATGTTTTATTAATTGCGGGGGATGTCTATGACAAAGCAAATCCAAGTGCAGAAGCATTTGAAGTATGGAATGATTTTTTGACGCAGTTATCCCATCGGAATATCCAAGTTTTAATCATTTCGGGGAATCATGATTCTCAAGAACGTCTTGGTGTAGGTCGTGCACTTTTTGAAGAACACGATATTTATTTAGTGTCTCACTATACTGGTTCTATCCCGGTTGTGACACTGCAGGACGATTTAGGACCCGTTCATTTTCACATGATTCCTTATATAAAACCGTCCATGGTGCGAAATTACCATCCTGAGTTTACAGGAACAACGTTTCAAGAAGCGTTTGAGTTTATTTTCCAAGATTTAAAGATAAATCAAGAAGATCGTAATGTTGCGATTGCGCACCAATTTGTGATTGGTAATGGAACGACACCCATACTATCTGATTCAGAAATTGGACCCTCTGTAGGGGGCTTGGATGCGATTGATGCGTCATTGTTTCAAAAGTTTGATTATGTAGCGTTAGGGCATATTCATCGCCCTCAAGCGATTGGACGTGAAACGATTCGTTACGCCGGTTCACCATTAAAATATTCATTCTCTGAATGTATGCATACAAAACAATTGCCTATTATCGATCTTGATAGGGATGTTGCGATATCATTTGTGGAGCTTAAGCCTTTGCGAGATGTCCGAATTCTCAAAGGCCCATTACAACATCTTTATGAATTAGGTAAGGAAGATCGCACTGAAGATTATATTCATGCGATTTTGACCGATGATATTATTCAAGGGGATGCACTTCATAAATTACGAAGTGTTTATCAAAATCTTGTAAGTTTGGATTTTGATAATGCACGTACATCGTCAAAGTCATCCCTATCACGGGCTACTGAGATTTTAGATCAAAAGCCGTTTGATCTTTTTAATGCCTTTTTCACGACACTCAATGGTCGTGACTTTAATCAAGAGGAGTCTGATATTGTGAAAGCAGTGATTGATGAAATTCAGGAGGAAAGTTTATGAAACCGATTCTTCTTTCGATGCGTGCATTTGGTCCTTACTTTGAAGAAACGACCGTGGATTTTACTCAGTTTCATCAAGGACTCTTTTTAATAACTGGAGATACTGGGGCAGGGAAAACAACATTGTTTGATGCAATTTCGTTTGCACTTTATGATGTAGCCAGTGGTAGTCAACGTCAGCCAGAGTCACTTCGAAGTGACTTTGCTGATGCATCAGTGGAAACATATGTGGATTTAAGTTTTAGTCATCGAAATGAAATTTATCGAATTGTTCGCAAGCCCCGTTATGAGCGCTTAAAAGCACGGGGTGAAGGAACGACAGTACAAAACGCAACCGTACAACTGTATCTGCCCGATGGTCAAGAGCTGGATGATATTAAAACGGTGAATGCGAAAATTATTGAGATTGTTGGTTTGGATGCTCAACAATTTAAACAAGTCGTGATGATTGCGCAAGGCGAGTTTTTAGAACTTCTGAATGCATCGAGCAATAAGCGATCCGATATATTTCGAACGCTTTTTGACACACGTTTTTATCTCAAACTACAAGATAAACTGAAACAGAAGAATCTCGAACTTAAGCGCGAACTCGAACATACGAAACAAGAGGTTAAAAGTGTTCTAGCAGGACTGCCCAATCTCGTAGAAAGTATTGAATACACAGGATTTAATCTTGAGGAAGTCTATAGTGATTTAAAAGGAAAATACCAGGTGATGGTTGATCAACAGACAGCCTACCTTATTGAACAAAAAAATCTTAACCAGACGCGTGATGTAATCCTTGAATCCATAAAATCATGGGAAACATACCAACAAACACTTGCTCATCTTAAAGAAAAAGAACGTGAAGCAGAGGAATTATTGAGTCAAAAAGAACATTATGAAAAGCTTCGAATAAAGCTTGAAACACAAACCCTGATTTTTAATCAGTTAATGCCACTTCGTCATGGATTGGAAGCAAACAAACAAAAAATATTCGCAATCAAGCATCGATACCATGATATTCACGAAAAAAACAAAGAAGTCCAAAAACGATTTGTAGATATACAGCAACAATATTTAACTCGAAATGATCGGTTGAAACAGCTTGAACAGGTGAAGCGACAGGTGGAACAGTATCAAAAAATGTTACCGCAATACGAAATCTTAAAGTCTACAAAAGAATCCTACAACGCGGTAATAAAGCGTCTTGGCGAACTCCATCTAAGTGAAACGCATATTGTAAAGCAATTGGAAAATCAAGAAGAACTTAAAAATACGCTCGAATTGCTTCGAGATCGTTCTTATGAACTTGAAAAAGAGAAAATTGTCCAAGAACATCAATTAGAAACCTATTTGGGTCAACGTGAGCTCGTTTTAAAACGAATCGAATCATTTGATACAAAACGAGAATTGGAATTGCTCTTAGAGAACGAACAGGATGCATTTAAGATTGCTGAAAAAGAATACATTGAAGTTAATGAACTACTGATTCAACAGGAATTACGCTATTACAAGGAACAAGCAGGATTGTTAGCACAAAACCTTGAAGATGATAGTGCATGTCCAGTTTGTGGATCGTTGGATCATCCAAATCCCGCACGACTCATGAATTCAGTGCTAACATATGATCAAATACAAGAAATAAAACAAGAAGTGTTTAAGAAGCAAGAAGTTCAACAGAACCAAGCGCAAACTTGCCATGTGATTAATACGAAAATCACAAGTATTAATGAATTTATTAAAGAAGATGACGAGAATGCAACTCGAGCTGAACTTAATGAGATTTTAATTAAAATTCAAGATTTGAAATCATTGATCGAATTAAAACGTGTTGAGCACGAGACATTAAATTTGAAGATAAAAACAATGCGTGAACAGCAGCAAAATTTGGAGCAACTAAAGAAAAATCTTGTGGAACTTAAAGAATCGTTGAAACAAGAACATATGCGTCATGCCGCTTTGAAATCTGAAATCAAGATGATTCAATCAAATTTAGAGTTTGATAATATTGAAAGTTTGTTAGCGAAAATAGAGCCGCTTGATCATCAAATTAAAGAAATGGAAGCAAAAGAACAACAAAATTTAGAATTGTATCAATCAGTATCAACAGAGCTTGAACAACTCAAAACACAAGAAAGTGAAATTGCCAAACAACTCAAAACAGAAGAAAAAGAATATCAACTTAAACACCAACAGTTTCATGATCTTGGTGATAAATACAATCTTGATATCCAAGAGATTGAGTGGGAAAGCTTAAACGAAATGACATTGAAAAACGATGCCTTAATGTTGAGGAATTATGATGAGCGAATCATTCAAATTCGTTCGGAAATCAATCAATTAAAAACTCAACGAGAGAAAAAACCACCTCATACATTAGAATATCTGACCGAAGAGAAACATAAAATTGAAGGGTCAATCGTATCCCTCAATAAAACGATACAAGACGCTTCAACAAATATGACGACACTCGAATCAATATTAAGACGTTTCGATTCGATTCAAAAAAACAGTCTGACTCTGGAACGCCAAGGAGCGATTATGGATGGTCTTTCAAAAACAGCGAATGGAGATCTTAGTGGTAAACAAAAAATCGCATTAGAACATTATGTTCAATCAGCTTATTTTGATTATATTGTGGAAGAGGCTAATAAACGTTTTACACCAATGACTTCAAATCGATATGTTCTTTTACGACAAGAAAAAGCGGAAAGACTCAATACAAAATCAGGCTTGGATTTGGATGTTTACGATCAATATACTGGAAAGATTCGATCTGTGAAATCATTATCTGGAGGGGAATCATTTAAAGCGTCTTTATCCCTCGCATTAGGCTTATCCGATGTTGTGCAACGCTTCTCGGGATCAGTACGTGTCGATGCGCTCTTTATCGATGAAGGGTTTGGAACCTTGGATGAAGCCTCACTTCAACAGGCTATGAAGTCGTTAACAGATCTTGCAGGTACAGCAGAATATGTTGGAATCATATCTCATGTCCCAGAGTTGAAAACACTAATTGAACAACAAATTATTATTTCGAAGACAGAAAAAGGCAGTGCAATAAAGACACGTGTGCTTTAAGCCACATGTCTTTTTTTTGTTGACAAAATTTAAAGAGTAGGATAATATCTAAATGCGAAACGTTTGCAACAACAGGAGGAAACCAATGAAAAAGGATCAATCAACTGCATATCGAAATCTTAAATCACCCAATATAAAAACCAGAAAGCGGGCATTAAAAATTATTAAGCAATATCGAAAGAAGGGAAAATAAGTATGAAAAAAGGAATTCATCCAGAATATCGCAAAGTGGTTTTCATGGATATCAATACACAAGCGCAATTTATAATCGGTTCCACGATTAAAACTGATAAAACGATAACACTTGAAGATGGTACCGTGATGCCACTTGTGAATCTTGATATATCTTCGACATCACATCCGTTTTATACAGGGAAACAACGCGAGACACGTGTTGAGGGTCAAATTGCGAAATTTAATCGCAAGTTTAACGCAAAGCAGTAAAAAAAGCCCTTTATCTTTATACAAGATAAGGGGCTTTTATTTTTTTAGTCTAATGGCGTCCAAACAAATTTCTTAACAATTGCGGTGGTGATCAAGTATAGACCCACGATTCCAAGAACGTATGTCAGATGATTTAAACTTAAGATTTGAAGTTCAATTGACTGAGCAAGCGGTGTTAGAACGAAGATCAATGTGATAATGACAGCAAGTGTCGACACACCAACCAAGATTGAAGCAGGTTTGTTTTTGAATGAGAACGGCTTTTTAGCACGAATTACAAAGATTATGAGTGCTTGAGACAGGATTCCGAATGTAAACCAGAATGTTTGGAATAGAGTAGCTTGTTCGGCTGTATTCACACCAAGAACATACCACAATACAATAAAGCACATAATATCAAAGACCGAACTTAGTGGTCCAAACACTGACATAAAGTGTACCAATCGTTCTGACTCAAGCTTACGAGGCTTATCGAGATCTGAGTCATCACAGTTATCAAATGGTATTCCAGTTTGTGCAAGGTCACTGAGTAAGTTTTGAACTAGAATATGAACAGGTAATAGTGGTAAGAAAGGCAAGAACACACTTGCTACGATTACGGAAATCATATTACCAACATTACCACTTACAGCCATTTCGAGATACTTAATCATATTTACAATGGTCTTACGGCCTTCCATAATTCCTTTTTCTAAAACGGTTAAGTCTTTCTTAAGAAGAATAATGTCAGCACTTTCTTTAGCGATATCAACAGCGGTATCAACTGAGATACCAACATCAGCTTGTTTCAATGCAAGCGCATCGTTTATACCATCACCTAAGAAACCTACGGTATGATTATTCGCTTGGAATGCTTCTACAATACGTTGTTTTTGTACAGGGGATATTTTAGCAAAAAGGTGACATGATTCAACAACGGATTGAAGTTGTTCATCACTCATTTCTTCAATATCTTTACCCATATAAGTTACTTCGGTATCAATACCAACTTTACTACATACTTTTTTAGCAACACCCAAACTATCACCGGTAATAACCACAACATCAACACCATGACGGTTTAAACTTTCAATTGTTGGTTTAGCACTTTCTTTAGGTGGATCAAGGAAACCGATGAAACCGATAAGAACTAAATCTTTCTCATCTTCGACACCGAACTCGTGATCTGTTGGCAATTCATTTTTCTGAGCAACAGCAATCATACGTAAACCATCATTATTATGTTGCATATATACATCCATTGCTTCTTCACGCGTTTCATCGTCAAGTGGAAATACTTTTCCATCTCGGTCAATGTGTGAACATAATTTCATAATTTCTTCAACAGCACCTTTTGTAATGAGTTGTTTTTTGTCGTTACTATCTTCCAAAATAACACTCATACGACGACGCGCAAAGTCAAAAGGAATCTCATCAACAATTGTATAATAGTTTACAAGGTCATCCATATTGTAACTTGTTGCACGTTCAATAATTGCAAGATCAATCAAGTTTTTAAGTCCGCTTTGGAAATATGAGTTTAGATAAGCATGGCGTAATACGCGCATGTCGTCTTCGCCAGTTGTATCCATATAACGTTCTAAAATAATATCATCTTGCGTAATAGTACCGGTTTTATCGGTACATAAGACATCCATCTCACCAAATGATGAAATCGAACTTTGTGACTTCACAATCGTTTGGTGTTTAGACATGTTAATCGCACCACGTGCCAAGCCACTGCTTAGTACAACAGGTAACATTTCCGGGGTTAATCCAACTGCAACAGTAAGTGCAAAGACAAAGGATTCAATTGGATTAGCTTTAAACACCCAGTTAATAATGAAAATAGCGGGTAACATAATAAGCATTAATTTCATGAGTAAGCGACTTACTGTGGAAATACTGCTCTCAAAACTGTTTGGACGTTTTGAATTTTTTAATGAACGGTTCATTTGTCCCAAATAGGTATCACTACCGGTACGAATTACAACTGCTCGAGCAGTCCCAGAAACAACGTTTGTTCCCATTAAACATAAATTCGTATAATCGCTGTCTGCATCCATTTGAGACTCATCAAATTTTACGAACTTCTCGATAGGTTGAGATTCCCCAGTTAATGTTGCCTGTGAGATAAATAAGTCTTTTGCGGATATTACGCGCATATCTGCGGGAATGATATCCCCAGCAGAAAGTCGCACAACATCACCCAAGACGAGATCATCAATTGGAATTTCAATAAACTGACCATCACGGAGTGCTGCAGTTGTATTTGAAACCATATTTAAGAGTTTCTCGCTGGCCGCACTGGATCGTTCATCTTGAATAAATGAAATCAGCGTTGAAATTATAATAATAATCGCTAAAATCGAAATGGTTAAATAATCTTTTTCCTGTGTTAATAAAATATCTGTAATAAATGTAATTACAATAACTACCATCAATACCAAATTAAATGGATTAATTAAAACATTAACGAATCCAATAAGAGGGTTTTTTTTCTTTTGAGGTTTGATCTCATTGGGACCAAATTCTTCGAGCTTTTCCTCTGCTCGATTGGATGTATAACCCTCTGGAGATGCATCCAATTGTTCAAACAATTCTTCCTGATTAAGTTGAAGTGTTTGAATTAGCTCTTTTTTTATTTCTGACATAGTTATAAACTCCCTTCATACTGTCTTGTATGAACAAAATTTATCGATGACTTTCTTGAGGTGTACCCAAGGGGTCATCATCCAAAGATCGTTCACTAATACTATCGTTCATGCAACTCTGACCTTCCATTGGTATCCACCTCCTCGCTTTAAAACTATAACAAATTGAGGTTCATTAAGCAATAAAATGAACGATAGATTGAAACTTAATGATAAGAATATTTAACACTTATGATATAATTCAAAAAAGTGGGAGGTAACACATGAAAAATGTAAACTTGAGCAATGCACTCGGAATTGATACAGTACTCTTTGATTTGGACGGTACAATTCTACCGCTTGATGGGGATGACTTTGAACGAACATATTTAACATCAATTACGCAAAAGGTTGCACATATTATCGAACCGGAATTAATGGCTAAGGCCTTGTGGAAATCCAGTGCGGCAATGATTCAGAATCAGGATGAATTAAAAACAAATGAACAGGTTTTTTATGCTTGTTTTGAATCACTTGTTGGATCAAAAATTAAACATGAAATTGATACGATATTAGATGATTATTATGAAAATGAATATAACATCGTTGAGACCGTAACATCAATTTCACCACCGATGGTTGAAACGGTGCGTTACCTCAAAGAAAAAGGATATAAAGTGATCTTGGCTACAAATCCACTTTTTCCAAAACTTGCTACTGATAAACGCATTTGGTGGTCGGGTCTCGAATTGGATGATTTTGACGATATTACCCGATTTGAGAAAAACCATCATTGTAAACCAAACCCAATGTATTATGAAGAAATCATACGTGATAATATGTTGGATCCAAAAAAATGTTTAATGATTGGAAATGATGTGGAAGAAGATATGATGACATCTCAATTTGGGATGCAAACATGGCTGCTGACAGATAATTTAATTCATCGCGGAACAGATTATCAGTGCGACTGGAGTGGGTCACGTAGAGATTTGTTAGAGAAAATAAAGGAGTTGTTTTAATGCGTATAGGATCTGTAAAAGAACGAAAAGATTTTGAACAACGTGTTGGGATTATGCCTTCACATGTTATTGAATACATTAAAAATGGCCACGAAGTTTACGTAGAGGCTGGATTAGGTCTTGGAAGTGGTTTTACCGATAGAGAATATCAAAGCAATGGTGCGATTATTTGTGATGACGCAGCATCTGTTTGGAAACAATCGGAGATGATTATAAAAGTTAAAGAACCTATTGCTGAAGAGTATGAACTCATGCAAGCCAATCAAATTCTTTTTACGTACCTACACTTGGCGGATAATTTACCTCTAGCAAAAGCATTAATGGAACGTAATATTACTGCGGTTGCTTATGAGACGGTAACGGATGAGTTGGGACGTTTACCACTTTTAAAACCGATGTCTGAGGTTGCGGGACGTCTATCAATTCAAGAGGGTGCCAAGTATTTAGAAAAGACCTATGGTGGCAAGGGTATCTTGTTATCAGGGGTTCCAGGCGTTCGTGGTGGACATGTTGTGATTATTGGTGGGGGTGTTGTAGGAATGAGTGCTTGTAAAACAGCACTTGGAACAGGTGCAACAGTAAGTGTGATGGATCGTAATTTAGATCGTCTTGCATATATTGAAGATGTTTTTGGAACAGCAGTAAATACAATTTATAGTGATTCAAAAAACATCGAAGATGAGCTTCGCCGCGCGGATGTTGTGATTGGGAGTGTTTTACTACCAGGAGCACGTGCTCCGAAGTTGGTTACACGTGATCATTTAAAAATTATGGAACCGGGAACAGTCTTGGTTGATGTTGCCATTGATCAAGGGGGATGTTTTGAGTCGAGTCACCCAACAACACACAGTCATCCAGTGTTTGTTGAAGAAGGGATTGTTCATTATTGTGTAACCAATATGCCAGGTGCAGTACCAAAGACTTCTACCTATGCATTAGGAAATGCAACATTACCGTATGCTTTAAAAATTGCCAACAGTGGTATTCATAATGCTGTTATGCACGATTCCGGAATTAAAAACGGTTTAAATATTTTTCATGGGCAGGTCGTAAATGAAGCGGTTGCGGTTGCGCTTGAATTGGAATTTATTGAATATGAAAACTGTGTTAAAGTGGTGCAACTTTAGAGGTAATTTGTTAGAATGTAATAAAGGAGGTGGCCGTCATACCAAATGTTATTACACATGGGCTGATGGCACTCGATGTTTATAATGAACTTGACGTGTCGACAGTCCAAAAAGCGATAAAAAAACACCCGCGGGCATATCTTCTAGGGAGCAATGGTCCGGATATCTTGTTCTACTACAAAGTATTTCCGTGGCAAGATCAGGAACTTAATAAAATTGTCGCTGATTATGGTGGGATTGTGCACCGAACTCATGTTAATGATTTTTACAATCAGGCGGTGAGTTTTATAAAGGAAATGAAAGATGAACGTAGAAAAACAATACTGATTGCGTTTATTGCTGGACATTTTCAACATTGGTCTTTAGATTCCCTTGCACATCCATTTGTGTTTTATCGTGGTGGGGAAATAGCTGGAGCTACACGTTACTGGCATTTCCGGTACGAGTCAATGCTTGATTCATTAATGGTTACGTATGTAAAAGGGCGTGATATGGCATCGTTAAAACCAAAGCGTTTTGTTGATGTCGATGAAGAAGAGCGACGGGTTATTGCATCATTCTATCAAGCGATGCTCGTTCAAGTTTTTGGAATATATTTAGAACCTTTAGTGATTGAAGAAGCGATTTGCTCCTTTAAAAAGATTTTGAATTATTTATACGATCCGCACAATATTATGACTCCAGTGATTCAGAAACTGGAACGTAAAATGGCTTATCCGTGGGCGTTTTCAAGTCATATCGTTAATTCGAATATCGATGCGCGATACGACGTTCTTAATTTAAAGCGTGATACATGGTCAAACCCAACAAATATCGATGAAACATCGAACGAGACATTTATGGAACTCTATGAGTCGTCCATTGTGCTAGGAAATGAATGCATCGGGGCTTTAAACGATGCATTAGAACACAATGAACCTGTTAATTTCGACGCACTTCTTGGTGATCGCCGTTACGATACAGGGCGTCCACCCGGACGTGAGATGAAATACTATGATAGTATTTATCAAAAATAGAAAACAACAATAATAGGGAGGGTTTTATATGTTAGTTTATATTCATGGAAAAAATGTGGAAATCACAGATGCAATGCAAGAAAAAGTGGAAGAAAAATTAGAATTCTTACACAAGTATTTCGAGGTTGATGACTCATGGCGTGCAAATGTGGTTGTGAATGTTTATCCTCAAGGGTCAAAAGTTGAAGTTACAATTACTTCAAAAATTGGACCATTACGTGCCGAAGTTTTACACGAAGATTTCTATGCAGCACTTGATCGTGTTGTTGATAAATTAGAAGACCAAATTCGTCGTCATAAAACAAAAATTTCACGTAAAAACCGTGAGGGATTATCACAAGCATTTTTAAATATGATTGCAGAATCAGAGGCAAAAGAAGAATCTAAACTTGTTAAGACTAAATCTATTGTGGCTGAAAAAATGAATTTAAATGATGCGATTGTAGATATGGAAATGTTGGGTCATTCATTCTTTATTTACACAGATGATGAAACATCAGATGTTGCAGTTGTCTATAAACGTCTTGACGGCGATTATGGATTGCTTGAGGTTGATCGCGATAACGATTAATTTTAAACTATAAATATGATATGATATACTTATCAAAACGGAGGTTTGAACGATGAGCTTTAAAGATAAACTTAAAAATATTCTTACACCGGTTGAAGATGAATATCTTGAACTTACTGACGAGGAGGCTGAGAGCTTGAGCGAATATGAAACACCACGCGCATCATCAGAGGCGCCTAAATTACCATCAGATACAAAAATGGTTTTATTTGAACCAAGATCATTTGAAGAATCTGAAGAGGTTGCACGTTACTTAAAAGAGAAACGCGCAGCAGTTGTAAACTTACATCGATTACAACGTGATTATGCACAACGTACGATTGATTTCTTAACGGGAGTTGTGTTTGCACTTGATGGATCAATTCAAAAAATTGGCCACAATGTAATTCTTTGTACACCACGTACAATAGGAGTTCAAGGGGAAATTAGCATGAACCTTGAAGATTTAGATCAGTAGTAGTTGAGTATGTCTCATAAACCCAAATTTAGAGTTATGCGCCAAGGGTATGATCGTTTTGAAGTTGATCAAATGATAACCAATTTGGAACACGATAAAACAATATTAACGAAACAAATCGAACTTTATCAAAAACAAGTTGAGTCATTGCAAGAACAACGTGATATAATCAAAAAGCGATATCAACAATTGGTGAGCGAAAGTGGTGTTCGTGAGAAGGCTGCAGAAGAAATGTCGCGGCTGGCCTTACGAGAAGCAAATTCAATTATAGATACAGCCTATATGAATGCGGACATGATTGTTCGTGAGGCGATGTCAACATCGCGTCAAGTACTCGTTGAAATAGCTCGTATTTCAAATGAATCTAACGAACTCCGTGACGAGTTAAAAGAAAAATTAATGGAATTAGAGGTTGCAATTGACGATTTAACCTTGCCAGATGCACCCAATTCCAAACTTATTGGTGAAGATCAAGACAAATTAGGACGATAAATTGTTTCAGAGAGCTTGTGGATGGTGAAAACAAGTAACAATCCGTTTTAATATCACTTGTGAACCTTACTTTTGAAATCATAGTAGAAAGTACGTATTACGGCGTTAACGTATTGAGATTACAGATCGTATCTGTAAATTAAGGTGGTACCGCGTTGAAGACGCCCTTATTAGGGCGTCTTTTTTTATATGTTAGGAGCAAAAATATGAACTACAAAGATACACTATTATTACCAAAGACAGATTTTGAAATGAGAGGAAATCTTAATAAAAAAGAACCTGGAATTCAAGCTGATTGGGATGAAATGAACCTCTATGAAAGAATGCAAGAAGTGCGCGAAGGTGCACCACTTTTCACAGTGCATGATGGTCCTCCATATGCAAATGGAAATATCCATATTGGTCATGCTTTAAATGGTATTCAAAAAGATTTAATTGTCCGTACTAAATTTATGGCAGGTTATCAAACGCCGTTTAGACCAGGGTGGGATACACATGGTTTACCAATTGAAAATGCAATTCAAAAATTAGGTGTCAATCGTAAAGAAATGCCGACATACGAATTTAGAGCGCTTTGTGAGAAATATGCGCATGAACAAGTTGCAATTCAAATGGCTGATTTTAAATCGTTAGGTAAAATTGGGGATTATAAGAACCCTTATTTAACACTCAATAAAGATTTTGAAGCAACACAAATTCGTGTATTTGCGGAAATGGCGATGAAGGGCATGATCTATAAAGGATTAAAACCTGTTTATTGGTCACCATCAAGTGAATCTGCACTTGCTGAAGCGGAAATTGAATACCGCGAACGTCGTGATCCAGCAATCTTTGTTGCATTTGATGTTGTTGATGGTAAGGGTGTCTTAGATGCTGGTGATAAGATGGTTATTTGGACAACAACACCATGGACAATTCCTGCAAACCTTGCAATTTCAGTTAATGCAAATATGGAATACGTACTGGTTCAAACTGAAAAGGGCAACATGGTGTTCATGGAATCCCTTATGGAATCCGCACTTAAAGAATTAGAACTCGAACAAGGAGAAATTTTAAAACGCTTTAAAGGACGTGACATCGAAGGTGTTACAACACAACATCCACTTTATGATCGTTTATCACCCGTATTAAATGGTGATCACGTTACCGATGAAGCTGGAACAGGATGTGTTCATACTGCTCCTGACCATGGGGTTGATGACTTTAATGTTTGCGCACTTTATGGCATTAAGCCAATTAGTCCTGTTAATGAGCAAGGTGTTTTAACTGAAGTTACGGGTGAGTTTGCGGGGCTCTTCTTTGAAGAAGCAAATAAAGCTGTAACTATGAAACTTGAATCCTTGGGTGCTCTTTTAAAAATGGGGTGGATTAAACATAGCTATGCACATGACTGGAGAACTAAAAAGCCAATTATCTACCGCGCGACAACACAATGGTTTGCTTCGATTGATTCCGTACGTCAAAATGTATTGGATGAGATTGAAAAAGTAGAATGGACACCAAAATGGGGTCAAAAACGTATGCATAATATGATTGCAGACCGTGGTGACTGGTGTATTTCACGTCAACGAGTTTGGGGCGTTCCGATTCCAATTTTCTATGCTGAAGATGGATCTCCAATTATTGAACAAGATGTTTTCGATTATGTAGCTGATTTAGTAGAACAATTTGGTACCAATGTCTGGTTTGAACGTGAAGCAATAGAATTATTACCAGAAGGGTATACACATCCAAATTCACCCAATGGTACTTTTAAAAAAGAAACCGATATTATGGATGTATGGTTTGATTCAGGATCATCTCATACTGCAGCATTAAACCACTGTAAGACACCACTTCCTGTGGATGTATACGCAGAAGGTTCTGATCAATATCGTGGTTGGTTTAATTCATCATTAATCATTTCTGTTGCACTTTATGGTTTTGCACCGTATAAACAAGTTGTAAGTCATGGATTTATTATGCATGATGATGGCGAAAAAATGAGTAAGTCAAAAGGGAATGCTTTAAGTCCTCAAGCAATTACGGAAACTTTAGGAGCAGATATTTTACGTCTTTGGGTTGCAAGTGTTGATTATCACTCAGACATTAAAATGTCACAAGACCTACTCAAACAAGTATCTGAGTCATATCGTAAAATCCGTAATACATTTAGATTTATGCATGGAAATCTTGCGAACTTTGATATTGATGTTGATGGGATCGCAATTGAAGAGTTATCACTGCTTAACCGTTATGTTTTAAATGAAGTAATTCGTGTTAATAAAGAAGCTCAAGAAGCATACAAAGCATTTGATTATCAAAAAGTAACAACTTCTGTTGTTAGTTCTCTTACAAATATGATGTCATCATATTACTTAGACTATACAAAAGATATTCTTTACATCGAAAAAGAAGATAATCGTTCAAGACGTGAAATTCAAACAGTGATTTATCACGCGTTGATGATCTATTCCCGTATTATGGCGCCAATTCTTGTTCATACTACAGAAGAGTTGAACCGTGTATTCAGACCTGAAGACGAGAGTATCCATCTTCAAGAGTTTAGCAAATTGGTTAATCCAATCCTTTCAAGTGATGAAGTTACATCAATGGATTCACTCTTGAAATTACGTGAAGCTGTATTTAAGGCACTTGAAGAAAAACGTGCAGAAAAAGTAATTGGTAAGTCTTTAGAGGCGCATGTTCGTCTCCATCTTAATGAAGCAGATGAAACACGAGTACAAAGTATTCTAGGAAAACATGATGCACAATGGTTTATTGTATCCAAACTAGAACTTGTTCGTGATGCGTTGCCAGAAGTTATGGGCTATGAAGTTTCTGTTGAAAAAGTTGAAGGTCATACATGCCCCCGCTGTTGGAATATCGTTGATGTTGTTGGTGAAGATGAACTTTGCTTACGTTGTCACGATGTCGTTAAGGCTTAAATATGAAAATTACATCACTTCAAAATGATTTCGTGAAGCATTGTACTAAATTAAGTAAAAAAAAGTATCGAGACGAACACAATGAGGTTTTGATTGAAGGTGAACACTTAATTCAAGAAGCTAACACAGCTGGTATTGTAAAAAAAACAATAGGTTTAACGGAAAGCGATGATGTTCAGATTACTGAACATATAGCTCAAAAATTATCCAATACAATTTCTGGTTCGCACCAGTTTGCGATTATTTCAAAACCTCAACGTGAGTTAAAGGAAGCTGATCGCTATCTCATTTGTGATGGCGTTCAAGATCCTGGGAATCTGGGTACCATTATTCGTACAGCGCATAGTTTTGGATTTGATGCGGTTATTGTGTCTGAAACATGTGTAGATGAGTTCAATGACAAAGTCATTCGCTCCACACAAGGTTCAATATTTCACATTCCGGTCATTCGTATGCCTTTAGATGTTGCAATTGCTCAGATTAAAGCGTGGAACATTCCGGTTTATGCGAGTTATCTCGGTGAAAATACGCACAATTTACAAGATATTAAAACTTGTCCGATTGCGGTCGTGATGGGTTCTGAAGGTAGTGGTGTGTCGGATGCTGTAGTGGATTTGTGTGATGGAACTGTCAAAATTGAAACATCACAGTTTGAATCACTAAATGTCGCGATTGCATCGGCAATTATTTGTTACACACTTCGAAAATAGGGAGGCATTATGGAATTAAAAGCATTTACGGATTCGGATTTAACGTTGTACGCCGAACTTGCGACAAAGTTTTTAACAAGTCCTGCATGTTTGGGTGAACCAGATTACGAATTATTCAAGCGAAACTTTAGTCATATCATCAAAGAAAATGACTGTTTTGGGTGGTTTTTGGTTGAAGAAGGGAACGTATGTGGTTATCTGTTATGTTCGATTATGTTTTCAACTGAAGTTGGGGGATTACAATTATGGGTAGAAGAGTTGTCTGTTGACGATGCTTACCGTGGTAAGGGCCTCGGTACCGAAGCTCTTTCGATTTTAATGGATAAATTCCCCGATGTAATTCGATTCAGATTGGAAGTAACGCCAAGTAATCGTGGTGCAAAAAAACTTTATGAACGATTAGGATTCGAGTTCTTAGGATATGAACAAATGATCTTGGATCGATAAAAAAACCTGCGGGAAGCGAGATTATTTACAATCTTCGCATTCTTGCAGGTTTTTTTTCAAATAAAAGCACCGCTTTTTATAATAAAAGAGCGGTGCTTTTTAAAAAAATTATTTGTTTTCTGTATACAATTGATCGACTTTAGCCCAATTAATAATTTCAAAGAAGCCATTAATGTAATCAGGACGACGATTTTGATAGTTTAGGTAATATGCATGTTCCCAAACATCAAGACCTAAAATCGGAGTTAATCCCTCTGAAATTGGATTATCTTGATTTGCGGTAGATACAACTTTAAGTGATTTGTTTGAATCCATCACTAACCAAGCCCAACCGCTTCCAAAACGTGTTTTAGCAGCATTTGAGAAAGCTTCTTTAAATGCATCGAATGAGCCGAAATCATGATTGATTGCATTCATTAAGGCTTCACCAGGCTCTTGACCTTTGTTTGGGGATAGAAATTCCCAAAACATCGTATGGTTTAAATGACCACCACCATTGTTTTGAACTGCTGTGCGGATGTCTTCTGGGACATTCTTTAAGTTCTCAATAAGGTTTGTGAGTGATTCTTGTTCTAATTCTGGGTGTTTTTCAAGTGCTGTATTTAAATTAGTGATATATGTTTGATGATGCTTTGTGTAATGAATTTCCATTGTTTTGGCATCAATTTGTGGTTCTAATGCATTAAAGTCATATGAAAGTTCAGGTAATTTATAAGTCATCGTAAGTCCTCCTCTATTTATAGTTAAATTGTAACAAAGATGGAGGACTGGGTCTAACTAAATGCCTAGAAGTGTCGAATACTTTTCGATAAGATAATCAATGTAGTAGTTTGGATTAAATGACTCATTGGTAACTTTTTCAATCATTGTTTGTGTATCGTACATCCCACCGAATTGATGAATGTTCTCACGCAACCACTTAAATACAATATCCATTTGACCGTTTAAGAGAGCTTCATTAAGATTGATATCCTCTTCCATTTTTTTCATGAACTGAGCTGCATAAGCTGTACCCACCGCATATGTTGGGAAATATCCAAATGAAGCATCGCTCCAATGTACATCCTGGAGAATTCCATCGCTTGGGTTTTCCGGTGTAATTCCAAGTAATTGTGTCATTTGATCTGCGAAGAAATGATCAAGACCTTCCGCGCTATGATTGTTATTAAAAATTTCTTTCTCTGTATTATATCGAACCATAATATGTAGTGGATATGTAAGTTCATCTGCCTCTACACGAATATACCCTTTTTCTACGTAATTAATACCCTTAATAAATGCATCGAGATCAACATCTTTTAAAACATGAGGGATAATTGCTTGTAGTTTTGGATATAGCGGTGTCCAAAATGATTCACTTCTACCAATCATATTTTCCATTAATCGTGATTGAGACTCATGTAGACTCATGCTCATGCTATCAGCAATTGGATAACCTTCGAAGTCAATACTTACTTGGTGGTTGTACATTGAATGTCCAATTTCGTGAATGATTGAGAAAATATTAGAAGTGAAGTCATTTTCGTAATAATGTGTCGTGATACGTGAATCATTAATTGAGAATGTGCTACTGAATGGGTGGGCCGCATGTCCCATGTATCCAAATGATGCATCATAACCCATATGTCCCTTAATTAAATCTGAGATTAAATCCTGCTCGTGTTCTGTAACTGGTGCGCTTAGAAATGCTGGTTTAGGTCCTTGTGCTTCAATCACCTTATCAATAAATGGAACAAGTTTTTGTTCAAGGGTGGTGAAAAAACCTTCAACATGAGATTCGCGTAATCCTTCTTCGTAATCATCAAGACATGATTCATAAATACTTAAATCTGAATTGCGATGCTTGATTGCGTTTATTTGACCCGAAATCAAGGCGTCAAGATTCTTTTTGAAAAGATCATAATCACCTTTTTCGCGTGCGTCTTCCCAAGATTGTTGGGAGTCGTATTTTAATTTGTCAAATGCAATATATTCATCAGACGGAATATTTTTAATTTTATTAAGTTGTCGAAGTTGTGTTTTAGCACTTTCTGCGATAATGGGATTTTCGTTATTTTGACTTTCTTCCAATATTTGGTATGTTTTTGGATCAGTCAGTAGTGCAAAATATTCACCCGAAAGAATAGACAGTGCTTTATTTCGGAAAGCTGCTCCATTTCGTGGTGCGATTGTTAGTGCGTCAAAACTCATTGTTGTAATTGCAAGATTCAAGCTATTTAATTTATCCAGTAAATCTTCGTATGTCATATATTGACCTCCTAATTATTCCTTATATTGTAACGCAAGCAGTCGCAAAATGAAATAAATAACAGACCTTGCATCCATTTCTGTTTTTTTATGATGAAAGTCATGTATAATAAATCTATATATGGGAGGGTTCATTATGTATGATAAATGTGTGGCATTGTTAAAGAGTCGTGGAGTAGAAATATCCGATATTATAGAGTGTGTTGTTTTTCTTCAAAAAGACTATGTTGAAGATATCGATTCGATTGATATAAAACCAATCGTTAACAGTGTATTGAATAAGCGTGAAGTCCAACATGCGTTGATTACCGGAATTAACATTGACATCTCTGTTGAAAATAATAATTTTGGTGGTAATTTTATCGAAGATATTATTCATCGAGATGAAGGACTCTATGGAATTGATGAGGTTCTTGCTTACGGGATTTGTAACCTCTATGGTTCAATTGCGCTCACAAATTATGGCTATATTGACAAAGTTAAGCCAGGCATAATCGGAACTTTGAACGAACATAACAATGGAACTTGCAATACATTCCTCGATGATATTGTTGGAGCAATTGCAGCTTCTGCAGCAAGTAAACTCGCTCACAGTCAACATCAAGAAAGAAACATTAATAAATAACAATTATTTGTATTAAATAGGGAAGTGGAGGTGTTATCTATGTATTCTTCAAAAGACGTGGCTCTAACAGTGGAGAAACTCTTAAAGCGTTTAGAAGTGGAAAAAGATGGTTTGGTGCTCGTACATGAAAGCGATGGATTTGATCCGTTCTATTCTAAAATTATACTGGATGGGATCCAAAGTCATATGAAAGATGGAACTGTTTGCGTTTTTGGAGATTGTGAGTTTAATTCGGATGTACTTGTTAAGGACATGGTTCCGTATATTTCAAATCAAGAACGTCTTGTGTTATCCAGCGGAAAAATGATGCAACTTATGACTCTTCAACAAGAATGCATTTATGTGACACACCCAAGTTTAATGATTGCAACAGCGGGTAAATTTAGTAGATACTTTGGAAGGCCTACGGAAATGGATTTCCCTTATGGGGCACATTCCGTATTTACTGATTTTTATGATTTGAGTGCTACGCTTATTTTGGTGGGTGATGTGTTGGAGTTGTTCGAAGCGAAGTTTGCTTATGCAACGCTTGATCACCATGTAATAAGAAAGACGGCCTGTTTAAAAGATAAATCGGTAATGACCTATCTAGATATTGTGCCAAATTATACGCGGATTCATGATTTAGTATTTAATTCCAAACTGCTTCTTTATGAGCAATTAGATGGACAATATATATACGGCGTTAAATATCGTGATTTTATTGATTATTTAAAAGAGGTGCTTTAAACCTCTTTTTATTTTTTATACAATAGATATAATTAGAGGAGATCGTTACTCACGTAAGGTTTATATGTATTGAGGTGATAAAAATGAAAACAAAAAAAATACTAACAATTTCAACATATGTGTTACTTTTTGGAGTTTTGGAATGCATCACAGTCACTTTTGACATTTTGAGGTTGCCACAAGGTGGTTCCGTATCTTCGAGTATTTTGGTCTTAATTGTGGCAAGTTATCATTTAGGGTTGAAGAATTCAATATGTGTCGTAAGCCTGTCATTTCTTGTGAAGTGCATGATTCAGCCACCGATTGCAATTCACTGGTTTCAATTTTTCTTGGATTATATTTTTGCTTATTCGGTTTATGCAATCGTAGGATTGATTCCTAATCTAAAAGTATATGATTTATCCCTGCCAATAGGAGTTGTTGTATCGAATCTATTAAGGTTCATCTTGCATACATTATCTGGCTTGCTATTCTATGCGGGATTTTATCGTGGTAATGTTTTGTTAGGTGTTGTTTCATATAATGCAACATACATGATTCCCACTACAATTATATCTTTTGCTCTGATTTTAGCACTCATGCCTAAATTAGAACCTTTATTAATGCTTAGAACTGGAATTAAGAATAGAAATTAGACATTTATTGTGTATAATGTTAAAGGATGGGAAGTGTTGTTATGTTACCAAAAGTTGGAGAAGTAATATATATACAAAGTTATAAACATGATGGATCGCTTCATCGGACTTGGTCTAGTGGGACAGTCCTCGATGTTGATGATGAGAAAATCGTTTTAATAACATATAAAACTTGGGTCGTTGAATCAGATGGTAGACGATGGTTCACACGTGAACCGGCAATTTGTTTTTACTACTTAAATCGTTGGTACAATGTTATCTCGATGATACGTAATAAGGGAGTCTATTATTATTGTAATCTCGCTTCGCCGAGTGTATTCGATGAAGAAGGTCTTAAAAACATAGATTATGATCTTGATGTTAAAGTGTTTCCAGATGGGAAGTATATTGTTCTTGATGAAGATGAATTTGATGATCATCAAATTTCGATGAATTATTCGAAAGAAATTATCGATATAGTCGTCGAAGAGAAAGATCGATTAGTAGAACAAGTTAAGAGTAAAAGTTATCCATTTATCGAAGAAGAAATTTACAGATATTTCGATAAATATTTAACGGTAAAAGAATTTAAATAAAAAGCCCGAAAACATTTGACAAAACTCTATATGTGGGATATTATATACAAGCGCTAAGGGAAACCGAGTGCAGAAAATGGTCTTTGAAAACTAAACAGGAAACGTCAATTTCAAAAAGAAATACGGATAAATTAATAAACAAAACTCGTCAGAGTTAAAAAGAGAAAGAATCAAATGGAGAGTTTGATCCTGGCTCAGGATGAACGCTGGCGGCGTGCCTAATACATGCAAGTCGAACGAAGTGAAGAGGAGCTTGCTCCTTGGAACTTAGTGGCGAACGGGTGAGTAATACATAAGCAACCTGCCTCGATGCCTGGGATAACAGAGGGAAACTTCTGCTAATACCGGATACGTTAATCTAAGACATCTTAGATTAATTAAAGATGGGATACATCACAACGAGATGGGCTTATGGCGCATTAGTTAGTTGGTAAGGTAACGGCTTACCAAGACGATGATGCGTAGCCGACCTGAGAGGGTGACCGGCCACACTGGGACTGAGACACGGCCCAGACTCCTACGGGAGGCAGCAGTAGGGAATTTTCGGCAATGGGGGAAACCCTGACCGAGCAACGCCGCGTGAGTGAAGACGGCCTTCGGGTTGTAAAGCTCTGTTGTAAGGGAAGAACGATAGGAAGAGGGAATGCTTCTTATATGACGGTACCTTACCAGAAAGCCACGGCTAACTACGTGCCAGCAGCCGCGGTAATACGTAGGTGGCAAGCGTTATCCGGAATTATTGGGCGTAAAGGGAGCGCAGGCGGTTTATCAAGTTTATGGTTAAAGTTCGGGGCTTAACCCCGTGATGCCATAGAAACTGGTAGACTAGAGTGCAGGAGAGGTTAGTGGAATTCCATGTGTAGCGGTAAAATGCGTAGATATATGGAGGAACACCAGTGGCGAAGGCGGCTAACTGGCCTGTAACTGACGCTGAGGCTCGAAAGCGTGGGGAGCAAATAGGATTAGATACCCTAGTAGTCCACGCCGTAAACGATGGATACTAAGTGTTGGAGAAATTCAGTGCTGTAGTTAACGCAATAAGTATCCCGCCTGGGGAGTATGCGCGCAAGCGTAAAACTCAAAGGAATTGACGGGGGCCCGCACAAGCGGTGGAGTATGTGGTTTAATTCGAAGCAACGCGAAGAACCTTACCAGGTCTTGACATACCGCGCAAAAGCACAGAGATGTGTAATAGTTATGGCGGATACAGGTGGTGCATGGTTGTCGTCAGCTCGTGTCGTGAGATGTTGGGTTAAGTCCCGCAACGAGCGCAACCCTTGTCTTTAGTTACCAGCATTAAGTTGGGGACTCTAAAGAGACTGCCGGTGATAAACCGGAGGAAGGTGGGGATGACGTCAAATCATCATGCCCCTTATGATCTGGGCTACACACGTACTACAATGGCGTATACAGAGGGCAGCGAAGCAGCGATGCGGAGCGAATCTCAGAAAGTACGTCTCAGTTCGGATTGGAGTCTGCAACTCGACTCCATGAAGTCGGAATCGCTAGTAATCGCGGATCAGAATGCCGCGGTGAATACGTTCTCGGGCCTTGTACACACCGCCCGTCAAACCATGAGAGTTGGTAATACCCGAAGCCGGTGGCCTAACCTAGTTTACTAGGAGGGAGCCGTCGAAGGTAGGATCGATGATTGGGGTTAAGTCGTAACAAGGTATCCCTACCGGAAGGTGGGGATGGATCACCTCCTTTCTAAGGAGTAATTAGAAAGACGTGAAGTTGACACCTAAAGTTTCCTGTTTAGTTTTGAGAGTCCGTTGGAATCTCAAGAAAAATGATCTTTGAAAACTGAATAACAGAAAAGAAAAAGAGATAGACAAAGAAATAAATGTTATCAACATGATCTTTTCGAATAGTTGTATAAAACTAGATTTACATCAAGTTAAACAAAAACAGTAACTTAAGCAATTAAGTAAGCAATCAAAGCAAACACACAGCTTATCAAGCGATAAGCGTTAAAAAAAACCTGATTTTAAGAATTAGGGCGCGAAATTACATGTGATTAAATATGTAAGGGCGTACGGTGGATGCCTAGGCACTAAGAGCTGATGAAGGACGCGACTAACAGCGAAATGCCTCGGGGAGTGGTACGTACACAACGATCCGGGGGTATCCGAATGGGGAAACCCAATACTGGTTATGCAGTATTACACATAAATGAATACATAGTTTATGATGAGGCAACCTTGCGAACTGAAACATCTTAGTAGCAAGAGGAAAAGAAAACAAAAGTGATTCCCTGAGTAGTGGCGAGCGAAACGGGAAAAGCCCAAACCATCTTCGTGATGGGGTAGTAGGACCACAACGTGGGATATCGAAGCTAGTCGAATGGCATTGAAAGGCCAGTCAAAGAAGGTGCAAACCCTGTAGACGAAAGCGTAAGATACTCTAGTGGTATCCTGAGTACGGCGAGGCACGAGAAACCTTGTCGGAATCAACCGGGACCACCCGGTAAGGCTAAATACTCCTTAGTGACCGATAGTGAACCAGTACCGTGAGGGAAAGGTGAAAAGAACCGCGGAAGCGGAGTGAAATAGATCCTGAAACCGTATGCTTACAAGAAGTCAGAGCCCGTTAATGGGTGATGGCGTGCCTTTTGTAGAATGAACCGGCGAGTTACTCATAATGTGCGAGGTTAAGTTGAAGAGACGGAGCCGAAGCGAAAGCGAGTCTTAATAGGGCGATATAGTACATTGTGGTAGACCCGAAACTGAGTGATCTAGCCATGACCAGGTTGAAGTTTGGGTGAAACCAAATGGAGGACCGAACCGACCATCGTTGAAAAGCTGGCGGATGAGTTGTGGCTAGCGGAGAAATTCCAATCGAACTCAGATATAGCTGGTTCTCCCCGAAATAGCTTTAGGGCTAGCGTCAATGTAAGGCCACTGGAGGTAGAGCACTGAATGTATGATGGCCCCATCTCGGGGTACTGAATATAATCAAACTCCGAATGCCAGTGGATAGTAGTTGGCAGTCAGACTATGGGTGATAAGGTCCGTAGTCGAAAGGGAAACAGCCCAGACCATCAGTTAAGGTCCCAAAATTCATGCTAAGTGGAAAAGGATGTGGGGATGCACAGACAACTAGGAGGTTGGCTCAGAAGCAGCCATCCTTTAAAGAGTGCGTAACAGCTCACTAGTCGAGTGACCCTGCGCCGAAAATGTACCGGGGCTAAGTATGATACCGAAACTATGGATTTATTGTTTCAATAAATGGTAGGGGAGCGTTCTATACTGCGTTGAAGCTGTACCGTAAGGAGCAGTGGAGTGTATAGAAGTGAGAATGCCGGTGTGAGTAGCGAGATGTCAGTGAGAATCTGACACACCGATTGCCTAAGGTTTCCAGGGGAAGGCTCGTCCTCCCTGGGTAAGTCGGGACCTAAGATGAGGCTGAAAAGCGTAGTCGATGGACAACAGGTTGATATTCCTGTACCCGATACATAAGTGAAGGAATGACAGAGAAGGCTAGGTTATGCCAGCGACTGGAAGTGCTGGTTTAAGCGAAGGAGCTGTATGGTAGGCAAATCCGCCATGCAAAGCAAAGGCGTTACGAGGAGTGAACCCGTGAGGAAGTAGCGAAGTAACTGATGCCAGCTCTCAAGAAAAGTTTCTAGCGTTAATTATGTATTGGCCCGTACCAAAACCGACACAGGTAGGCAAGGAGAGAATCCTAAGGTGAGCGAGAGAACTGTTGCCAAGGAACTCGGCAAAATGACCCCGTAACTTCGGGAGAAGGGGTGCTCGTAAGAGCCGCAGTGAAGAGGCCCAAGCGACTGTTTAACTAAAACACAGCTCTCTGCAAAGTCGCAAGACGAAGTATAGGGGGTGACACCTGCCCGGTGCTGGAAGGTTAAGGGAATATGTTAGAATTCGTTCGAAGCATTGAACTGAAGCCCCAGTGAACGGCGGCCGTAACTATAACGGTCCTAAGGTAGCGAAATTCCTTGTCGGGTAAGTTCCGACCCGCACGAAAGGTGTAACGATTTGGGCGCTGTCTCGGCAGCAGACTCGGTGAAATCTTAGTACCGGTAAAGATGCCGGTTACCCGCAACTAGACGGAAAGACCCCATGGAGCTTTACTGTAGCTTGATATTGAACTTTGAGCCTACATGTACAGGATAGGTGGGAGACTATGAAGCATGTACGCTAGTATATGTGGAGTCGCCATTGGGATACCACTCTTGTATGTTTGAAGTTCTAACCGCGTACCGTGATCCGGTACCGGGAGAGTGTCAGGTGGGCAGTTTGACTGGGGCGGTCGCCTCCTAAAGAGTAACGGAGGCGCCCAAAGGTACCCTCAGATTGGTTGGAAATCAATCGACGAGCGTAAAGGCAGAAGGGTGCTTGACTGCGAGACCTACAAGTCGAGCAGGGACGAAAGTCGGGCTTAGTGATCCGGCGGTTCCGAGTGGAAGGGCCGTCGCTTAACGGATAAAAGCTACCCTGGGGATAACAGGCTAATCTCGCCCAAGAGTTCACATCGACGGCGAGGTTTGGCACCTCGATGTCGGCTCATCGCATCCTGGAGCTGAATTAGGTTCCAAGGGTTGGGCTGTCCGCCCATTAAAGCGGTACGCGAGCTGGGTTCAGAACGTCGTGAGACAGTTCGGTCCCTATCTGTTGTGGGCGTAGGAAATTTGAGGAGCGCTGTCCCTAGTACGAGAGGACCGGGATGGACATACCGCTGGTGTACCAGTTGTTCTGCCAAGGGCATCGCTGGGTAGCTAAGTATGGACTGGATAAGCGCTGAAAGCATCTAAGCACGAAGCCAACTCCAAGATGAGATTTCCCATACGTAAGTAGTAAGACCCCTGAGAGACGATCAGGTTGATAGGTCAGAGGTGGAAGCATAGTGATATGTGGAGCTGACTGATACTAATAGGTCGAGGTTTTAATCACAAAAGATACAACGATTCGAAAAAGATCAAATTTCTGTTATTCAGTTTTGAGAGTTCATCTCTCTAATGCACTACGATCTGGTGATTTTAGCGAAGTGGTCACACCTGTTCCCATCTCGAACACAGAAGTTAAGCACTTTAGCGGCGACAATATCTAGCCACGCGCTAGTGAAGATAGTTCATCGCCAGGTAATTTGACACTCTATTTAGAGTGTCTTTTTTTATGTTCTCAAAGAAGCGCTTATACTGACCATCACGGTATAAAATGATGAAACACGATGTCGATCTAAAAAATCATAGAATAAAGTGGTAAGTCTAAATAGGTGCTGCATTGTGAGCTGGATCGGTATCAAGCTTATAAAACGCCAACTTTTGTGAGCGAAAAGGGAAAAAGAAACAAAAAACCATCCAAAAACCGCCTATAAAAAAGACAAAAAAAACAGGTAAAACAGGCATATATGAACCATGAAAATCACGAATGAACTGAAAAGACCTAAAAAAAGAAGAAATGTCAAAATAAAGTGAAAATAGTGTTGACGGTGGCTAAAGAGGGTGGTATTATATACAAGCGCTAAGGGAAACCGAGTGCAGAAAATGGTCTTTGAAAACTAAACAGGAAACGTCAATTTCAAAAAGAAATACGGATAAATTAATAAACAAAACTCGTCAGAGTTAAAAAGAGAAAGAATCAAATGGAGAGTTTGATCCTGGCTCAGGATGAACGCTGGCGGCGTGCCTAATACATGCAAGTCGAACGAAGTGAAGAGGAGCTTGCTCCTTGGAACTTAGTGGCGAACGGGTGAGTAATACATAAGCAACCTGCCTCGATGCCTGGGATAACAGAGGGAAACTTCTGCTAATACCGGATACGTTAATCTAAGACATCTTAGATTAATTAAAGATGGGATACATCACAACGAGATGGGCTTATGGCGCATTAGTTAGTTGGTAAGGTAACGGCTTACCAAGACGATGATGCGTAGCCGACCTGAGAGGGTGACCGGCCACACTGGGACTGAGACACGGCCCAGACTCCTACGGGAGGCAGCAGTAGGGAATTTTCGGCAATGGGGGAAACCCTGACCGAGCAACGCCGCGTGAGTGAAGACGGCCTTCGGGTTGTAAAGCTCTGTTGTAAGGGAAGAACGATAGGAAGAGGGAATGCTTCTTATATGACGGTACCTTACCAGAAAGCCACGGCTAACTACGTGCCAGCAGCCGCGGTAATACGTAGGTGGCAAGCGTTATCCGGAATTATTGGGCGTAAAGGGAGCGCAGGCGGTTTATCAAGTTTATGGTTAAAGTTCGGGGCTTAACCCCGTGATGCCATAGAAACTGGTAGACTAGAGTGCAGGAGAGGTTAGTGGAATTCCATGTGTAGCGGTAAAATGCGTAGATATATGGAGGAACACCAGTGGCGAAGGCGGCTAACTGGCCTGTAACTGACGCTGAGGCTCGAAAGCGTGGGGAGCAAATAGGATTAGATACCCTAGTAGTCCACGCCGTAAACGATGGATACTAAGTGTTGGAGAAATTCAGTGCTGTAGTTAACGCAATAAGTATCCCGCCTGGGGAGTATGCGCGCAAGCGTAAAACTCAAAGGAATTGACGGGGGCCCGCACAAGCGGTGGAGTATGTGGTTTAATTCGAAGCAACGCGAAGAACCTTACCAGGTCTTGACATACCGCGCAAAAGCACAGAGATGTGTAATAGTTATGGCGGATACAGGTGGTGCATGGTTGTCGTCAGCTCGTGTCGTGAGATGTTGGGTTAAGTCCCGCAACGAGCGCAACCCTTGTCTTTAGTTACCAGCATTAAGTTGGGGACTCTAAAGAGACTGCCGGTGATAAACCGGAGGAAGGTGGGGATGACGTCAAATCATCATGCCCCTTATGATCTGGGCTACACACGTACTACAATGGCGTATACAGAGGGCAGCGAAGCAGCGATGCGGAGCGAATCTCAGAAAGTACGTCTCAGTTCGGATTGGAGTCTGCAACTCGACTCCATGAAGTCGGAATCGCTAGTAATCGCGGATCAGAATGCCGCGGTGAATACGTTCTCGGGCCTTGTACACACCGCCCGTCAAACCATGAGAGTTGGTAATACCCGAAGCCGGTGGCCTAACCTAGTTTACTAGGAGGGAGCCGTCGAAGGTAGGATCGATGATTGGGGTTAAGTCGTAACAAGGTATCCCTACCGGAAGGTGGGGATGGATCACCTCCTTTCTAAGGAGTAATTAGAAAGACGTGAAGTTGACACCTAAAGTTTCCTGTTTAGTTTTGAGAGTCCGTTGGAATCTCAAGAAAAATGATCTTTGAAAACTGAATAACAGAAAAGAAAAAGAGATAGACAAAGAAATAAATGTTATCAACATGATCTTTTCGAATAGTTGTATAAAACTAGATTTACATCAAGTTAAACAAAAACAGTAACTTAAGCAATTAAGTAAGCAATCAAAGCAAACACACAGCTTATCAAGCGATAAGCGTTAAAAAAAACCTGATTTTAAGAATTAGGGCGCGAAATTACATGTGATTAAATATGTAAGGGCGTACGGTGGATGCCTAGGCACTAAGAGCTGATGAAGGACGCGACTAACAGCGAAATGCCTCGGGGAGTGGTACGTACACAACGATCCGGGGGTATCCGAATGGGGAAACCCAATACTGGTTATGCAGTATTACACATAAATGAATACATAGTTTATGATGAGGCAACCTTGCGAACTGAAACATCTTAGTAGCAAGAGGAAAAGAAAACAAAAGTGATTCCCTGAGTAGTGGCGAGCGAAACGGGAAAAGCCCAAACCATCTTCGTGATGGGGTAGTAGGACCACAACGTGGGATATCGAAGCTAGTCGAATGGCATTGAAAGGCCAGTCAAAGAAGGTGCAAACCCTGTAGACGAAAGCGTAAGATACTCTAGTGGTATCCTGAGTACGGCGAGGCACGAGAAACCTTGTCGGAATCAACCGGGACCACCCGGTAAGGCTAAATACTCCTTAGTGACCGATAGTGAACCAGTACCGTGAGGGAAAGGTGAAAAGAACCGCGGAAGCGGAGTGAAATAGATCCTGAAACCGTATGCTTACAAGAAGTCAGAGCCCGTTAATGGGTGATGGCGTGCCTTTTGTAGAATGAACCGGCGAGTTACTCATAATGTGCGAGGTTAAGTTGAAGAGACGGAGCCGAAGCGAAAGCGAGTCTTAATAGGGCGATATAGTACATTGTGGTAGACCCGAAACTGAGTGATCTAGCCATGACCAGGTTGAAGTTTGGGTGAAACCAAATGGAGGACCGAACCGACCATCGTTGAAAAGCTGGCGGATGAGTTGTGGCTAGCGGAGAAATTCCAATCGAACTCAGATATAGCTGGTTCTCCCCGAAATAGCTTTAGGGCTAGCGTCAATGTAAGGCCACTGGAGGTAGAGCACTGAATGTATGATGGCCCCATCTCGGGGTACTGAATATAATCAAACTCCGAATGCCAGTGGATAGTAGTTGGCAGTCAGACTATGGGTGATAAGGTCCGTAGTCGAAAGGGAAACAGCCCAGACCATCAGTTAAGGTCCCAAAATTCATGCTAAGTGGAAAAGGATGTGGGGATGCACAGACAACTAGGAGGTTGGCTCAGAAGCAGCCATCCTTTAAAGAGTGCGTAACAGCTCACTAGTCGAGTGACCCTGCGCCGAAAATGTACCGGGGCTAAGTATGATACCGAAACTATGGATTTATTGTTTCAATAAATGGTAGGGGAGCGTTCTATACTGCGTTGAAGCTGTACCGTAAGGAGCAGTGGAGTGTATAGAAGTGAGAATGCCGGTGTGAGTAGCGAGATGTCAGTGAGAATCTGACACACCGATTGCCTAAGGTTTCCAGGGGAAGGCTCGTCCTCCCTGGGTAAGTCGGGACCTAAGATGAGGCTGAAAAGCGTAGTCGATGGACAACAGGTTGATATTCCTGTACCCGATACATAAGTGAAGGAATGACAGAGAAGGCTAGGTTATGCCAGCGACTGGAAGTGCTGGTTTAAGCGAAGGAGCTGTATGGTAGGCAAATCCGCCATGCAAAGCAAAGGCGTTACGAGGAGTGAACCCGTGAGGAAGTAGCGAAGTAACTGATGCCAGCTCTCAAGAAAAGTTTCTAGCGTTAATTATGTATTGGCCCGTACCAAAACCGACACAGGTAGGCAAGGAGAGAATCCTAAGGTGAGCGAGAGAACTGTTGCCAAGGAACTCGGCAAAATGACCCCGTAACTTCGGGAGAAGGGGTGCTCGTAAGAGCCGCAGTGAAGAGGCCCAAGCGACTGTTTAACTAAAACACAGCTCTCTGCAAAGTCGCAAGACGAAGTATAGGGGGTGACACCTGCCCGGTGCTGGAAGGTTAAGGGAATATGTTAGAATTCGTTCGAAGCATTGAACTGAAGCCCCAGTGAACGGCGGCCGTAACTATAACGGTCCTAAGGTAGCGAAATTCCTTGTCGGGTAAGTTCCGACCCGCACGAAAGGTGTAACGATTTGGGCGCTGTCTCGGCAGCAGACTCGGTGAAATCTTAGTACCGGTAAAGATGCCGGTTACCCGCAACTAGACGGAAAGACCCCATGGAGCTTTACTGTAGCTTGATATTGAACTTTGAGCCTACATGTACAGGATAGGTGGGAGACTATGAAGCATGTACGCTAGTATATGTGGAGTCGCCATTGGGATACCACTCTTGTATGTTTGAAGTTCTAACCGCGTACCGTGATCCGGTACCGGGAGAGTGTCAGGTGGGCAGTTTGACTGGGGCGGTCGCCTCCTAAAGAGTAACGGAGGCGCCCAAAGGTACCCTCAGATTGGTTGGAAATCAATCGACGAGCGTAAAGGCAGAAGGGTGCTTGACTGCGAGACCTACAAGTCGAGCAGGGACGAAAGTCGGGCTTAGTGATCCGGCGGTTCCGAGTGGAAGGGCCGTCGCTTAACGGATAAAAGCTACCCTGGGGATAACAGGCTAATCTCGCCCAAGAGTTCACATCGACGGCGAGGTTTGGCACCTCGATGTCGGCTCATCGCATCCTGGAGCTGAATTAGGTTCCAAGGGTTGGGCTGTCCGCCCATTAAAGCGGTACGCGAGCTGGGTTCAGAACGTCGTGAGACAGTTCGGTCCCTATCTGTTGTGGGCGTAGGAAATTTGAGGAGCGCTGTCCCTAGTACGAGAGGACCGGGATGGACATACCGCTGGTGTACCAGTTGTTCTGCCAAGGGCATCGCTGGGTAGCTAAGTATGGACTGGATAAGCGCTGAAAGCATCTAAGCACGAAGCCAACTCCAAGATGAGATTTCCCATACGTAAGTAGTAAGACCCCTGAGAGACGATCAGGTTGATAGGTCAGAGGTGGAAGCATAGTGATATGTGGAGCTGACTGATACTAATAGGTCGAGGTTTTAATCACAAAAGATACAACGATTCGAAAAAGATCAAATTTCTGTTATTCAGTTTTGAGAGTTCATCTCTCTAATGCACTACGATCTGGTGATTTTAGCGAAGTGGTCACACCTGTTCCCATCTCGAACACAGAAGTTAAGCACTTTAGCGGCGACAATATCTAGCCACGCGCTAGTGAAGATAGTTCATCGCCAGGTAATTTGACACTCTATTTAGAGTGTCTTTTTTTATGTTTTCAAAGAAGCGCTTATACTGACCATCACGGTATAAAATGATGAAACACGATGTCGATCTAAAAAATCATAGAATAAAGTGGTAAGTCTAAATAGGTGCTGCATTGTGAGCTGGATCGGTATCAAGCTTATAAAACGCCAACTTTTGTGAGCGAAAAGGGAAAAAGAAACAAAAAACTATCCAAAAACCGCCTATAAAAAAGACAAAAAAACAGGTAAAACAGGCATATATGAACCATGAAAATCACGAATGAACTGAAAAGACCTAAAAAAAGAAGAAATGTCAAAATAAAGTGAAAATAGTGTTGACGGTGGCTAAAGAGGGTGGTATTATATACAAGCGCTAAGGGAAACCGAGTGCAGAAAATGGTCTTTGAAAACTAAACAGGAAACGTCAATTTCAAAAAGAAATACGGATAAATTAATAAACAAAACTCGTCAGAGTTAAAAAGAGAAAGAATCAAATGGAGAGTTTGATCCTGGCTCAGGATGAACGCTGGCGGCGTGCCTAATACATGCAAGTCGAACGAAGTGAAGAGGAGCTTGCTCCTTGGAACTTAGTGGCGAACGGGTGAGTAATACATAAGCAACCTGCCTCGATGCCTGGGATAACAGAGGGAAACTTCTGCTAATACCGGATACGTTAATCTAAGACATCTTAGATTAATTAAAGATGGGATACATCACAACGAGATGGGCTTATGGCGCATTAGTTAGTTGGTAAGGTAACGGCTTACCAAGACGATGATGCGTAGCCGACCTGAGAGGGTGACCGGCCACACTGGGACTGAGACACGGCCCAGACTCCTACGGGAGGCAGCAGTAGGGAATTTTCGGCAATGGGGGAAACCCTGACCGAGCAACGCCGCGTGAGTGAAGACGGCCTTCGGGTTGTAAAGCTCTGTTGTAAGGGAAGAACGATAGGAAGAGGGAATGCTTCTTATATGACGGTACCTTACCAGAAAGCCACGGCTAACTACGTGCCAGCAGCCGCGGTAATACGTAGGTGGCAAGCGTTATCCGGAATTATTGGGCGTAAAGGGAGCGCAGGCGGTTTATCAAGTTTATGGTTAAAGTTCGGGGCTTAACCCCGTGATGCCATAGAAACTGGTAGACTAGAGTGCAGGAGAGGTTAGTGGAATTCCATGTGTAGCGGTAAAATGCGTAGATATATGGAGGAACACCAGTGGCGAAGGCGGCTAACTGGCCTGTAACTGACGCTGAGGCTCGAAAGCGTGGGGAGCAAATAGGATTAGATACCCTAGTAGTCCACGCCGTAAACGATGGATACTAAGTGTTGGAGAAATTCAGTGCTGTAGTTAACGCAATAAGTATCCCGCCTGGGGAGTATGCGCGCAAGCGTAAAACTCAAAGGAATTGACGGGGGCCCGCACAAGCGGTGGAGTATGTGGTTTAATTCGAAGCAACGCGAAGAACCTTACCAGGTCTTGACATACCGCGCAAAAGCACAGAGATGTGTAATAGTTATGGCGGATACAGGTGGTGCATGGTTGTCGTCAGCTCGTGTCGTGAGATGTTGGGTTAAGTCCCGCAACGAGCGCAACCCTTGTCTTTAGTTACCAGCATTAAGTTGGGGACTCTAAAGAGACTGCCGGTGATAAACCGGAGGAAGGTGGGGATGACGTCAAATCATCATGCCCCTTATGATCTGGGCTACACACGTACTACAATGGCGTATACAGAGGGCAGCGAAGCAGCGATGCGGAGCGAATCTCAGAAAGTACGTCTCAGTTCGGATTGGAGTCTGCAACTCGACTCCATGAAGTCGGAATCGCTAGTAATCGCGGATCAGAATGCCGCGGTGAATACGTTCTCGGGCCTTGTACACACCGCCCGTCAAACCATGAGAGTTGGTAATACCCGAAGCCGGTGGCCTAACCTAGTTTACTAGGAGGGAGCCGTCGAAGGTAGGATCGATGATTGGGGTTAAGTCGTAACAAGGTATCCCTACCGGAAGGTGGGGATGGATCACCTCCTTTCTAAGGAGTAATTAGAAAGACGTGAAGTTGACACCTAAAGTTTCCTGTTTAGTTTTGAGAGTCCGTTGGAATCTCAAGAAAAATGATCTTTGAAAACTGAATAACAGAAAAGAAAAAGAGATAGACAAAGAAATAAATGTTATCAACATGATCTTTTCGAATAGTTGTATAAAACTAGATTTACATCAAGTTAAACAAAAACAGTAACTTAAGCAATTAAGTAAGCAATCAAAGCAAACACACAGCTTATCAAGCGATAAGCGTTAAAAAAAACCTGATTTTAAGAATTAGGGCGCGAAATTACATGTGATTAAATATGTAAGGGCGTACGGTGGATGCCTAGGCACTAAGAGCTGATGAAGGACGCGACTAACAGCGAAATGCCTCGGGGAGTGGTACGTACACAACGATCCGGGGGTATCCGAATGGGGAAACCCAATACTGGTTATGCAGTATTACACATAAATGAATACATAGTTTATGATGAGGCAACCTTGCGAACTGAAACATCTTAGTAGCAAGAGGAAAAGAAAACAAAAGTGATTCCCTGAGTAGTGGCGAGCGAAACGGGAAAAGCCCAAACCATCTTCGTGATGGGGTAGTAGGACCACAACGTGGGATATCGAAGCTAGTCGAATGGCATTGAAAGGCCAGTCAAAGAAGGTGCAAACCCTGTAGACGAAAGCGTAAGATACTCTAGTGGTATCCTGAGTACGGCGAGGCACGAGAAACCTTGTCGGAATCAACCGGGACCACCCGGTAAGGCTAAATACTCCTTAGTGACCGATAGTGAACCAGTACCGTGAGGGAAAGGTGAAAAGAACCGCGGAAGCGGAGTGAAATAGATCCTGAAACCGTATGCTTACAAGAAGTCAGAGCCCGTTAATGGGTGATGGCGTGCCTTTTGTAGAATGAACCGGCGAGTTACTCATAATGTGCGAGGTTAAGTTGAAGAGACGGAGCCGAAGCGAAAGCGAGTCTTAATAGGGCGATATAGTACATTGTGGTAGACCCGAAACTGAGTGATCTAGCCATGACCAGGTTGAAGTTTGGGTGAAACCAAATGGAGGACCGAACCGACCATCGTTGAAAAGCTGGCGGATGAGTTGTGGCTAGCGGAGAAATTCCAATCGAACTCAGATATAGCTGGTTCTCCCCGAAATAGCTTTAGGGCTAGCGTCAATGTAAGGCCACTGGAGGTAGAGCACTGAATGTATGATGGCCCCATCTCGGGGTACTGAATATAATCAAACTCCGAATGCCAGTGGATAGTAGTTGGCAGTCAGACTATGGGTGATAAGGTCCGTAGTCGAAAGGGAAACAGCCCAGACCATCAGTTAAGGTCCCAAAATTCATGCTAAGTGGAAAAGGATGTGGGGATGCACAGACAACTAGGAGGTTGGCTCAGAAGCAGCCATCCTTTAAAGAGTGCGTAACAGCTCACTAGTCGAGTGACCCTGCGCCGAAAATGTACCGGGGCTAAGTATGATACCGAAACTATGGATTTATTGTTTCAATAAATGGTAGGGGAGCGTTCTATACTGCGTTGAAGCTGTACCGTAAGGAGCAGTGGAGTGTATAGAAGTGAGAATGCCGGTGTGAGTAGCGAGATGTCAGTGAGAATCTGACACACCGATTGCCTAAGGTTTCCAGGGGAAGGCTCGTCCTCCCTGGGTAAGTCGGGACCTAAGATGAGGCTGAAAAGCGTAGTCGATGGACAACAGGTTGATATTCCTGTACCCGATACATAAGTGAAGGAATGACAGAGAAGGCTAGGTTATGCCAGCGACTGGAAGTGCTGGTTTAAGCGAAGGAGCTGTATGGTAGGCAAATCCGCCATGCAAAGCAAAGGCGTTACGAGGAGTGAACCCGTGAGGAAGTAGCGAAGTAACTGATGCCAGCTCTCAAGAAAAGTTTCTAGCGTTAATTATGTATTGGCCCGTACCAAAACCGACACAGGTAGGCAAGGAGAGAATCCTAAGGTGAGCGAGAGAACTGTTGCCAAGGAACTCGGCAAAATGACCCCGTAACTTCGGGAGAAGGGGTGCTCGTAAGAGCCGCAGTGAAGAGGCCCAAGCGACTGTTTAACTAAAACACAGCTCTCTGCAAAGTCGCAAGACGAAGTATAGGGGGTGACACCTGCCCGGTGCTGGAAGGTTAAGGGAATATGTTAGAATTCGTTCGAAGCATTGAACTGAAGCCCCAGTGAACGGCGGCCGTAACTATAACGGTCCTAAGGTAGCGAAATTCCTTGTCGGGTAAGTTCCGACCCGCACGAAAGGTGTAACGATTTGGGCGCTGTCTCGGCAGCAGACTCGGTGAAATCTTAGTACCGGTAAAGATGCCGGTTACCCGCAACTAGACGGAAAGACCCCATGGAGCTTTACTGTAGCTTGATATTGAACTTTGAGCCTACATGTACAGGATAGGTGGGAGACTATGAAGCATGTACGCTAGTATATGTGGAGTCGCCATTGGGATACCACTCTTGTATGTTTGAAGTTCTAACCGCGTACCGTGATCCGGTACCGGGAGAGTGTCAGGTGGGCAGTTTGACTGGGGCGGTCGCCTCCTAAAGAGTAACGGAGGCGCCCAAAGGTACCCTCAGATTGGTTGGAAATCAATCGACGAGCGTAAAGGCAGAAGGGTGCTTGACTGCGAGACCTACAAGTCGAGCAGGGACGAAAGTCGGGCTTAGTGATCCGGCGGTTCCGAGTGGAAGGGCCGTCGCTTAACGGATAAAAGCTACCCTGGGGATAACAGGCTAATCTCGCCCAAGAGTTCACATCGACGGCGAGGTTTGGCACCTCGATGTCGGCTCATCGCATCCTGGAGCTGAATTAGGTTCCAAGGGTTGGGCTGTCCGCCCATTAAAGCGGTACGCGAGCTGGGTTCAGAACGTCGTGAGACAGTTCGGTCCCTATCTGTTGTGGGCGTAGGAAATTTGAGGAGCGCTGTCCCTAGTACGAGAGGACCGGGATGGACATACCGCTGGTGTACCAGTTGTTCTGCCAAGGGCATCGCTGGGTAGCTAAGTATGGACTGGATAAGCGCTGAAAGCATCTAAGCACGAAGCCAACTCCAAGATGAGATTTCCCATACGTAAGTAGTAAGACCCCTGAGAGACGATCAGGTTGATAGGTCAGAGGTGGAAGCATAGTGATATGTGGAGCTGACTGATACTAATAGGTCGAGGTTTTAATCACAAAAGATACAACGATTCGAAAAAGATCAAATTTCTGTTATTCAGTTTTGAGAGTTCATCTCTCTAATGCACTACGATCTGGTGATTTTAGCGAAGTGGTCACACCTGTTCCCATCTCGAACACAGAAGTTAAGCACTTTAGCGGCGACAATATCTAGCCACGCGCTAGTGAAGATAGTTCATCGCCAGGTAATTTGACACTCTATTTAGAGTGTCTTTTTTTATGTTTTCAAAGAAGCGCTTATACTGACCATCACGGTATAAAATGATGAAACACGATGTCGATCTAAAAAATCATAGAATAAAGTGGTAAGTCTAAATAGGTGCTGCATTGTGAGCTGGATCGGTATCAAGCTTATAAAACGCCAACTTTTGTGAGCGAAAAGGGAAAAAGAAACAAAAAACTATCCAAAAACCGCCTATAAAAAAGACAAAAAAAACAGGTAAAACAGGCATATATGAACCATGAAAATCACGAATGAACTGAAAAGACCTAAAAAAAGAAGAAATGTCAAAATAAAGTGAAAATAGTGTTGACGGTGGCTAAAGAGGGTGGTATTATATACAAGCGCTAAGGGAAACCGAGTGCAGAAAATGGTCTTTGAAAACTAAACAGGAAACGTCAATTTCAAAAAAGAAATACGGATAAATTAATAAACAAAACTCGTCAGAGTTAAAAAGAGAAAGAATCAAATGGAGAGTTTGATCCTGGCTCAGGATGAACGCTGGCGGCGTGCCTAATACATGCAAGTCGAACGAAGTGAAGAGGAGCTTGCTCCTTGGAACTTAGTGGCGAACGGGTGAGTAATACATAAGCAACCTGCCTCGATGCCTGGGATAACAGAGGGAAACTTCTGCTAATACCGGATACGTTAATCTAAGACATCTTAGATTAATTAAAGATGGGATACATCACAACGAGATGGGCTTATGGCGCATTAGTTAGTTGGTAAGGTAACGGCTTACCAAGACGATGATGCGTAGCCGACCTGAGAGGGTGACCGGCCACACTGGGACTGAGACACGGCCCAGACTCCTACGGGAGGCAGCAGTAGGGAATTTTCGGCAATGGGGGAAACCCTGACCGAGCAACGCCGCGTGAGTGAAGACGGCCTTCGGGTTGTAAAGCTCTGTTGTAAGGGAAGAACGATAGGAAGAGGGAATGCTTCTTATATGACGGTACCTTACCAGAAAGCCACGGCTAACTACGTGCCAGCAGCCGCGGTAATACGTAGGTGGCAAGCGTTATCCGGAATTATTGGGCGTAAAGGGAGCGCAGGCGGTTTATCAAGTTTATGGTTAAAGTTCGGGGCTTAACCCCGTGATGCCATAGAAACTGGTAGACTAGAGTGCAGGAGAGGTTAGTGGAATTCCATGTGTAGCGGTAAAATGCGTAGATATATGGAGGAACACCAGTGGCGAAGGCGGCTAACTGGCCTGTAACTGACGCTGAGGCTCGAAAGCGTGGGGAGCAAATAGGATTAGATACCCTAGTAGTCCACGCCGTAAACGATGGATACTAAGTGTTGGAGAAATTCAGTGCTGTAGTTAACGCAATAAGTATCCCGCCTGGGGAGTATGCGCGCAAGCGTAAAACTCAAAGGAATTGACGGGGGCCCGCACAAGCGGTGGAGTATGTGGTTTAATTCGAAGCAACGCGAAGAACCTTACCAGGTCTTGACATACCGCGCAAAAGCACAGAGATGTGTAATAGTTATGGCGGATACAGGTGGTGCATGGTTGTCGTCAGCTCGTGTCGTGAGATGTTGGGTTAAGTCCCGCAACGAGCGCAACCCTTGTCTTTAGTTACCAGCATTAAGTTGGGGACTCTAAAGAGACTGCCGGTGATAAACCGGAGGAAGGTGGGGATGACGTCAAATCATCATGCCCCTTATGATCTGGGCTACACACGTACTACAATGGCGTATACAGAGGGCAGCGAAGCAGCGATGCGGAGCGAATCTCAGAAAGTACGTCTCAGTTCGGATTGGAGTCTGCAACTCGACTCCATGAAGTCGGAATCGCTAGTAATCGCGGATCAGAATGCCGCGGTGAATACGTTCTCGGGCCTTGTACACACCGCCCGTCAAACCATGAGAGTTGGTAATACCCGAAGCCGGTGGCCTAACCTAGTTTACTAGGAGGGAGCCGTCGAAGGTAGGATCGATGATTGGGGTTAAGTCGTAACAAGGTATCCCTACCGGAAGGTGGGGATGGATCACCTCCTTTCTAAGGAGTAATTAGAAAGACGTGAAGTTGACACCTAAAGTTTCCTGTTTAGTTTTGAGAGTCCGTTGGAATCTCAAGAAAAATGATCTTTGAAAACTGAATAACAGAAAAGAAAAAGAGATAGACAAAGAAATAAATGTTATCAACATGATCTTTTCGAATAGTTGTATAAAACTAGATTTACATCAAGTTAAACAAAAACAGTAACTTAAGCAATTAAGTAAGCAATCAAAGCAAACACACAGCTTATCAAGCGATAAGCGTTAAAAAAAACCTGATTTTAAGAATTAGGGCGCGAAATTACATGTGATTAAATATGTAAGGGCGTACGGTGGATGCCTAGGCACTAAGAGCTGATGAAGGACGCGACTAACAGCGAAATGCCTCGGGGAGTGGTACGTACACAACGATCCGGGGGTATCCGAATGGGGAAACCCAATACTGGTTATGCAGTATTACACATAAATGAATACATAGTTTATGATGAGGCAACCTTGCGAACTGAAACATCTTAGTAGCAAGAGGAAAAGAAAACAAAAGTGATTCCCTGAGTAGTGGCGAGCGAAACGGGAAAAGCCCAAACCATCTTCGTGATGGGGTAGTAGGACCACAACGTGGGATATCGAAGCTAGTCGAATGGCATTGAAAGGCCAGTCAAAGAAGGTGCAAACCCTGTAGACGAAAGCGTAAGATACTCTAGTGGTATCCTGAGTACGGCGAGGCACGAGAAACCTTGTCGGAATCAACCGGGACCACCCGGTAAGGCTAAATACTCCTTAGTGACCGATAGTGAACCAGTACCGTGAGGGAAAGGTGAAAAGAACCGCGGAAGCGGAGTGAAATAGATCCTGAAACCGTATGCTTACAAGAAGTCAGAGCCCGTTAATGGGTGATGGCGTGCCTTTTGTAGAATGAACCGGCGAGTTACTCATAATGTGCGAGGTTAAGTTGAAGAGACGGAGCCGAAGCGAAAGCGAGTCTTAATAGGGCGATATAGTACATTGTGGTAGACCCGAAACTGAGTGATCTAGCCATGACCAGGTTGAAGTTTGGGTGAAACCAAATGGAGGACCGAACCGACCATCGTTGAAAAGCTGGCGGATGAGTTGTGGCTAGCGGAGAAATTCCAATCGAACTCAGATATAGCTGGTTCTCCCCGAAATAGCTTTAGGGCTAGCGTCAATGTAAGGCCACTGGAGGTAGAGCACTGAATGTATGATGGCCCCATCTCGGGGTACTGAATATAATCAAACTCCGAATGCCAGTGGATAGTAGTTGGCAGTCAGACTATGGGTGATAAGGTCCGTAGTCGAAAGGGAAACAGCCCAGACCATCAGTTAAGGTCCCAAAATTCATGCTAAGTGGAAAAGGATGTGGGGATGCACAGACAACTAGGAGGTTGGCTCAGAAGCAGCCATCCTTTAAAGAGTGCGTAACAGCTCACTAGTCGAGTGACCCTGCGCCGAAAATGTACCGGGGCTAAGTATGATACCGAAACTATGGATTTATTGTTTCAATAAATGGTAGGGGAGCGTTCTATACTGCGTTGAAGCTGTACCGTAAGGAGCAGTGGAGTGTATAGAAGTGAGAATGCCGGTGTGAGTAGCGAGATGTCAGTGAGAATCTGACACACCGATTGCCTAAGGTTTCCAGGGGAAGGCTCGTCCTCCCTGGGTAAGTCGGGACCTAAGATGAGGCTGAAAAGCGTAGTCGATGGACAACAGGTTGATATTCCTGTACCCGATACATAAGTGAAGGAATGACAGAGAAGGCTAGGTTATGCCAGCGACTGGAAGTGCTGGTTTAAGCGAAGGAGCTGTATGGTAGGCAAATCCGCCATGCAAAGCAAAGGCGTTACGAGGAGTGAACCCGTGAGGAAGTAGCGAAGTAACTGATGCCAGCTCTCAAGAAAAGTTTCTAGCGTTAATTATGTATTGGCCCGTACCAAAACCGACACAGGTAGGCAAGGAGAGAATCCTAAGGTGAGCGAGAGAACTGTTGCCAAGGAACTCGGCAAAATGACCCCGTAACTTCGGGAGAAGGGGTGCTCGTAAGAGCCGCAGTGAAGAGGCCCAAGCGACTGTTTAACTAAAACACAGCTCTCTGCAAAGTCGCAAGACGAAGTATAGGGGGTGACACCTGCCCGGTGCTGGAAGGTTAAGGGAATATGTTAGAATTCGTTCGAAGCATTGAACTGAAGCCCCAGTGAACGGCGGCCGTAACTATAACGGTCCTAAGGTAGCGAAATTCCTTGTCGGGTAAGTTCCGACCCGCACGAAAGGTGTAACGATTTGGGCGCTGTCTCGGCAGCAGACTCGGTGAAATCTTAGTACCGGTAAAGATGCCGGTTACCCGCAACTAGACGGAAAGACCCCATGGAGCTTTACTGTAGCTTGATATTGAACTTTGAGCCTACATGTACAGGATAGGTGGGAGACTATGAAGCATGTACGCTAGTATATGTGGAGTCGCCATTGGGATACCACTCTTGTATGTTTGAAGTTCTAACCGCGTACCGTGATCCGGTACCGGGAGAGTGTCAGGTGGGCAGTTTGACTGGGGCGGTCGCCTCCTAAAGAGTAACGGAGGCGCCCAAAGGTACCCTCAGATTGGTTGGAAATCAATCGACGAGCGTAAAGGCAGAAGGGTGCTTGACTGCGAGACCTACAAGTCGAGCAGGGACGAAAGTCGGGCTTAGTGATCCGGCGGTTCCGAGTGGAAGGGCCGTCGCTTAACGGATAAAAGCTACCCTGGGGATAACAGGCTAATCTCGCCCAAGAGTTCACATCGACGGCGAGGTTTGGCACCTCGATGTCGGCTCATCGCATCCTGGAGCTGAATTAGGTTCCAAGGGTTGGGCTGTCCGCCCATTAAAGCGGTACGCGAGCTGGGTTCAGAACGTCGTGAGACAGTTCGGTCCCTATCTGTTGTGGGCGTAGGAAATTTGAGGAGCGCTGTCCCTAGTACGAGAGGACCGGGATGGACATACCGCTGGTGTACCAGTTGTTCTGCCAAGGGCATCGCTGGGTAGCTAAGTATGGACTGGATAAGCGCTGAAAGCATCTAAGCACGAAGCCAACTCCAAGATGAGATTTCCCATACGTAAGTAGTAAGACCCCTGAGAGACGATCAGGTTGATAGGTCAGAGGTGGAAGCATAGTGATATGTGGAGCTGACTGATACTAATAGGTCGAGGTTTTAATCACAAAAGATACAACGATTCGAAAAAGATCAAATTTCTGTTATTCAGTTTTGAGAGTTCATCTCTCTAATGCACTACGATCTGGTGATTTTAGCGAAGTGGTCACACCTGTTCCCATCTCGAACACAGAAGTTAAGCACTTTAGCGGCGACAATATCTAGCCACGCGCTAGTGAAGATAGTTCATCGCCAGGTAATTTGACACTCTATTTAGAGTGTCTTTTTTTATATATATTTTTTTCCTAAATTTAATTATATAGTTTTATATTTGATTTTTAATATCAAATAAATGTGAAGTAGTTGAAAAGATAGTGAAGTTTATTCAATCGCTTTAAAATCACTTATAAAAGCGTAAAATTGATTAAGTGATATAAAGGAGAATAAAATGACTAAAAAATTAACATTTCTTATATTAAGCGTACTAATGATTGCCTCGTCTACCTTTGCAATCAAAGCAATAACAACAGATGAAAAACTAGCAGGTTACAACAGAACTCAAGGCTTATCGCCAGAAGAAGAGGAGAAAGCTGGTGATTTTTCCTATTACAATATGTTAATTAGTGGATATCATTCTGCTAATACCGCAGACGTTGAAGGACCATTGTTTGTTAATAAGGACTCAAATCTTTCTAAAGATTTTGATACATTTAGCTACGGGGTGATGTTCGAAGAAGACAATAATGGAGTTGGGGAACCTATTGATCCTGATCAAAATATTGCACTATTAATCGGTGGTCAAGTAAATAATTATTACCCAAATGATGACCCTTCAAGTCTAAAGTATCCAACTATTGGGGAAGGAAGTTCAAATAGAGGTTGGCTTGTTTCATCAGATACTGATTCATGGAAAGAGCAAGCATTTAATATGAACTTGTCAAAAGGTAAACAACGAGATATAAATGAATCACAATACCAAAGTATCCTTAAATCTGTTTCTGACAGCGTAGATATGCTTGAAGAAGATTTAAGTGGTGTAACAAGTATGGTTAAACCGTTTCTTAGCGAAGATGGAAAACAAATGCAAACTCTGGGAGACTATGTAGATGGTCGTTATGTTTCGTATGATATTTACCAATCGACGATTGATGAGCGTATACTTGTGGTAAACGTTGTACCAGATAAAGAGGGTACTGTTATATTTGAAGCGCTTGGGTTTGATTATAAACAAATTATCGATAGTGATAAGATTGATCAAGTTGTTGTGACATCATTTGATCGGGAATCAAGTGGAATCAAACGACATGCTGAAAAAATTGTATTTAAAGGAAATTATTTTACAAATCACTCTGGAAATAATGCAGTACTTGATATTTCACGAGGACCCGAGCATGATATTGCTGTAAATAATGCAAACAAGGTTTTATACTACTTTCCTAAAGCACAACAAGTCACAAACTTTTATAACCGCGTAAGTTGGAATGAAATCAAAGCACCTACTGGTATTACTGTTGATAATCCAGGACTTAACGAGGATGAAACATTAAATTATAATAAAGAATATCTAAAAAACTATGCAACCGGATCATCCAATAATGGAAGTGCATCAGAAGGAGGAGGCGCTGCGATTATTGGTAGTGTTGTTGCACCGGAAGCAGCAGTAGTTTTAGCTTCAGGAAATATTAATGGATTTCTAGTTTCGCATGATTTACATCAAAGATTGGGTGCAGAGGTTCATAATTTTAGAAATAATTGGATACACAGAATAAAAGATACGGGTTCCATAGAAGTAAATAAAATAGACGCTGATGACCAAAGTAAAGTCTTGGAGCATGCAGAATTTAAACTCTTTACGCACATCAAATCTGAGAAAGTTTATGCAGTCGTGAATCAAGACACCCATGATTTCGAATCGTGGGTAACTGATAAAGATAAAGCCAGTGTTTTGAAAACAGATGCACTGGGTAAAGTAGGTGTTCATAATCTTGCTCCTAGCCGTTATTGGGTTGAAGAAGTAAAAGCGCCGGATGGATATGAAATACTCACACAACCGATTGTTGCAGATGTTACCGTAAGCCATACGACATCAAAACCTCTAAAATTAGATATTGATAACCACAAACTGGGAGTTAAACCTGAACATGGTGGTTTCAAGATGATTAAGTATGGAGATAAATCAGATCAAACCCCTCTTGGTGATGCGGAGTATATTCTCTATAAAAAATATAAAGCAGATGGTTCTCAAGAGGGGAGAGAAATTACCGAATATTATACGGGATTTGGAGAATTTACAGATTGGTCTTCAAATATTCTTTTTGCCAAACATATTATTACAAATTCGAATGGGGAGGCGGTTGTAGATGGACTCCTTATTCCCAAGGATGATGAAGCTGAATACTATATTTTAGAAGCAAAAGCACCTAAGGGATTTGATTTAAATCCAGAACCTGTACAAATCAAACTGGGACAAGATCCTAATACCAATCCTCAGGTATTGTTTAAAGCATATGACAACGAAGAAGAACCATGGAAACCGATTGTTCCTGGGATGCCAGAAGGTTCGATTTTGATTGATAAATTTGATGCATCAATCAATGAAAAACCAACTTCAAATAACCAGCTGAAAGGTGCGGAATTTATTCTTTCCAAAACAGTTGAAGAGAGTGGAAGTAAAGTTACTAAGTTTTATAAAGGAATCAGTGATAAAGATAATCCATGGACTCTTGAGGAATCACAAGCGGATCATCTCATTTCAGATAATGATGGAAAAGTTCATGTAAACCATCTACGATTAGGAAATTATCAAATAAAAGAAATTAAAGCTCCAGATGGTTTCATTACCAGTTCGAAAATTTACGATGCGAATCTTACCCAAAATAACAGTGAAAACATGGTTAAGATAAAAGTAGACATACCAAACTTACCAGAGCCTAAAGTTATAGTTAAAAAAGTGGACGAAGACACCACAACAAAAACATTGGCTGGAGCTGAATTTATTCTCTACCAAGAAAACAGTGTTAAAGAATATCTAACTGAAAACATGAAGTGGAGTGCACAAGAGAGTGAAGCGAAACACTTTGTGACACAAAGCGACGGAATAGCAGAAATTAATCTACCCCAATACGGTGTTTTTTATCTTAAAGAGGTTAAGGCACCTGAGGGATATGACATCAATTCAAATCCTCTCAAGTTGGATATCGATGAAGCATCAAAAATTAAAGACTTTGAATTTTTAATTTCGAATAAAAAAATAAAACCAACAGGTTCGATTGAGTTGAAAAAAGTTGATAAAGACAATAAGTCGTTAGTATTAGAGGGAGCGGAGTTTAAACTCTATCGCAATGATAAAAATCCTGAGTACTATGTAAGTGCAAATCGTTGGTCAAATAATATTGATGATGCAGCTCTTTTTAAATCAGATCAAGACGGAATCATTCAAGTACATAATCTTGAACTCGGGTCATATTACTTTAAAGAAACAAAAGCTCCGGAAGGATATGATCTTATCTCTGAGAGTTTGAAGGTTGAACTTACGGATGCTATGAATCCACCAAGAACTTCTGTTTCCTTTGAAAATAAAAAGAAGGTTGATGAACTTGGATTGATTAAGTTACTCAAGGTTGATGCTGATGATCAGAGCAAGGTTTTATCAGGTGCAGAATTTTATTTAATTCGTGATAATCAATATTATACTGCAGCAGGAAGTTGGTCATCTTCTGAAGCCGATGCAAAACACCTTATAACGAATATAGACGGTGTTGTTGAGGTGGATGGACTAAAAGAAGGAACTTATACCTTTAGGGAAATAAAAGCGCCTGAGGGTTATGAAAAGGCGGTTATTGAAAAAGAAGTATCGCTTGATTTTACCAGTGGAACGAAAGTAGCATCTGTAACCTTTGAAAACAGCAAGCAACCATCCTTCTTAGGTGAAATCAGTTTAACGAAGGTTGATAAAAATAATACTAATCTTACATTAGAGGGAGCGGAGTTCATATTATATCGCAATGGCGAAAATGGGGTCGAGTATCGGACTGTAAGTGATACGTGGCATCAGGATAAAGCCAAGGCGAAGACTTACGTAACGGATGGCACAGGTAAAATTAGTGAACAAAATCTTGCGAAAGGCACATATCTGTTTTTAGAAACAAAAGCACCTGACGGGTATGATTTAAATCCTACACACGTTTCGCTTGTTTTAGATGGTAGCGTATCAACGGCTACAGTAATCTTTGAAAATGAAAAACTTCTCGCTTCATTGGGTTCGGTATCACTATTGAAAGTTGATGCAGAGAATCAATCAACAGTACTTCAAGGTGCGGAGTTTATTTTCTACCGTTTCAATGATCAACAGGTTAAAGAATATAGAGTCAATTCCACTCAGTGGAGTTTGGCGAAAGACGAAGCACAAGTTATGAGAACAGGTCAGGATGGTATGATTAAAGTAGAGGGTTTGAAAGATGGAACCTATTATTTTGAAGAAACACGTGCCCCTGAGGGGTTTGAATTGGATACAACACCAATTTCAGCCAAGCTTGATTCCTCAATCAACACTACAACAAATGTCGTAGCTACGAATCAATCAATCCCCGTTTTAAAGGGAAAAGTGGCGTTGAAGAAGACAGATTCAATGGATTCTACAATTTTATTAGAAGGAGCAACCTTTAATTTTGCTACGGATACATCACCCCGATCTTATTATGCAGGATCAGGGAAATGGTCGGATGATAAAAATGAAGCACTCGCATTAAGTACGGACGAAGCAGGTTTGCTCGAAATCGAAAATCTCGATTTTGGTGACTATCTATTTATTGAAACAGAGGCACCAATTGGTTATGAATTAGATTCAGAACCCCATAAAGTCAGTGTTAATGACGATCAACCGGTTCTTATCGAAATTACAAATAAAAAAATTGAAACAGTAAAAGGGTCAATTAAACTGATTAAAGTAGATGCTGATGATCCAAGTCACTTATTGGAAGGCGCTTCATTTATTATCTTTAAGAATGCGAGCGATCCAGAGTATCTAACAACGGATAATCAATGGAGTAAGGATCGAAATCGTGCTCGTGGTTTTAAAACCGATGTAGAAGGGGTTATCTCCGTAGATGACTTGGAATTAGGAACGTATTTCTTTGAAGAAATCGTCGCACCAGAAGGCTATGCATTGGATGCGACCCCTCATAAGGTCCTTGTGGAGGGAGGAAATGATCCCCAACCAGTACAAATTGTTATTGAGAACACAAAATTAGCTAAACCAAAAGGTTCCTTAGAACTGATTAAAGTAGATGCAAATAATAGCAGTAAGTATTTAAATGATGCAGAATTTATTCTATATCGCGAAGGACAAGGGGGTATTGAATACCTTACGGAAATGAATACATGGTCACTTTCAAGCGATGATGCTCAAATATTTGTAACGGCACATCAAGGGATTATCAAAATCAATAATCTTGAATTTGGGACTTACTATTTTAAAGAAGTGAAGGCACCACAAGGTTATGAGTTGGATGAAACACCAATTGAAATGATTGTGGGGGTTCATAATCCGGATGGAACGGTGAGATTTAAAAATCAGTTAAAAACGATACCTGAAATTCCAGAAGAGCCTAACAAGCCAGTGATTCCAGAGTTGCCAACAATTCCAAAAGAGCCAGAGTTACCAGCTACAGGTGTATCGAAGCAAAATTATACACTTGAAATTTCAGTAAGTCTGATTTCGGTAGGAGCATATCTAATCGTTAAAGGAAAACGAAGAAGAAATTTACTATAAAAAAACACATAGTTTCGGGGAGGACCAAGTTCCCTGAGGCTATGTGTTTTTTATTAGATTGATAATTCCATCTGGAATTGTTTTATATATAAATCGAATCCGAGGTGCATTAAGGATTCTATAATTTCTATGTTACGGGCATCGACATTGTTGATAATAAGCATATCATGATGCGTACTAACATGAGAAATAAGTCTTTCAAAATCTGAAATTGCGGTGTAACCAAAATGGCGGACACCGCCACCTGTTGATAAGGTTATGAAAGCATCTATATCATCCGTTTCAAGTGTATAGGTTTTGTGCTCAAATTCATTAAAATGTTTGTTCGAGAAGGACGGTTCAGTATGCCATAAATGATTGAGTTGATCAATTAGCGAACCTTGATGGAAATGGATTGATTCATCATGGCTTGGTTTAGATGCTGAACCTTGAAAGCAAACATATGATGCTGTTTTTTCAAAACCCATTCGGGTATAAAGTCTGATGGCTTCTTCATTAGTTTGTAGCACTTCAAGTTGGTATGTATCAATACCGTATAAACTAAAAAAAGTTAATGTGGCATCAAACATTTGTGAATAAACACCTTTTCCTCGATGTTTAGGGAGTACACCAGTCATCACATTATAAGCTAAATTTCCATCAGTAGCATTGATAATGAAACCTACTAATCTTCCTTCATAGAGCGCACCAAAGGAATACGTTAAGTTGGTATTTACACTTTCAAGCTTGTCTTTTAGTTGTTTTTCAGTTAGTTTAATTTTAACCGCATAGTCATCAAAAGAATGGTTTACCACATCGGTAAGTTCTTTTAATGTACGGTCATTAAGTTGTATGATTTCGTACATTGTTTCACCTCATGATAAATATTGTACCACGGACATTGCGGACGTTTGTATTATTAACTAAAAAATGTATAATAAGTTCTAGAAAAGAGGGCATTATGGCAGATCATGGTTTAAGATTACAAGTATCAGGTATTTCAATTTTATTGTTAGGAATCGGATTAGGCAATAATGAGATATTATTATGGTTTGGTATTATTGTAAGTTTGTATGGACTCTATCGTTCCGCAGATGAACAGGGCAAGAAATCCAAAGGGAAATATGTTCCTAATATGGATAAATTAGCAGAGCGGTCTGCAGAGTCGATAAAGGAAGCACGTCGTGGACTCGAAGATACTGAAGCAAAGGAAGAGATAGAATAATTTCTCTCCTTTTTTAATATATTCACTTATGGAGATCGATGTCGTGATATTAAATATCGGTTTTCTATAAATACTCTAATTTATTTTAGAGAAGATTCCAAACGTGGTTGACATTCACACTTTAACTAACCTATACTATCAATGTATTAATAACCAAATATAATACCCATAATATGGTTGGGTAGTATCTACCGATGTACCGTAAACACATCGACTATCGTGGTGAAAACTCGCAAGATCGTTTTCTCCCGATCTTTTTTTATTTGGTTTTTTAATCAGAAGAAAGCTAAGGAGAGGAGATAGAATGGAAAAATTCTTTAAGCTCAAGGAAAATAATACAACAGTTGGTACGGAGGTATTGGCAGGAGTAACAACATTTTTTGCGATGGCATATATACTGTTTGTTAATCCACAAATATTATCTGAATCAGGGTTGCCATATAATGGGGTTTATATAGCAACAATTCTTGCATCTGTAATTGGTACTTTAATTATGGGGTTATTTGCGAATATCCCTTATGCGCAAGCTCCAGGAATGGGATTGAACGCATTTTTTACTTATACTGTTGTTTTAGTAGGGGGGTTTACACCTTACGAAGCACTTGCTATGGTATTTATTTGTGGATTGTTGAATATGTTTATGACTGTTACAAATATTCGTAAACATCTAATTAAAGCAATACCGGAAACATTACAATTAGCAATCAGTGCAGGTATCGGATTGTTTATTGCTTATATAGGACTGTTAAATATTAAATTTATCGAGTTTGGAGCTGTACCTTCAATTACAAACTTTAAAGATCCAAGTATTGTCTTAGCAGTGATTGGTCTTATCATTACAATTGTATTAATGCTTAAAAAAGTTAAGGGTGCAATTTTGATTGGTATTCTAGCAACTACAGTTATTGGAATTCCAATGGGTGTTGTTCAACTTGGAGGAGCAGCACAATCAACAGTTGGATTCTCAGTTATTTTTAAGGAATTTGGGGAAATTTTCGGTAAAGCACTAGGTCAAGAAGGACTTGTTAGTCTCTTTACAAATTACAATTTAACGAAAATTTTGCCAATTATCTTTGCATTTTCATTAACAGATACTTTTGATACAATCGGTACTTTTATTGGTACGGGTCGTCGTTCAGGAATTTTCTCTCAAGAAGATCAAGATTCTTTAGAATCTGGAAGTGGAATGAAGTCAAAATTAGAACGTGGATTGTTTGCGGATATGATTGCGACTACAGCAGGAGCAGTTCTTGGAACTTCAAATGTTACGACGTTTGTTGAAAGTTCTGCCGGAATTGGGGCCGGTGGACGCACTGGACTTACTTCTGTTGTTACAGCAGCATGTTTCTTAGCAAGCATTATCTTAGCACCAGTTGTTAGTTTAATTCCTGCAGCAGCAACAGCACCAGCTCTTATTGTTGTAGGTATATTGATGAGTGCTTCATTTGGTGATATTGAATGGACTAATTTTGAAAAAGCTGTACCAGCATTTTTCACAGTAATCATGACTGTTCTAACATATAGTATTTCAAATGGTATCGCATGTGGTTTCATTGCTTATATTATTGTAGAAGTGTCAATGAAACGTGGATCAAAAGTTCATCCCATTGTTTATGGAAGTGCGTTACTCTTTATTCTTAACTTTGTAATCACAGCAATGAGCTAATATCATAACAATATATCCTTATAAATAAAAAACCACTCTTTATTGAGCGGTTTTTTATTTATAATAAGTTGAGTTTTTTTAGTATTTTCTTATGAGCGGTAATGATGGCAAGTCTCTTTAACTCTTCTCGAGGAATAAAGTACCAATTATGATTTAAGTCTTGAATGGTATCAACTTCAAATACCGAAATGTTCCACTGTAAATGGGAAAATTTATGTTTTAACGTTAATATTGGATCAGTTGCATAAATGCCGTCAATTTGTGGCAATCTTAAAAGTCCCTCCATCAGACCGTCCTCGTGATCATCTGAAATTAGAATTCTACCATCTTTCTGATATATCAGAACTGATTTTTCATAAATGGGTACCGGTTTTGCTTTAGGAATAAATGGTATTGTTCCGATACACTCACCACGATAGCAAGCGCACATTTCTTTAAAAGGGCAACCTTCGCAGTTTGTGTTACTTGGTGTACATACAAGGGCTCCCAGCTCCATAAGAGCTTGTGTAAAGTCACTGGGGTCGGCACCATTCAACAATAACTCCTTTTTAAGAAACGTTTCGAAGTATTTATGGCAAGCCCGTGTATTAACATTTTCAGTGTAATTAAGATAGCGTGCCATAACACGCTTTACATTTCCATCAATCGCAATTTCAGGGAGACTGAAAGCAATTGAAGCGATTGCACTGGACGTGTAGTCACCAATACCTGGAATTTTCATGAGTTCTTTTTTGTCAGCTGGAAGCGTACCTTCGTAATGTTCCATAACATATTGAGCACCCGCATGAAGGTTTCGTGCACGACGGTAGTAACCGAGTCCTTCCCACATTTTTAATACTTCGTCAATTTCTGCATTGGCGAGAGTTTCAACATCGGGATATCGTTTTATCCATCGATCATAATAGGGAATCATGGTAGCGATTTGTGTTTGTTGGGCCATGATTTCGCTTACCCATATTTTGTAAGGGTCTTTTTGAGACCTAAAAGGTAACACGCGTTTGTTTTCGTGGTACCAGCCCATGAGTCGTTCTGTAAAGTTCATAAGGATAGTATACACGATAAAATAAAAAGAAAAGAGCTCGGTGCTCTTTTCTTAGAGAGATAGTGCGTTTCATTATCATTTACTCCATAAGTGGTTAAGAAGGAAATCATGAAGTAAATTTCAAGAGAGACAATGAATTGCAGTAACAACTTACATTATTTTCCAAGTTGTTACTTATATGATATACGGAATTGGGGCGGAAATCAAGAATAAATGCTATAATAAACGTGGGAAAAAATGTGAAGAGGACAATTATGGAAACTCATACTAAATCGCTTTCTAAAAAAGATAAGATAACGTTAATCTTCCAACTTCTATTAGGTGTTTTTACAGTGATAGTTGGTGTTTTATTTATATTTAGAGATAAAATTTTATGGTCGTTAATCTATTGGATGTTTGTTGCGATGTTAGCGGCAACAATACTTTTGTTTTTATATCGGTCTGTGAAAAATCGAAGTATTTCGGATGCGCTGATCGCGCTTGGATCCGGTGTGTTTCTGGCTTTAATCATTTATAAAGAAGCACTCTATATTGAAATCATGGCTTTGTTTTTTGGTATTTGGGCATTATTTAATGCACTTGTACATGGACTTGAATTTTATGTCGCAATTCATGAGAAACAAAAAAACAAACTTTTTAAACTTTTCGCTTCTGTAGTTTCGTTAATTATGGGTATCGTACTATTAACACGTGGGGTGTCGAATCGATTTTTAATGAATATTCAAATTGGTTCGTATGTGATTTTCTTTGGGATTGTATCTATAATCTCGTCTGCACGCGTATTGTGGCGTCATCAAACGAGCGTTCGTTTATCAGCGCCTGTCTTTTTAGCCGCAATGAATCCATATTTTCTGGTTAAAGAAACACGAAAATTAGTTCAAAGTAATCCAGATGCAGTGATTGACAAGGTCGTAAAGACTGAAGGAAATTATATCTCAATCTATATCTATGCGAAAGATCATGGTTATAACAGAATGGGTCATTTAGATATTGGTTATAATGGGGTTATTTACTCCTATGGTGCTCATGATCCGTTTAATCGCGCGAAATCGATGGCCTATGGAGATGGTGTCATGATTGTGGGAAGTGAAGTTGATTATGTTCAGTATGCGGTGGACGATGATACAACTGTCTTTCGCTTTATTTGTGAATTATCGGATGAACAACGTGAATTTGTGGAAAATCGGTTGGATGAGCTGTTTAAGTCTGCTTATTATTTTAAGTGGCCGTATCAACTGGATACAAAAAAAGAACATCACCTTACGAATTTAATTGATGCAGGTGCTGCAGTTGATTATTATAAGTTTAAAGAGGGTGAGTTTAAAACCTATAATGTCTTTACTACAAATTGTGTTTTAATCGCTGATTACGTCATTCAATCTACGGGTATGAAATTATTTCAAATGAGTGGTGTTATTACACCCGGTGCCTATTATGATTATCTTGATAATTTATTAAATAAACCAGGTTCGATTGTTGTTAAGCGGGAAATATATCGAAAAAAAGAAGTTTAAAGAATCCTTTGGATTCTTTTTATTTTGTATTGAGCATATTTATTGATAATATTTCGAATTCGAAATATTATAGTAATACAAGTAGGAGGTACTTATGAAACAGTTAAAAGGACTACATCATGTAACTGCGATTACGAGCAGTGCAGAAGAAATTTACAAATTTTATACATATATTTTAGGAATGCGTCTTGTTAAGAAAAATATTAATCAAGACGACATTCATACTTACCACCTTTATTTCGCAGATGACCGTGGCAATCCCGGAACGAATATGACGTTTTTCGATTTTCCAAATATCACAAAGTCACAGCGTGGTACGAATGAATTATCTCGAACCAGTTTTCGAGTAGCTTCTGATGAAGCAATTGTGTACTGGGAAAAACGATTTACACACTTTGAAATTCCATTTGAATCAGATCATATGTTCTTTGGGAAAAAAGCAATCACATTTGAGGACTTTGATGGACAGCGTTATGCTTTAGTTTCTGATGAAAATAATGTAGGCGTTCCCTCGGGAGAACCATGGTACAAGGGTCCTATTCCGGATGCTTACGCGATTACCGGCTTAGGTCCGATGTTTATGGATGTATCGAATGTTGAGTTAACACATCAAGTACTTTCAACCGTATTTGGAATGCGAAAATCGATGACAGAGGGTAAGTTAACGCTTTATGAAATGGGCGATGGTGGTAATGGTGGATCGGTTATCGTACGCGAGAATCAAGAACAGTCAAATGCAATTCAAGGCTTTGGGGGTGTACACCACGTTGCTTTTAGAGTCGATGAAAAAGAAGATCTTATGAAGTGGTATCGAGAGTTATCTGAAATGGGTATCCCAAGTTCAGGTTATGTAGAGCGTTTCTATTTTGGCTCACTCTATATCCGAATTCTTCCTAATATTCTTTTCGAACTTGCAACTGATGGACCAGGGTTTATAGATGATGAAGAGACTTATGAAGTTCTTGGTGAGATGTTGACATTACCACCACATCTTCGTCCAAAGCGCGACTATATTGAATCGCAAATTAAGAACTTTGATACGGTTCGTAGTACCCGTGAATTTAAGAAAGAAGTATTTTAATGACAAATCTCAAGACACTCACTATACTTTTTCGAACACATCAAAATATTCTAGAACAAGTTAAAGAAAGCATTAAAGATTTTGATATTAATGTTAATGAATTTCAAGCACTTGAAGCACTTTATCATAAAGGAAAACTTACAACACAAGCTCTTTGTGATACAGTTCTTGTACCTGGAAGCAGTATGACATATGTCGTAGATCAGTTAGAGAAAAAGGGTCTTGTAGTTCGATTAAAAGACGAGAAAGATCGCAGAATAAACTATGTAATGCTCAGTCCTAAAGGATTAAATGATACAGAAATCATCTATAACAAACATTACGAAGAAATGCGTAAGCGATTCGATAAACTTACGTCAGAAGAAGAAGTAACACTTCAAAATCTTTTAAAGAAAATAGGAAAGGAAGGATAGTATGATCCATAAAATGATTCCAGGGAAATCTGAACGTACAATCATTGGTTTACATGGAACTGGTGGCACGGAAGAAGACATGATTCAGATTGCACATTATATTGATCCAGACGCTACATATATTGGGATTCGGGGTAATATCGTGGAAACCGGAATGAACCGATATTTCAAACGTATCGACATGAAAACATTTGATTTAGAAAGTTTGAATCACGAGTCTATAATCTTAAAAAATGAAATTCTTACATTACTTAAAACATATGATCGTTCTATGGAAGAAGTATCTGTTGTAGGATATTCAAACGGTGCAAATATTACATTGAATTTACTAAAAATGGATGTAGATTTCTTTAAACAAGTAGTCTTATTTCACCCAATGCATGTACAACCGAGCATTCCATTTCCCAAGCATCTACAAACCCGTGTATTTATAACAAGTGGTGCGGGTGATCCCTATATGGATGTCCAAGATATTGAAGTAATGGTTGAAGAATTACGAGAATCTAAGATTTTTGTAACACACTTTCATACGCAGCATGGTCATCAATTAATTCCTGAAGAAATTAAACAAGCACGTGACTTTTATGAAATTTAAAATTCAAGATTTAAGTGCTAAGGATCGCTACAAATTTTTGACAGGAAGTGTAGTACCCCGTCCAATTGCTTGGATAACAACACGGAACTCAGATGAATCCATAAATCTGGCGCCTTTCAGTTATTTTAGTCTCGTTGCTACGGAAGTCCCTATTGTTTCGGTTGCAATTAACCGAAATAAAGGAAAATTAAAAGACACAAGTAAAAATCTCTTACAAACTCGTGAATGTGTGATTCATATTGCGAATCATGAGTTTGTTGAAGCCATGAATGCGAGTTCGATGACACTTCCTTATGGAGAAAGTGAAGTATCTAAACTCAATCTCGAAACACAATCAAGTGTGATGATCGAAACTCCAAGTCTTAAAGATGTAAAGATAAAACTTGAAACTGTACTATTTAGCCATCAAGAAATTGAAAATGAGGATGGAGTATGTACAGATATGTTTCTACTTAAAGTACTTCATTTGGACATTGATGATTCAATTTTTATCCAGGAGAATCGTTACATCGATGTAAATAAATTCGGTCCTATCGCTCGTCTTGCAGGAAATCAATTCGCAGAAATCAAACCGGTGTTTACATTAAAACGTCCTAAATAAAAAGAAGCTCGATTGTGAGCTTCTTTTTATAATTCTTGAAGTAATTTTTTAGCAACATCTTGATTTAACTTAGGTTCTTTGAGTAATTTCGCTACAAGACGATCAACATCTTCAGAAGGACATCCCACAGCTAAGGCTAGAGATTTTGCTTGAAGTTTCATATGACCATTTTGAATTCCAACAGTTGTAAGTGCGTAAAGAGCTGCGAAGTTTTGTGCGAGCCCAACAGATGCTAGAATCATCATCAGTTCTTCAGCATTCTGATATCCTAAAATTTTACGACTCAACTGTGCCTTAGGGTGGATTGCAATGGAACCACCGACAGTACCAATTGGAAGCGGAAGTTTAATTGTACCTTCAATCATGTTGTCTGAATTTATACACCATGTGGCTAGCGGTTGATAGCTGCCTGTGAGCGATGCATAACTATGCACAGAGGCTTCGATTGCTCGCCAATCATTTCCTGTTGCGATAACAACGGCATCGATACCATTCATGATTCCCTTATTATGTGTTGCAGCACGGTAAGGGTCTACTTCCGCAAGATGACTTGCTTGTTGGATTCGTAAGGCGATATCATCAGGGAAACGAAGTGTTTGGGGATCAATTATAACACGTGCTTCTGCCAAACATTCGGTTGCGAGGTTCGATAATATGGCCATGAGTGGATGTTCATCGAAGACTGATTCAAGATGATTTCCAATTGCTTCTAAGATTGTATTCATCATGTTTGCACCCATGGCTTCTTGGGTATCAATAGTACAATAAACAATTAAAAAAGGTGTTTTATGGGGCTTGTTGATAAACGCAGTATGAATATGACGTAGACCACCACCACGTTTAACAATAGAAGGGTATGCGTCATGTGCAATTTTAAATAATAAATCGCGGTTATCATCTAAGTACTGAATCATTGCTATTTGATTATGAGGATTCGCAAAGGCAATTTGTCCGATCATATTGCGCTTATAAATACGAGCGTGGATGCCTCCATTATGCTTCATGATTTTCGCGGCATTACTTGCGGCAGCGATTACAGAAGGTTCCTCAGTTACCATAGGAATGACATAGTCTTGATTGTTTATCAAGAAATTTGGAGCACAACCCATTGGGATTTCATACGTAGTGACCGCATTTTCTATCATATGTTCATAAATCTCTGAGCTCAGAGGAATATCAAGATCGAAATCGTAATTCTTTTGATCATTTAATACATTACGACGTTCTGTTATCGTTTTTTTATAAAATTTATTGTACATAATGAACACTCCTTTTATAAATATCATACCGAATTTGATTATATATGCCAAGTAGAATTGAGAGGTGTGGTATTATAATAAAAAAGGAGTGATATGATGAAAACAAATAAAGTTTCAATTATCGGTGCAGGATTCGTCGGTTCAACAACAGCTTTTGCGTTAATGAATAGCAATATTGCATCTGAAATCGTAATCGTTGATATTAACAAAGAAAAAGCACAAGGTGAGGCAATGGACTTGGACCAAGGTCGCGTATTTGTTTCTCCCGTTAAGATAATTGCGGGTGACTATCCCGAGACTCAAGGATCAGATATTGTAATTATTACAGCGGGTTTAGCTCAAAAACCTGGTGAAACACGTATTGATCTTGTAAATCGTAATATTAAGATTTATGAAGAGTTAGTTCCTAATATCGTAAAATATAACCCAGATGCTATTTTACTTGTGGTGTCAAACCCAGTTGATATTTTGACACATATTACTTATAAACTATCTGGATTTCCAGCAGAACGTGTTATCGGTTCAGGAACGGTATTGGATACAGCACGCTTCCAATCGATGTTAGCGAATAAATTTGAAGTTGACGCTCGAAACATTCACGCAAATATTATTGGAGAACATGGCGATAGTGAAATCGCTACATGGTCTTTAACTACAGTTGCTGGACTTACAATTGACCAGTATTGTGAGAATGTTGGTATTGAGTTTACAGAAGAAACGCGTCAAAAAGTTACACATGACGTAAAGACTGCAGCTTATGAAATCATTGACAGAAAAGGTTATACAAACTACGCTGTTGCACTCGCAATTACACGTATTGTGAATGCGATTTTAAGAGATGAGAATTCAATTTTAACGGTCTCAAGTCTTCAAGATGGTGCATACGGTATCGAAGACGTTTATATTTCAGTTCCTACAGTAGTGGGAAGAACTGGAGTTAAGCATGTTATTGAAGTTCCTTACAGTTCCAATGAGGTTGAAGCACTTCAGGAATCTGCGGAAATGTTGAGAGATATTGTTTCACAGTCGAATTTATAAAATCCAAACACCATGTTAATCGTTAACATGGTGTTTCTTTGTAAGCGTTTAAGTGAACTTATACGCAAAAAATGAGCATGAAGAGTGCATTTTCTGTCATTTCATGTCCAATTCATGTATAATGATACAGTTATAGGAAAAGAGACGATGTATATGAAAAAAATTATTAATATAGCAGTTATCGCGCACGTTGATGCGGGAAAATCTACACTAGTTGATGCAATGCTTAAATCAGCTGGTGTTTTCCATGAAAATCAAGTTGTTCTAGATCAAGTTATGGACAGCGATGATATTGAACGTGAACGTGGTATCACAATCTATTCCAAAAACTGTAGTGTAAATTATGGTGACATCAAAATTAATATCGTTGATACACCAGGCCACGCCGACTTCTCAAGTGAAGTAGAGCGTATAATTAAAACCGTAGATACAGTTATTCTCCTTGTGGATAGTGCAGAAGGTCCTATGCCACAAACACGCTTTGTACTTAAAAAATCACTCGAGGCCGGTCTAAAACCAATCTTATTAATTAATAAAATTGATAAACCCGATCGCCGTGTTGAAGAAGTAATCGAAGAAGTATATGAATTATTCATGGATCTAGATGCTACTGACGAACAATTAGAATTCCCAATTCTTTATGGTATTGCGAAGAAATATATTGTTCAAAAAACACTTGAAGAAGAAGGAACAAATATCAAACCGTTGTTTGATACGATTGTGGAACACACACCACTTTACCCAGATTATGACAATGATCCGTTACAATTCCAAATTTCCTCACTTGCTTATGATGAATATGTTGGACGTTTAGGTATTGGTCGTATTACTAAGGGTCAAGTTAAACGTGGACAAGCAGTCGTTGTTGCTGACAATGATGGAAATACAAAACGCCAAAACGTTTCTAAAATCTTTACATATGATGGATTGAAACGTATTGAAACAGATGTAGCCTATGCAGGAGATATCGTACTTGTTTCAGGTATTGATGATATTTCTATTGGAAATACGCTCTGTGACGTAAATCATATTGAACCACTTCCTCCAATCGTAATTGAAGAACCAACACTATCCATGAACTTTATGGTTAATGCTTCTCCATTTGCTGGAAAAGATGGTAAATATGTTACATCACGTAACATTAAAGAACGTCTTGAAAAAGAACTTGAAGTTAATGTTGGATTACGTGTTGAAGCAACCGAATCTGCAGACTCATTTAAAGTTTCAGGTCGTGGAGAACTTCACTTATCAATCTTAATTGAAAATATGCGTCGTGAAGGCTATGAGCTTGCAATCAGTAAACCTCGTGTTATTACACAGGAGATTGATGGACGTAAATGTGAACCGATTGAAGAAGTAATTGTTGAAGTGCCAGAAAAATACTCAGGAACAATGATCAGCCAAATTAGTTTACGACAAGGTGAACTTACAAATATGGAAGAAGATCGTGGAATGGTTAAACAATACTGGAATGTTCCTACACGTGGACTTATTGGTTTCCGTGGAGACTTCATTAATATGACTCATGGTGAAGGAACAATGATCCGTCAATTCCATGGTTATGAACCAATGAAGGGTGCAATTTCACAACGTTCAAATGGTTCAATGGTTTCAACTGAAACTGGAAAATCAATGACATACTCAATCTTCAACCTTCAAGAACGTGGTCAATTCTTTATTGGCGCACAAACAGATGTTTATGAAGGAATGATTTTAGGTATTGCAGCACGTGATACCGATATGGATGTTAATCCAACAAAAAATAAAAAAGCAACTGCTGTTCGTAGTTCAGGACGTGATGAAGCAATGAAGCTAACACCACCGATTCCATTGACACTTGAATATGCACTCGAGTTTATTCGTGATGATGAACTTGTTGAAGTAACACCGAACTTCCTAAGATTACGTAAACGTTATTTAAAAGCAATTGATCGTAAACGAGCAGGTCGTTCAGATATTGATTAATCAAGGAGATCGATAATATGAGTTTAGGCAATAAACCATTGAAGTTGACTTTAATTAAAAAATCAAATGAATCCAAGGCGCGTCTTACAACTATTGAAACGCACCATGGTACTGTTGAAACACCGATGTTTATGCCGGTAGGGACGCTAGCAAGCGTAAAATTTCTGTCACCAGAAGATTTACGTAAAATAGGTTCCCAAGTTATTTTAAGTAATACGTATCACCTATGGTTAAGACCTGGGGAAGATGTAGTTCGTCAAGCTGGCGGACTCCACAAATTTATGAATTATAATGGACCAATTTTAACAGACAGTGGCGGATTTCAAGTGTTCTCACTTGGAAAAATTCGTACAATTTCTGAAGAGGGTGTTGAGTTTAGAAGTCACCTTAGCGGTGAGAAACTATTCTTAACGCCTGAAAAAGCAATTCAGGTTCAAAATGCATTAGGACCAGACATTATGATGAGTTTCGATGAATGTCCTCCTTATCCTGCAACTTATGAATATATGAAAAATTCTGTAGAGCGCACAATTCGTTGGGCTGCTCGTGGTAAAGCTGCACATCAAAATCCTGAGACACAAGCGTTATTCGGTATTGTCCAGGGTGGTAAGTATGCTGACCTTCGTGAGCATTGCGCTAAAGAATTAGTTGCAATGGATTTCCCAGGTTATTCAATCGGGGGAACAAGCGTTGGTGAACCCAAAGATGTTATGTGGCAAATGATCGATCATACGATTGATTTCTTACCTGAAGATAAACCTCGTTATTTAATGGGTGTAGGAAGTGTTGATGCAATTTTCGAAGGCGTACTACGTGGTGTTGATATGTTTGACTGCGTATTACCTACTCGAATTGCTCGACATGGTACAGCAATGACCTCTACAGGTCGTGTTAATATTAAAAACCGTAAGTGGGAATATGATTTTTCTCCACTTGATGAAAATTGTGACTGCGAATGCTGTCAAAACTATACAAAATCTTATTTACGACACTTAATACGTTGTAATGAAGGATTTGGTATGCGTCTTCTATCCATTCATAACCTTCGATTCTTATTGAAACTCATGGAAGACATCCGTGAGGCAATTAAAGAAGATCGTTTACTTCAACTTCGTGATGAAGTTTATGAGAGTTATGGCATTACAGGAGATGACCATCCAGGATGGTAATCAAACATTAAACTTGGTTCGTATGAACCAAGTTTTTTTTTGCAATTTTGTGAATTACACAAAATCGTGTCAGAGCACTGGCTTTATGGTAAAATAGTGAAGATGTAATACGATATAAACCAAGGAGTAAATTATGAATGTAAATGATTTTGATTTTGATTTGCCAGAGGAACTAATTGCACAAACTCCTGCTGAAAAGCGAAGTGAATCGCGATTACTTGTTGTTGATGGAATGAACCTAGAAGATAAACGCTTCTACAATATTATTGATTATTTAAATGAGGGTGATGTTTTAGTTTTAAATGATACCCGTGTTATCGCAGCGCGTTTATTTGGAGAGAAACCGGAAACAGGCGCACATGTTGAATTATTAATTCTAAAATTTGAAGGAAAAACTGCTGAATGTTTGGTAGGAAATGCGAAGGTTGTTAAACTTGGTACCGAATTAAGTTTTGGAGATGGACAATTAAAAGCTATTTGTACACACGTTGGTGATGAAGGACTTAGAAATTTTGATCTAATATTTGACGGGATTTTTCTTGAAATCTTAGATGAACTTGGACAAATGCCTCTACCTCCATATATTCATGAACGTTTGGAAGATAAGGAACGTTACCAAACAGTATATTCTCGTGTAGAGGGAAGTGCGGCAGCACCAACTGCAGGACTTCATTTCACACCGGAATTACTGGATGCAATCCAAGCCAAGGGTATTACAATTGCGCCTGTTACACTCCACGTAGGGCTGGGTACATTTAGACCTGTTAAAGTTGATAATGTTTTAGAACATAAAATGCACAGCGAAGCGTATACAATGACTCAGGATACAGCAGATATTCTTAACACTGCTAAGAGAGAAGGACGTCGAATTATTGCGGTAGGAACTACTTCTGTTCGCACATTAGAAACTGTTATGTCTAAATATGGCACATTCAAAGAATGCCAAGGTAATAGTGAAATCTTTATTTATCCGGGTTATGAATGGAAAGCGGTTGATGCAATTATTACAAATTTCCACTTACCGAAATCAACATTAATTATGCTGGTAAGTGCATTTATGGGTAAAGAAGAAATTGATCATGCCTATAAACATGCTGTCGATTCAAAATACCGATTCTTCTCATTTGGAGACAGTATGTTCTTGAAGGCACGTAATATTAAGTAGGAGATATTTATGGAACAAACAATGAATACAAAGCAGAGTAGTTTTACGCGGTTTAAATTATTTTTTAAGCAGGGGGACTATAAGTTTTTAGGAATTATCATCATGGTTCACGTTCTCTTAGGAACGATACATCTTTTTGCCTATAACTCGCTTCACCCACTTTCAAAACTTTTAGTAAATCTTCCCATGATTTTTCAAATAATTATTGTCTCACTATACGGTCTTGTAGCATATGCAATTCCAGGTTACTTGATCGTAATAGCAATTAAAAATAAAAGTCGAATTTTAAAGAGTGTAGATTTTGCGCTTATCGTTTTATTTATGATTCTCTTTATAACTTTTAGCGGTCTATACATTCTATCGTTTTTTGAGTCAAGTCGCGTTGTTTGGATGATCTATAGTTTTGTGAATCCATTAATGGGGACTTTTATTGAAAAACTAATGCGAATTCACTGGTCTTCGATTTTGTGGATTGTTTCTACAGCTGTCCCATCATTTGGTTTGCTTATTGGAATGTATATCCGTCTTAAACAGGAAGGGGTTGTAGAATGAAACGAACATGGTCAGCTTTATTGGTAATTCTTGCAAGTGCAATTGTTTATAAATTTCTATTTTCTGTTTTACCAACTTCTTTAGTAGGAATTGCGACTACTGTTTGGATGGTGTTGATGTTGGTAATTGGATACTTCTTAGCACCGTTACAAAAGAAAAACAATCGTTGGGTGGGAAAAGTAGTCCTATCTTTTGTGATTATTTGTATTTTTGGATATCGATTGAATCTATTATCGATTCCTGAATTTACAACCTTACTCAATGCAGTCGGCATTACCGGAACGTTTTTAGATATACTCCTCATATATTGTGGATGGGCATTTTTCCAGGTTTAATAGAAATAAAAAAACAATAAAGAAACAATAAAGAAACAATCTTTATTGTTTTTTTATCCAACAAAGCCAAGAATTCGTATATCTAATTGAGATTGTTGTATAATTAAGTAAGAAGTCGAAATCGTGAAGATAAGGACTCATCAAGGAGAAATTATGATTGTATCAGGAAAAATTAGTGTTAAGGCAATTCTTAAAGAACGTAAACGTGACATTGAGTTTGTAGCAATTTTAGATAAGCACAATGACAAGGAGTCACGTTATGTAGAGCGCATTGCGGAAGGACTCAAGATCAAACGAATGTCCCGTGAAGAAATGGACGCATTAGCCACAAATAAAACGCATGGCGGTTATCTCGTATCATGTGGTAAGCGAATTAGTGATCCCCTCAATTATTTACCAAAGCAAACACTTTCTTTAATGTGTATTGAAGGAGTGACAGATCCATTTAATCTTGGAGAAATTTGTCGAACTGTGGCTTCACTCGGATTTGATGGTATCATCACTCCAAGTTATGATTTCTATGAACATGAAGCCAAGTTAATTCGTGCCAGTGCGGGTGCAAGTGAATCGTTATGGTGGATGCAAAGTGATGATTTAAGTAGTGATTTAAAAGCTATCAAAGCTAAAAAAGTAGTAATGGCTGCTGCGCATCGTGGTGATGAGAGTGAATCTCTGTTAACTTATAAATTGCCAGATCGTGTATGTATTTGTTTGGGTGGTGCTTTACGTGGACTCTCAAAAAGTGTATTAGATATAAGTGATGTCAACGTGCGAATTGATTACGATGCTCGTGTATCCTTGAGTAGTGTTGGGGCATGCAGTGTGTTTGCCTATGAACGTTATCGTCAATTGGAGGAGAAAAAATGAAAATTGCAATTGCACAATTAAGAGTTAAAGCAAATAATCCACAAGCAAATTTTGAAATGATTCAAGAAATCGTAGAAAAATCTAAGGGTAAAGCTGATCTGATTGTGTTTCCTGAACTTGCAGTCGGAGGCTACCTTGTTGGTGATCGTATGAATAACCAATCAAATATTGATGAACTGATGGCTTATAATGATCGTATTCGATTGTTGTCTGATGAGATTGGGATTGTCTGGGGAAATATTTATCAAAAAAACGATAGACTCTACAATGCTGCTTTTTTTGCCTATAAGGGTGAATGGGTAGAGAGAGCGAACCACGAGTCTGCAGGTGTTTATATGAAGCATTTGCTTCCGAACTACGGTATTTTTGATGATAAAAGATATTTTGAACCAGGTGACCACAATTTTGAGCCATTCATCTTTAAGGGTGATCGAATTAGTATTCAAGTCTGTGAAGACCTGTGGGATAAATCAAGTGATCTAAAACCGACAGAGTTAATGATGCAACACAGCCCAGACCTAATGATCAATATATCCTGTTCGCCATGGCATAAACATAAGGAATCTATGCGTCTTGAGGAAATTAGAAGACAGAACTTAGACATTCCATTTATTTATGTGAATGCGACAGGGATGCAAAATAATGGTAAGAATGTTGTGTTATTTGATGGTGGCAGCATGGTTGTGTCTTCTGAATCTGTGACGTATTTGGACGCTAATTTTAAACAAACTTTCGATATCGTCGATTTAAAAGTCCAAGTAACAAATAAACCTAGCTACGAAGATAAGATGTATCATGCTCTAATTTCAGCAATTCGTTATTTTGATGAAGAAGCACTATCTTATGGACCAAAATGGATTGTTGGTGTTTCGGGAGGATTGGATAGCAGTGTATCCATCGCCTTGCTTGTGAAGGCATTAGGAAAAGACCGAGTTGTTGGTGTCACAATGCCAAGTCAATTCAACCGCGATATTACCAAAAACAATGCATATCATCTAAGTAAAGTTCTGGGTTTTAAATTTTTAGAAATCCCGATTGCTGCAATGACTGATGCAACCGTTGAAAGCATGAAATTTGGTGCTTACTCAGATGTTACTGGTCTTGCTTTTGAAAATGTTCAAGCAAGACTGAGAGGGCATACGTTAATGACCGTTTCAAGCCTCGAAAATGGTGTTGTCATGAATAATGGAAATAAAATTGAGGTTGCTCTCGGTTATGCAACACTTTATGGTGATGCAATTGGTGCACTTGCTATCTTAGGTGATCTTACAAAGATGGAAGTTGGAATGATTGGTCGGACTTTAAATCGAATTGAAGGTCAAGAAATTGTGCCGGAGAACTTAATTCCCGTTGAATTAGAAAATCGCGTTGATTGGGAATTTGCGCCAAGTGCTGAACTTGCTCAAGATCAATTTGATCCAATGAAGTGGGGTTATCACGATTTATTGATTGACGAATTAATGCATGGTCGTTTGGGAATTGTTCTCAATTCATACCTTGATGGATCTATTTATGAATCCAATCTAGGAAAATACTTAGCCTCTTATGGTTTAGATAAAGGGGAAGCGTTTGTCGAAGATATTCAGTGGGTACTTAAGACGATGAATACTGCGGTTTATAAACGCGTGCAAATGCCACCCATTGTTATGGTGTCCAATTGTGCATTTGGTACCGTTTATCGCGAGAGTCAACTGAGATTGCACCTTACGCAAACTGAGCAGAATTTAATGAATCAAATTAAAAATCTATAACTCTAAAACCATCTTACTAAGGTGGTTTTTCTTTTAAAAGTAATGTATACATTTCATTCTTTACTACTAAAAAGAGTATATTAAATAAATTGTTTACAAATTATGCCAACATATATTATTCTTCAAGTGGAAATCAAGAGGGGGATAAATTATGAAAAAGAAAAAACACCTATTTCCGAAAGTAAGTCTTATGTCGTGCTTACTTTTAACTGCAATGCCACTACAAACAGCTTTTGCTGATTCGACAGATATTTCTGTGATTCCACTAATCGGTGAACAAGTTGGATTGCTCCCAGTTTTACCTGGGACAGGGATACATGCTCAGGAATACAACAAAATGACTGATGCTTATATTGAAAATTTGGTATCTCTAATTAATCAAAAAGTGAAGCCGTTTCTTATAAATGAACCAAAGGGGTACCAAAGTTTCGAAGCAGTGAATGAAGAGATTAACTCGATTGTAAGTGAACTTAAAAATGAAGGAATGAGTCTTCAAAACATTCACCATATGTTTAAACAAAGCATCCAAAACCTAGCAACTAGAATCGGCTACAGAAGTTTTATGCAGGATGCTATGTATCTTGAAAATTTTGAAAGATTAACGATTCCTGAACTTGATGAAGCATACGTTGATTTACTCGTGAATTACGAGGTGAAACACCGTATTTTAGTAAAATATGAAGATAAAGTTAAAGGTAGAGCTCCATTAGAAGCATTTATAGTTCCTCTAAGAAATAGAATTCGTAGTATGAATGAAATTGCTGCAGAAGTAAATTATTTACCTGAAGCGCATGAGGATTTCTTAGTTTCAGATTCAAGCGAGTATAATGACAAACTAAATAATATCAACTTTGCTTTGGGTCTAGGGGTCAGCGAGTTTATTGACTATAACCGGCTCGAAAATATGATGGAAAAAGAAATTCATCCATTGTATCTTGAACTTTATGCTATGCGGAGAAATCGCCAAATTCAAGTTGTAAGAGATGTATATCCAAACTTGGAACGTGCGAATGCGGTTGTTGAATCCTTAAAGACAATTAAAGATATAAAACAAAGAGAGAAGAAACTACAGGAACTTCTTGAAATTTATATCCAAAGAAGTGGAGATGTTCGAAAACCAGATGTACTCCAACGATTTATTGGAAAATATCAATCAGTAGTTGATGAAGAAAAAAATAAACTTCAAGATTATTTAGAATCAGATATTTTTGATTCATATAGTGTGGATGGCGAGAAAATAAGAAATAAAGAAATTACACTCATCAATAGAGATGCATACTTATCTATGATTTACAGAGCTCAATCGATTTCGGAAATTAAGACGATTCGTGCAGATTTAGAATCACTTGTCAAATCATTCCAAAATGAAGAAAGTGATTCTAAAGTAGAGCCTGAAAGTCCCGTTAAAGTAGAAAAACCAGTTGATAAAGAAAAACCTAAAGATCAAAAGAAGCCAGTTGATCAATCAAAACCCGAATCGAATTCAAAAGAAGGGTGGATTAAGAAAGATAATAAGTGGTTCTATATTGAGAAATCAGGTGGAATGGCAACAGGATGGAAGAAGGTAGGAGACAAATGGTACTACCTCGATAATACGGGTGCTATGGTTACGGGTTGGAAGAAGGTAGCAAACAAATGGTACTACCTTGAAAACTCAGGTGCGATGGCAACAGGATGGAAGAAAGTATCAAACAAGTGGTACTACCTTGAAAACTCAGGTGCGATGGCAACAGGATGGAAGAGAGTATCAAACAAGTGGTACTACCTTGAAAATTCAGGCGCAATGGCTACAGGATGGAAAAAGGTAGCAAACAAATGGTACTACCTTGAAAACTCAGGTGCGATGGCAACAGGATGGAAGAAAGTATCGAACAAGTGGTACTACCTTGAAAACTCAGGCGCAATGGCAACGGGTTGGAAGAAAATAGCAAATAAATGGTACTACCTTGATAAATCAGGAATGATGGTTACAGGTTCAAAATCTATTGATGGTAAAAAGTATGCATTTAAGAACGATGGAAGTTTAAAATAGACGGGATATCCCGTCTATTTTTTATGAATTTATGAAATTATCATTTGTATATATATTTATACATTTTTTAAGTAAATGTATTGCACATTAAAATAAATAGGAATATACTAATAAATGAACATTGTTCATTATATCCATAATGTACAATTATATGTAATATTTTTGAAACATCTTTAATGCGAGGGTTAAAAAAAATAACCTAAACTTTGATGTGCTAAGATATGCATAGATAAGAAAGAGGTTAGTATATGAAACGAGTCCTAAAAAATTTAAAACCATTCTTAGGTGCAATACTCATTTCAATTGCGTTCTTGTTTGTCCAAGCTTTCGCGGATTTGAAGTTACCCAACTACATGTCTCATATTGTTAATGTTGGTATTCAACAAAACGGTGTTGAACATGCAAGTCCCGATGAAATAAGCAAAGATGGTCATGACTTAATTGTAGCGATATTGCCACAAGAACAAGGTCAAGCATTCTCATCATCGTATGAGATGAGCGGAGATCGATATGTTATTAAACAAAATATTGATCGCGAAGCAACAGATATTCTCGTAGGAGAAAGTGTTTGGACCTTAATGAATCTTGGTGAAGGTTCCGAATCAGAAATGCCCGCATTAAGTGGCAAAATCACCGATGATTTTGATATCAAACAAATGTATGCTCTAACGCCTATGTTTAAATACATGGATCCAGCGGTTAAAGAAGCGGCATACACAAAAGCAGCAGGCATGGAAGATAGTTTGAAACAACAAACAGGTGTCGTTTTCGCAAAAATGTTCTATGAAGAACTCGGAAAAGATATTCCAACAATGCAAAATCAGTATATTCTAAAAAAAGGTGGCGGAATGATCGGAATTACGATTGTTGGAATGATCGCTACGATTGCAGTTGCATTTGTATCCGCTAAAATTGGATCTGGTTTTTCAAAGAATCTTCGTAAAGAAATCTTCGAAAAAGTTCAAAGTTTTTCAGCTGAAGAATTTGATAAATTTTCATCTTCGTCAATGGTAGTTCGAACCGTTAACGATGTAAACCAAGTTCAACAAATGATTACTATGGGAATTCGCATGTTCTTCTATGCGCCAATCATGGCAATTGGGGGAATTATTATGATTTCTCAACGTGATACATCGATGACATGGATTATTGTCGTAACATGTGCAGCATTACTCTCATTTTTAGTTGTTATTTACTTTGTTGCGGTACCTAAGTTTAAGGTTATGCAAAAATTCGTTGACCGATTAAATTTAGTATTTAGAGAAAATCTAAGCGGTGTTATGGTTATTCGTGCATTTGGTAATAAAGATTTTGAGAATAAACGTTTTGATAAAGCAAACTCAGAGCGTGCTGATCTCGCACTCTTTATTAACCGTGTGATGTCATTAATGATGCCACTGATGAACTTCCTCATGAATGCGACAATGCTTGCGATTATCTGGTTTGGTTCGCATCAAATCGCAGAAGGAATTCTTCAAATTGGTGATATGATGGCGTTTATGCAATATTCAATGCAAATTATTATGTCATTCTTAATGATCGCGATGATGTTTATTTTTGTACCACGTGCAGTAGTATCATTGAATCGAATTAATGAATTACTCGATACTAAAAATACAATTCATGAACCAAATGAAGCAAAAGCATTTAATGCTTCAGACCGTGGTCTCGTCGAATTTGAAAATGTAGACTTTAAATATGGTGACGCAGACGAATATGTTCTTCACGATATTAACTTTGTCGCAAAACCTGGGGAGACGACCGCATTTATCGGATCTACTGGTTCTGGAAAATCTACCCTAATTAACTTAGTGCCACGCTTTTATGATGTTACTTCAGGTACGGTTAAGGTAAATGGCGTTGACGTTAAAGATGTATCAACCCATGATTTACGCGAAGAAATCGGTTATGTACCACAAAAAGGTGTACTCCTTACTGGAACAGCAAAATCAAATCTTGTCTACGGTAAAGAAGATGCAACGGACGAAGAAGTCACAAAAGCGCTTCAAATTGCGCAAGCAAATTTCATCCTTGATAAAAAAGATGGTCTTGATTATGAGATTGCCCAAGGTGGTACAAACGTATCAGGTGGACAAAAACAACGTCTAAGCATCGCAAGAGCACTTGTCAAAGATGCTTCAATCTTTATTTTTGATGATAGTTTTTCTGCTTTAGACTTTAAAACAGATCAACTCTTACGTAAATCAATTCATGAGAACTTAAACCATGCAACACTGTTAATCGTTGCGCAACGTGTAAACACAATTATGGATGCAGACCAAATTATCGTTTTAGATGAAGGACGAATCGTAGGTAAAGGGACTCATAATGAGTTATTGAAATCTTGTCCTACATACTATGAAATCGCATCATCACAATTATCGGAGGAGGAATTAAATTATGAATCAAAATAACGCTTCAGTAAAACCTTCGAAACCAGAAAATTCTAAAGCAGTTCTTAAAAAAATGATTGCACTGATTAAACCCTTTAAAGTAAAAATGATTATAGTTATAATCTTTGCATTATTATCAACCATCTTTACAATTGTTGGTCCAAAAGTTATGGGACAAGCAACGACCGTTTTATTTGAGGGATTAATGGCTAAAGTACAAGGCGTTGGTTCGGTTGATTTTGAAAAAATCAAAGGGATCGTATTATGGCTTCTTGGAATCTATGTTGCTAGTTTACTCTTTAGCTATATTCAAGGATGGATTATGGCACGTATTTCACGTGACTTAACATACGATCTTCGTAAACGTATGCATGAAAAAATCGAAAAATTACCCTTGAAGTATTTTGATGGAACGACAACAGGAGAAGTTCTGTCACTTGTTACAAATGACATCGATGTAATCGATCAAAACTTAACAAGTAGTATTACTCAAGTTATTACCTCCATCACGACCATCGTAGGGATTCTCTACATGATGTTCTCGATTAACTGGCAAATGACCCTAGCAGCAATATTAGTACTGCCGCTATCCTTTGGACTCATTTTCTTCATCATGTCAAAATCACAAGTGTTCTTTAGAAACCAACAAAAATATCTTGGATCACTAAATGGCCATATTGAAGAAATGTATGGGAGCCATGTTGTTGTGAAAGCTTACAATGGTGAGGAACGATCAATTGCGGAATTTGATGATCATAATAATAATCTGTATGATGCAGCTTGGAAGAGTAGTTTTTTCTCGGGTATGATTCATCCAATTATGAATTTCGTTGGTAACTTTGGTTATGTGGTAGTAAGTATTCTCGGTGGGTATTTTGCATCCGGTGGAATTATTAGTGTAGGGGATATTCAGTCCTTTATTCAATATATGAGAAGTTTTATGAACCCGATTGCGCAATTGGGTAACTTATCCTCTACATTCCAACAATCCCTTGCTGCCGCAGAACGTGTCTTTAACTATTTAGAAGAACCTGAAGAAGTCGAAGATGCAGACACAGTAATTGATGTAAGTAAGGTTGAAGGTCACGTATCCTTTGAGAATGTTAATTTTGGATACGATTCAGATGTGACAATTATCAATGATTTCAGTGCTGATGTTAAGCCGGGTCAAAAAATTGCGATTGTAGGTCCTACCGGAGCTGGTAAAACAACGATCGTGAAACTCTTAATGAGATTCTATGATGTAACTTCGGGATCAATTAAGGTTGATGATCATGATATTCGAGACATTAAGCGTGAAGATCTTCGTAATCTAATCGGTATGGTTCTTCAAGATACTTGGTTGTATAGCGATACAATTAATGAAAATATTCGTTATGGTAAACTGGATGCTACGGATGAAGAAGTCCATGAGGCTGCAATGAAAGCTCAAGTCGATTACTTTGTTCGAACACTCCCAGAAGGCTATCAAACAGTACTTAATGAAGAAACAACTAATATTTCTCAAGGACAAAAACAATTATTAACGATCGCTCGAGCAATTCTTGCTGATCCGAAAATTTTAATTCTTGATGAAGCGACAAGTTCCGTCGATACACGGACAGAAGTTCTAATCCAAAAAGCATTAGATGTCTTAATGGAAGGACGCACAAGTTTTATTATTGCACACCGTCTATCAACAATTAAAAATGCCGATTTAATCCTTGTTATGGATAAAGGTGATATTGTTGAAAAGGGAAGCCATGATGAGCTGCTTGCTCAAAATGGATTCTATGCAACACTTTATAACAGTCAGTTTTCTGAAGAAGACTAGGGAAATCCCTAGTCTTTTTTCTATGATTAGCAGAATCCAAAAAAAAATGAGAACCGGAGTTCTCATTCAAAGTAATCTTGGGCAATAACACCTGTTACTTCTGGAATTTCATCCATAAGTAAAGCCTCAACGCCACCTTTTAAAGTATAATCGATTAATCCACATCCAATGCAAGCTCCAAGGAGTTTAACGGTCACAACACCGTTTTCATCAACACTGACAAACTCCATGTCACCACCATCACGTTGGATGTAGGGACGTATTTTATCGAGAGATTCAATAATGCGTTCTTCTAGGGTCATGATGGTATCCTCATAAAGTATAGTAATGATGCAGTTATAAATCCGAGTAAAAATCCACCAACGACCTCAACCCATTTATGGCCGAGGACTTCTTTTATCTTTTGTCTATAAATTGGATTCTCTAATGTTGTTTGAGTTAAGACTTCAATATCTTGAATTAATTGTTTTGTAATTTTAATATTCTGTCCGGCATAGTAACGTACATTCGCAGCATCATAAATCACTGTCAACGAAAAGACAAGAGAAATAAAGAAATATTGCGAAGAAAATCCAGACTGGTAGCCAAGCGCAAGTGTTAAACCAATAACAAGAGCGGTATGGGAACTTGGAAAGCCACCACTTTCAAAAATCATACTTAAGTTCTTTTCACCTGTTTTTAAATAGTGGAAAAACGGTTTTAGAACTTGAGCTAAAATATTTGCAACAAGTGCAGAAATAATGGGGTAAAAATTATCGCTCATGTGGTCACCTCTTCGGAAGTTATTATATCATACATTAGATACTGTGTTATAATAACAATGTTATTGAGGTAGAGATTTATGAAAAGAATGTATATGAACGGACAGATTGTCGAGGGGACCATTACAGGAATTCAACCTTATGGAGCCTTTGTCTCAATCGATGAAAATACAACTGGATTAATTCACATATCTGAGATTTCAGATGATTTTGTGCGTGATATTCGCCAATTTGTGAGCCAAGGTGAACGTATCATTGCGAAAATAATTGATGTGAGCGAAGGACCGCATCAATTACGACTCTCGTTGAAAGCATTGAATTACTCTTCACGTAAAGATCGTCAGTCAAAAGATCACAAAAGACCCTTAGTTCCAAGTGATACCATTGGCTTTGAAACGCTTGCGGATATGATGCCTCAGTGGTTATCGGAAAAGGAGAATCCAATGATTAGAGTAGATTTAAAACATGCTTTATTAGAAGAAGATGTATTAAGTTATCAAGACGAAGTGAGTCGTATTCATGATATGATTCATTCACGAAGCGGTAAAGGTAATGATTACCTGGGTTGGCTTGATTGGGCAGAACGCTATGATATTGAAGAATTTGCGCGTATTAAAGAATGTGCAAAACGAATTCAAGATCAAGCTGAAGTTTTACTTGTTTGTGGAATTGGCGGTTCTTATTTGGGAAGTCGTGCTGCGATTGAAATGATTCAAGGCCCTTTCCCAAAAAATGATTTAGAGATTATTTATGTTGGGAATACATTTTCATCAACTTCTGTAGTTCGTATTTTAGACTATATTAAAGATAAAGAAGTTGCATGTAATGTCATTTCCAAATCCGGTACTACAACCGAAACAGCATTAGCATTTAGAATGATTCGTCAGTTTATGGAAGAAAAATATGGCGATGAAGCTTCTAAACGAATTTATGCTACGACGGATAAAGAACGAGGATTATTAAAACCGCAGGCAGATGCCAAGGGATATGAATCGTTTGTAATTCCAGATGATATTGGTGGTCGTTTCTCAGTGATTACTCCTGTGGGATTGTTACCAATGGCAGCAGCAGGCTTAGATATTGATAAGTTTATGGCTGGTGTCAAGAAAGCAACATTTGAATTGAATAATTCTGATTTATCTTCTAACCCTGCATACGTATACGCAGTCGTGCGTCGTATGCTTGAGAAGCAAGGTAAATCAGTGGAAATGTTTGTGAGTTATGAATCACATCTTGTGTTTCTCGCGGAATGGTGGAAACAACTCTTTGGAGAATCTGAAGGGAAAGATGGAAAAGGATTGTTACCTGCAAGTGTAAACTTCTCAACAGACCTTCATTCAATGGGACAGTTTGTACAAGATGGAAATAAAGTTTTATTTGAAACAGTTGTACTTGTTGATAAACCTATTGCAGATATGGTTGTTCCAACGGAAGCGGATGACTTAGACCAAATGAATTATTTGGCTGGTAAGAGTTTGCACTGGATTAATGAAAAAGCATTTGAAGGAACTTTAGAAGCACATGAAGTAACTGGTGGTGTACCCAATGTTCTTATTCATATTGATGAAGCAAATGAAGAGAACTTAGGTTATGCGATGTACTTCTTCTTTAAAGCACTCGCAATGTCGGTATATATGTTAGATGTGAATCCATTTGATCAACCCGGTGTTGAAGTTTATAAGAAAAATATGTTTAAGCTTTTAGGTAAATAATAAAAAACCACCAAATCTGGTGGTTTTTTATTATTTGTGATTCCATTCGAACTACATCTGAAGGGAATATTTTAATTAAGGACAGGCACAATTGCCTTAATTAAACCTTTTGTTGAAAAAGGAAGTTGTGTTTAATCGATAACTTAGATGAGATTAAACGATTTGAGTATTAGAATCAATCATCCTACCAAAGATGATATCATACTGAATTAAATCAAAATCTAATTCACATAAATATTATATAGTAGGATTTATTATGTGAATCAACAAAAGTTTGATTTCACACACAATCGACTTCTATTTGTATCGTGTTAAACACTTATAGAGTAAATATGTGAAATTATTATTAAACTTCCACAAATTTGTATGCAGTAGCACATCCTTAGGTTCATTGTTATTGCTTCAACTCAGAACTTTTTGCGAGTGAAAAATCGATATGGCAGTATCCCCCAGGATGAACTTCAAGATAATCTTGGTGTTCTTCTTCAGCTCTCGTAAAGTTTAAGAGTGGTAACACTTCAACTGCTAGGGGTTTTGAATAGTGTTCTTGGTATGTTTTTAACAGTGATTCAAGATGTTCTTGATCACTTTCGTGTTCATAATAGATCCCTGTACGGTACTGTGTCCCAATATCATTACCTTGTTTGTTGAAACTTGTGGGGTCTATAATTCGAAATAAGTGATCAACGATTTCATCAAGGGAGATGACTGCATGATTATATTGAATCATTACAGCTTCTACAGCACCTGTCTTTCCCGAACAAACTTCTTGATATGAAATGTTCTCTTGATTACTGTTTGCATAACCAACTGCCGTATTCTCAATACCTTTTAATCGCTTATAGTATTCCTGGACACCCCAGAAACACCCGCCAGCAACAAATATTGTACGTAGTTCTCGTGTGTATGGATTTCTCATTGTAGTACCTCCTATGTTTAAAAGATACCATAATTCATGTGTATATCTAAAGTAAAAGGCACTTATCGTGCCTTAGCCCAGTGGTCTAAGCTGGGATAGAGTATTATCATGGAGTCGATAATATCCTATGAGCGTGTGCTCTAATCAATAATATAGTGTATAATCGTTATAATATGATGAAGGCATTGTTAATTTTACGTTAAAACGTGATTTATGATACAATGCTTAAATGGAGGAATTGCTATGAGTGAATTAATAAACTTTAGAGATTTTGGTGGATATCCCACTAAAGATGGCCGAAAAATTAAAACAGGTATTTTTTATCGTTCCGGTTCTTACCGTGATCTGACTGAGGAAGACCGAGCTTACGTTAAAACATTAAACATTCAAAATTTACATGATTTTAGAGAACCAACTGAGTTGGATAAGGATGAACGCAAGGAAGGCCTTGCAAAGAATGTTCATAATATATCCGCATCGTTACATCTCGGAGGGTTTGAAGAAGACCCAAGTGTTCCTTATACAGTGTTATCTTCTGAGAGTATGATTGAGTTTTACGAAAAATTACCGTTTTCGAACCCAGCTTATCAAAATGTGTTTAAAGTATTACAAGAAGATGATGCAGTACCATATTTACATAATTGCACTGCAGGTAAAGATAGAACAGGCGTTGCGACAGCGTTGATCCAATTAGCTCTAGGTATGCATGAAGATGCGATTGTTTATGATTACATGCTTTCTATGGAAGCGTATGACGCAATTTTCGAGAATGAGGTACGCCGTCTTAAAGAAGGACGTACAGTAGAAACATTACTTTATAAAGTTCCAGGACTCATTATTAAACCAGGATATCTGAAGAGTGCCCTATCAGCAATCATTGAAAAATACGGAACGTATGAATCTTATTTTGAAGAAGAGTATGGCTTGGATTCAGAAAAACTTGAAGCGTTGCGTAATCGTTATACCGAACGATAACATAATCTAACATAGTTTTGGAGTATCCATAACACAATTATTTTGTATACTCTAGGTGTAAGAAGAAATCTTACCTGTATGAACCTCTTCTCCAAAATATTCATATCCCCTTATGAATAACAACAACAATAATATTCATACAGAATTCTTTCCCCTTAATATAAAAAAAGCACCCTAGTTCGCTAAGGTGTTTTTTTTATATAAAGATATCATTGACGCGTTCTGTTTCTTCTGAAAATTCATCACGATATTTTTCGGCAATAATCGCTTCGCCTTTTTGAATCGATGCTTGGACATCGATTATACGTTGGTTTGTTGAACCTCTAAACAGAGCAGCAAGATTTTTTTTCTTGATTAGAAAACGACCATCAATGAGGATATCAAGTTGTGATAGATATTTTTGAACAAAAGGATCACGATGTCGTAAGAGTGCCTCAAAGGTGTAACCACTATAAGACCATAAATTATATCCTTCTTTTTTTAACCTTTTCGCAATCAAATAGAGTTGCTCAGCCTGTACAAAAGGCTCACCACCAGAAAATGTAACTCGTTTTAAATCAGCTTCTAGAATTTGATTAATAACTTCATCAACCTCAATAAGCTCTCCACCGTCAAAAGGAATTGAGCGTTGATTATGACATCCAGGACAGTTGTGAGGACAGCCCTGTGTAAAAACCACAGAGCGTATCCCCTCACCATCAACTATGGAGTCAGAAATAAAGGAAGCGAGTCTAATCTTCATAACGATGTTTTACACGATCATGTTCTTCAGATCGTTTCGCATCATTAAATCGATCCAAGGTTCCAACAAGGTACCCAGTAATACGTCGAATACGCTCGAACCCATAATCACCATCAGTTTCTAAACGCCCGCAACTAGGGCATTCTTCATTGATAATTCCGGTGAATCCACAAAGTGGATCACGATCGACAGGGTGGTTAATTGCACCATAACCAATTTCGTTATCGTGCATCATACGTACAACTTCCTCAAAGGCTTCAAGGTTTTGAGTAGTATCGCCATCAAGTTCTACGTAGGTGATATGACCACCGTTTGTAAGGGCATGGTACGGTGCCTCAATAGCCAATTTATCTTTGATTGAAATATCATAATAAACAGGAACATGGAATGAATTAGTATAGTATGTTCGGTCGGTAACTTCAGGAATTGATCCGAATATGGATCGGTCAATGCCAACAAAACGACCTGATAAACCTTCAGCAGGAGTTGCGATTAGCGAGAAGTTTAACTGTTCTTCTTCAGTATACTTATCGGCTAGATCTCGCATAAATCCAACAATTTCGAGTCCAATACGTTGTGATTCTTCACTCTCACCATGGTGTGAACCTGTGAGTGCTTTTAGACACTCTGCAAGTCCAATAAATCCGAAAGCAAGTGAACCGTGTTTCAATACTTTGCGTAAGTTGTCTTTTGGTTTAAGATCCTTTGAATTTTTCCAAACACCCTGACCGAGTAAAAATTTGAAATTCGATACCGACTTATTGCATTGAATTTCGAATCGTTCAAGCAATTGATCTTTAACAAGATCCATGAGATGCTCAAGTTCTTTATAGAACCCATCAAAGTCTGGTTCTTCATGATTAAGAATACCGTGCTTGATTCCGAGTCTTACAAGGTTTATAGAAGTAAAACTTAGGTTACCACGTCCAGTAACTTCTTCATGTTCTGGGTCTGTAACATCGCCCATGACACGTGTACGACATCCCATGTATGTAATCTCTGTTTCATATCGACCATCTTTGTAATATTGTTTATTGAAGGGTGAATCGATAAATGAGAAGTTTGGGAAGAGTCGCTTAGCAGATGTCTTGATCGCTAGTTTAAAAAGGTCGTAGTTAGGATCTTCGGGGTAATAATTAACGCCTTCTTTAATTTTAAAAATTGAAATAGGGAAAATAGGGGTTTCGCCTTTACCCAGCCCTTTATCAAGTGCTTTAAGGTAGTTTTCCATTACCATTCTTCCTTCTGGACTTATATCGGTTCCGAAGTTAATTGAACTAAAAGGTACTTGCGCACCAGCACGAGAATGCATTGTGTTTAGATTGTGGATAAATGCTTCCATAGCCTGAAATGTAATACGATCGGTTGTTCGTAGTGCTTTATCATAAGCTTTATCAAGCAAGCCCATTAATGTAGCATCTTTCTTCATCAAAGGTTCAAATGATTGAATATCAACGGTAATTGATGGGAGTTGATCAATATGTTTAATAATTTTAGTAAAGTCCACTTCCTCGAGGTGCTCAGTAACTTCTAAAAAATCATATAATTTTTGTTTAAATTGTTTCTTAAATGTTGCAAGTACACCGGGAGCCATATAATAATCAAATGCAGGGATACTTTGTCCTCCGTGTTGATCATTTTGGTTCGACTGAATTGCGATTGCTGCAAGTGCAGCGTAAGAAATGATATCTTTCGGCTTACGTAAATGACCGTGTCCTGTAGAAAATCCATTCTCAAATAATTGTTCGAGATTAATTTGATTACATGTTGTAGTTCCCATTGGTAAAAAATCCATATCATGTATATGAATTTGTCCTGCATCATGTGCTTCGTAATAGTCCTCGCTCATTTGATATGCTTTTGCGAATTCTTTAGAGACGGTTGATCCAAACTGCAGCATCATACCCATCGGACTGTTACCATCAACGTTCGCATTCTCACGTTTTGAATCTTCTTCAACAGCTTCTTTTTGATTTAACTTCTCAATCGCTTTAAGAAATTTATGTTGTTTTGAGATGAAAATTTTTCGTGACTCATTGCGTCGATTACGGTACTGAGAAAAAGATTCATATACATCGGTATAATTTTGACGGAGAAGTTCACGTTCAATTAAATCCTGAATATGTTCAATGGAAATATAGTCTTCATGTGTAGCGATTTCTTCAATTTGCTTCAAAACCTCCATGTAGACGTGATTTGCATCATCATTGGAATATTTATTTGATTCAAGGGAATCAAATCCTTTTTTGATTGCGATTGCAATTTTTTCACCATTAAATTTCATTTTCTGGTTATCACGCTTTAGTATCGTGATTTTTTCTAAGTGTTCTAATCCTTCCATTTTTTTCCTCCTGCAGTGTATCGATCACGGACTTTTATCCATGATTATCTTGTATATCTATCATACATTTAGATGGAAATCTTGCCAAGATGAAATAGGCCTACAAATGATTAGTACACTACTTCACAAGTAAAAACGTATATTATTTAACGCTTATCGTTATTAATTCAAGAAACATTCATGTTTTTTTAGTTTTTTTTAGGTTATAATGCGTTATGCAGCTTAAAAATGAAGATTATGCAAATATATGATGATTATCATTGTGTGATATAATCAAAATAGAAAGATAGGGGTGACGAAGTGATAATTGTAAGACTAGATCGGGTCATGGCAGATCGTAAAATGACGCTCAAAGAATTGTCTGAACGAACAGGACTATCTGAAGTGAACCTTTCGAAATTAAAAAACTCTCGTGTTAAGGCGATTCGATTTTCAACATTGAACGCAATTTGCACAGAGTTGAAGTGTCAACCACGCGATATCTTGGAGTTTGTATATGATATCTAGTGGTGAATGGTTGAGGGGTTATCGATTCGTGATACTTATTTAAAACCAAGAGAAGGATCTCTTGGTTTTATTATATATAAGGATAGTTTAGTTTATTTGATAATATTATTTGTGTGAGGGTTTGATTCGTGGACATAAAAGTTGGCATATCATGCGTTGTTTTTGGTATATATAAGAATAAATTGTATTTTGAATGAATATTTGTTAAAATTAGACTAGAAAAGATAGAAAAGGTTGGATATTATGGCAAAAGTATTATTACTAATCATATCTGCGGTTATAATTGTTTTATCTCTATTACAAAGTGGAAAATCAGAAGGATTTACAGGAGCCTTTTCAGGCGGAAAAGGATTAGACTTATTCTCGAACACAAAAGAACGTGGGGCAGAAAAGGTTATATCTAATTTAACGATGGGTGCAGGAATTGTATTCTTCGCTCTTGTTTTGTTTATCCTTAAAACACAAGTATAGGAGAAACCGCTAAAAAGCGGTTTTTATTTTATGAGTAAATATAAAAATTATGAAGCAGTGAAGACTCAATTAGAGTCATTAAAAGAAAAAGTGTTATTAAGTGCGTTTATAGAGAGCGTAGTTGAAAGCAAAAAAATAAATGTTGGTGAAATTGATGAAGTGCTTGAAGAAATGTCTTTAAGTAAAGAGATTGTCATCGATGGGGAGGATCTTTACTATATCGATAATGTGAAGTATGGTATTGGTTCTTTTCGTGTTGTCCGAGAAACGTTCGCTTTTGCGGAAACGATAAGTGATTCGTTTTATATTGGTAAAGACGATTTTAACGGTGCACTCGATATGGATGATGTGCTTTTTGAAATCAAGAGTAATGAAAAACGATTTGGTGTTGTGATTAAATCAGTAAAACGTAATCGCGATGTTATTTTAGGAACGATGAAGAAAGACGGGAAGAAATTATTCTTCATTCCTTATGATAATAAGATTACATTTAAAGTTGAATATGATGCGTCAAATCTTGATTTAAAAGAAAATGATCGTTGTATTGGTCGAATAACTTCAGTTGGAGAACGCATTCATGTAGACATTATTTCAGTATTAGGGCAAGCTGATGAACCGGGGATGGATGTTTTAAGTGTTCTCTTTGTTTACGGTATTGATAACGATTTTAAACAAGAAGTTTTAGACGAGATTAAAAATGTACCTACCGAAATTGATCAAAATGAGACAAAGCACCGTATGGACCACCGCGATCAGTACGTTATTACGATTGATGGTGAGGATGCAAAAGATTTAGATGACGCAATTTATATGGAAGCTTTAAATGGGGGATACCGTCTGTATGTTCATATTGCGGATGTAGGACATTATGTTCAACCGCAAACCGCTTTAGATCAAAGTGCATACGAACGAAGTTCTTCAGTTTATATGGTTGACCGCGTGGTACCAATGCTACCGAAAGAACTCTCAAACGGTATTTGTTCATTACATCCAAATGTAGATCGATTAACAATGACATGCCAAATAGATATTAGCTATGCGGGGGAAGTTATTGACTATAACATCTATGAATCCGTTATTTGTTCTAAACGTCGTATGAGCTATAAGGAAGTAAATACGTCACCGGATCTTGGTGAAGTTCAAGAAATGGTCAGTATGATGCTCGATTGCGCACGACGTCTTCAGTATAAGCGAAACCAAGCAGGTCAAATAGGTTTTGATAGTGCCGAAAGTCAATTTGTAATCGATCATGAAGGAAATGTATTAGATATTTTCTTAAGAGAACGTGGCGAAGCTGAGGAAATGATTGAATCCTTTATGGTTATTGCGAATGAGGTTGTGGCACAACACTGTCGTTACCAATCAATACCCGTACTCTATCGAGTTCACGAAGCACCAGACCGTGAAAAGATGCAGGAATTAAGTCATACACTTCGTATTTTAGGGTACCGACTGAAAGGAAATCTTGAAGAAATTCGACCAAAAGAAATTCAAAAAGCATTAAAATTCTTTGAAGGGAAGCCAGAATATCCTGTTGTATCCCGTTTAATGTTGCGATCAATGACAAAAGCTAAGTACAGTCAAGAACCGCTCGGTCATTTTGGACTTGCATTAGAAGACTATACACACTTTACGTCACCGATTCGTCGTTACCCGGATCTATTACTCCACCAACGCATTAAACAATATGCAGTGAAACATGATTTTTCAAAATTAGAAAAAGATGAGCAATTTACGATTGAAGCAGGATTGCATGTATCTAAAAAAGAACGTTCGATTTTAGATGCTGAGCGTCAAGTTGAAAAAATTAAGAAAGCTCAATTTATGTCTAACAAAATTGGTGAAGAATATGTTGGTTTTATTAGTGGAATTAGTAATTTTGGAATTTTTGTGGAATTACCAAATACTGTCGAAGGACTTATTCATGTACGAAATCTAAATGATGATTTCTATACATTTGATGGACCTTCACAAAAAATGATTGGCGAACGTACGGGTAGAACGTATTCGATTGGTCAAAAACTTAAAGTTAAACTTGTTTCGGTCGATGATCTTGAGCATGTTGTTAATTTTGAGATTATTGGTCAGAAGAAAATGAGTCGTCGAAAACCAGATTCAAGGAAGGATGGGTTCAAATCAAAAGACCGTCCGAGTGAGTCAAGAAATACTGATAAGCGAAAGGGGCGAAGAATTAATGACCGTCGTCGCAAAAAATCGTAAAGCATTTCATGAATACTTTATTGAAGATCGTTATGAGGCTGGAATTGTTTTGACGGGTACAGAAATAAAATCCGTTCGTCAGGGCAAAGTCCAGTTAAAAGATGCCTTTATTTCGATCGTGAACGGTGAGGCATTTATTAAAGGAATGCACATCGCGCAGTTTGAACAAGGAAATCGGTTCAATCATGATGAAACGCGCGAACGCAAGTTACTTTTGCATCAGCATGAAATAGAGAAACTTGTTAAAGCGCAACAACTTCAAGGATATACAATCGTACCTCTAGATCTTCACTTATCACGTGGTCGTGCAAAACTTGAAATTGCAACTGCGAAAGGAAAGCACCTCTTCGACAAACGTCAAGTTGAAAAGGAACGAAGTATTAAAAGAGATATCGAAAAAGCTATGAAACGATAAGAAGCATTTATGCTTCTTTTTTAGGTGAAATATCTTTTTCAACAAACTTATAATTGCAATAACGAAAAGTATGAATAATTGACTTATTTAGGATTAAGTTGTACTATCTAGATAACACATGGAGGTGTTGATTATGAAACTTTGGATGATAATCTTAGCAATTGTGGTTGTAATTGCATTGTTTGCAATTTCAGCTTACAACGGATTAGTAAAACTTCGTAATATGGTTGAGGAAGCTTTCTCAACAATGGATGTATATTTGAAAAAACGTTACGATTTAATTCCGAACCTTGTAGAAACGGTAAAGGGTTATGCAGGACATGAGAAAGATACACTCGAAAATGTTATTGCGGCTCGTAATAAGGCTGTAAATGCTCAAGGCATGGAAGAACAATTAGCTGCAGAAGGTGATTTAAGCAAGACAATGGGACGCTTATTTGCACTTACCGAAAGTTACCCTGATCTTAAAGCAAATACAAACTTTATGGATTTACAAGGTCAACTTAAAACAATTGAGACAGAAATTGCGCAATCCCGTAAATACTATAACGGTGTAACACGTCAGTATAATACAAAGCGTGAAACATTCCCTACAAATATTTTTGCGAATATGTTTGGATTTGGACGCAAACCTCTTTATGAAGTTGATAATGAGTCAGAACGTCAAAACGTTAAAGTTCAGTTTTAATTGAGGGAGGTTACTCCCTTTTTTTATAAGGAGGATTATTATATGAAACGCATAAAACAGTTGTTATTTATTATGGTGTTAGCTTTAACACTTTTCATAACTCCTTTATCGGCAAATGAGACAAAGAGCAACGCAGCGAGTTTACCGAATCCAACGTCTTCAGATATTCAGAATCATTATAAGGATTATGGATTTCCAGTAGTTGGGGAATCATTTGATATTACTTTGGATGTTAAAGAAGATGGTCGCATAAATATCAATATTGTCTTGGATGCATATTTCCACGAGCCAAGACAAGGGATTTTTGTAACAATTTCCGACCGCTATAATGATTATGACTTTGGCGAAGGAAAAAAAGATTATGTTTTCCCAACATCAGATATCCGAGTGAAGAATCGTGAGGTTGATATTGATCATAATAGTGATGGAGCTGTATTAAAAATTGGGACACCTGGGAAATATCTACAAGGTTCCCAACAATATGAATTTTCATATGTCGTTAATACGAGAGACTTGGAATTATCTCGAGGCGATCTTTTATATCAGAACTTAATTACAAAATATTGGGATTTCCCAATGATGAAAACATCATTCAAAATCCATATGCCGAAGGAGTTTGAAGCGACACCCAAATTTTACGCAACAAGTGCCAACTTGCCTGTGAACTATAAAGTAGAGGGGACCACGATTACTGGATCATTTGATCAACCTATTTATAATGAGGCTTTAACGGTTTGGTTGGATTTACCTCATAATTATTTTGTATTTCCTGTTTTTGATAATACACGCATCACAGTTACAATTGCGGGAATTTTGGCCTTTGCTATTTCAGTTCTTTTCTTCAAATATGGTCGTGAGTATCCTGTTGTAGAGACAGTCGAGTTCAGTGCTCCATATGGTTTATCCAGTGCAGAGATAGGGTATGTTTACCGTGGTTATTCAAAATCCCAAGATATAGTCTCGTTAATTATCTATTGGGCTTCAAAAGGTTTCCTAACTATTGAAGAATTGGATGAAAAAGGAACTAACATTAAGTTAACTAAGATTGCGGAGCTATCAGATGTACGAAATCGCGAAGAGTTGCGTGTGTTTAATGCGCTCTTTAAGAATAGAGAGGAAGTAACTACAAAAGAATTAAATACCAAATTTGGTAATGTAATTAGCAATGCTACAGCATCTTTATCTTTAAGATTTAGACAAAATAAAGAAGAGCGTATTTTTTCGAAAAAATCTACAGTCTTGAAGTCTATTGGAATGTTTTTAGCCCCGGTTGGTATTGCAATCGTATTAGCATCAGTCGGATATGCACGTATGGGAATTGAGGAGGATGCTTATATCTTTGGTATTATGGGTTACGGTCTCTTTATGGTTCTAGGTATTTTCGGTTACTATGCTACGTCTTTTGATGGTGTAGCAGGTACTCGTAATCCGAAAAGCATGTCAGTCCTATTTTTTATTATTAGTGCGATCGCAACGGTTGCTTTAACCTTTGCGACTGGATGGGGTTTTAAAAATCCCGTTCCAATGCTCTTAGCTTATGTTTTTTATCTAGTGAGTGTTGTGAGTGTTGCAAATATGGGGAGAAGAACTCAGATTGGTTCTGAGTGGTACGGACAAATTTTAGGACTCAAGCGATTTATTGAAGTCGCTGAACAAAGTAGAATTGAAGCGTTAGTTGAAGAGACGCCCGAAATATTCTATGACATTCTTCCTTATGCATATGTACTTGGGGTCACAGATGTTTGGTCAAAGAAATTTGAATCAATTGCCATTCAACAACCTGACTGGTATATTTCATCTCAACCTAACTTTACATCCTACTATATGTGGCATTCATTGAGCCGTTCGATGAATACCTTACAATCATCAATGGTTTCTATCCCAGCTCCTACCGCTTCATCGGGCGGTGGCTCATTTGGGTCCGGCGGCGGTGGCGGCGGATTCTCCGGTGGTGGATTTGGTGGAACTGGTGGCGGAAGCTGGTAAAAGCATCTCAAAAGAGATGCTTTTTTCTTTATATTCAGGAAATTGAAATATAAGGTATAATATTAGTATTGAATATAGGGGGTCATGATGGATTTTTTTAAAGGTTACAAATTCAAAACGGTAATTGCAGTTGTTTTTAAATTTATAGAAGCTGTTTTTGAATTGTTTTTACCATTATTAATGGTAAAATTAATCGATGTCGGTATCGCTGGAAATGATTTTAAATACATTTATAAGATGAGTGGATATATGTTATTGTTCACAATATTGGGTTATACGTCTTCAATTGTCTGTCAATATTTGGCATCCCAAATTTCGCAGCAAGTCGGAGGACGTATTCGTCTTTCGTTGTTTAAAAAAATTAATACTCTGTCTCTTGGAGACACGAATTTATATTCGAGCTCCATGTTGACAACTCGTGTTACAACGGACGTGAATCAAATCCAGGAAATGATTGCTAAAACAATTCGCCTGGCGGTTCGAGCTCCCATGATTATGTTAGGGAGCTTGTATGCCCTCTACCATCTTAGTCCAACGTTAGGTAAACAGTTAATGATTGCACTTCCCCTTTTTCTAGTCGTTGTAGGATTATTTATGCGGTTTTCAATGGTATATCATCTCGATGCACAGACATCTCTTGATCAAGTTGGTCATAAGGTTAAAGAGTACCTAAGTGGTGTGAGAATTGTTCGTGCATTTTCCCAAAATGATCGTGAAATTAATAATTTTACCAACCATAATAATACATTAGAAAATAAGCAGCTAAAAGTAGGATTTGTCTCGACACTTTCAAGTCCCCTAACATCGTTTATGATGAATCTGGTTTTGGTAGTCCTTGTCTATTCGGGAGCATTACAAATCAATGAAGGCATGATGACGCAGGGACAGATGGTTGCTGTTATAAACTATTGTACGCAACTTGTTATGACCTTAATTGTTTTTATGAACTTGGTGATGATTTTTGCAAGAGGGTATACTTCGAAGAAAAGAGTCGATGAGATTCTTGAACTTGAATCAAGTATGGATGTATCGGGTGAAAGTATTCTTTCAGAGGGTCCAATAAAAATTGAATTTCAAGATGTTTCATTTGCTTACCCTCACACAAATCGCAAAGTATTGAGGAATCTCAATTTGAAAATTAATCCAAGTGAGACTTTAGGAATAATTGGTCTTACTGGGAGTGGAAAAAGTAGTTTGGTGAAATTACTACCTCGATTGTACGATGTAAGTGATGGAACCCTTAAAATTAATGATAAAAACATTACATCTTATTCTGTTGAATCGCTTCGAAATCGTATCGGATATGTATCTCAAAGTGCATCATTTCTGAGTGTGACGATGGAAGATAATATTCGAATGGGGCAAGAGAGCGATATTGAGAAGGCATTAGAACATGCTGAGGGTAAAGAGTTAGTAGACAAAGGATTAGATTTGAAAGTTCAAGAGGGAGGGACTAATTTATCCGGTGGACAACGGCAACGATTGAGTATTGCACGAGCACTTGCAAAAAAACCGAGTCTGTTGATTTTTGATGATTCATTCAGCGCTCTTGATTACCTCACGGATAAGCGACTTCGCAAAAATTTAGAACGTTATTATGCACAAAGTACTAAAATCATTATCAGTCAGAGAACAAGTTCAGTTATGAGCGCAGATAGTATTATTGTAATTGATAAAGGAACAATCATTGCGCAAGGAAGCCATGAAACGCTGTTGGAAAGATGCAATCTATATCAACGCATCTACGCACTTCAAGAGGAGGGGACACATGAAAAAAAATAGAAAACTTCTTTTGTTTTGTGTTCTAGCGAGCATCGTCTCAAGCATTGCTTTAGTCATAACGCCATACTTTCTTGGTAAAGCAATTGATGGCATGGTGGGTTATCAAAACGTTGATTTAAAATACGCGATTGAAATGTTAAGTTATACAGCGATTGCATACCTAATTCATTTTATATTAAGTTGGGCAACCAATCGCATGGCAAATCGATTCTCTGTTCGATTTGTTTCGAATCTAAGATCAAAACTCATGGAAAAAATCTCCCGTCTACCAATCTCTTTTATCGATCAGCACGCACACGGTGATATTCAAAATTTATTTGTAATGGACAGTGAGCTCATTATTGATGGATTGTATCTTTTGTTGACACAGTTTCTGGGAGGGGTATTTGTTGTTCTGGTAGCGGCGTTTTATATGATTCGCATAAATGTTGTGATGAGTCTTGTTGTATTTGTTATGGTTCCAATCGTTTATTTCACTTCAAAAATGATTTCTCGAAAATCTTTCGGATACTTTCAGCGACAACAAGAACTTTCGGGTAAACTTAGTGGTAGAACATCTGAATTTGTGGATAACTACCAATTAGTTCTTACAAGTAATTATCAAGATCAGGCGATTCATGAATTTTCAACAATCAACGACGAGCTCAATAAAGTCGGTGAAAAAGCACAGTTTATGTCTGCCCTCACAAACCCTACAACACGATTGATGAATAATTTATCCTATGTATTATTAGGACTGACAGGTGCTTTTGGTGTGCTGAATCATACAATAACAATCGGTCTCATGACAAGTTTTCTAAGTTATTCAATGATGTTCTCTAAACCATTTAATGAGTTTAGTGCGATTATTTCGCAAATAATTGCTGCGAAGGCAAGTTATGAACGTTTACAAAAAGTTCTTGATGAAGAAGACCAAATTGATTGTACACATGAAGAAAGATTAGAAGGTAAAACTGTTGTTTTTGACAATGTTAATTTCTCATATGATGGAAAAAACAAGATCATTGAAAACTTGAATTTAGATATTAAGCCATTAAGTAAGGTCGCAATTGTCGGTCCTACAGGTGCGGGTAAATCTACGATGTTAAACCTGTTGATGCGGTATTACGATGTAGATTCGGGATCAATCTTAATAGATGATTTAAATGTTGACGAAGTTTCTCGATCAAGCATTCGTCAAACAATGTCAATCGTATTACAGGACCCTTGGTTGTTTGAAGGAACCATTCGTGACAACATTGCCTATGGAAATGAAATGGCATCTGAAGAAGAAATTATTCGTGCTGCAAAACAAGCAGGATGTCACGACTATATTATTTCACTCGATGATGGATATGATTCTCTTGTCACATTAGGCTCTAAAAATATGTCATTGGGGCAGAAACAACTCATCACGATTGCAAGAGCTCTGTTAGTAGATGTTCCGATAATTATTCTGGATGAAGCCACGAGTAGTGTTGATGTAGTTACAGAGCGCCATATTCAAAACGTATTTACTCAAATTATGAAGTCACATACAACGTTCTTTGTAGCACATAGACTCTCAACGGTTACCGATTCGGATATGATTCTTGTAATGAAATCTGGAAGACTCGTAGAACAGGGTACACACCAGGAACTTATTGAACGTAAAGGCTTTTATCATGAACTTTACATGAGTCAATACTGATGTGAAGTTATGTGACAATCTAATGAATATATTTAATAAAAACACAAAATATGATATTCTTATAGACAGTCATGAATATTCACCGATAGCGTGATATAATTAGTGAGAATAAGGAGGTTCTTATGCCATTTGCCTTAATAACATTTCAATCAATCATCAATAGTTTAAAGGCTATCGTAGACTTTTCAATTATTTGGGTTTTGGTTTATTACATTTTAAGAATTGTTAGAAATAATTCTCGAACTGTTCAGATTTTCAAAGGAATCGTATTAATCATTGCGATGCGCTTTGTTGCTCATAAACTAAGCCTCACTACATTAAAAGCTCTACTCGATCTATTGATTCAATATGGATTCTTAGTCGTAGTCATTATTTTTGTGCCGGAAATCCGAGCTATGTTGGAAAGACTCGGAAAAACATCCGTTTTTTCAGCACTCCATTCTTTATCCGGTAATGAGAAAGAAAAACTTGTGGACGAGCTTGTTGATGCAGCAACAGTGCTTGCAGAACGAAAAACAGGTGCTCTTATTACACTTGAACAAGGTCATTCTTTAGCGGATTATATTAAAACGGGAACGCCAATTAACTCATCCGTTACCTCGGAACTTTTATGTTCTATTTTTGTTACGTCAACACCACTTCATGATGGTGCAGTAATAATTCAAGGGGATCGCATTGCATGTGCGTCGGCTTATTTCCCACCGACGGCTCAAGATTTACCAACCCGTTATGGTGCACGTCATCGTGCAGCGATTGGTTTAAGTGAAGTTACAGACTCAGTAACGATTATTGTATCCGAAGAAACGGGAACAATTTCGATTGCTGAAGGCGGAAAACTTCGAGAAATGGATGCTGCGAGCTTACGAGAGTATCTCAATCTTCTTATCCAAAATAGTGAAAAAGAAGTAAGTCAGAGTTTAGGTGCACATCGTAAACAACGTAAATTTAATTTATCGAAACTGAATGTGGATCCAATTAAAATTGAAAAGGTTGATAGTTCAGATTTAAACCTTAAATCGACAGAACCTACAGAAACGAATGTGGAAAAACGAGACTTTTCAAAATTGATGGGTATTTTCAAGAAAAAACCTAAAGATACGGAGTCAAAAGATAAGTCATCAGAGAACGAGCAAGACTTAACAAAGAGTCAAGATGATTCTTCACAGGATGAAGATGTGAAAACATCAGATATTGAGGAATCAGTGACGAAAGCAGATGATACGAATTCATCAGATAAATTAAACGATGAAGGAGGTGAGCCAAATGAGTCCGAAGAAAGATAAGAAAAATAAAAAATTTGATTCTGAGGATAAACTTGAGCTTGCGCAGATTATCGCAGAACGATCTGAAAAAATTACGAATTTAACCGAATCAATTGGTGATGCTTTCCTTCGAGTATTACGTTGGCTAAGTGCATGGTTTGATCGAATTCTCTTTAATCCTCGTCATGCTAAACTCGTGGCGTTCGCAGTTGCGTTACTTATCTATTTTGCATTTAACGTATCTGCATCAACACCATCTCCTGTAAATCAAGCACGTCAAATTCCAGACGTTCCAGTTGTTGTAAAATATAACTCAGAGATGTATGAAGTTGTAGATTTTGATGAAAAAGTAGATGTCATTGTATTTGGGGACTATAGTGATATTTCAATGGTAAACCCTCAAAATGACCTAAAAGTTGAACTAGACTTGAGTGGACTTGCAGAAGGAACACATCAAGTTAATTACAAAACGAATATTACTTCAGCTCGCATCCGAACAACAATTACACCGGCTTCAGCTAATGTAACGATTCGAATCAAAGAAGCAAAACGCATGACATTAAGTACTGAATTCGTTAACCAAAATAAACTTGGAAGCCAATATGTATTGGGTACACCAGAGTTAGAAACGCAAGATGTAACGATTAAAGCTTCGAAAGAAACAATGTCACAAGTGGCATTCGTAAAAGCATTAATTGATGTTAGTGGACAAACAGAACAGTTTACAACTGATGCAGAAATCGTAGCTTATAACCAACAAGGTGAACGTCTAACGACAGTTGATGTATTGCCGAAGACGGTTAAAGCGAAGGTAGATGTAACGTCACCTAATAAAACTGTTCCGATCAAGCCAGTTTTCCAAGGAGATATTCCAGAAGGCAAGGCGATTGCATCGTTATCAATGGATAATGAAGCGATGACAATTTATGCTCAGCAATCAGTTCTTGATAGCATTGAGGAAATTAAAGTTCCAATTCAAGCGAGTGGTCTAACAAAAGATACGAAGCTCGTTCATAACATCAGTCTTCCATCGGGAGTTCGTCACGGTACAGTTTCAAAAGTAAACTTTGATATCAAACTCGGTGAAGGTGAAACTAAGAAATTCGATGATATTCCAATTCTATTTGTGCATAATGTTAATCAGTTGAAGATTTCGCCGGGAACATCGGGTGATCAAAAAACTGCAACAACAACGTCATTAGAAGTATTTGGAACGAAAGAAAACATTGAAAAATTCAAGCCTGAAAACGTTAAAGTGTATATTGATATGCGTGATATTGAACCAGGTGATAATCAAGAGGTTAAACTCTACGTAGAATATAACGATCCAACATCGTCGCTCTACACAGTTAAATCAACAAAAGAAACAGCAGTATTTAGTTTTAGAAAATAAGAGGTAAGTATTTATGGGTAAGTATTTTGGAACGGACGGACTTCGCGGTAAAGCGAATGAAGCTCTAAGTTTGGATATTGCAATTAAAGTGGGACAATACTTAGGTTACTCGTTTAAAGGTGAGAAAATTGTAGTTGGCCAAGACACACGACTTTCTTCAGGAATGTTTGCAAGTGCAATTGCTGCAGGAGCAACTTCTATGGGTGCTGATGTATATCTACTTGGTGTTTGTGCTACTCCAGCACTTGCATACGCAGTTAAAAACGAAGGCTTCGCTGGTGGTGTAATGATTTCCGCGAGTCATAATCCTTACTACGATAATGGCTTAAAATGCTTTGCTTCGACAGGTATGAAAATATCTGCAGATTTAGAAGAAAAAATTGAAGCGTACATTGATGGTGAAATATCCATCGATGTTGCGCATAGTAATGAAATTGGACGTGTTGTGGAATTTCCAGAAGGATTGGAAACATACATTCAATATCTTGAATCGCTAATCGATGTACGTTTTGACGGTCTTAACATCGTCCTCGATACGGCAAATGGCTCGGCTGTTTCTTCCGCAGAACGTCTATTTAAAGATTTAGGCGCTTGTGTGACTGTTATGAATAACAATCCGGATGGACTCAATATTAATACTGAGTGTGGATCAACACATCCGGAGTCACTTCAAGCAAAAGTAGTTGAAATGGGTGCAGATATGGGATTTGCATTTGACGGGGACGCTGATCGATGTCTCGCAGTTAATCATAAAGGCGAGATGGTTGATGGTGATGAAATCTTATTTATTCTTGGTCGCTTCTTTAAATCAGAAAAACAGCTTAAAGAAGATACGATTGTGTCAACCGTCATGGCAAATTTAGGGTTCTTGAAATCCTGTCAAAAATCAGGTTTGAATGTAATTACAACAGATGTTGGTGATAAACATGTTTACGCATCAATGAATGAGAATGATTACAAGCTTGGTGGTGAACAATCGGGCCATATTATACTAAAAGATTATGCAACAACAGGTGATGGCGTGCTGACTGCACTTGTTATTGCTGAAATAGCATCAAAAGCTGGAAAGACATTAGCAGAACTCGGTTCGGAATGTATTCGATTCCCACAACTACTTCAAAATGTTCCTGTTAATGATAAACAAGCAGTTATGAATCACGACTCTGTAAAAGAGGCTGAGAACCGCATTCATCGCGCTTTGGGTGATGAAGGGCGCTTACTTCTTAGACCGTCAGGTACAGAACCGCTTGTCCGCGTCATGGTAGAAGCGCAAACAGATGATTTGTGTGAACACTATGTCAATGATATGATTAATGTAATCAATAACATTGAGTAAGGGTGATAATATGAAATATGTGATCAGTATTGTAGAAGATGAAAAAGATTTAAATGAACTTGTAAAGAGTTATTTAGAAAACGCTGGTTATGAAGTCCGCTCTTATTACACATATGATGAAGCGAATGCCCATGTTCAAGATGACGATGTTCATCTATGGATTTTGGATATTATGCTTGATGATAAGAGTGGTTTTGACTTGATTGAACGCATTAAAATGCATTCGCCTGCTACTCCGGTAATTTTTATGTCTGCACGAGATAAAGAATTTGATCGAATTATTGGTTTGGAAAAGGGTAGTGATGATTACATTACGAAACCTTTTTCACCCAAAGAGCTAGTGTTGCGGGTTAATAACATTATTAAACGTTCTTATAATCAAGACCTTCAAACGGAAGTTGATGGTTATGTCATTGATGAGAAACAACGTAAAGCGAGCAAAGATGGCTATGAACTTGAACTTACAACAAAAGAGTTTGATCTCTTGATGCTTTTCGTCAAAAATAGAGGTGTTGCCTTTACACGTGAGCAAATTCTTGTTCATGTATGGGAAACCAATTATTTTGGTTCAGATCGCGTTGTAGATGATACCTTGAGACGTCTTCGAAAAAAAATGCCTGGTCTTAATATACAAACAATATACGGATTCGGATATCGTCTTGGATGATGAGAAATATTCGTGAGTTTATAAGAAAGCTATCGTTAACACAGCAATTAATTGCAATTGTTGTTTTTACTTTTGCTTTCTTTTTAGTATTCTTTTTCGGAGCGTTGTCATTAAATATCGATAAATTTGTTGATAAACAAATGTATGACTTAATACATCGAACACAACAAAATGTTATCTACAACTATAAACGTGGCTTAGATGATGTTGATTTATATGGAGCAAATGATCCAAATATCATCCATGTCATTCGAAATAAAGATGGAAGCATAAAATCAAATGGATTGAGTCTCATTAACGTCGATTTATTAAAACAAGTTAAGATCCAAATGGATGCAGTTGAGCTTGAACAGAGTATTAACTATCGTTTTAAAGATAGCAGTCTTTATACAATTACTAATATTCCAGATAAGCAAGCAAGCATCGCAACCTTAATTTCTAGAAATTATCAGAATGAATTTAAATCGTTATTACTTAATAACGTTATTAATATGATCTTGATAATAATTGGTGTTGTTTTTCTACTACTTCTCGTATGGGTTAGTTATATTATTCATCCACTAAATCAAATACGTGCGTATATTGAGAAAATTAAGCGTAACGAAGATGCGGAGTTAAATATTGAACGTCATGATGAAATTGGTGAGTTGGCTGATGTTCTTGTGGAAATGAATGAGGAATTAAAGCGTCAGGAACGTGTTAAAGAAGAAATGATTCAAAACATATCACACGATCTTAAAACGCCGATAGCGACGATTAAATCGTATAGTGAAGCAATTAAAGACGGTGTGTATCCTTACGAAACACTTGAAAAATCAGTGGATGTAATCATTCAACATGCCGATCGATTAGAGAAAAAAGTATATAATCTATTGATGTTGAATCGCATGGATTATATGACTCATGAACAAATCGATCAGAACAGTAATATAGAATTGAGAGAAACGATTGAATCTGTAATTGTTTCCTCAAGTCAAATAAGACCCGAAATTGAACTAATCTTAAATGCGGAAGAACATAATGTGTTCTTTGGTACAGAGGAGCCATGGCGTGTTGTTGTTGAGAATCTTCTCGACAATGCTTTGCGATATGCTAAGACTAAAATTATCATCACACTAAAAGATAATTACGTTTCAGTATATAATGATGGCTCGACTATCAATGAAAATCGAACAGAACAAATCTTTAATGCATACGAAAAAGGCGAAGGCGGTCAGTTTGGATTGGGACTTTCGATCGTCAACAAAGTCGCAACAAATTATGGTTATACAGTAAGTGCTTCAAACGTCGATGAAGGCGTTATATTTGAAATTAGAAAGGCAGGAATTTAAATGAAACAAAAAATTGATTCACGCATTGCAGTATTAATTGATGCTGAAAACGTTCCATATGCTAATATAGGGGGCGTATTAAGAGAAGTTGCTCGTTATGGTACACCTACCGTAAAAAGAATCTACGGAGACTGGACAAAACAAACAGCTTCTGGATGGAAAAGTCATTTGTTGGAACATGCAATTACTCCTATCCAACAATACTCTTACACCACCGGGAAAAATTCTTCGGATTCTGCGATGATAATTGATGCGATGGATATTTTGTATGAGGGAAATGTTGAATCCTTTTGTATTGTCTCTTCAGACAGTGATTTTACGCGCCTTGCTGTGCGTTTAAGGGAGGCAGGGAAGTATGTGATTGGAATTGGGGAACAGAAGACTCCAAGTGCCTTTATCGCATCCTGTGACAAGTTTATTTATATTGAGATTATCGATCTTGTTGAAACTGAAAGTGTTGATTCCAAAACTAAACTTTCGGTAGACAAAAAGAATAAGCTTCACCAACTCATTGCATCTTCGATTAATGACCTCGCAGATGACAATGGTTATGTATTTATGGGTGATTTAGGAAATTTAATTATGAAAAAACAACCGGATTTTGATCCGAGAAACTACGGATATTATCAATTAACACCGCTGATCAAAGCATTAGGACAATTCGACATCGATGAAAGACGGATTCCAAATAGTAATGTTAAACATGTGTACATCCGAAACAAATAGTTTATAATGTAAGTGAAAAGAGGATTTGTATGCATAAGAAATTAGTTTTAGCGAGTCAATCACCAAGAAGACGAGAATTAGTAACGAAACTTGGGGTGGCTTTTAATGTTGTATCACCGACAAGTGATGAGACCCTTGATTCATCGCTTACAGTGGAAGGACAAATAGAAAAAATATCTGAAGAAAAAGCATTGAGTGTTTTTGAGAATTATCAAGATTGTGTTGTTCTAGGATCGGATACCGTAGTTGTGCTCAACGGAGAAGTTCTTGGGAAACCAAAAAATGAAGAAGACGCAAAAGATACTTTAATGAAATTATCTGGATCAAAACATGACGTCATTACAGGTGTGTGTCTTGTTTCATCAGAATGCAAACGTGTATTCTCAGTTAAAACTGAAGTTGAATTCTTTGAACTTACAGAAGCAGAAATCGACGCTTATGTTGCGACCAAAGAACCTTTAGATAAAGCTGGCAGTTACAGTATACAAGGGTTTGGGTCTGTATTTGTGAAAGAAATTGTTGGTGACTTCTATTCTGTAATGGGTCTACCAATTTCTCGAGTAAATCAAGAATTAATCCACAACGAGTGGTAAAAAAACGAAGCAATTCGTTTTTTTTATGCATTTTATATCAAAAATTATAAGTTTTGTTCCATATTTAACCTAAATTTCAATATCTTAAGGTATTGTAAGGGAGTAATAACTATTGGTAGCAAAACTATCATGCCTTTCAAATGAAGGAATAAAAGGTGCGTGGGGCATCTTTTATTTTAGATAAAATAGCGGATAAAACGTTATTTTTTTTCGCATTTGCTTATTTGTCTCAATGTGTCATGATATAGATACAAAATGAAAGTAGAAGGTGTTATTGTGGATTACGAAATAAAGGAATTAAATTATGAGGCGTTCATTCCCATCTACAACAATTTTATGATAAACGATTTCCCAGATGATGAATTGAGATCATTACACAGTATTAAAAGAATGTTTAGAGATGGTCGTTATTCGGTTTTAGTGATGGTTGAAGATGATGTACTTCTTGCTTACGCAAACTTTATAACTGATGAAGATGGGCGCGTTGCGCTTCTCGATTATTATGCTGTGACGCAAGCGAGACGTGGTCAAGGAATTGGAACACTGTTCTTACAAAAGATACGAGAAACACTTGATGTTGATGGATTATTGATTGAGAGTGAAAGACCGGATAAGGCTGAGACAGAAGAAGATCGCATCACTCGCACAAAACGTATTGGTTTTTACGAACAAAATGACTCTATAATCACTGAATATACTTGGGAAGCCTATGGTGTTATCTATAATTTGTTATATCTTCCTATTGGTAAAGATGTTGATAATGTAGATGTAGGGTATAAAATTAAAGAAATGTATGGATTCACCTTGCCAAAATCATTATTAGAAAAGTACACAAAATTATATATCGAATAATTAAAAGAATCTCGATCAGCTCGAGATTCTTTTTATTTCCTGCGTACTTTATAGAGTGCTTTTGTAATGGGAATGGTAATTAGAGTGGATACAATCGCTTCTGGAATCCCGTTAATAATGATTACACTAAGAATTGCTTTAGTGACAGCTAAACCTTCTATACCGCGTGCAGATCCATAAGCATCTTTAAAGAGTAAATAGATGAGGCCCATAACTAAAATTGTATTCGTCATTGAACCGATAAAACCAGCTAGACCAAGGCGAATTGAGTCTTTTTTAATGAATTGACTTTCTACAATATAGTAAGGAACGATCCCTACCAATATTCGAGGAAGGAGTGCAATTATTAATGCAAACGGACTTCCTGAAGTCGTTCCGATAACGGGAACCAGTGGCGAGAATGCAAAGGATAGTATGGATGGGCTGATGGTATTATTGATGATTGAGTTTATACCAAAAATTAATCCTAATCCAGCGCCTGCTGTTGGTCCTAAGATAATTGATCCGATAATAACTGGAATGTGGACAATTGTAGCCTTGATAAAACCAAGATGTATAAAACCAAGGGGCGTTATTGAGAGTAAGATAATAATTGCGGCAAAGAGGGTAAAGAGTGTGTAGTTTAAAGTTTTCTTTTTAGCTTTCATAAGTACGTCCTTTTTGTGTCCACCATGTTAGGAGACCTTGTAGTAATAAGTCGGGTTGAAAATTCCATGGAGCATTACATAAGGGTAAAATTGCTTTCGAATTTCCACCCGTAACAACAAACGTGGTATTCGGATAGTCTTGGGATATAAGTTCACGATAGTTTTTTAAAACGGATGCAGTGCCAAATAAAGCTCCAGATAATATATTTTGTTCGGTATTTAATCCGAGATAATGGGGTGTATCATTAAGATTAATGGTTGGTAGAAGACCTGTTTTTTCTCCAAGGACACTTAAGCCAAGACGAACACCAGGCATAATGGCGCCACCTTTAAATTGATTGTCAGAGAGCACATTAACCGTTGTGGCAGTCCCTAAATCAAAAACTGCAATGTTCTCCCCATAAAGTTCTTTTGCGGCGTACAAAGCGATAATACGGTCCATTCCGAGTTTACCGTAGGGATAAAGGGAGAAGTCTATTCCAAAATCATCACCATGTTCTAAAACTTTAGCATTTAGTTTGAAATATGAATCCATCGAGTGTTTAATTAATTCTGTTTTATCAGGTCTCACCGATGCGATAACACAGTTATCAATGTGTTTGTGTCGATTTTGAACTTCAAAATATTTAAGAAAATCGTTTTGAGTTTGATAAGCATGGGTAGGGATTGTGAATTGATCAGTCAAATCGCTATCCCCAAAACCAAATGCAGTATTGGTGTTACCAATATTAATCACACAAATCATGCTGTAACTCCTTCTAAAGCGGCATCAACACACGCGAGTATGGTTTCGATTTCTGCGAGTGCACCTTTACCATAATCTCCACAGGCTAATAAAGAACTTCGCGGTTCAACTTCAATCCATCCGCGTTTACGTAGGAGCTCTAGATTATCAGATGTTGCCTCATTTTCGTACATATAAGTATTCATGGCCGGAGCAATGAGTCTAGGAATACCATGGACTGCTAATGTAGTGGTGGATAACATATCATCGGCAATACCATGAGCGATTTTCGCGATGATGTTTGCGGTTGCGGGTGCTATCAATAACAAGTCTGCTGACTTAACTAAATCTATGTGCATGATTTTATGTGGATCATCTTCATTTAAGACATTATAATGAACAGGATTTTTAGTTAGTGATTGTAATGTAAGTGGGGTAATAAATGCTTGTGCAGAATGGGTCATAATCACATGAACCGTATAACCTCTTTTTGTAAGTTCATTGGCTAAATCAGCAGATTTATAGGCTGAAATACTACCACTGACACCTAATAAAATTGTTTTCATATCGACTCCTTACTCTTTTTATAGAGTATTTGTACAAGTGAAGAGGCAATCTCTTCCTTGGTATGCGCTTGGTGAATCAAGCCTGTTGTATCAATAAAGTAAGCAATGTGTTCACTGTGGTGAATATCTTCTAAACGATTCGCTACGACAAGATCACTTCCCGCTTGATTAATTTGAGAAAAAGCAGCGTTCTTCAGTGATTCTAAATTAGTATTGGATAATAATTTAAAACCAACTAGAAACACATTCGGTTGCTTTGCTTTAAGCTGATTGATGACCTTAGGTGTTTGCTTCAAGGTAAGTACAAGATTTTTATTTGCTGAAGAAATCTTCGAACGTGTTGGTTCTTTTGAATCCCGTAATGCTTGCTTAATTTCTTCTTGAGATGGTTTAGGTGTTTGCGCTAGTAGCGCATGAATACTTGTAGACATGGCATCAAGTGAAGAGATTGTGTCAACCTCATAATCACTGATCGCCATTGCGTGAATCATGACATCAAAGGAAACAGAATCAAAAAGCAGAGTAAGAACTTCCGATACGGAATCAACCGTATCGACCTCATATTGTCTACAAGCCAACGTAGGGAGGGCACTGCCTTTGGCATAAACATAATAAACATTTGCACCGGCTTCAATAAAAGCATCTGCAATTTTACTACCTAAACGACCTGTAGAAGTATTGGTGATGCGTCGAACTGTATCAATGGGTTCTGAAGTTCCTCCCGATGTGATACAAACATTATAATTTGTTTTCATAAGAGACATCCTTTGCTAAGATCATTGCGCGCAGTTGTTTAAACTGCTCATCTACATTTGCTTCAGTAAGTCCCCCTAAAAGTGAATAGACACTTAAACCCTCAATCATAAACATCATATGATCACGGAGTGCATCAATATTAGGGTTCACAACATAGTTCTGCTTTACACCTAGAGATAACATCTCTTCAAGTGTATTTCGAATATTATCAACTTGAGCCTCTCTAAAAGCAAAATCTGCTTCCGATTTATGAGTGAAATGGTACTCGTACATTGCTCGTAACAAACTCTCGCTCATATTCAGCAGTCGCTTTTTCTGTGTTAAAAAATAAGCATCCAAGAGTTCCAAAAAATCAACATTTTGATGAACTGAATCCCGGATCCCTTCAAATTTACGACGCTCTCGCGACAAGACGACATCTTTAAATATCTCTTCCACTGAGCTGAAATATAGGTAAATTCCTCCACGACTAATCTCACATTCCTCGATAATATCTTTCATCGTAACGCCTGCATAACCTTTGCGACAGAAGACAAGACGTGCTTTTTCAAGAATAAGTTCATATTTTGCTTTGCGCATGGCTTCATTTGAAACACGAGTCATTGAAACACCTCACTTAATGACACTTGTGTCATTTTTCTAGATTTATTTTATGACACAGATGTCATTAAGTCAAGTACAAATAAAAAAGCCATTAAAATGGCTTAGTATCACAACACATCGTAATGACCTGATCGGCTTCGTCAATAATCTTGAAACCAAGGTTTTGAAATAGCTTCAATGAAAAGGTGTTGTGGTCTCTTACTTGTGCAAATATTTGTGGGATGCCTAATACGGTTGCTCGAAATAACAAGCCTTCCACAGCAAAGGTTCCAATATGTTGGTTTTGATATTTCGGATCAACAATAATTTTTATTTGATTTCCTATCAGTGCGACACTTCCGCATTGATGAAAGGTGTCTCCGTTTAGAATTTCAATATAATAAAGTTCGCCATTCTCAGCGAGATTTGTATAATAAGACGCAACTTCTTGATCAGAAAAAATCATCCGATCTCCGCGAAGAGCAAACATCAAATCTTCATTTTCCATCCAGGATCGAGCTTCATCCGACAATACATCAAATTTCACAAGATGTAATGATTCTGATAAGTGTATAAAAGCAGGTTGATTCTTTGTATTCATATTTACCCCTCCTTTAAAACAGTCTATCATGTGTAAGCGTGGCACTTGGTGAATGTTTATGGAAAATTGAAATGCGCGTGTGTCTTTACATAAAGGAATAGGTATTGTATATTTGTTGTACTTTAAAGGAGGATACGATGAATACAATTATAGGACTTGGTATTGTACTTGAAGCCTCAGATAAAACAATTGGACAAATTGAAAATATCCTGGATCTTGTGGACAGTTATAAAACTAAAATGGAAATTACACATCCTAAAGACGGTGATTATCACGATTGGATTACCGAAACTGTGGATGGAAATATCTATACAACAATCGAAAAACTTGCTTACCGAACATCTTACGCTGATATCGAATTTAAGATTGGAAATAAAGATGTGGAAACACGCATGAGTATCACCAATGAGACGGATGCATTGGTCGTAAAATTTGATATTGTGGAAGAGCATCTTCTACCTGAAAAAAGTGTAGAACATTTAGAAGCAACAACACAATTAATGACTCATATTTTTGAGATTATTGATCGTAATGTGGAGTATGAGTATTTATTCTGCGATAGTGAAGCGGAATATCTCTATTCAAAACAACGCTTACTCGAAGTAGGTCATCAACCCTATGCACTTTTCAAAATGAATGATCGTAATACGGTCTATGCAGAATGGTATCTTGATGGTTTTACCTTAAGAGGGTCCCATTAATCAACGAAAAACAGGTCTTTAAGATCTGTTTTTTTATGAAATAATAGAATTATAATCTAATAAATATGTGCTTGAATCGATTCTGTTTCTCAAATAAAGAAAACGGCAAGCACCAGTAAGTAGGAAACTGTTAAAGGTATTACGAATCGTAGTATCATTTCAGGTTTTTATCCAATATGGACAAGAAAAGGGCAGTATTTAAAGGATAAAAGAAGTATGCTTAGTACTGTTTGGGAGGAGATGTCCATGAAAGAAACTAAAAAAATTAAAAGAAGAATTATTCTTAGTATTTTCGTATTAATTGTTGCATGCGCATGTCTATATTACTTAGTTACATTTGATGCGGGTGAGAGTCCTCAAGAATTTCCATATGAGAGTGGAAACTATATTGTGGGAACAGATTTAGATCCAGGAGAATATATGCTTCTTACGGATCAAGAAGGCTATTTTGAAATAAGAAATCAAAATTCATCACAGATTAAGAGCAACGACAATTTTAAAGGGAATTCAATTATCACTTTAAATGAGAATGAAGTAATTGAGGTTTCAAGAGCACTTATATATCCTTATATAGCTTCGCCAGAACTCAAGCCTCAAGCAGATGGCATGTATAAGATTGGGGAACATTTAGATGCTGGAACGTATAAATTAAAAACTGAATTAAGTGGTTATTATGAAATCACAACATCGTCCGATCATAATGTCGACGATATTCTTGAGAATAATAATTTTACGGATACAGTTACGATTTATGTTAAGGACGGGGAGTATCTAAAACTTAATTCAGCCTTGATTCTTGAACGACCATCATCATAATCACAATAAAAAAATAAAAAGCACGTAGTGGTCAAAGAATAACCAATACGTGCTTTGTTTTAATTTTAATGGTGCCGCCACCGAGAATCGAACTCGGAACTGAGCATTACCATTGCTCTATTTTACCATTGAACTATGGCGGCATTGCATTACTATAATACTCAATGTAATTCAAAAAATCAAATACTATTTTAAATAATCTTGGTGGAATAATTGTTTAGTTAAGAATAACCATTATTTAGTAATGCTTTACTAATTTTTAGAAGTAACTTTTACTGATGAAAGCGGTATAACTGTGGTACAATGTTAAAAAATAGGAGGCAAGTATGAAGGACTTAACTTTAGTAATATTAGCTGCCGGAATGGGAAGCCGTTACGGTGGATTAAAACAAATTGACAAATTCGGAAAAAATGGCGAGGCAATCATCGACTTTTCAATCTATGATGCAATTCAAGCAGGATTTAATAAACTTGTATTAATTATTCGTGAGGAACATGAAGCAATTTTTGAAGCAGAACTTGTTGGGAAAATTAGACCGTTTATCAATGTGGAATATGCTTTCCAAAGTACAAGTGATGTTCCTGAATGGTTTGAAGGGGTTGAAGGCCGTGAAAAACCTTGGGGAACAACACATGCGTTGCTTGCTGCTCGTAACCAGGTTTCAGGACCTTTTATGATTATCAATGCAGATGACTATTACGGAAAAGCTGCTTTTGTAGAAATGGCACGTTTCTTAAATGAAGATGTTACAGATCAACAGGCTGCAATGATGGGATACATTGTGGACAATACAATTACAGACAACGGTACAGTAACACGTGGTGTATGTAAGAATGTTGATGGTTTCTTAACAGATATTGTGGAAACAGATGGCATTAAGCGTACAGATAAAGGTGTTGTCGGAGGACCTGATGAAACTTTGATTGCTGATGGAACACAAGTTTCAATGAACTTCTGGGGCTTTACACCTGCAATCTTTGATTTAATGGAATCAAAATTCGAAACATTCTTAAAAGAAGAAGTTGCGAAGAACCCTATGAAATCAGAAGCACTTCTACCGAATGATGTGGGATCTTTAATCAATGACGGTAAATTATCCGTTAAAATCTTAGATACTCCAGATCGCTGGTTTGGTGTTACATATCAAGAAGATAAACCAATGGTTCTTGCACAGTTTGCGAAGTTCCAAGAAGATGGTACATACCCAGAAAAACTTTGGGATAAAGCGTAAAATTAAGCTTTAGTTTAAAATTTATCACCTTCTGTGAATAGTGAAATAAAAAAAGAGTGAAGCATTATCGTCTGAAGATTATTCAGATGGTAATGCTTTTTTTATTCTAATGGTGTTGGTGTTTAAAGCAATGAGGTAGGAGTATTACTTTAGAGTGTATAATGTTGTCCGAATACTATGTCTACAACCACAAATAGAAAACCTCCTGTTCGATAAGTATTGATAAATACTCCGTTTCAAGAGGTTTTTTCATATAGTTAAAAAAATCTAACGTTCATTGTAAATAATATCTATAAAGAAAAGATTCAATAAAATTAAATCTATTTAGAATTCTTATTTCGTTTTATTCTCTTCGTATTGTATAAGATAACACCGGCACTTAAAAGGAGTAGTCCAGAAAATTTTTGTTTTTTTGTGACTCCTGCATTTGGTAATGTGTCAACAGGTGTTTTTTTCACATCAGATTCAGTGTTTGTTTTTAAAACTATTTCGACACTATTTACAATTGTTTCAACTGGATTAAGTGTAGGTTTTACAAGGTTTTCAATATGAGGTGGTTTCGTAACTCCACTTTCGGGAGTCGGACGAATGTTGATTACCTCAGGTGTGATTGCGATATCATCATTAACAGGTGTGTTTGAAACTGTAATCTCTTTAATGTTTTTCGAATAGACATATGTGATTTCCTGTTGGATGTCACTAAAGACGCCATCCGGTTCTCCATGTATGTGTTTGAAGGTGTACTCGGGGATCTCTTCTTTTTCGGTTGTATAGGATTCTCCAATGTTACCAGAGAGTGTTTTCTGCGGATGAAGATGGTTGTTGTCTTCGTCAATATAGTTTACGTAAATATCTGCGCCCTTCGAAGGTTCGATTTCTTTTTCGTAGGTTGCTCTAAATACAGTGGACATGTAAAAATCACTAAATGTCCAACTTCCACTCCGTGTTAACCCCATAAAGCTAGCCATATGGAAATGTGTATCTGAGTTACTTAATAAATCCCCTAATGTGATTTCTAGAACAGTGTCACCTACATTTACTTTATAATGAATATTTGTTAATGCTTGTGCCTCTTCCTCTGTCTTGACAATTATTTGTTTGTAATTATCATTGTTAGGAGGGAAATTAATGGCTTCGATTGCTCCCTTATTGTTTTGGGGATAGTCACGAGGCACGATATAATACTCGTTATTATTTTTTTTATCAAGCCATCTTACACCGTTATCATATTCATATTCTCGGGTTTTTTTGTTATCTGAAAAGCTAGTGATATAAACTTTAAAGTCCATCAAGTCATAATCTGCTGTTGTGAAAAGTAGTTGATAGTTGAGATATGAAAGACCCGAATATCCACCAGTGTAATCTAACACATCTCCGATTCTATTTTCAGCCCTTCCCATTTTTCCACTTAAAAGGTTATTCCATTCTTCGGTTTCTGTAGAATAAACGGTAATTGTCTCTTTCTCAGGTTCTTGAGCAGCTATAGTTTTATTTGTGCCCACAAACACTAAAATAAACATCAAACTTATTGATATTATTTTTTTAAACATATAATTCCTCCTCTTTCTTAGACTGAAGGTATAAAAATTGTATCGGCTCAATGTGAACTTAGGATGTTCGCAGGCTATTGTTATAGGTACAACTATTAATTACTCGAATAAATAATATTCTATTTCTATGAATGATCTAAGTGATAATGCCTAAATTAGGAAAAAACAACCTTAAATCAGGGAATGAGTTAATGAGGCAATTTCTAATCGTTTATAGTAATAGAAAAAAATAATGAAATACCGTATCATAATGATATCTTAATGAAAGTAGGTTAATGTTATGTATGAATCAAATTTTCAATTTTATCCACTAATAATGGATGAAAAACCACACAGTGTTCGTGTGGATCTTAATGCACTTGTTTTCGAGGAAGGGTATCCCCACCTCTATGTCGTTAGAAAGCCGTATAAGGGGCGAGACAATGGATTTCCGACGGAACTAGCTTTTGATGCCTTGAAAACGTTTGAGGTCGCTATAACCGATCTCTTAAGTCCTATGGATGTTCAGTTTATCGGTGCTATAACTGGAAATGATGTGTGTGACTATTTCTTTGTCTCTAAAGATTGTATTGCGCTTGAGTCTATCCTCAAAGAACACTTCCCCGAAGAAGTCATCGGGGTCATTGTTCGCGAACACGATGATTTTGAAATCTACAAAAGTGTACTTTACCCAAATGAATTTCAAATCGCAATCATCTACAATCAAAATCTTTGTTTAAACCTAGAGAACGAGGGTGAACGCTTTGAAGTAGAACGTGATGTAGAGGTATTAACAGTTTTTGAACGTCATGAAGATGCCCAACAATTTGGTCAACACTTTGAACAATTTGCGGATAGCTTTACCCTTGAACCACGGGAAGATGGCATGATTCAAACACGTATGATCGCTTCGATTGTACCGACATTACCCACAATGAATGGCATCTCACAACACATCGTAACCCTGACCAATCAATATAACGGATATTACGAAGGTTGGAAGTGTAGCGTCCATAAATAAAAAAGGATTGAGTCGGCACAATACCGATTTCAATCCTTTTTTATATATTTTAAAGACTAAGCTTGATCTTTGATTGCTTGTTCTTTAAGAATTAACTTACGGTTCCAAACCATAAGAACCGCTGAGATAGCACCGGCAATAGCAACACCGACCCATTTATATTCAACAAGTTTTACCATCATAAATGGTAACCATGAACTACCGTAATCAATACTTGAAATCAATGCAGAACCACCTGGGATTGCAAAGTTGGCTGCTTTCGCAGCTTCAGTAAAGATTGGCGCAATGTTTGTACCGATTAAAAGACCAATGGATACGGTAAAGATTCCAACGATTAGAGTACGGAAGAAGTCTCCACCACAAAGCGGTGCAATTAAAACAAACATAAATGGTAAACCTGCAAGACTTGCGAAAGGTAAGAATTGATTACCTGGAATAATAAAGGCAAGAATAATTGTAATAGGAACCATTACAAGTGAAATTGTAAGGGTAACAGGGTTACCAACACCAACTGCTGAATCAAGTCCAATAAGAAGATTTGAGTTTTCGCCATATTTCTTTTGAATTTTAGCTTGGACTGCTTCACTGATAGGCATTAAACCTTCCATAAGAATTGCAGACATTTTTGGTGTTAAGACAAGAACTGCGGCCATAACGATTGCAAGGTTTGTAATGCCTTTGAAATCATAACCAGCAACAAGACCTAATAAAATCCCAACAAATGTACCAAGAATTGCTGGATCACCAAACATACCAAATTTTTTCTGGAATGCTTTTTCATCAAGCTTAATTTTATTAATACCAGGAATCTTATCGATAATTGCATTTAAAACATAAGCGATTGGTGCAAATGATGCGGTAAATGCATGCGGAATTGAAATACCAGGTAAACCAAGTTGTTTTTCAACAAGCGGAGCGGTACGGTCTCCAATAACCATAATTATCACCATATTAAATGCTGCCATTAAAAGACTAACAATTAAATCATTGGTAATCATAAATACAAGAGAACCTGTAAAGGCAAAATGCCAGAAGTTCCAAATATCAACGTTAACCGTTTTTGTTGTTTTGGTAGATAACATAATAATGTTAACCAGAATTCCAACAGGAATAATTAATACCCCAACAGCTGAACCAAATGCGATAGCACTTGCAGCCGGCCAACCAACATCAAGAACTGTTAAGTTAAGACCGAAATTCGCAACCATTTGCTTTGCAGCTGGTTCCAAGTTTTTTGTTAGTAATTCAATAACGATATTCAATCCAATAAAACCAATACCGACCATTAATCCTGATTTGAATGCTTTACTAAATTTAACTCCAAGCGCTAAGGCAAAGAGGGTAAAGATGATTGGCATCATTACGGCAGGACCAAGATCAACAATAAAATTTAAAATTGACATGACTATGCTACTCCTTTAGTTAAAATATCTAAAATTTCTGTGTTCGTTTTTCCTTGTAATAATTGATTTAAGAAATCATCATCCGAGAATGTACCCATAAGTTTGCTTAAGATTTGAACTTGTTCTTCTTTGTTTTTCACAAGTAAGAAAAAGAATAGTTTTACTTCAAGGTCGTTATCGGTAACCATTTCTTTATATGAAATCGGTTGTGATACACGTACAAATGCAATACCAGGTTTATGAATATAACTTGAATCTACATGGGGAATTGCGACGCTGCACACAGGTGCTGCAAGTCCAGTAGGATAAGTTGCTTCACGTTCCTTAAGTGCATCTAAATACGCTTCATTAACATATCCAAGATCTAAGAGATGTTGATTCATAACATCAAATAATTCATCTTGAGACGAAACTTTTAAGTCTAAAAATACTAAATCTTCATTAAACACTGTAATCACCACGTTTTCTATAAGCCAAGGATTTCAATTACGTTATCAATCGTTGCTTGAGCACCCATACCTGTTAAGAGGGATAGACCGGACACTACGGGAATACCATAACCTTCTCCACCTTGTGCTGTAGTTACAATCACATCTTGATTGGATGCGATGGATGGTAATTCAGCTAGAGAAGTTTGAATAAATTTAACTTGATCAAGGAGGCCTTTTGCTTCAAGTCCTGCTTTAAGTTTTGATGTGGCAACAGTGCTTGTTGCGATCCCTGATCCACATGCTACAATAATAGTTTTCATAAAATACCTTTCCTACTCAATAAAGAGCGATTTCATATAAGCAATATTCTTATTTCTAATAATGTTTGATACTTTATATTGATGGTCAATTTCTGAATAGAGTTCCGCGAATAAATCGGAATAATGCGTGCGATGGTCTTGATCAATGAGAATCATGAGAATAAGTTGAACGTGATCATATTTCCACGGGATGGGTTTATCGAGAACACATACCACGATGGAGGGTCGGTATACAGAACCTTCGATATTGTGAGGGATACAAACGAGGTTACCGACTTCAGTAGAACCAAGCGCTTCGCGTTCTATAATTGACTCTTGACACGCTTTATCGATATAGCCGAGAGTGAGGGCTTTCTGGCTCATCATTTCAAGAAGTTCTTGAGGCGATTGCGTGTCAGGATTTACAATAAATAGTTTCTCGTCGAATAAATCAGCGACAGAATGCGAATTTGAAGGATTTCCTTTAATATAACGCTTAATATGCGCGATATCACGATCGGTTACAATTGCGGAAACGACAACTGTAGGAACGCCTAAATTACGATCAATATGAACGGTGGAAATCAGTAAATCCACATCATCCATATCGTGTTTATCAAGTTGATAGAGTGCACTTACTTTTTTAATTTCAAGTGCATCTCCAAATTGAGACTCCAATTTTGCTTTAAGCAACATTGCGGTACCGACTCCTGTAGTGCATACAACAATTGCGCGTGTTGTCTCACTCTTTTCGTCTTGTCGAGCCCGCTCGCGAGCACCACAGAAATGAAGTGCGAGGAAACCAACTTCATCTAAATTAAATGCTATAGCGTTTGTTTTTAGGAAATGAAAGGCTAGAACCTTCGCAATTTGTATTTCAAATGGATAATTCTTCTCGATCTCATCCAATAATTCATTGCGAATCGAAAGGCCAAGTTCAATGCGTTTCAATGCACTTTCTAAATGCGTCATCAATCCCTGTTTAAGAATTTCATCATGACGGAAATCACTACCGTAAATTCTATAAATGTCATCGAGAGCTTCATTGAGAATTTGTAGATTGTGAGGGGACTCTGAGTTTATGTTATCAACATCTGTATGGAGTTTTTTTTGAGAACTTAAATGGATATAAATATTTATGATTTCACTTTCTGGAATTTTAAGGGTTAATGCCTCTTCCAACATTACCGCTAAAGCTTCAGCACATAAATAAGCGTTTGAATCTGTATTAATTGATGTGGTTGTGTTACTTAGACCCAGCTTACCTTGTTCAATACGTGTTAAAGCAATTTCAATGTGAATCGAAAGATTCTTAAATCCAATGTCCGTAAGATGGAGTTGATACTTTTGAATACATGTCACAATGATGCGTTCAATAATATCCATGCGTGGTGTGTTTTGACCAATGATACGGTTGATATCAATGGTTGATTTCTCCAACACAAGGTAATCGTTAATGAGGCGACGAATACTGTTTTCATCACCTGTTAGGACTAAACCACGCTTATAATCGTTTTCAAGGAAGATGTGATATTCCCTTAAAATACGTCTTACACTGACAAGATCTCTTTTGAGTGTTGATAAACTTATAAATAAATTATCAGCAAGGGCTTCTAATGTAAAATAAGTACCATTCAAAGTGCCATTCGCAATTTTACGAATAATCCATTCAACCCGAGATTGTCTTACATTCGGTAATACGTTATTGTCAAACTCATCGTTATAGAAATACGTTTTCCACATTTCGTTTTTATGGGAGTCATCAATAAGGTAACCTTTACCGCGTAACGAGGTGATTGCCATGTTGCGTTTCTTTAAAATGCTATCGATTGCTTGAACTTCCCGTTGAACCGTTTTACTCGATATATTCAGTTCAGTTGCAATATCATCGCTGGTAATCGCATCATGTGCATTGATTATCAACAAAAGAATACTATTTTGTCTTTGTGTTAATTCCATCAATATCACCTCTCATCCATAGTTTACTTTATTTTCTATAGTGTGCAGTTCGTGTTTGTCCTTTGTCAACGGACATGCACAAAGGCTTGAGTCGGTTAGGTAGCGACATGGCAAAAGGCGAGTTGGTAAGAATTCCAGAAGCCTTATGATATAATGACCGAAGAAGATTTAGTGGAGGATTGTTGTGAAGTTATTGATTGAAAAATACAAGATGAGTATATTTGTGGTGTTAAATTTACTCTTAACGATAGGGATGAATTTAGGACACCCCGTAACACCAACCCTTTTAAAATCATTGGATTTACCTCCGCATGTTTTTGGTTTATCCTTTGCGGCGATGTGTTTAACGAATTTTATATTTGCGCTTGTTTGGTCAAATGTCGCAAATGGAATGAAGAAAACGCGTATTTTAATGATTTCATCGATTGGATATGCTATTGCTCAACTGTTATTTGGTTATGCATTAAATCGATACAGTATTTATTTTGCGAGATTACTCAGTGGTATCTTTGCGGGTGGTTTCCAAGTTGGGCTGATGAGTTATGTTGTGAATGAAGCGCCCGAAGATCGTCAATCTCATTACATTACAATATCTTCAATTATTGTAAGTGTAGGCGCTGCGCTTGGTTTCTTTATTGGGGGATATTTGGGTGATGTCTCTGTTCGTCTTACGTTTGTAATTCAAGCGTTATTCCAAATTGTTTTAGGTATTTTGTTTTATTTAATTTTAGGAAGTCATGAAAACATTGAAGAAAAAATGGAATGGTCCATGATTCGCAACTCGAATCCGTTAAAAGTTCTTCAATCATCACGTCATTTAATGAAAGATGTGGTCTTAATTTTATTGATTGTGACCTTCACGTCTTCCGTTGGTACAACATTATTTGATCAAAGTTTTAATTATTATATTAAAGATATTTTTAACTTCGTACCCAGTCAAAATGGGATTATTAAAGCCATTACGGGATTGTTTGCGGTTGTATTGAATGTGATTTTAATTCGTCGTCGTAATCGTAAAAAACAAGGGGTTGAGCTTGGACTTTTAAAAACAGTGTTTATTGCGATGGGTTCGCTTGCGATCATTGTAAGTTTTAGCCAGACATCAAAACCATTTGTTGGTTTTGCACTTGCATGGTTTGGTATGTATACAGTAATGATTCCTATTCTTCAAAATTCAGTTATCTCAAATAAACACAGTGTTGAGGAAGGAAATCAACTTGCAGGTCTTTATAACTCGCTTTTAATGTTGGGTAAAATTTTTGGTGCATTACTAACAAGTTTAATTTATACCATCTCACCATCATCAACCTTTATGTTTGCGGGCGTTATCTTTATCCTGTCATTCATCATTTTATTAAAACCAGAAAAAAGAATGAAATAATAAGAGGCATCGTTACACAAACGATGCCTCTTATTACATTTCATGAACACATTGAATCATGCACTCTATAATCATAAGTAAAAGGAGGAATGAATATGAAAAATATTGCGATCATTGGTGGAGGAAATGGTGCTCATGCAGCAGCTGCAGATTTAACACTTAAAGGATTTTCCGTAAACTTAATTGAAGATGCTCGATTTAAACATCATATGCAAACGGTGTTTGATACGTTTCAAATTCACGTAACAGGTGTTGTGGATGGTATTGCGAATCTTAAATCCGTCACAACAGATTTACAAAAAGGTATTGAAGATGCAGAGATTATAATCGTTGCGGTACCAGCCTTTGCTCACAAGGATTATGCTTATCGTCTTGCACCATGCTTGAAGGAAGGTCAAACAGTATTCATTGTTCCTGGAACATTTGGAAGTTTAATCTTTAAAAAAGCCATGGAGGATGTTGGTAATCAAGCAAATGTAGCTTTTGCAGAAGCTCATACACTTCCGTATGCAACGCGAATCATCAAGCCAGGACATGTAATGATTATGAGCCGCTTTAATCCTCTTAAAGTAGGGGTATTGCCCGCAAAAGAAACAATCCGAGTATGCCACTTATTGTCTGAACTTTATGATGGCATACAACCTGTAGAAAGTGTTGTTGCTTGTGGATTAAATAGTTTAAATCCGGTCATTCATGTTCCAGGATGTATTCTAAATGCAGGACGCATCGAAAAAGCACAAGGTGAATTTTATTTCTATACCGAAGGGTTCACTTCCTGTGTTGTGCGGACAACAGAAATTTTAGATCAAGAACGGATTCGTCTTCTAGAAGCGTTTGGTTACAATTCGGAAACGGTCAATAAAGGTGTTGGGGGACCTGATGCATCAGATGACCTTCATAAAGTTATTTCAGAAAACCCGAGTTTTGCATCGATTAAGGGACCTGCCGATGTGAAGGGAAGATATTATTCTGAAGATATTCCCTTTGGACTGGCTACTTGGGCAAAATTTGCATCACATCTTAATATTGAAGCACCCGTTATGGATAGCTTAGTGACCTTAGGTTCTTCGATTTTAGAGAAAGATTGTTGGTCAATGGGACCAAGCATGGAAGATTTAGGCCTTAAAGACTTAAACATTCAACAAATAAAAGCATTCATAGAATAAAAAAGAGTCAGTGCCTTCGCACTGAACTCTTTTTTATTTGAATAATGAGCCAATAATATTACCACCAGCTATAAATGTACCGATTGAACTGAATAGAGATGTGATTACAAAAATAAGTAAAATACGTAATACTTTATTTTTATACCACATTTTTGGTTGGGTAGCGTGATCGGACAAGGAATCGAAGTCTTCAAAGGTGGGCGGTCTTTGATACGCTTCCATAAGACCGGCAAACATACCAACACCTAAAACGGGTGAAAGGGTTCCGATCCAAGCCGTAAGGGCGGTTGTAAGGATTGTTAGGGGGTGTGCTAAGCACAAGAGTGCACCTAAGGTTGCAAGGCCACCACTTAACGCAAACCACACGAAAAGATCTTTAAGCGCCATGTGTGGATTTTTAAGTGTGAGGGCGAAAAGTAAGGCGATGATAACGCCAGGAACAATCCATCCTGAAATATTAAAACGTTTTTTAGCAGGAACTTGATTCAACTCGTATAGTGAATGCTCATGATTAAGTGACTCAATAAGACCCTCGGTATGTGCAGCTCCAACGACGATAACGATTTCTTGTTCGGAAAGCGCCTTAATCTTTTCGGCCATAAAGGCATTACGTTCATGTAAAAGGCTTTTTGAGATTGCCGGAAGTTTTTCATCCATCTCCCGAACTGATTCAAACAACAAATCACTCTCTTTTAAATTTTCTACATCATCCTCTGAAACATTATCATCTTCAAAGACACTGAAAAGGAGTGTGGAAAGGAGTGAAATTTTCTTAAAGAAAGTAAGATTACCCCAAATACGCTTAAACGTCACTTGAACATCTCGGTCAATATAATGAACTGAAGCATCGACATCTTGAGCACTTACAATTGCCTGTCGCATTTCTTGTCCTACTGATGTATTAAGATCATCCGCAAGTTTTTTCTGATAAGAAGAAAGAACCAAGGTAGCGATAAAGGCGCCAACTCGTTTGGTTTTTATTATTTGTTTAATATCGATTTCTTTATATTTATCAGATTCCATGAGATTTCGAGCTCGATTATCATCCAATTCGATACAAACAGCCTGTGGCTGTACTGTTTCTATTGCCTGTTGAACATCAAGAACAGATTGCTTAGATACGTGAGCGGTGGATACAAAATGCAGTGTTTTATCTTTAAATTTTATTGTCTTCATAATATACCTCGTATTATCATCATAACAAATTATAAATGCCACCCATAGTAGCAGAACTAAATTAGAGGGTAAACATTAAGATTACTTAAGAATATAATAATAGAATGATATATTTTTTTCATTTCTTGTCGATTATAATCAATTCGAGGGGTGAGCACGATGTTAGACGCTAATCTAAAGAAAATACGATTAAAAAGAAAATTAACGCAGCGTGAGCTCGCGAAACGTGTAAATTATTCTCAACAAGCAGTCGCAAAGTGGGAAGTAGGGATATCAAATCCTGACATTTCAAATCTCGTAAAAATTTGTGAGGAATTGAATATTTCCGTTGAGTGTCTTTTGTGTCAAAAACCAAAGCATATGCAAGAATTTGATGAGTGGAGTTTACATCTAGCGTTTTATCATGTATTGAATTTATGTGGAACACATCACGAAATTGGTCTTGATATTCGTGATCTTGATGAGGAAAACAAAATTAGACTTATTAATGACTTGGTTATGTTCTTACGAAAAAAAGCACATTTAATCCAATCTGAGTTATAGATGAAAAGAAATAAGCGGATGCATAGGGCGTTCGCTTATTCTATGTAACAGAAAGAAATTAAATGCAATCATTCAGAGATAATAAAACTTAGATCTATTTGTTTGAAATAATAGACACTAATATCATAAAAATCTTGACTTTTCGATTAAAGTTGGTAGAATAACTATGTTATCAATTAACCAAAGACAGTAACGGGGCAACCTTAATAATGTTACCGAGGTGAAAGTATAAAACTTTTGAACCTGTCTTTTGGATAGGTTTATTTTTTTGGTTTAATTTGATTTCCGAGATCGAATGGAGGTGAATCATTTGCGTACAGAAATTTTAGAAAATAAAAAAGCTGTTGTTGCAGAGATTCAAGATAAAGTAATGAATGCCGGATCAACAGTTATTGTTGAGTACCGTGGACTAACCGTAGATCAAATGACTGAACTACGTCGTCAACTTCGTGCAGAAAACGTTGAATTTAAAGTTTATAAAAACTCAATGTTCCAACGCGCTGTCGAAGGCACAGACTTTGAAGGTTTAAAATCCGAATTAACAGGACCTAACGGTGTTGCGTTTGGAGAAGATGCTGTTGCGCCTGCTCGAGTATTAGCTAACTTCGCTAAGAAGAACAAAAAGTTAATCCTTAAAGCTGGTATCGTTGACGGTAACTTAGTAGACCAAGAAGAAATCAAAGAACTCTCAGCATTACCAAACCACGATGGCATGGTTGCTATGTTGGCTGGAATGCTCCAATCACCAATCCGAAGCTTTGCTTACGCTGTATCACAAGTTGCTGAACAACGTACAGAAGGCGGAGAAGTTGTTGAAGAAGCAGCAGTTGCTGAAGAAGCACCTGTTGTAGAAGAAGTAAAAGAAGAAGCTACAGAAGCTTAATTAAATAGGAGGAAATATTAAGATGGCAAAATTAACATCAGAAGAACTAATCGCTTCCCTAAAGGAAATGACAATCTTAGAATTAAATGAATTAGTAAAAGCAATCGAAGAAGAATTCGGAGTTTCAGCAGCAGCACCAGTTGCAGTTGCAGCAGCAGCAGACGCTGGCGAAGAAGAAGGACCAAGTGAAGTTTCAGTAATCTTGAAAGAAATCTCAGGTTCAAAAGTTGGAGTTATCAAAGCATTACGCGACATCACAGGTTTAGGTATGATGGAAGCTAAAGCATTAGTTGACGGAGCACCAACAGCAATTAAAGAAAACATCAAACCAGCAGAAGCAGAAGAAATCAAAGCTAAACTTGTTGAAGCTGGCGCAGTTGTAGAAGTTAAATAATTAACACGTTAAGAAGGATATTCTGTGAGTCATTACTTTACAGACAATTCTAATTTGAATAAAAACCGGAGAGATATCCCTTTCCGGTTTTTAGACATTAGTTTTTCAGTTATCTCGGATGATGGGGTTTTCTCGAAAGATGGTCTCGATCGCGGTACCGAAGCACTTCTCAAAGTTTGTGTCGACCAACCCTTAAAAGGGAAGGTTGCCGACCTTGGTTGTGGTATTGGGGTTGTTGGCGTTATCCTTTCGCATTTCTTTAGTGATCTTGAAATGACGGGCGTAGATGTTAATCCGCGTTCGGTTGAACTCGCCAATATAAACTATGAAAAATATAATGTGAATGGAATTAATAAAATTCAAGATGGATTGGATGGGATGTATGATTTTGTAATCAGCAATCCACCGATTCGTGTTGGAAAGGAAAAAATGTATTCTTTATTTGATAATGCTTACGATGTTTTGAACAAAGATGGGATGTTTATCTTTGTGATTCGTAAGTCGCATGGAGCGAAGTCTGCGCAAGCGAAATGCGAAGCTTTATTTGGTAATTGCGAGTTATTGAAAAAAGAAAAGGGATATTACATCTATTGTGCCTCAAAGCGTTGACTGTAACCCACATTAGTGATAATATATATAATTGCATAATAGTGGATTTATGCGCGTTTTTTTGGTTGTTATAAAAAGTACAGGAAAGGATGGCATAAATGGAGAAAAACCAAGTATATAGTGTAAAGAAATTTGGTAATAAGGCTACCCGTCGTGATTATTCTCAAGTTAGTGGAACCTTAGAATTGCCTAATTTGGTAGAAATTCAAACGGATGCGTATGAATGGTTTAAAAACGAGGGACTCTTTGAAGTTTTTAACGAAATCTATCCTATTCAAAGCTATAATGAAAATGTAAAACTAAAGTTCATTGATTATTCATTTGGTGAACCTAAATATAACGTGGACGAATGCCGATCACGCGAAGCAAACTATGCTGCGCCACTTCGAGCAACAATGCGTCTAGAAGTAATTAATAAACAAACTGGTGAAGTTATTGAAAAAGAAGAAGAGGTGTTCCTCGGTGATCTTCCTTTAATGACAGAAACAGGAACCTTTATTATTAATGGAGCGGAACGAGTTATTGTTTCGCAAATTGTGCGTTCTCCTGGAGCGTATTTTAAGTCTGAAAATGATGATAAAACGGGTCGTGATACGTTCATGTCCGAATTAATCCCAAGTCGTGGTACTTGGTTAGAATTTATGAGTGATGATCGTAAAGCGGCTAATGGTCGTGTTATTAACATGAAGGTTGACCGTAAACGTACAATCGTTTCTACAATTCTGTTCAAGTCTTTTGGTTTAAGTCTTGATTTACAAGAAGGTGAAGATGCATTTGATACACACTCATTTAAAACGTTCTTAAACGCTATGAACTTACCTGTTTATGATGAATGGGAAGAAATTGATAGTGAGAAACGTGAATTCTTAACTTTATATGCGTTACTCTATACAGCATTCTTCGGAAACTATCCTGAGATTGTTAACTCATTAGTATTAGATAAAACTGTTACGTTCGAAGATTCATTACGTGTAATGTATGAAAACCAACGTGCTGATGAAATTCCTACAACTGACGGTGCTATCAACTTGATGAACGCGAAGTTCTTAGATCCACGCCGTTATGACCTTAATAAAGCGGGTCGTTATAAAATTCATAAAAAACTCGAAGTTTACAACCGTGTAAACGGAACAGTTCTTACAAGTGATATTAAAGATATTAATGGTAATGTTGTCTTTGAAAAAGGAACACACATTACACGCCGTGACGATGTCTTAAAATTACGTGAAGTATTACGCGAAGGCGGACATATGAACGTATTCCCACTTAAGAATATCTTCTCAGCACCTGATGTTCGAGATATTACTGTTGATGGTACGATTCATTTAGTTGGACGTATTTTATCAAAAGATATTGATGGTGATGATTTTGAGTTTGAACGCGGAACCGTTCTTACTGCAAGCGACATTGAAACCTTAAAAGGTGAAGATATTCAAATTTATACAGGTATTATGGCTAAAGAAGTCGTAGTAACAAAAGATAACGTATGGGCAGTTCTAAACTACTCACAACGCTTATATACTGTTGGACGTATGCTTGATGCTTCTGGATCAGATATGATGTCCGCAAAAGGTAATTTAGTTGCGGATCGTTTCACACCAAATTACAATGTACCAAAAATTAATAAAACAAATGAAAAATTAATTGTTGATTCTTTAGAAGATGGACCTGTAACAATGTGGTTAGTTGGAGCAGCAATGCAAGAATTGTTTGTTGCACAAGAAGATGACGAAACAGAAATTGTTAAGATTATTGGTATCGATCCATTACTTGAAAAAACAACAATTGTAGCTTCAGATATTTATGCTACATATTCATATTTCTTAAACTTCATTGATGGTGTTGGTAATGAAGACGATATTGACCAATTAGGTAACCGTCGTATTCGTACAGTTGGAGAATTAATCCAAAATCAATTCCGTATTGGTTTAAGCCGTATGGAACGTGTTGTTAAGGAACGTATGTCAATCTCTTCAGATTCATCGAACTTAACACCGAAAAATCTTACAAACGTTCGTCCATTAACGGCAATGGTTAAAGAGTTCTTCTCTTCATCTCAATTGTCACAATTTATGGACCAATTGAACCCACTTGCTGAACTTACAAACAAACGTCGTATTTCAGCCCTAGGACCTGGTGGACTTACTCGTGACCGTGCCGGTTTCGAAGTTCGAGATGTTCATACATCACACTACGGTCGTATTTGTCCAATCGAAACACCTGAAGGACCAAATATCGGGTTAATTTCGAACTTAACTTCATATGGAAAAATTGACAAGTATGGTTTTATTCAAACACCATACCGAATCGTTACTCCAGATGGAAAAGTTACTGAAGATATTATCTACTTATCTGCAGATGATGAGTTTGAATATGTTATTGCGCAAGCGAACGAAGTTCAAGATCACAAACTTGTGAATGAAGAAGTTGTTGTTCGTTACCGTGGTGAAAATATTCTTGCCCACCGCGATACTGTAGAACTTATTGACGTGAGTCCTAAACAAATCGTTTCTGTTGCGACTGCAGCGATTCCATTCTTGGAAAATGATGATGCTTCTCGTGCCCTCATGGGTGCCAACATGCAACGTCAAGCTGTTCCGCTCTTAAAACCGAATTCACCATTTGTTGGTACGGGTATTGAACACCGTATTGCGAAGGATTCAGGGAGTGCGGTTATCTGTCATGAAGACGGAATCGTTTCTTATGTTGATGCAAACCGCGTTATTGTTAACGGGGAATCAGGCAAAGAACGTACATACTTATTACAAAAATTCAGACGATCAAACCAAGGAACATGTATTAACCAAAAACCCTTAGTGGCACTTGGTGAAAAAGTTTCAAATGGAGACATCCTTGCTGATGGTCCATCCATGCAAAATGGTGAGCTCGCTCTTGGTCAAAACGTTACAGTCGCATTTATGACTTGGAACGGTTATAACTATGAAGATGCGATCATCATGAGTGAACGTCTTGTAAAAGAAGATGTTTATACATCAATTCATATTGAAGAATACACACTTGAAGTTCGTGAGACAAAGCTTGGACCTGAAGAAATTACACGTGATATACCAAACGTGAGTGAAGTCGCATGCCGTCATCTTGACGCACGCGGAATCGTTATGATTGGTGCCGAAGTTAAAGAAGGCGATATCCTTGTGGGTAAAGTTACACCTAAAGGACAAAGCGAAATTTCTCCGGAAGAAAAATTATTACTTGCAATCTTTGGAGAAAAATCACGTGAAGTACGTGATAACTCACTCAAAGTTCCACACGGTGGATCAGGTATTGTTCAAGATATCAAGATCTTTAGCCGCGCGGAAGGACATGACTTGCCACCTGGAGTAAGTGAATCTGTTAAGGTTTACATCGTTCAAAAACGTAAAATCCATGAAGGTGACAAGATGGCTGGACGTCACGGTAATAAAGGGGTTATCTCGAAGATTCTTCCTGTAGAAGATATGCCATACATGGAAGATGGTACACCTGTTGATATTATGCTTAACCCTCTAGGGGTTCCAAGTCGTATGAACATTGGACAAATCTTAGAATTACACCTTGGTATTGCAGCTAAGAACTTAAATATTAAATTTGCTACAAGTGTTTTCGATGGTATTGAAACCGATGAACTATTCAATATCATGAAAGAAGGTAACGTTTCACCGGATGGTAAGATGGTACTTTATGATGGACAGACTGGTGAACGTTATGATGAACGTATTTCAGTAGGTGTTATGTACATGCTTAAGTTATCACATATGATTGATGATAAACTTCATGCTCGTGCTACAGGGCCTTACTCACTTGTTACCCAACAACCACTTGGTGGTAAAGCACAAAATGGTGGACAAAGATTTGGAGAGATGGAAGTTTGGGCACTCTATGCTTATGGGGCTGCAAACACACTTCAAGAAATCCTTACAATTAAGTCCGATGACGTTAATGGACGTACGAAGACTTATGCCGCTATTCAAAATGGTGAGGATATTCCAGAACCTGGAATTCCAGAATCATTCCGAGTACTTAAACATGAACTCCAAGCACTTGCACTTGATGTAAAATTCTTGGACGAAAACAAAGAAGAAATCAAAGAAAGTCTTGTAGATGGTGATGAAGAAGTTGCTTCAGCACCATCACAAGATGTTCCGCAACCAGAAATTGTTGTGGAAATCGAAGAAACTAATGAGGTTGAATCACTAAACCTTGATGAGCAAGCGTAGAAGGAGGCGGTAATCTCATGAGTATTAATAATTTTGACTCGATACAACTCGCTTTAGCGTCCCCTGAGCGCATTCTAGAATGGTCTCATGGAGAAGTTAAAAAACCAGAAACAATTAACTATCGTTCACAAAAACCTGAACGTGACGGATTGTTCTGTGAAAAGATTTTTGGTCCTACAAAGGATTGGGAATGTTACTGTGGTAAGTACAAGAAAGTACGCTACCGTGGTGTTATTTGTGACCGTTGTGGTGTTGAAGTAACGAAATCAGCTGTACGTCGTGAACGTATGGGACATATTACATTAGCTGCACCTGTTGCACATATTTGGTATCTACGTGGTATTCCATCACGAATGAGTTTATTACTAAACATTACCCCTAAAATTTTAGAAGAAGTTGTATACTTCGTAAAATGGGTAATTGTGGATCCTAAGAAATCTGGATTACAATACAAACAAATTATTGATGACCGCGAATATCGTGAATACATCAATCAATACGGACCAAATGGTTTCGTAGCTCAAGCAGGTGGAGAAGGTATCAAATCCTTGCTTGAAAATATGGATTTAGAAAAAGAACGTAATGAAATTCTCGATTTATTGGAAAATGCTAAAGGGGATAAGCGTAAGAAGTTAATTCGTCGTCTTGAAACTGTTGAAGCATTTATTAATTCTGATAACATGCCAGAATGGATGGTACTGACTGAACTTCCAGTTATTCCACCAGATTTACGTCCGATGTTACAACTTGATGGTGGACGTTTTGCTGCTTCAGATGCAAACGATTTATACCGTCGTGTAATCACACGTAATAACCGTCTAAAACGTTTACTTGAAATGGGTACACCACAAGTTATCGTTCAAAACGAAAAACGTATGCTTCAAGAAGCTGTTGATGCATTAATCGATAATGGTCGTCGTTCAAAACCTGTTACAGGTGCTGGTGGACGTCCTCTAAAATCACTTTCACACAGTCTTAAAGGGAAACAAGGTCGTTTCCGTGCCAACTTACTTGGTAAACGTGTAGACTTCTCAGGTCGTTCAGTTATCGCTGTTGGACCGGATCTTAAGATGTATGAATGTGGTATTCCTAAAGAAATGGCAATTCAACTCTTTAAACCATTTGTAGTTAATGAGATGAAAGTTCGTGGAATTAGTAATAATGCTAAAGCTGCTGAAAAACTTATTGAACGTCAAGATCCACGTGTTTGGGATATTGTTGAAGAAGTAATTCAAGATCACCCTGTGCTCTTAAACCGTGCCCCTACACTTCACCGTCTTGGTATTCAAGCCTTTAAACCTAAAATGATTGAAGGTCGTGCAATTCGTCTTCACCCTCTTGTAACGCCTGCGTTTAACGCGGACTTTGATGGTGACCAAATGGCGGTTCACGTTCCATTATCAGAAATGGCTCAAGCAGAAGCAGAATTGCTCATGCTTGGTTCACGTAATATTCTTGGACCTAAAGATGGTAAACCTATTGTTACACCATCACAAGATATGGTTCTTGGAAACTTCTATCTAAACATGGAAGAATCTCCAGAAGAATTTGAAGAAAAAGCATTACAATGTGAAGCTCGTGGTGACATGGAAGAAGGCGCTAAATGGCGTCGCTTTGGTGAAAACCAAGGTAAAGCATTCCGTGACATTAATGAAGCACAACTTGCCTATGAACATGATTTGATTCACTTACATACACGTATTTGTGTTCGTGCATCATCACTTAAGAAATCAACAATGAGTGCAAAACAAAACGAAATGTATCTCGTCACAACACTTGGTAAATTAATCTTTAACGATATGTTCCCAAGTGACTTCCCATACTTAAACGAAGTGTCACCTGATAACTTTAAAGCAACACCGGATAAATTCTTTGTTGCGATGGGACAAGATGTGCGTGAAATTATTAGTGCAATGCCACTTAATAATGACTTCAAGAAAAAAGATCTCGAGAAAATTATCAAAGAAATCTTTGATCGTTACTCAATCGATAAGACAGCTGAAATCTTAGATAACATTAAAGACTTAGGTTTCCGTTATTCAACTGTTGCGGGTATGACTGTTGCGTTAAGTGATATCAATGTTGCCCCTAACAAAGAAAAATATGTTGAAGAAGGTAAAGAACAAGCTGCTAAATTAATGAAACAATATAAACGTGGACGATTAACAGCTCAAGAGTGGGAAGGTAAACTGATGACTCTATGGGATGGTATTAAAGGACGCGTCGGTGCGGAATTAATGGACGAACTTGCTCGTAAAAACCCTATCAATATGATGGCGACATCCGGTGCTCGTGGTAACGTTTCTAACTTTACTCAGTTATCCGGTATGCGTGGTTTAATGGGTAAACCTACTCAATCAAAATCAAAATCAGGCTATCAATCATCAATTATTGAAGTTCCAATCTACTCATCATTCCGTGAAGGTCTAAACGTTAGTGAATTCTTCGTTTCTACTCACGGTGTGCGTAAGGGGCTAACAGATACTGCTCTTAAAACAGCGGAATCAGGATATCTTACACGTCGTCTTGTTGACGTTGCGCAAGATGTCACAATCGTTGAAGATGACTGCTATAGCGACAACGGTTTCCTTGTAGAGGAAATTCTAGATCGTAAATCAAATACAGTTGTTGAATCATTACATGATCGTCTTGTTGGACGTTACATCAAAGAAACAATTGTTGATCCAAAAACTAAAGAAGTTATTATCGAAGAAGACGAATATATCGATGAATTTGCTGCAAAACGTATTGTAAATTCAGGTATTAAACAAGTTCGAATTCGTTCTGTATTCTCATGCGAATCAAAACATGGTATCTGTAAAAAATGTTACGGTCGTAACATGGCTACAGGTGAAATTGTTGAGGTTGGAGAAGCAGTCGGTATCGTTGCGGCTCAATCAATCGGTGAACCGGGTACACAGCTAACCATGCGTACTTTCCATACTGGTGGGGTTGCGGTTGCTGGTGGGGAAGATATCACTCAAGGTCTTCCACGTGTTGAGGAACTCTTTGAAGCACGTTCACCAAAACTTGGTGCTGCGATTTCTGAAATTTCCGGACGTATTACGGATATTCGTAATGCTGAAGATGGTTTCGGTTATATCATCACCGTCGCAAACGATAAAACATCAGTTGAACACCATACATTACCACATCAACCTGCTCGTGGCTGGTTAAAAGTTGGTTCTGAGGTTACAGCTGGTGAGAAACTAACAGAAGGTTCTGTAGATCCTAAGAAACTTATGGAATATGCAGGACGTCTCGATGTTCAAAAATACATTCTAAAAGAAGTTAAAAAAGTTTACCAAAGTGGTGGTATCGAAATCTCTGATAAGCACATTGAAGTTATGATTAATCAAATGATGCGTAAAGTTATCGTAATTGACGGACAGGACACAGGAATTTCTCCTGGAGTTCAAATGCACGTTGATAATATGACTCAAATCAATGAAGATATCCTCATGGAAGGTAAGAACCCTGCACGTTATCGTCCAGTGTTACTTGGTATTTCTAAAGCTTCTGTTGAAACTGAATCATTCTTATCTGCTGCTTCATTCCAAGAAACTACAAAAGTTCTTACGGATGCTGCAATCAAGTCTAAGATTGATCCACTCATGGGTCTTAAAGAAAATGTTATCATTGGTAAGAAAATTCCAGCGGGAACAGGTTCTGAATTATACCGTGAATCAACCGAAATGGTTAAAGAATTGGCAGAAATTAAACGCCAAGAACGTATTGCACGAAATACAATTGAAGAAGAAGATTCAGTTATCAGCGAAATTATTCGCGGATAATAGGACTTTAAAATCAATGCATTTCAAAAATTAAGCTCCTCCATTCAATAATACGAATGGAGGAGCTTTTTTTATATAGATATTTCATAAGAAAGGTTTATAATGATAAGATGGAGGCGTTACTATGAATAAAAAAGCAGAATTTACGATTAATCTTGTACGCGAAGCCGGCGAACGGATTAAAGACATGATGAAAGAAGACATTAATATTAGTTTAAAATCTTCAAGATCTGATTTTGTAACTAATGTCGACAAACAAACTGAGGTGTTTCTAGTCTCAGGTATTAAAGAAGCATATTCAAATCAAAATTTCTTAACTGAAGAAAAAACCGTAGAAACGATGGGACAAGATCATCTCTGGATTATTGATCCCATAGATGGAACCACAAACTTTATTTACCAAAAACAGAATTTCAGTATTTCTGTTGGTTACTACCACAAAGGGGCACCGGTTTTTGGAATTGTTTACGATGTGATGGCAGATGAAATGTTTGTAGGTATTGTTGGAGAGGGAGCATATCTAAATAACATAAAACTACCCATGCTTGATCAATCGATACTATTAAAAGATTCTATTGTTTCTGGTGATGTATACCGTCCTGGTTTATTTAGCTTAACACCTGAAGAGCTAAAACCCTTATTTATTACCCATCGATTTTTAGGGTCTGGAGCTTTGGAGGTTTGTCATATTGCGGCAGGAAGATGGCAGTCTTATGTCTTTCCAAGTCTAAAGGTTTGGGATTTTGCTGCGGCTGTTATTATCTTACAGTGTGTGGGTGGAACGTATCATTTTGGGGATTTGGAAGATGGTCTTTATTTTGATAATGAACCGCGCGTCTTTATTGCGGCATCCAATCAAAATATAAAAGAAAGCTTAAAAGCATTATTATAAGGAGAGTCGTATGCAATCAAAATTAGTATTTGCGAAGCAGTTAGTTTATGAAGCAGGAGACTATGTTCGTGAACATATGAAAGAAGAATTAAATATTGATACAAAATCAGCTCGAAATGATTTTGTCACAAATGTGGATAAAGGCACAGAAAAGTTTCTAGCGGATCGTATTAATGCGAAGTATCCCAATCAAAATTTTATAACAGAAGAAAAAATGGTTGCATCTACAGGTCTAGATAATTTATGGATTATTGATCCTATAGATGGTACTTCAAACTTTATATTTGAAAAACGTAATTTCGCGATATCTGTTGGATATTATGAAGATCAAAAACCTGTATTTGGGATTGTTTATGACGTAAGTCGTGATGAGATGTATGTAGGCGTAAACGGGGATGGTGCTTATCTTAATGATCGAAAACTGCCAATGCTATCGCAAACAATTACGTTAATGGATTCTGTTGTTTATTCAGATACGAAGACTTTAGACCTTATGTGTGGTGATGCAGTAAAAGCCCATGATGAGTTTATGTCGGTACGTTATATGGGTGCTGCTTCACTGGAAATTTGTGGTGTTGCTGCTGGACGTCATCAAGTGTATCTTTCACGTCGTTTGAAGGTGTGGGATATTGCCGCCGCAACAATCATTCTTGAGGCAGTTGGTGGTGCATTCACTTACGATACATGCGATAATAAGATTATATTTGAAGATAAGAATTTTGAATTTATGTGTGCTTCAAATCCCACTGTGATTCAGGAATTAAAAGATAGGAGATAAGAATATGGAATCTTATTTAAAAATTAATGATGAGGTTTCGCTGCGTTATGCAGCTGATTGTGTTGATAATCCGAAAGCAATTGTTTTAATTAACCATGGTTTTGCGGAGCATATTGGTCGATATGATCACGTTACGGAGCATTTTAATAAGGCAGGACTTAGTGTATATCGTTATGATTTACGAGGTCATGGTCGTACAGACTCACCGAAAGGTCATATTGATTCATATTTATCATTTATCTCAGATTGTAATGAGATGGTTAAGTTTGTAAAAGATGAGAATATTGGTGTACCTGTTTTTATGTTAGGTCATAGTATGGGTGGTCTTGTTACTACAATGTACGGGATTGCACATCCTTACGAACTAAAAGGGCAAATTTTATCCGGACCTGCAGTAGCACCACTTCCACCCGTGGAAGGAAATATGGGTAAAGTTTTAAATGTTGTTGGTAAGTCCTTTAAGAAGATTAATATTCGAAATGTCGTTGAAGATGATATTTGCTCTGTTCCAGAAGTTGTGAGTGCTTATAAAAATGACCCGGATGTCCTACATAAAGCTACCGCTGGGTTTATGCGTGAATTTTTAATTAAGGCTCCTGAATTTGTTGCGAAGAATGTATCACGTTATCGTTATCCAGTTTTAATATGTCATGGAGAATCGGATAAAGTGGTTCCAATTGAAGTTGGCGAATGGCTTTATGAAAACATTAGTTCTAAAAACAAACATTTTATTGCCTATCCGGGACTTTACCATGAAATTCTTAATGAGACGATGTATCCCGAAATTTTGGATACTATGGTTGAGTGGATGTTCCTTCAGTTAAGCAAGTAATTCGGTACCCCAAGAAATGACCGGCTTCATCTTTGTCTGTCGTCTATACTATGGTTGGAGGACGTAATATGAACACACTTGAACACTTACAAAATGCAATTGATTATATCGAAACACATCTTGATTCGTCTTTGAAATTAGAAGATATTGCGATACATTCAAATTATTCACCTTACCATTTTCATAATTTATTCTCTGCCTTAACGGGTATGGGGGTTATGGATTATGTAAGGCGAAGACGCTTGAGTGAGGCAGGGATGCTTTTTATAAGTCAGAAAGTTAAGGTCATTGATTTAGCGGTGCATTATGATTATGAAAGCGCAGAATCATTTAGTAAGGCATTTAAGAAACAACATCATTACACTCCAAGTGAAATTAAAAAACGAAAAGGTTCGTTACAAACGACGTTTCCAATTAAAATCACACACAATCAAAAAGGAGCGGTTAAGATGAAGATGCGTATTGAAGAAAAAGAATCTGTAAATATAGCGGGGTATCAAAAAACATTTAGTTATGAAAACGGCGCGAATTTAAAAGAAATTCCAATGTTTTGGGATGAAATTAATCAAAGTGCCAAAGATCTTGATTTGTTTAAAATGAATGATCATAAAATAGAGGGTATCGTTGGTTTGTGTCAACAAGCTTCCGATGGGTTTATGACCTATTTAATTGGAACTTCTTGTGATTTTCAAGAGGGACTGGTGAATGTGGAATTACCTAAAAGTAGATGGCTTGTGTTTGATGCAGTAGGGCCATTACCGCAATCCGTGCAAAACACCTGGCGTGATATTGTTTCACTATATTTACCAACGTGTAGCGAAGAGATTGATGGTTCAATGGATTTAGAAGTCTATTCTCAAGAAGATCCCAATAGTGAGTCCTTAGTAACTGAAATTTGGCTTCGAATTAAAGCATAAAAAAACATCTCAGTTTGACTTAATGTCAAACTGAGATGTTTTTGTTTATTGTGGAGCGTTTAGTGATTAAGAATCTTTTCGTTTAAAGAGTAATCCAAGTCCAATAATCATAAATGCCGCAAACGATCGTGTCTCGGATTGGATACCTGTTTTGGGCAGTGTTTCCAATTCGACATTATCGATTTCTGGTTTTATAATCGGTTTTGAAGGGTCGATGTTTGGTGTTACTTCGACATCTGGTTTTGTTTCTGGTTTTGTCTCAGGTTTTGTCTCAGGCTTTGTCTCGGGTTCTTCTTTGATTTCTTTGAGTTCAAGATGATCGTAGGCAGTCTGAAGTTGTTCTAAGCCTTCTTCAAGATTTTCTAAGGTACGTTCTGTATCATCGATTGTTTTTTGTACACAAGTTCTTGTTTCGGTTAGGTTATTGCTTGTCTCCTCAGTATATTTATTTAAATCGAGGGTATCGATTGTTTTAAAGAGGGACGTGATTTCTGAAATTATTTCGTTTTCAAGTGCCTCAGTATCAAGTCTTAATTCAATAACACTTGATGCACCTTCAAGATCTTTCGTATTGATGGTGAACTGATTTCCATTTTGAGTGATGTTTTCATCCATTTTAATTACAGATTTGTAGGGACGGGTAATGGTTACTTGAATTTCTTCCTCCACATGTTTAGGATCACTTACCGCTATGGTTAAAATACGATTGTTTGTCGTATGTGCAGTAACAGATGCGGAACGGTCAACACCAATTCCTTCTAAATCTGCACCATCAACACCCCAAACATTCATTGCGAAGGCAGTATCTGTTTTGATTGCTTGAATTAAATTTGAATTCTCAAGGATTTCAAGTGTATTGTTTTTTGCATAGTCTTGAATTTGAGTTTCGCTGCTGTTTGGTAACATTACGTATTCATAGGCATCATTATCAACAGATTGACCATGGTTAATACCCAGTTTAAAGAAATTAGAGCTGTATTCAATTTTGTCATCAAACATTAAGTTTTGATCTACAAATTTTCCATTGTGTACGGTTTTACTTATGTCTACATTGGTTTTTGAAGGGAAGTAGTATCCAAAGGTTCCTTTTTCCCCATTATCAAGTGTAACGGTATCACCAGTATTGACTGTTAATTGTATGGTATTGGTGATGGCTGAATTGTTATGTTTAATTTGTGCAGTTTCATCAACTTTACGGTTTTCGATTGTTGTTTCAATAGATGTTGGCGATGTTCCTGTGATGTTTGTTCCCAGCGCTACGATCGCATCATCTAAGAAGAACCATGATTTTTGAGCACGAAGGTCCATACCATTATTAAACGTATTTGTGTTGTAGTACATTCCTGCACTTCCTATTTTACCAGTTGATGAACCACCAACCCATGCTTGTTTGGATAGTTTTCGGTGGAGTGCTTTATTTGCTAATGGACGTGTATCAACGGTTGTTCCTGGAAGGCGATATTTATCAACTGCTGCCCAATAGGCACCATCATATTGATCAATGTCGTTATATGTGTACAGATAGAGCATACCACTTCCCGTATGCCATCCTTGCATGTTTTCGTTGTTTATGGATTCATAGTTTGAAATTCGTTTTGAGAACATGCTGAGTGCTGCGGTATAGTCGTGATTACGATTTACAACACGATCCATCGATCCATATATTTTCACATGTTGAGTTGACTCAAGTGTTTGGATGGATTCATCTTCAAAAATTTGTTTGGCTTTAACTAAAGATTCGAAATCACGGGTACGACTAAAGTAATCGTGGTAACGATCTGATGCGATAATCCATTCTTTGAGATGTTGTTTGTAAGTAGATTTTAGTGGTTCTGGTGCTGCATCTGCAATCAAAATAATATTTGCGATACTTTCTTTACCTGTATCAAATTCTTGTGCAGTTGGACTCATGTAAGGTGCTCGCGAAACACTACGTCCATTTACCATGGACATCATTTTCCCTTTATACATTAATGGGATATATCCTTCATCAATAAGTGTGTAAATATTTTGCATGGTAGCAGGATCCATCGCCCATGGTGTATCCGCAACGATTGAGGCAATTTTTCCAATGCCCTTTACGAGGTCGTTTCCATAGGTACCAAGGTATGCAATATCTTTATGTTGTACAAGTGATCCATCTTTATAAAGACCATCACCCGATGATACATATTGAACAACTTCCGGCATTTCTTGATTTACATAATCAAGTAGGGAAGCATCTTGTTTCATAATACCTACGCCTAAAGTGATTAAGCCTACATCCGTTTTATTTGCTCCGGTAGCAGGTGCACCGTTGAGTAAGGTTGTAAGGTTTGTGTTATATACTTCAATTCCTTTTAAGTAACGGGTGATATCATCTTGTTCGATATAGTCGTTTACGATGGATAAGATATCGAGTAGGCGCATTGGAATTCCAATTTGCCAGTCCCACCAGTTTCCGTGAGTTTTAACGGTGAATGGACTTCCGTACATTTGATCATTAATTAAGAAATCAAGTTGTGTCGTGATGAAGTTTAAAGTTGCTTCATCTTGGTAGTATTGACTGCCGTAGGTACCAAATGCGATTGCAATGGATTTTAGATTGGTAAACTGGCGGGTGTTGTGAGCGGCAACAGTTTTGTTGTCTTCATTACCCCATGGAAATTCTGGGTTCGGATTTTTGTCGAGTGTGTTAAAAGCTTCATCTGCTTTCCCATCCACAACGCGAATATAATCTTGGATGTGTTTATCGTTTAGATTGATGCCTTCGTCACCGACTGCACGTTTTTGCCATCGGGATTCCATCGTGATAAAGTGTGGGTCAAGATTATCGTCTTTTTTGATATCGATCGTAACAGTTTGTACGGTTTCTGAAGTATCTTTCGATTTGATAATGATTGTGGATTTTCCTTCTTTAAGTCCAGAAATAAGACCGTTTTCAGAAATGCTTGCAATCGCTGGTTCGGTAGATTCATAGAGATAGTGGCTCTGTGGATCATTGAGGTACGAAGTAATAAATTTTCGATGGCCTTTTTGTATAGTCAGAGCCAAGTCTTTTGGGTTTACCGGTTTACTTTCGGCATTAAAAAAAAGCGGTTGTTTCTCAGTGATTGTTGTCGGTTCATCTGCATGAATTAACATTGCATTAGAACTCAGTACGAGCGCAAGCCCGGTACAAAGTATTGTCTTGGTATGTTTCATGGTATCCTCCCTTTTGAATACGCTTACAGATGAATTCTACATTTTCCCTTGATGTTGGTCAATCGTTCCATTGAATTCTATAAGTATTTGGTTGAAAAGTGAAAATGATATTTTCTAAATAAATTTACAAAAAATTTAGGGATTCCTGAAGACAAAGTTTAGTTAAAAGTGGATATGGTTGAAATAACATGAGATAATAAATGCAATATGTGATAAGGGGATGTTGGATGATAAAATATATGCAAGAACATAAATATGGTGTTATGGGTGTTGCACTTGCAGTCACCTTATTAGGTTTAGCGATGATGGCTTACATGATGTCAGGAGCAACAATTCGTGCAGTTGATGATGAAGTTATTTTGGTGGAGAAAGATAGTGATGTGTCTCTATCGCTTTTACATGACAAAATCGCTGTAGATCCAGAAACATCTGATTATGATGTCGTTGTTGTAAGCGATAGTGGAGAATTATCTGTACAAGATCATAATGATATGGTGATTCAGAAGCGGAAACTCGATCTGAAACCGAAAGGGATTTTAGTTGAGGGAGACCTCAAATTACGTATTTTCTTAAAAGAGAATCCCAAACGTGACGTTTTTTTGAATCTTAAAGTAGAAGATACGATTGCTCCTAAAGTGATTGTTTCTTATGAAGGAAATACAGTAAAAGAAGATGAATTATCGATTCAGGTAGGTTCATCAAAAATTACTGCGGTGGCAAAGGATTATGCATTTGGATCACTCACAGAGTCATTGAAAGTAAATGTGAAAGGTTCCATTGATTATGATGAAGCAGGAACTTATGAATTAATCTATAGTGCTGATGATAAAACAAATCAAGTAGAGCGAAAAATCAAGGTCAAGGTACTAGAGGAAGATGTTGAGATTGCGAAAGAAACAGAAAAAGCGACTGAGGATGAGAAAACAGAAATACCAAATGATTATGATAGTGGTACATCTTCAGTGGTTGATTCACATTCTGAACTTGTCTTAGTAAATAAGCATCGTTCTTTATCGCGAGATTTTTATCCAAACTTAAGTTATATTCCAGCGGAATACGCGGTTAGTGAGGGTTATGAAGCAACACCAAATACCGTATCATCATTCGTACAGATGGTCGATGCACTTTATGAGGAAACGGGATTATGGTTGTTAGCTACGTCATCCTATCGTGGCTATGATTTCCAAGAAGAATTGTATACGAATTATGTTGCGTCACATGGGCAAGCACAAGCAGATCTAATGTCTGCACGACCTGGCCATTCCGAACATCAAACAGGTTTAGTTATTGACGTAGTGACACCAGGTGGGAATATGTTTGCATTCTCGGAGACCCATCAATCTTTATGGGTAAATCGTAATGCGCATCGTTTCGGTTTTATTGTACGTTATCAAGCTGGTAAAGAACATATAACTGGGTATCAACCCGAAGCATGGCATTTGCGATATGTTGGTACTAAAGCTGCAACTGAAATATACAACAGTGGTCTTACACTGGATGAATATTTGAACCAATAAAAAAGCCTATCACATTAAAGTGATAGACTTTTTTTACTTAATACCAAGTTTTTGTTTGTTCATTGTTTCTTTTAATTGCATGCGACCAGGATGTCTTCGACTCATGCTTTGTTTGATTTGATTTGTGAAAGAGTCAATGCGCTTATTTGCATCACGGAGGTCATAATATTCCGTCACGGTTTCATCATAATCGCACATTGCGTTAGTTATTGAGTCGACTTTGGGATAGCGATTCTCAAAATGCATGAGATGTTGCGGCATGCGCGGTTTGAGTTGTGGTTCTTGATTTGGATAACCAAACCCGAGTCCGAGAACTGGAAAAACGTATTCTGGCAGCTCTAACACGTTAATAATTGCCTGCGCATCATTGAGGATACTCCCAAGAAAAACACCGCCCATTCCCATGCTTTCGATGGCTACCATCGTATTTTGGGCTGCAAGGATTGCATCCGTATAACCAATCATCATGCGATCAAAAGTCTGAAGCACTTCGATATCTTCAATGTTTCCTTCCTTCGCAATGGTTGCATTACGATGTTGATCAATAACGAAAATAAATAAGTGTCCAACATTTTCAATATAAGGTTGTGCACCAATTGATGCGATTGCTTTTTTCTTCACTTTGTCTGTAATACTGATAATCGAGTAAGATTGCATGTAGTTACTTGTGGATGTCGCTTGTGCGACGGAAACCAAGGTATCAATAATTTCTTGTGATATTGGCTCATCTGTAAATTGTCGTATGGTACGATGGTTGAGTTGTTGTTTAATTGTGTTATTCATAATTCCTCCTTGAGGTTATTATACCATGGGGGGCATATTGTTGGCGCTCCAATCGCTTAATAGATACAATAAGAATCTAAGAGGTGAATGTGATGAAAGTACAAGTATGGTCCGATTTTGTCTGCCCGTTTTGCTATGTGGGAAAAAGACATTTGGAAGAAGCAATAAAGCAATTAGATAAAGATATAGAAGTTGAATTCATGAGTTTTGAATTAGATCAAAATTACGTTGATAATCCGGATTTAAATATTCATGAAATGTTGGCTCAAAAATATAACATATCCGTTGATGAAGCACGTATGAATAATGAGCGTGTTGGTTCAATGGCTCAAAGTGTTGGTTTAAATTATGATTTTGATGCAATGAAATATACGAATACATTTAAAGCGCATAAAGTATTTCAGTATGCGAAGTTAAAAGGTTTAGGGAATGAGTACAGTGAAATGTTAATGGACGCATACTTTTCAAAAGGTGTCTATTTGAATGATTTGGATGCATTAATTGAAATGGGTGCTTCAATAGGGCTTGATGCGGAAGGTATTAAATATGCCTTTGAATCCGACGAATATGGATTAAGTGTGCGTCAAGATGAACAATGGGCTCAAATGATTGGGGCACGTGGTGTTCCGCATTTTGTGATTGATGATCAAGTATCATTATCCGGTGCTCAACCGATTGAAACCTTTAAGTCTGCAATACAACATGTGGAAACACTTAATGCTCAAAAAAATGATTCAATGATGTGTACGGACGGTGTTTGTACCATCGATTAAGAAAGCTAGTTAATCTAGCTTTTTATTTGCACTGCGTACCAGAAATCGTTAAGATATAAGTGGATGGAGGTTCTTCTATGAATAAACGTAAATCTATACAAATTGGTATCGTTATTCTTGTTTTTATCATACTGGATATCTGGTTTGGAAATACTTATCACTATATGGATATTGGATCCATGCTATATCTCAGTACATTTATTTTAGTGATTGCAGGTATTTTATTTATTGACCGAGAAAACTATAAAAAATTCTTTAATACCTTTGGAATTATTGTTGGGGTTTTTGCGGTTGTTTTCTTAGTCGGGAGTGTTACATCATCACGAATGATTAATGCGAAACGTTATGCAAATGTTTTAGGTCAGGTAAGACCTGTGGAATTTAAAGACTTATATGGTGAAGATCACAACATTGAAGTTTCTTATGTTGATAAAGATTCGGCACTCCTTTCTGCAGAGAAAAAAATGGGAGAGTTAAGTGAGGTATCCTCTCGTTTTGATATTAATACGAATGAATTTACTCAGATTAACTATCAAGGCAAGATGGCTCGTGTTGCGCCTTTCGTTTATGCAGATACCTTTAAAAAATATACGAACTTCTCAAGTGGTGTTCCATATTATGTTCTCGTAACAACAGGAGATGGGAATATGAATGCGAAGTCGGAGATTGTAACGTTACCTTCCCCGATTAAGTATTATCCAGGAGCACCGTTACAATACGATTTAAGACGTCATGTTGCGTTGCATCATAAATTTAGTTATCTCGATGATTGGAATTTCGAGATTGACGATACAGGTCATCCTTACTGGATTGTGCAATCGATTACAAAGCGTGTCGGTATTTGGGGCGCTAAAGATATGGATTCTGTAATTGTTGTGGATGCGGTATCGGGAGAAACTGCTCGATATGAGCTTAATGAGATCCCTGAGTGGGTAGATTCTGTTTATCCAACTGATATGATGTTATCTCATGCGAAAGATCACTTCACACTAAAGGGCGGGTATTTTAACTCCTTTATGCAACAACAAGGTGTGATGGCTGTTGACCAACAAGAGGGTTCATATAACTATGTAAGTATTGATGATGAAATTTATATCTTTACAGGAATTCGGCCAATTAAACTGGATTCAAGTTCTACAACGGGTCTCTTATTTATGAATAAGCGAACCGGAGAGACACTTCAAATGGATTTACCAGGTGTATCCATTACTGCAGCAGAGATGACTTCAGTGGGTTCGATTCAAGAAAAGGGATATACACCTACAACCCCAATTCTTCAGAATGTAGGGGGATTCCCAACATATGTGATGTCTCTAAAAGATACCTCGAGTGTAGTTCGTGGATTCTCAATGGTTAATTACCAAGACTATACGAAGTCGGCTGTTGGTGATACCTATCAACTTTCAGAAAAGAACTATCTCAATGTTATAGGAAATCAAGTGGGTATCGTTCCCGAAGAGATTGTGGAAAAAACAGGTGTTGTTTCAGATGTAAAGCAAGTTATTATTGATGGAAATACACACTATTTCATACGTCTTGAAGGTGAAGAAGCCACATACCAAGCAAATTTAATTCTTAGTGATGAACTTGCGTTCTTAACTAAAGGTGACAAGGTAATGATTACCACCAACGGTTCTAAGATTGTATCCTTTGAAATTGTGAAAGAGAAAGTAAATAATTAAAACAAAACACCATCATTAAACATGATGGTGTTTTTGTATTCGTTAATGTGTAATCTAAACTAAGATTCAAATTCTAATATCAAGGCTTCTTCTTGTTTTTCTTCTTCAGCAAGGTTAACGATCCATTTTTCTTTATTCACAAATCGTAATGCAAGCATCATTTTTAAAACATCTGTGGATTGACCAATAATATAGAGCCATAGAATGCTTAAGTCTGTTGTGTATGTGGCAACACCAACAGCTACGAGGTTAACACACCACATATATCCTGAGTCCAGCATTAAAGTAGAACGTGTATCACCACCAGCACGCAGGATGAAATAACAGGTTGTATTAATTACATAAATACTAAACAGTGGTGCTTGAATTCGTAAGAATGTTTGAGCGGTCCACATTGCTTCAGCAGATACGGAATATATTTTTGGAATCATAAAGGTTGATCCTAAAAGTAAAGTTCCAAATACAGCACTCAGAATTACACCAAAACCAAGGAGTCGATATCCATTTTCGCGTGCTTCATCAAGTTTGTTTGCCCCGAGAGGTTGTGAAACGAGAATGGTAATCGCGACGGACATCCCAGCATTCATGGTAAAGAACATATCTGAGACCGTAGTTGCAATTGAATAACCGGAAATAACTTCAGCACCACGAGTTGCGTAGAATCGAAGTAATAATGCCATCCCTGAAGCCCAAAGCACTTCATTTAAAGCGAGTGGGAATGCTTTTGCGGTAATTCGCTTCACAAGAGTTCTAGAAATATCAAACATATCACGAATTCGTGTTTTAAACGCATAATTTCCAGTAACGAGGAAATAACTAATAAACGTTAACTCAACACATCGTGCAATAAAAGTACCAATAGCACCACCAAGTACACCAAGACGTGGCGCACCGAAGTTACCATAAATCAAACAATAATTAAAACAGAAGTTTGTAATCATTGAAATAACACTTGCGACAAGAGGAGTTTTTGAATCTCCTGTTGCTCTCATTGAACCTGCAATGGACAATGTAAATAGGTTGGGAATAAACGCCAACGCACATACGTAAATATATCTCATACCTTGCTCTATTACTTTTGGATCCTTTACAAAGAACCGGATAATATTTCCTGGAAAAAGTAATGCGAGGATGACGAATGTACTCATTATCAACATAGATGTTAGAATTGAAAACCGGAATGTTTGCTTCATATGTTCTTCGTCTCTTGCCCCGAAGAATTGAGCCATAAATACAGCTGATGCAGCAATCACGCCATTGGTTCCAAAAACAGCGATAATAAAGTAACGATTTACGGTGGCAACACCCGATAATGCATGGTCCCCGAGCTGACCAATCATCAAGTTGTCTAATAAGTTTACAGACGTACTGATAAGTTGTTGTAGCATTAACGGAATTGCAATAAATAAAGCTTTTTTGTAAAAGTCTTTATCGCCTACAAATCGCTTTAGATTCATCGATTCGACCTCCTTCTAAAAACGCTAAGACTATCATATAGAAAGAGCAAGATAATATCAATTAAAAAACACTATTTCATCACATTAATTTAACATTTAATACAGTTTTCAAATTCGCGCCCTTAAAATCACGTATACTATAAATAAAAGGAGCGAATACTATGATTAAAATTGTGATGATGGTTGGAAGTTTACGTAAAGGTTCTTACAATATGATGCTGGGGAAACATATCCAAAAACGGTATGCTGATCAGTTAGAAATTGAAATTTTAGATATTGATGTTCCAAACTATAACGGAGATTTGGATAATCCAACGGATACCCCAGAGAAGGTAAAAGTCATGAATCAAAAAATTCATGATGCGGATGCAGTATTTATGATTACTCCGGAGTATAATCATGGATTATCGGGTGTTTTAAAGAATGCGATAGATTGGGCAAGCCGTACTCAACCTGGGCTTAAGAATAAACCTGGCTTAATTGCGTCATGTTCAATGGGACAAACTGCGGGGGCACGTGGATATTTAAACCTTTATACAGTACTTGATACAATGCCTATGTGGCTATTACCGGGGAATGATATTCTTATTGGTGCAGTTCATACGAAATTCGATGAATCAGGGATGTTAATTGATGAAGGTACTGTAACGTTTATTGATGGTGTCATGAATCAATTTATAGAATACTATAATCAAGTAAAATAATAACGGTTGAGTGGTATTTTATGGTCATTGCAATCGTTATTTTTAAATGATACGATTATTTTCGAGGTGTCTATGAAACCAATTAAAGTATTATTTGCCCATGGTGGTACGCTTGAAAAAGCAGGTACTGAAGCGTATATGATGAGTGTATTTAGAAATGTTGATCCAAACAAGGTACATATTGATTTTCTTGTTTTTGGATGCAAGGAAGGCCATTACGATAAAGAAGTTATAACAAAGGGTGGAAAGATTTTTAGAATTCCTTTAACACCACAAGAATTTTTTGGTAATTATCCTTCACGTAAAACAATTCTAAAAATGCTCGAAAAAGAGCAATATGATATTATTCACAGTCATATGAATGCATTGAATCCATTGTTGTTTCGATCTGCTCGAAAAATAGGGATTCCGTATATGATTTCTCATTCTCATGGGAGTCGTCATTTTGTTGACAATGTCTTGCTGATTAAATATAAAGATCAATTAATGAAGAAAATTCCTGATTATGCGGATGTGCTTTTAGCGTGTTCAAAAGAAGCAGGAGATTTTCTTTATCCAGGCCATGATTATACAATCATGAATAACGGTATTGATCTTGCACAATACGAATATAATGAAGTAACACGCAAACGATTGCGTAAAGAATTAAAGTTGGATGATCAATTGGTATTTGGTCATATCGGCAGATTTAATTTTCAAAAAAATCATAAGTTCCTAGTCGAAGTTTTTGCGGAAATTTTAAAAACAAAACCCAATGCGATTTTAGCGCTAGCAGGTGAAGGAGAGTTGCTTGATGATGTGGAGAATCAAGTTAAAAATCTTGGAATCGAAGATCACGTTAAGTTTCTCGGGTTAAGGGATGACATTCCGGATGTATTGCAGGTTCTCGATGTCTTTATGCTACCTTCTGTTTTCGAAGGCTTACCTTATGTATTAGTAGAGGCGCAAGCTGCAGGACTTTTATGCTTTGCATCCGATACGATTGATCGTCAAAGTGCTTTGACCGATAACTTTCACTTTCTACCGATCGATAATCCCCATGAGTGGTCGGATTACATTGTTGGGCATTTAGACTATGAGCGTCGAAGTACCCGTGAACAATTGATTGAAAAAGGATTTGATGAAAAAGTAAACGTAAAAAAACTAGAACAGATTTATGTAAATTTAGTTAAGAAATAAGAGCGTGACATACGCTCTTTTTTTATCGCATTTGCAATCTTGAAAAGATACACGATAAAATAGTAAGCAGTGGAAGGTCGTGGATTATGAAAAAATCAGAAGTTTATTGGAAGTTGTTTAAATCATCGTTTCATTTAAGTGCATTTACGTTTGGTGGCGGATATGTCATCATTCCGTTGATGCGGACTAAGTTTGTGGAAGAATTAGAATGGATTGAGGAAGAAGAGATGATGGATCTGATGGCGATTGCGCAATCGTCACCGGGGTCTTTAGCGGTTAATGCATCAATCTTAGTGGGATATAAAATCGACGGAATCATAGGGGCTATGTTTTCCATTCTCGGTACAATCTTACCGCCTTTAATTTTACTTACAATAATTTCTCAGTTTTATGCGGAGTTTAAAGCGAATGTGTTTGTGAATGCTGCGTTACACGGTATGCAAGCGGGTGTTGCGGCAGTCATTGTGGATGTTGTGATGTCGATGGCGCGTCAAGTATTTAAACTTAAGCGTACATTGCCCGTTGTTATAATGGTTACGTCTTTTATTGCAGCGTATTTCTTAAAAATTAACGTGCTTTATATTATTATTGCTGCAGGTTTTATTGGAGCCTTGCATCAAGGTAGCACTTCGGAGGTATCGCAATGATTCTTTGGGAACTTTTTATTTCTTTTATGCAAATTGGACTTGTAAGTTTTGGTGGTGGTTATGCTGCCCTTGCACCGATTCAAAGTCAAGTCGTTGTAGGTCATGGTTGGCTTACGATGACTGAGTTTACTGATTTAATTACCATTTCGCAAATGACTCCAGGACCGATTGCTTTGAATGCCGCTACGTTTGTGGGATTAAGGGTTGCAGGGATTCCCGGTGCTGTAGCAGCAACCTTGGGTAATGTTTTTCCATCGATTGTGATTGTGCTTTTTCTTGCAACGATTTATTACAAATTTAGTGACGTCACCATCATTCAAAATGTTTTGGATGGACTTAGACCTACAGTGGTGGCTTTAATTGCTTCAGCAGGGCTTACAATCCTTGTTACAGCGTTTTTTGGTGAAGGAGCAATTGCTTTTAGTCAGTTCGATGTTTCGAATGGTTTCTTGTTTGTGATTGCAATTATTGGTTTACGAAAATTTAAGTTAGATCCTACCAAGATAATTATCCTTACAGGTCTATTGGGAATTGGTGCAATGGTTCTTGAAAAACTATGATGCAACAAGATGTGTCTTTACGTTTAAGGGGTAGTTTGATAGGCTTTAACCATTAGGAGGCTTTATGAAACTTAGTGATAATTTAAAACGATTACGAGAGGAGAACGCTCTCACTCAGGACAAGGTCGCACAGTCTTTAAACGTATCACGACAAGCAGTCTCAAATTGGGAACAAGGCAAACGGTATCCCGATGCGATTATGTTGATACAGATATCAGAGTTTTATGGTGTGCCTGTTGATGATTTACTAAAGTCGGATAGGGACTATGCAAAGGCACTGGTTATTGATAAGGCTCGTTTCGAAGAAGTGTTGTTTATAGGAACTCAAATCTTAATGATAATCACGATCTATTTTTGGAATGATGTTCCAGGAATGGTTTTTATATTTATGGGATGTATTCTTGTATCGGCTTTTACAGAAGAAGTTTGTGAATATATCGAATGGGGCTTAAACAATATTAAAATTAAAAAATGATTGGCAACGATCATTTTTTTGTTTTTTATGACAAAATTGCACGAAATCTAAGAAAGTGTGAGTAATTAGGTGTGAAGGCTTTGATATCTTGCTATTTCGGATAAAAGCGTACTTAAAACTGCATCAGTTTATACATAAAAAGTCTTTGTAAATGTCCTACAACCGTAAATATAATTGATTACAATATGCTTAGCGTGAGTTAATGAGCTCACAAAATTAATAGAAAAGGAAGGGGGATTGCAGAGGTTTAAGTGTTGGATGTTCGTATATTTTTTTATTAAACAATGAGGAGAAAAAAATGGACAAAAGAAATGAACATAGAATCCTAAAATGCTTAACCATATTTGTACTGTCGATTGGACTTGTATTTAGTCATGCACGACCAATTTATAGTGATACTCAACCCGTAATTGATTTTGTAAATACTACAGGTGAGTCTGAAGTTATTTCGATGACCGAGTCAAAGGAATATAAAGCTACAGTAATGTTTGAGGGGAAAACACCAGAGGAGCTTAAAACATTGGCTGAAACTGCGTCATGGACTTTGACGCGGGAAGAAGGGGGCCAAAATGAAGAAGATTTTCCATATCAATATTTGGGAGCACCTTTAGATGAATGGACAGTCTTTACAACTAAATTTACCACTACGGGAGATCCTTTATTCAAAGATATTAAAACAGAGGTAATTCCAGGAGGACTACAGTTAACGTTTAAGAATGTGTTAATGTTTGGTGTGAATGGAATTGATGGACGTGAACGACCATTAATCCGAAATGCACTCCTAGATTACACAGGGACTTATGACTTAAAACTGGTAGAAGCCGACCAAGTTTTAGCGACCACACCTGTTTTATTTAAACCGTATAACAGTTACACACTTTATAGTGAAATCGATCAACGACTGGCAGACCTTGCGGCCTTAGCTTTATCAAAAGGAATTCATGCGGAAGTACGTGAATTTGGACAAACTGCAATGGGAAGACCGATGAATGCGATCTTTATTGCGGATACGGCTGAGACGCTTTCAAATCATATGGCGTTAAATGAACGTGCAGAATCTGATCCACAATCAGTGATTCAAGATATTGAATCCGGAGCAATCGATTATAAAGTTCCGATTCTCTACAACAACATTCACTCCGATGAAAATCCAGGAATTGATGCGATTATGGAATTTTTAACTGTGATGATTGAGAATGCAAATGGAAGTGTTGAATACCGTCGTGTTAACGGATTAACATCTGAAGGAAAAGCACAAGTCGAAGCAGAAAAAAACAGCAGAGGTATTAAGTGGTCTGAACTTATTGAGAATGATGTGACCGGTGTAGGTTATATTCGGGATGACGTTAAAAGTGAAGAACATCCAAACAGTACCGATGCGGCCGCTGATTTAAGTGAAGAACAACTTTCAAAATTCTATGAAATGGAGCATGTAGACTTAAACATTAAAGCAATGCTTGAGGATGTGTTCTTTATCGTCGTACCTGCTGAGAATGCGGATGCCGCAGCAACAAATGTCCGTACAAATGGAAACGGGTTTGATTTAAACCGTGATAATACATATCAAACACAACCTGAAACTCAAGCAATGGCGCGTCTTATTTCAACGTGGAACCCTGTAAACCTTTATGAAATTCATGGTTTCTATAATCAATTCCAAATTGAGCCGTGCTCACCAACGCATGAGCCAAATGTGGAGTATGATCTCTTTATTGAAAATGCACTCGCTCAAGGAGAGGAATTTGGTGGTGTTGCCATTACCAATAATAAATCAATTAATAGTTTCCAAATGCCAATGCGTGATTACCTTAAGTCAAACAAAAATGGTGGTTATGAATGGGAACCATTTGATGATATGTCTTCAAGTTATACACCACAATATTCAATGTTACACGGTGTGGTAGCTTATACCGTTGAAGTGCCGTATGGAAACGAAGATGCGACCCAAGCTGTTAAGTATGCGTTATTAAATAACGGTCGTTATGTGGGAATGCATAAGAAAGAATTCTATACAAATCAACTTAAAGGTTGGGATCGTGGTCATAAAAATATTGATGCGGACGAAATTCGTCCATACTACGTAAACCAACAAGATGAAAAAGGCGCAGAAGCAGATATCTTCCGTGCACGTTATGAAGAAAATAATAACTTCTTCCCAGAATATTATGTGATTCCAATGGAACCATCCATGCAAAAAAACTTGCATGCTGCAACTGAAATGATGGAATATCTATTGCGTAATGATGTGAAAGTTAAAGTGTTAGGCAATGAAGTAGAAGTTAAGGGAACCAAGTATCCTAAAGGAACCATGCTTGTTGATTTGCATCAAGCTAAACGAAACATGGCCAATGCTGCCCTCTACAATAACATTGTCATTAAAAATTGGACTGACCTTTATTCAGAACCACTTACTGCATTTTCGGAATTACGTGGTTTTGATATGGATGTGATCACCCAAGTTGGTGCATTTGAAAGCGCAGAGTTTTCATGGCTTGATGCAGCACCTGAAACCACAACGCATGTTGATGGTATGGGTGAAATTGTGATTGTCTCTAATAACAGCGTGGCTTCGATACAAGCAATCAATGAGTTGCTTAAGTCTGAAGAAGCAGTTGGATTTATAACATCAGGTGATCATAGTGGAGACTTTGTAATGTCTGAGGCAACATTTAGTCTGATAGAGGATTCTTATGTACTTCAAGCAACACGAACCAATACCATGCCTAAGGCTCAAGTTATCACAAAATCCGCAAAAATTTATGTACCAGGTGCTGCACCAACATATGCAGTGAAAAAAGATACGGGTGAGCCGTACGGTCATACAAACTACACCAATCGTCTTAATACAAACCTCAACTGGGATTATTATGTTTGGGGACAAGAACTTGGTTTTGACTTAACACGAGATCTTGATGAAGCAGATATTGTGATTGGGAATCGTTCATTACGTGAGGATGAACGTAATGCCGTAAATGCCGGAAAATCCTATATTGGATATGGGGGATATGCGCTCGATTCACTTGAGAAAATGGGCTTGGACATCGAAGCAAATTACGACATGAGTTATGATGCACTCACAACAGTTACGTATCCAGAATCCAGTTACATAACATCGAAATATGCTCAAGATAACGATTATATTATGTATGGTCACGGTGGAAACAGCATCGTTAAAGCGCCAGAAGGATCAAAAGTACTCATTAAAACAACCGATGAAGAACCAATTGAAGGCTTTATGTCGCAAGAACACATTGATACATATAAAAATTCAATTCAGGCCATCGAACTAAAAAATGATACACATGACCTTTTAATCTTCGCAAACTCGATTACAAACAAAGCACATCAAAAAGATGATTATCGCTATGTGACCAATGGAATATTCACAAAATATTTAGGCGATACGATGAACATTGATGTTAAAGTACCGGAGCCAGAACCAAAACCTGATCCTAAGGTTACTTTAAAACTTACAGGATTACCGGATAAAGTTCGTGTCGGCGATGTTTTCGTTCTAACACCAAGCAGTGATGACCAAGAAAAAGGTGAAGGATGGGTATATGATGACGTATTCTTCTCCGCAACCTTCAACAGTCCTGCAACCTTTACCGCATTAAAAGCAGGTACCACAACCATCACGTATACAAATAAAAAAGGTGAGAAAACAGAACTACCAATAACAATCTTAGAAAAAGAAGTAGACAAACCTGGTGGTAAACTACCTGGAACGGGTGTTACACCAACTCAAACTGCAATTTATGTGGGAATTGGAGTCGTCCTCATTGGAGGTGTCTTCTACTGGTTCTCAAAAAAGAAAAAGTAAAGTAAAAAAAACGAACATGAATCAACATGTTCGTTTTTCTTTTAAAAATTAGATGTTTTTTGCTGCAGCGATTGCTGCTTCGTAATTGGGTTCTTGTGCCATTTCGGGAACTATTTCTGAGTAAACAAGAACACCGGCTTGGTCGATCACAAATATCGATCGTGCAAGTACTTCAAATTCAGGAATCCAAATACCATAAGCGTCTGCAAATGAATGATCTTCATCCCGTAACATTTCACTATCAATGCCATTGGTTGCACACCATGATGCAAACTCTTCTTTAGTATTATTAGAAATATTCACAATTGTTACATCTTCAAGCTCACTTGCAACTTGGAAGAAATGACGCGTCTGTAAATCACAGATACGCGTGTTGATGTCGGGGAAGACACTAAGTAAGACAACTTTTCCTGCAAGTGTTTCCGTACCTACATAAACATCCTCTAAATTCTTAAGTTTAAATGCTGGTGCTTTTTGTCCAATAACAGGAAGAGATCCTGCTAAAGAAGTTGGAACTCCTTTTTTTGTAATTTCCATATCAATCACGCTCCTTATATCTATTATAGAATTAAAGCGTGTTGCTTGCATCTTGTATGCTTAAAGTTGTGCCAATGGTCCTAATTTATGCTATTCTTAAAGGAAGAAAAAGGTGATGGATATGAAGAAAATACCCGTAATAAAAAATGAACAATTAACACTTGAAGTACTGGACCTTACATTTGAAGGATTTGGTGTGTTTAAGAAAGATGGTTTTCCAATCTTTGTGGAAAATTCAATACCGGGTGAGACCGTAACAATCTCTGTCACAAAAGTGACCAAACGCTATGCTTATGGTCGCATTATAAGCATTGAAAATCCATCACCCAAACGTGTCGCGTTGGTTGATAAAGTTGGAACACGCATTGGCACCATGCCGCTTCAACACATGGCATATGATCTTCAATGTGAGTATAAACAGAATCAAGTTAAAGCAACCTTAGGACGAGTAATTGATCTTGAAGGTGTTCCAGTCCTACCAACACTTGGAATGGAAAATCCATGGCACTACCGCAATAAAGCAACCATACCGGTACAATCCGTTAAGGGCGTATTAGAGACGGGATTTTTTAAACGGGGAACACATGAACTGATTCCGGTTGAAAATTTCTATATTCAAGAAGAAGCATTGGATAAAGCAATCTTGGTTATTCGCGATTTACTCCGTCACTTTAAGATTGAGGCTTATCAGGAAGCAAATCACACAGGGTTAATTCGAAATATTATGGTCCGACAAGGACACTACACTGAAGAATTAATGGTTGTTTTGGTTACAAATGGTACGGAACTTCCTTTTGAAAAAGACATTGTGAATTCGATCGTAGAAGCTTTACCCAAAACGGTAAGTATCGTTCAAAATATTAATACCAAACAAACAAATGTTATTTTAGGAAGCGAACAGAGAATTCTTTTTGGAGAAGATCTATATCATGATCAACTTTTAGGGAAAACATTTAAGATTTCTTCGAAGTCTTTCTTCCAAATTAATACAAAACAAACGGAAGTCCTTTACCAACAAGCCATTGAAATGGCTGAGGTTACAAGCGATGATGTTGTTGTTGATGCTTATTGTGGGATTGGTTCAATTACCTTAAACTTGGCAGACAAAGCGAAGTTTGTTTATGGTGTTGAGATTGTGGAAGACGCAATTATTATGGCGAAGGAAAATGCGAAATTAAATCACATTGAAAACGTGCAATTTGAAGTTGGGGAAGCCGAAAAAATTATGCCAACGTGGGTTAAAGAAGGCATTGAAATTGATGTATTGGTAGTTGACCCACCGCGTAAAGGTCTTGATCCTTTATTTATCGATGCCGCAATTGCTTCAAAACCTCGTCGTATTGTCTATGTAAGTTGTAATCCAATATCTCTTGCGAAAGATTTAAGATCGTTCATAGACGGTGGTTATCGTGTTGAAAAGGTGCAACCTGTAGACATGTTCCCTCAAACGACACATGTGGAAACAATTGTATTGCTCATCAAATAGTAGCGAAGTAAAAAAGTGAGACGCAAATTTGAGCGTCTCACTTTTTTTTATTTCAAGATATCGTTTAAGGACTCGGTGATTGTAGGATGTGTATAAATACGATCACGCAACACACGATAATCGAGTTTTAAATCCATGGCAAGCGTTATTAAGTTAATCATTTCATGGGATTCAATCCCAAAGAGAGAAGCACCAATGATTTGATTTGTGGACCGGTCAATTAGGATTTTAAAGAGCCCTTTTGTATTACCACTCACATGTGCTTTAGGGATGGTGCTTAAGGCTTGTTTGAACACCTGGTAATCGATGTTTTGTTCGAGGGCTTGTTGTTCAGTAAGCCCAACTCTTGAAAGTGGTGGTGTGATAAACAGGGTATAGGGTACAGTCGTTCGATTTTCAGTTGTGCGCTGATGATCGCCAATGAGATCATCTTCCACAATGCGGAAATCATCAAGTGAAATATAAGTAAACTGTTGTCCACCTTTCACATCACCTAAGGCCCAAATATTGGGTACAGTTGTTTTAAGGTGTGCATCAACGATAATTGCCCCACGTTGATCACGTTTGATATCCGTATGTTCGAGACCTAAATCATCAGTGTTTGGCTTACGCCCGATTGCACCAAGGATTTTAGAGGCTCTAATACTGTGTAGTTCATCTTGTGTAATATAAGTTACCAAAGCATGGTCTTGGTAATCATCCACAGCGCTGATTGTTACGTCCATATTAATCGAAATCCCCATATCCGTAAGCGTATCATAAATCGTATTTGCGATTTCACGATCTTCACGTGGTAGGAAAACCTCTTTTTCATCGAGAATAGTCACATTTGATCCATAAGCTTTAAACATTGAAGCAAATTCTAAGCCAATATATCCAGCTCCGATAATAACTAAATCAGAAGGAAGTTTTGTGAGATTCATTGCTTGCGTTGAATCGATAAGATGCTGACTGTTTTGAAGCGTTGGGGACTGAGGTTGGATGGGAACAGATCCCGTATTAATAAAAATCCGTTCGGCTTCGATTTGATATGTTTCCATCGCATCGCTTGTTACTTCAAGAATCATATTTGAAACAAAACGAGCTGTTCCATCTACAACTGTAATGAGTGGATTGTCACTAAGCATGTGATAATTCTTATTTCGAAGAAGGGAAACTGTTTGGTCTTTTGCACTGACTGCATCCGTAAAAGGGATGTGAGTTTCACTACCGTGAATTAATGCTTTTGAAGGAATACATCCAATATTAATGCATGTGCCACCATACATCTCAGGTGATTTTTCAATAACTAAAACTTCTTCTTTCTCAGAAGCAAGTCTTTTTGCGAGCGTTTTTCCGCCTTTTCCAAAACCAATAATAACATTCTTTACCTTTTTCATTGGGACCTACTTTCTTTATCAAGAACCAGTTTTTAGAATAGAAATACGGTTCTTTTTAATCACTTTGTATATTAAATATAACAAATTCTCCACAAAAAATTCCAATCATTTGCGCACATTAACAAAACAACTTAAACGAAAGATTGTATTTAGTAAATTTCAGTAACCGTAACGTCTAATGTTTACCTGTTTAAAGTTGATAGTCGTCATAGATTTAACTATAATGATTAATGAAAGCGTATACAGGAGGGGAATATGAAAAAAAGTAAATATCGCATGGTTATGACACTTTTATCAGTTAGCCTAGCGATACCATTGTTACCAATTACAAAAATTAGCGGGGACAACTCTATGAAAATCATCTCAGTAAATGATTATGGTGCGGATGCATCAGGAATGAAAGAAAGTGGACCAGCTGTTACCAAAGCACTTGAGGAAGCAAAGGCATTTGATGGACCTGTCGAAGTTCAGTTTGATCCAGGAACATACCGTATAACCAAAGAGTTTGCGCAAACGCGGGAAATCCACACATCCAATACAGACAGTGTTGATTTTCCAACCAAACATATTGGACTTTTAATCGAAGATAACCATAATCTAACACTCAATGGTCAAGGGTCACAAATACTTTTCGAAGGGAATATGATGGCTTTGGGTGTTGTGAAATCTTCCAATATCAAAATTCATAATTTATCATGGGACTTTTTAGTTCCCACAACATCTGAAATGACTGTATTTGATTTCGATACTGAAAATAAAACCGTCGATTTCTTTATTCCGTCCTATTTTAATTATGAGATTCAAGGAAATTCAATCCTATGGAAATCAGAAATGGATTCAAGCGGAAATCCGTATTGGACGGAACGTAATGGTCACCGCAATTATGGAATTCAAGTTAAATATCCTACAGAAATGATGGGACGAAGTTATTATGCGAACCAAGACCCTTTTCATGGTGTCTCAAACATCGAAACCTTATCCAGTGGTCTTTTACGCTTTACCTACAACACAAAGCCGCAAATTGATCCGGTATTGGGTATGAACTACCAATTGCTATCCAATACTGAACGCAGTACAGCCGGTGCGCTCGTGTGGGAGAGTAAGGACGTAACATTTGAGGATGTTAAGATTTCATATATGCATGGGTTTGGGCTTTTGGTCCAGATGTCTGAGAATGTTTATTTTAATCGTTTAAGAATGGAAACAGATATTGAGACTGGAAAAAACACTTCAAGTTATGCCGATGGCATTCATGTATCAGGTTCAAAAGGAAAAATTGAAATCACCAATTCATTTTTCAATAATACCCATGATGATCCTATTAATATTCATGGAACGTTTACTCGTGTGGAAAAAAGAATATCCGACACAAGCTTACAACTAAATTATATTCATAAACAGCAGGGTGGTTTTCCACAATTCTATCCTGGAGATAAGGTAGTCTTTTACTCTCGTGATACCCTCGAATCCAAAGACTCAGAAAAAGAGTATACCGTCAAACGTGTTCAAGGACCCAATTCGAGTGATCCGCGCAAAATGGTTGTGGAATTTGAAGAAGCGATTCCAAGTTATGTGGATGATAAAATTGGAAATCAACCGAAGTATGTAGCGGAAAACATTACATACACACCGGAAATTCTTATTAAAAACAATGATTTTAAAAATGTATTTACGCGTATGATTCTTGTAACATCTCGAAAGAAGGTTATCATTGAAGACAATCGCTTTGATGCTCCGACAATGCCAACCTTGTTTTTCTCTAATGACTCGGATGAATGGTATGAATCAGGTCCTATTCGTGATTTAGAAATACGAAATAATACCTTTAAAATTCGATCACTTGGAAGAACGTGGTGGAAGTACGCACCCGCGATTTACTTCCATCCTGTTACAAAAGGAGGGAACCTCCCATCCGTGGAGAATCCAATCCATAAAAACATTCTTATTGAAGATAATACATTCTACTTAGAAAGTGATGGGGTACTTCGAGCAGAAAGTGTTGAGAACCTTACATTTAAAAATAATAAAGTGCTTCGACTTAACCCAGAGATTAGACTCCATCTTGATGGAGATGAAACAATTGCTCTTGGGAGTGAACATCCACTTCGTCTTGAAGCAAACGGAAATCAAGTAGAGGGTTTAGGGATATTACCAAATGGTCCAGAGAATAATTCTGGATCTGTAGCGAATGTATTAGAATTTAAGAACAGCAAAAATGTGCATGTAAAAGGTAATACCTATGATGATGGACTCAAAAAAAATGTTCTCATAGAGGGCATGCAAGATCATCATTATGAAATTAAAGATAAAGATTTAAATATCTTAACGAAACGTGAAAATAAGAAGCCAACAGAACCTGTGGGTGATATCCATTATGTATCGACCCATCCTGACATTGTGAGTGTGGATAGTGATGGTATCATTCGTGCACATCAAGCAGGTACAAGCGATATTTATGCTTATACCATTTGGAACGATACGATCATTAAATCAAACATTAAGTCAATAACTGTTGATGAATCAAAGACTCTTAATCTGAGTGTGGAGAATCCCATTATACAGATTAACCCTTCCAGTGAACCGCAATTCCTTATTATTGATGGCGTATCGATTCGTCTACAAGACTTACACATTGAAAGTTTAGATGAATCGATCATCACATTTGAAAACGGAATCGCAAACATTAAGAAAAGTGGTATTGCGAAAGCATCCATAAGCCATGAAGGGAAAGAAGGACTTGTGTACTTTGTTGTGGATAATCCTGAAGATCAACTTGTTTTAAATCCACAAATCTCCGTAGAAGATCAAAATAAAGGACTAAGTCTTAATTCGACATCATTTTCCATCGATCGTGAGAATGGTCAAGATTTATGGGGGAAAGATAACCGCTTATCCAATCTTGTAGGTATCGATTTAAACGCCGTTAATGACGGAAAGCGGGTGATTGTTGCGACATTGGATGGATTACCCTTACGGGCTTCAAACAGTTGGGATTCGAGTTATATGTTGCTTATGAAACAAAATCAAGATGGGTCCTTAGACCGTGATAATTATATCTCAGTTGGAAAACGCGCTCATGCAGATGGAATTGGGTTTGTACAAGAGATTCATGGACAAGGAAAAGAAGCCGCAACAAACACGATTGAGGATAATTTTACAGTCAAACAAACGTTTGCACTGGAGCACCTCAATAACAAAATCAACACCTATATTTTGAAAGATGGAACATTTAAACTCATTCATACATTTGAAAATATTGAGCATCTCGGTGAGAGTCCATTTCTAGCCTTTGCAGGATGGGGTAATACACAAAATAATCGCACGTTTGAAGTGAGCGATCTTAAAATATATAACGGGTCGCTTTCGGATAGTGGTAATGTAGAACCCCTTAAGATACAAATTCCAGATTCGAACTCGTACGAACTTGAATCCGTCGAGATTTTGAATACAGAGGCAAACTTGTATCGCGTTAAAACGAATTATGAGGGAAAAACGCATGTATTCGTAAGAAATCAAGAGCAAATAAAATATGTGGATAAAGATATCATTCACTTACAAGATGGGAAAACATATGATATTGATGTAATCCATGAGGCATCAAGTGGTAAATTCTCAAATCGTATCCACCAAACTTATACAACTCAAGACGGCGAAGCGTATGCGTCAATTCATAATCAAAAACTTGAAGATCAGATGATTCTCACAATTCCTGCAGATCTTCTCGAATTATCTTACATTGATTTGGACGGGAAATTGCAGCCGGTATCGATCGAACATCGTGATTCGATTACACTTGATAACAAGCACGTTTATCTCAATAAAGTTAATTCGAATGAAGTTGAACTTCAAGATATCGAAACATCCTTTGGAACGGTTGATTTAAACCATCGGGACTCGTTTATTTATAGTGATCGTGAGAATACGCTCGAACTTAAAATCAAAGCCAATGTACCAAATGAGAATATTACTGTTGTGAATGAAGACCACGGAATAATTAAAACTGTTGATGAAGTGGGAAGCGTACATTTAGACATTTTTAACGGTGTAACCAGCTATCATGTTAAAGCACTAGCAGAAGATGGAATTACAACCGATACGCATGTCATACATATACTTCGCAATGCTCCAATTACAAAAAATATAGAAAAAATTGAATTAGGAGAAGAATTAATTCAACTCGATACGAAAACAATTGATTTTAAACATAAATATCAACTTAATGATTTAAAGGTAAATGCAGGAGATTCGATCATCACCACAACATTTAATAATGTTCCCCGCGAAAATCTAAATCGTAAAATGACTCCTTCGCAAGATGTAATTATGAAGGTTACATTCGAAGATCATCGCACGGTAGTCTATAAAGAATTTGAAGCGGTAAATATTCCGGTAAGTTTAGAGCTGAATCAAATTAATGGTTTGATGGAATTGATAGAGACATTAGTAAAGAGTGATTATACTTCGGAAAGTTGGAATGCACTAGAGGTTGTCTTAGTGAATGTACAGGCATTATTGAATCAAAAGGACATAACACAAGAGGATGTCGATGAAGGATATCTTAACTTAATGGCCGCATACAAAAATCTTGAAGTGCATAAAGTGGACAAACCAACCGACAGACCAACGGATAAACCAACGGATAAACCAGCGGATAAGCCGACAGATAAACCGACTGATACATCCGAAAATAAAGAATCAAATTATACTTCAACGGAAAATTATTTACCGCTTACGGGTGTACAATCAAAATTTGAATCAATTTTACTTGTTGGCTTAGGAATGGTGTTTATCACAATAAATCGTCGTAGAGGATAAAGGTTAGCCAATGACATGAATTTCCTCACTTTATTTGATATGATTAAGACAACATATCTTAATATCAGATATAAAAGGAGTTTATTATGGGAATGAATAAAGAATTTAATGCCGTTAAGGAATTTCATGAGAAATTTGGACATCCAGTAAAAAATGAGCCTGTAATGATGGATGCAGATCGTGCAGCGAAACGTTATGCATGGATGCTTGAAGAAATTAATGAATTTATCGAAGCGGAAGATATTGTTGAACAGGCAGATGCGATGATCGATACAATCTATTTTGCTTTAGGAACGCTTGTAGAGATGGGAATTGAACCAGAACCACTCTTTGAAATTGTTCAACATGCAAATATGAGTAAGCTTTGGGAAGATGGTAAACCACATTACAATGAAGATGGTAAGACCATTAAACCTAAGGGTTGGGAAGACCCTCACAAGAAATTAGAAGATGCGATTGAAGCAATGAAAAAATAACACAGATATCTGTGTTATTTTTGTAGGAGGTTATAATGACAAAGCGAATTAAAACAACAAAACAAGAGATTGCGGATTATTGGGCTTCCCAAATCGATGCGCTGAACTTGACGGTATCTTCGAAACAAGCGGGTACACACTGTTGGCGATGTGGTGTAAAAAAACGTTTAGACCGATGTCATATTCTTGCCGAGTCTTTAGACGGATTGGATACGCCATCGAATTTTGTATTGCTTTGCAAGCATTGTCATATAGATAATCCCAATATCAGTAATCCTCAAATCATTTGGGATTGGATGAAGGCATATGCCGTAAGCTCAGAACACGTGTATTGGTTTGAGCAAGGGCTTCGAGAGTACGCATATATTTATAACGAAAGCGTAGATCGGACATTAGTTGATTCGAAGTTGTTTCAAGAATATTTTCAAGAACAAATGAAGAATGTATCCCACCATTTTGGACAACCTCGGAATAATCCTGCGACGATCGCAGGTGCCATAAAATTAACGATGGATGAAATAAATAAGGACCGCTAAATGCGGTCCTTATTCTTGAAATAGATTATGTTCGTTTTGCGACAAAATTGCATCTCGAAGCCGAATTTGTGCGGCTTCCATTTTATTTAAATTATTGTCTTTCGCAAGTGTTCGTATTTCATCTTTGATCAAATCTGGGCTTTCTCCGGTAATCCGTGAAATCTCTTCTACAAAGACTCTTAACTCAGATTTGTAGGGAACAGGTTGTGATTGCTTCCAACCAATGTAGCTTAAAGAACATAAATTAGTAATAATTAGAAATACAATTAAATACTTTTTTTTCATACTTACAACATCCTCTCGGCATAAGTTTATAGATTTTCACTTAAATTGAAAAGGTTTGAAGCAGCAGTTTCTACGAAAAATAGGGATTTTAGAATAGAAACAAAGAGTTTGTTAAGAAAACGTTGATTGGGGCATGACTTTCACAATTTTATTTTAATGAAGATAATACATCCTTATAAATTCGATCAAAGGGTGTTGCTGCTTTTAGATCTTCAATAACATTTTGTGCAGCTTCTACATGATCAGTTATAATTCCAGTAACTTCCATGGTTAGGTATAAATCCATACGATCTTCTTCGTTTACAGTCCAAACGAAAAGGTCTTTATTGTAACGTTCGATATCATTTAATGTACGAGAAGAAATCGAAGAATCTTCGATAGAATAAAAATCGACATCCAATCGTTCTAATCCACCAATATTTAAGCCAAGTATATAACCAGTATACGTATCGGGATACAATTCTTTAAGTTTAAGAATTGCGGTTTTATCGAGTGATTGAAACGCGGTCACAGGACGCATTTCATATTTGTCGAGCGTGGCGATCATTTTCTCGATAAAGTCATCTTGATCATACTTTGAGGTTTTAAGTTCAACCATAAGCGGTTGGTTAAGTTTTTTTGCTTCCGCAACATATTCATCAAAAGTTGGAATTCGACTTTCATAGCCATTGTGGACTAAGGTTACTTTCTGAATTTCCTCAAGTGTAAGAAGATGAATGTTGTCAGATTGTTTGCTGAGGCGTTTTAACGTATTATCATGAAACACAACGAGATGTCCATCTTGTGTCATTTGAATATCCATTTCAACGTAGTCGGGCTTGTATGTACTTGCAATTTGTAACGATTCAAGTGTGTTCTCAATTGCTTTTACAGATTCACCACGGTGTGATACGACTTTGGTCGAGGAAGTCAAAGCGTCGCTGGGTGTATTCACGTAAACGTTAACACCAAATACAATAAAGACAACAACCATAACAATATTTACAAGGAGATGATGTTTTTTAGGTGCAAAGTTTTTCTCCCGTAAATAGGGTTTTTCGCCCAGAATCTCATGATATGCAACGACTGTAGCCTGTAAGGTAAAGATGCTTGAGTACGAAATCGTGAATGCTAGAAAAAAGAAAATCATGGATACAGAAAGTGCTCCAGTAATTTTCGCAACCTGAATCTTTGTGTCGGGTACTAAAGCCATGGGGATCGAAAGAAGGAAAACTCCCGCAATCGTAATCGCAGACGTTAATAAGGTAATTACCGTAACGAGTTGAAATATTTTGAAACTTCTTTTTTTGGTAAGTGCCCAACTCTCTTTCGCAGACTCTATAAAGCTAAGTTCATCTCGAGTGATGAAGATTACAGGTGTGAAGAAAAGTCTAATATTTAAAATAAAGGCTAACACAATAGCTGAAGTATATGCAATTAAACCTGCAGGGTTTTCTAAAACAGCATCGACAACAAATCGAGGTAAGTGTACATTGGATGTTATATTTGTTGTGAGGCCGATATTAGCGTTAGGCATGATTAAAAATATATAAACTAATATGAGTAAAATTTGCGACGAAAATATTTTCCGTAGCGGATTAATAAAATCGTTTTTTCCCAATTTCCGATTTTCATAGGGACGATTCGCAAATTTTATGATTACAGTAAGTTGAAATAAAATAAAAATCGCGATGAGTAGGACACTCATAATTAAGAATATAAGTGATGTAGGACTTCCTAATAGTTCCCAAAAATTCTCGTTTGTAATCCCGATGATGTTTGCTCTAAACAGTGCAATTTTAAACACACGATCTGCAATCTGTTTAATTAATAGTAGCGACATTGATTCCGCGAGGATAATAATAAGTACATAACGGAAGGTGTCATCTTTGATTTGAATAAAACTTTTCTTAAGTGTCTCAATTATTTTAAATGTTTTCATAAAAATCTCCTTTCGCTTCTATTATATGAGAGATTGGTATTAAAACCTATTAAGACTCTCTTAAGAAAAAAAAGAAAGCGCGTTACGCTTTCTTGCAAGTACAGTTATCTTGATCACAACCACATGAAACAACGCAGTTACAGTCGACGGAATCAACAGATTTTTTATCGCTCAACACATCCAACAACATTTTCTTATCTTGGTGGGAGAGATCATAGTGATCTATAATATTTCGCAACGTATTCCCAACTTCTTGAGCACAAATTGAATCAAATGCTTCCATAATTCGACTCTGTGTTCCTTGCTTCTCAGTCATTGTAGGACGGTAGACATAAGCTTTACCTTCAGTATCCGCTTTAACGTAACCTTTTTTCACCAAACGGCTAATCAATGTTTTAGTTGTTGCAGGTTCCCAATTTTTAACGTGTTTAAAATGGTCGGCAACCTCACGACTTGTGGCATGATCTAATGTCCACAATACACGTAATACTTGCCATTCTGAATCTGATACCAATTTCGTGTGTTTCATCGAATCACCTCTACAATTAGATTACATTTGTAGTCGATATAAGTCAAGGTAAATGATTAGGCTTTGTATGAAAAAAAGTTTAATTAAAATTACCACTTATGCATATAAATACCACTTAAGCAAACTGCATTTACAAGCGTTTATACATTCGATAAATTTGTGGAGAAAGATATGAGGTGATCGAAGTGATATTTATTGCCATGTGTATTAAAACAGAAAAAAATCGAGAACTTGTGAAAAAAGTGGTGACGCAATGTAGTGAGATTTTGTTGTTACCAATTGTTGCTGATTCTGTTCGGAAAGTTGATCAACATTATCAAATTGTGATAACAGATCATTGTTTCGCGCAATCGAAACATTTAGGATTAGATCAACATGTAGTGTATCTTGATGTTCCTATGGTGGATGATGTCCTGAAACATACTTACCATATTCCGTTTTGTCCGAATAAACTTTATCAATGCTTGTTGACGATAATTCAGGAGCACCGTCCTTGGTCAGATTGTATTGTGATTGATGGAAAACCATCACAACGTGTCTGTGCAGAGGATATTTATTATGTAGAAACAGAAGGCAGGAAAATTGCAGTAGTAACTAAAAATGGGAGATTTTATAGTAATCGTATCTTTTCGATTTGGGAAAAACTTTTATCACGATTCACATTTGAACACTGTTATCGAGGTATCATGGTCAATTTAAAATATGTAAGAGCTGTGTCTTCGAGTTTGCTTTTTTTAAACGATGGTACGCGTTTACCAATATCAAGGAGACGCTATCAACGGTTCTATCGAAACTATAATCGATTGAGAAAACAATAAGAAAGATGAAAATAATTTAGAAATCGTTTAAAATAGAGTTAAAGGAAGTGAGGCGTGAGCTCATGGATATTTTAATTCTTGGTCTGGGGACGATTGGAACGCTTTATGGTTCCTTGTTTTCTCGTGCCGGTCATAATGTTGAACATTTCCTTCGTGAAGGAAAAGAACATGTCGATTGTGTTCATGTGAAGTTACTTGATGGAAGACTTAATCCAAAAGGAAAAGAACTCTCCTACGACTATAAAATTAATCCATCAACAAAAAAAGAGTATGATTTTATTTTTGTCAGTGTCTCATCGGGTAATCTAAAGGAAGCAATGGATTGTTTAAGAAATGCGAAAATTCATGGAACCGTATTACTATTCACTGGAGTATGGACAGACCATAAGCGTCTGGATGAAATTATGGGTTTCTACAATTATATTTTAGGATATCCTGTAGGTGGAGGTTCAATGGATGAGGACGGAGTCCTTAAGGCAGTTGTGAATGAATACGTTATGATCGAATCGAAATCGCATGCTCGAATACAGAACTATAACCTTATGATGTCACTATTTAAGAGTTGTGATATAACATTTGAGATTCCACATGATATGTTGGAGTGGATGTGGGTGAGGATGTCCGTAAGTGCAGCAATTGTTTCTACCGTTGCGCTGTATGGAAATCTTAGTTTCCCTGGACCCTCTGTTGAGTATGTCATGACAAACAGTAAGGCATTAGCTCATTGTATACGTACAATACGAGAAACACTGTTAATCGCTCGTGGAAGAGGGATTAATATGAATCATTTTAAACAAGAGATTTTACCGTATAAATTTCCTGCAGGAATTTCTGGATGGGGAATGAAAGTAAAGTTTAAAACAAGTCGTATTGCGCGGGAATCAATGAAGAGACATAATAACATCGATGATTTAATGTATATATGTTATGAGGTTTATCAAGAAGGAAAACGTCAATGTGTACCGATGCCACACTTCACAGAAAATATGCAAGCGATGCTTGTGAAACTTGATGAACAGGAACATATTGATCAATCTTTATATAACCACATTACCAATTTCTAAAAAGACCACATCAGCTGAATGTGGTCTTTTTAGAAATTACTGGAAGAATGCGATTAATGAATGATATAAAAAATCAATGTTATCTTGTTTTGATAACGGATAATTTTCAATTAAAAATGAAAGATTGGATAATAATGAATAAATTAACTTTGTGATGATTTCAGTATCAAATACCCAAGGATTCGCAATGGGCATATCTTTGAACACTTCTTTAATATTCGTAAGAACAAAACCTTGTAGATCTTCTAAACTTTCGGCATTCATTCCACGAACACGTTTAAAATGCACTCCAAGTCCATGTCTTTTTTCAGAGTCATAGTATAAAACCTCTAAGCGTTTCCGAAATTTTGCGTTAAAGTCGACCTCTGTGGTAATACAATTTTTCAAACGAGCAAACGTATCAGCCCAACTTTTATGCACGACTGCAGCATACAGTGACGCTTTATCACGATAATAATTATAAAGTGTACCGACTGCGATGTTTGTTTCCTTTGCAATCATCTTCATACTTACATCTTCATAGTCATGCAAATAAAAAAGATGCTCTGCGCTCGCAAATATTTCTTCTTCAATATTATGTATAATCTTTGGCATAAGTTCCCTCAATCCTTGTAAATATAAGACAAGCATACCATAAATGAGCTTACAATATCATTAGATTTCATTGACAATGATAATCATTATCACTATAATGGATGTATAAGGCAAGTGCCCTATACTAGGAGGATATATATGGAAAACAACAGTACATTCCCATTGTTGGGAGAAAAATTTCCTACATTAAATGTGAAAACGACTCAAGGTCAAATGACTTTACCGGATGCATATGAAGGAAAATGGTTCGTTCTATTTAGTCACCCAAGTGACTTCACACCTGTGTGTACAACAGAGTTTATTGGATTTGCGAAAGCGGCAGATGAATTTAATGCAATTGGGGCAGAACTAATTGGTCTATCAATTGATGGCGTTCATGCTCATATGAAATGGATTGAATGGATTGATGAACATGCAAATGTTAAGATTCCATTCCCAATTATTGCTGATGAACTTGGACGTGCAGCATCACAACTTGGCATGCTTCATTCTGCAATGGGTACAAATACAGTTCGTGCAGTCTTTATCGTAGATGATAAAGGTGTGCTAAGATTAACAATGTATTATCCACAAGAAGTTGGACGTAGCATTGATGAAATTCTTCGTGCAACAAAAGCACTTCAAACAGCAGATAAATATAGTGTAGCAATTCCTGAGAACTGGCCAAATAATGAATTTATTGGAGATCATGGTATTGTTCCACCTGCATCAACAATCGCAGATGCTGAAAAACGAAAAGCACAAGCAAATGAAGGCGATACAGAGTACCTCGACTGGTGGTTTGTTCATAAACCAATTAAATAAGTCATAATAATAAAAAAAACGAATTCCAATTCTTAGTTCAAGAAGAGGGATTCGTTTTTTTATTATTAAATAGTAATAATTTCGTTAATTTCTGTGTGCATCAATTCCGTCAAACATATTTTTAAGACGTAAATGCAAGAATTTAACTTGAGTTTCAGTGAGTGCTACTGGAGGTTTGTGGCCGTCAACCGTACCTAAGTGTGTTTGTACTTTTCCATCTTTATCAATCGCAACAACAAAAGGTACATATCCATTTGAACGAAGTGCTTCAGGAAGTTGTTTATCCCAATCAGATAATCGTTTTTTTAAGTCGTCGTTATTACTATATTCAGAATTTTGAACATCCAACATCATAATCTCAGGCTTAATTTCGATTCCTTGTTCTTTGTAGCTTGCTTCTAAATCTGTGATAACAGTTTCCATTTCAGGTACGAGTGCGACACACCATGGACAATCTGCGTAGCCAATGTAGTAAATACCTTCTTTAGAATCTTCTAAATTTTTAATAATCGTTTCGGAATCTGTTGTTACATAGTGGTGATCTTTCTTGGTGAAACCTTTATAATCTTTCATGAGATTATTTGAGGTGCAACCGGTTAATACGAAAATTGAAACGAGTAGGACAAGTAATGTTTTTTTCATAATGACCTCCTTAGTCTCTTAAATTATAGAACTTTTTTCAAAAAATGCAAGAAAAACATAGCGTTTGTATATGTTAAGTATGTTGTTAGAAAAGGGATTTAGGTGTGGTATAATTGTATTTAAGTAAGGCAGGGATTTATATGACATATTTTAAATGTCCGAATTGTGGACAAGCATTGGAAGAACAGGATCGTTCATACGTATGTTCTAAGGGTCATCAGTTTGATCGGGCCAAGAGTGGTTATGTAAATTTGCTCATGTCTCAAAAAGATAAAATGAAGCAACATGGCGATGATAAGCAGATGGTTCGTGCCCGTAGAGATTTTTTAGATAAAGGTTATTATGGATTATTGCTTGAGCAGATTAAAAATGTCTTTGATAAGTTTTCGTGCAAGCAAATCTTGGATGCGGGATGCGGTGAGTGTTGGTATACAGAATCATTACTGAAACCCGAAAGGACGGTTTACGGTGTTGATATTTCGAAGAATGCGGTTGATTTAGGATCAAAGCGTAATTCTGATTTGACGCTCGCTGTTGGTAGTACCTTTGATTTACCGCTAATTAGTGATTCATTTGATGGATGTTTATCTGTTTTCGCCCCATTTAAAATTGAAGAAATCTTAAGGGTATTAAAAGAAGATGGCATTTTTATTCAGGTATTTCCACTTGCAAATCATTTGATGGAACTCAAAGAAATTGTTTATGACAAACCTTATGCAAACGATGTTGATGTGAAAATGTACGAGGGATTTCAATTGCTCGATGTGATGCAAATTAAAGGACCTATAGAAATTACATCGACAGAGGATATTTTAAATGTTTTTGCGATGACACCGTATGCACATCGTACACCTAAAGAAAATATTGAAAGACTGACGCAGTATTCACACCTAAATGTGGGCTTAGAGTTTGGTCTTGCAATTTATAGAAAAGAGACATTATGAAAAGACCTCAATTTATCGAAGAGTTTGTAGTGAGCAATGCTCGAGTGCTATTTTCGGAATTAAAACGCAATACACGGTATGAATCATGTTTGATTTATCAAGATCACGCATTGGTAAAATGTGAACAAGTTTGTTTTAGTAAATGTGAATTTGAGATGGATGCTTGTGATCGGGCAGAGTTTTTAGATGTCGTGTTTGACCGTTGTGACTTAAGCAATCATTCTCTACAAAAAAGTTATCTTTATCGATGTGAATTTCTTTCGTGTAAGTTAATGGCCAGTGAAATTTATGACAGCAAAGTTAAAGATGTCGTTTTTAAAGATACGCTAATGAATTTTATGAATTTATCACAATCAAGTTTTGAGAATGTTTTGTTTGATGGATGTCGACTTAATGAGTCGTCGTTGATGATGGCAAAGTATAAGAATATGAAGTTTAAAAATTGCGAGCTAACGGGTTTAAATCTATCCGATACACGCTGCAATGCTTTAGATTTAACCTCTTGTACATTTGATACGATTGTATATTCACCATCACTCATTAAAGGGATGCGCATTCGTGCAGATCAAGCGAGTGCGTTGATTGGTTATCTGGGTCTTATTATTGATTAACGAAAGGTGGTATTAAATATGAGTTTTATATCTTCGCTTTTTAAAACACGAACACCTAAACATATTTTAGAGGTTCGCAATCAAAAAGAATTTATAAATTATTTCTTAGAACTATTGCCGTTGTTAGGTTATGATTCGATTCAAGTTCCCGAATCAAAATATGCGCATGGCGTCAATGTTGTTGCAAAGAAAGATGGGATGCGTTGTGCATTTAAAATCGTATTTAATCCTAGAGAAGTAGGGACAGAGCCGATTTCAGAACTCGCAGCTGCATTAGTGTTCCATAAAGCAAAAATTGGTATTGTTGTTACAAACGGTGCGTTCACTGAAAAAGCAGAGCAATACTCAAACATTAAACGTATCAATCTCTGGGATGTTTATCACTTAGATAAGTTAGAAACAAGATTAAATTTATAGGAGGCTTTGATGAAGAAATTAGTGAATAAAGCTGTGAAAAAGGCGAATCGTAAACCATCAATGTTTTTGGCGGCGGGATTAATCGTAACCAATATTGTTCTTATGGCAATTGTTAAAGAAGGTTCTAAAAATGAAGAGGCGTAAGACGCCTCTTTTTAATGATTTGGTTTGTTGACTTTTAGTGATGTTTCAACTATTATTTAAGAAAGCGATGATAAGAAATAGTAGAAAATTAAAATAGCTAAGAGAACTGATGGTTGGTGCGAATCAGTGTATTAAGATTTTTGAACTCATCTTTGAGCATAATTTCTGAATCAGTAGGAAATTACGTCCCCTGCGTTAAAGGATTGAGAGTCTATCGAATATCGATAGGAATTAAGGTGGTACCGCGAGCAATTCGTCCTTTATAGGTACTTTTTTTTATGTTATAGGAGGATAAAAAATGTATAACCATTTAAAAATTGAGAAAAAATGGCAAAAATATTGGGATGAACATGAAACGTTTAAAACAGATGTTCATAACTTTGATTTACCGAAATACTATGTTTTAGACATGTTCCCATATCCATCAGGTAATGGACTGCATGTAGGTCATCCACGAGGATATACTGCCACGGATGTAATTGCACGTTATAAACGTATGAATGGTTTTAATGTATTACACCCAATGGGATGGGATGCTTTTGGTTTACCAGCAGAGCAATTTGCTTTGAAGACCGGTAATCACCCCAATGAATTTACAAAGCAAAACATCGCTCACTTTACCGATCAAATTAAAAGTCTGGGACTTTCCTATGATTGGAGTCGAGAAATCTCAACAACGGATCCAGGTTATTACAAATGGACTCAATGGATTTTCACAAAACTTTATGATATGGGATTGGCTTATGTTGATGAAAAGCCTGTAAACTTCTGTCCAGAATTGGGTACCGTTCTTGCAAATGAAGAGGTTATTGATGGCAAGAGTGAAGTTGGTGGTTTTGATGTAATTCGTATGCCGATGCGTCAATGGGTATTAAAAATTACAGAATATGCAGATCGTTTACTTGAAGATTTGGATTTAGTTGAATGGCCAGATTCAACAAAAGAAATGCAAATTAACTGGATTGGTCGCTCCGAAGGCTCCAATGTTATCTTTAAAATTGCAGATCATGATAAGGAATTTACAGTATTTACAACACGTGCGGATACATTATTTGGAAATACATACTGTGTTCTTGCGCCAGAACATCCTTTTGTGAAAGAAATTACAACAGCGGAAAATATTGACGAAGTCAATGCTTATGTTGAAAAAGTGTTACACAAGTCTGATTTAGAACGAACTGAACTGAATAAAGAAAAATCTGGTGTATTTACAGGTGCTTATGCAATTAATCCAGTTAATGGAAAAAAAGTGCCAATTTACATTGCAGACTATGTTCTTGCAGCATACGGTACGGGTGCGATTATGGCAGTACCTGCACACGATACACGTGACTTTGAGTTTGCTAAGAAATACAACCTTGAAATTATTCCAGTGATTGAGGGTGGCGATATTGCTGTTGAAGCGTACACCGGTGATGGAGTTCATATCAATTCTGGATTTTTAGATGGGATGGGTAAAGATGAAGCGATTGAAACAATGCAATCATGGTTGGTTGAAAATGGTTATGGTGAAGCGAAGACTACATATAAACTTCGTGACTGGTTATTTTCAAGACAACGTTATTGGGGAGAACCAATTCCAATTGTTCATTTAGAAGATGGAACCATGAGAACTGTTGAAATCGATGAACTTCCTTTGGAACTTCCAGAGGTTGAGCATTATAAACCGGCAAGTGATGGTCAGTCCCCACTTGCGAATGCAGGGGACTGGTTGGATGTTACCTTTGCAGATGGTACTAAGGGCCGTCGCGAAACAAATACAATGCCACAATGGGCAGGATCTTGCTGGTACTACTTACGCTATATTGACCCAGAAAACAATGAAGCGATTGGTGATCCAGAACTTCTAAAACATTGGATGCCCGTAGATCTTTATATGGGTGGTTCGGAGCATGCTGTACTCCACCTTCTTTATGCACGATTCTGGCATAAAGTACTCTTTGATTTAGGTGTTGTCGATACCAAAGAGCCATTTGGTAAGCTATACCACCAAGGCATGATTCTCGGTGCTAATAATGAGAAAATGAGTAAATCACGCGGAAATGTTGTGAATCCTGATGATATCGTTGAAAGTCACGGTGCGGATGCACTTCGTGTTTACGAAATGTTTATGGGACCATTGGATGGTGCTATTGCATGGAGTACACGTGGCCTTGATGGTATTCGTAAATGGCTTGATCGCGTTTACCGTTTAATGGTTGAGTCTGATAAAATTTCAGAAACCAATGATGGTAGTCTTGATTTTGTTTATAATCAAACCGTTCAAAAGGTTACACATGATATTGAAACATTTGGTATGAATACAGCGATTTCACAGTTAATGATTTTTGTGAATGAAGCATATAAAGCAGAGACACTTTATAAAGAGTATGCACTTGGTTTTATCAAGATGCTCGCTTGTTTCGCACCTCATTTGGGTGAAGAACTTTACGAAATTGTATCTGGAAATGGGGATATTAGTTACGAACCATGGCCTACATTTGATCCAAGTAAATTAGTACTTGATGAATTAGAGATTGTTGTTCAAATTAACGGTAAGGTACGCGCTAAATTCGTTGCACCAAATAATTTACCAGAAGATGAATTAAAAGCTCTTGTATATGATCAAGCTCAAGTTCAAAAGAATCTTGAAGGCATGACCGTAATCAAAGAAATTGTAATTAAAAATAAAATTGTTAACTTGGTTGTTAAACCAAACTAAAGCAGACGAAAGTCTGCTTTTTTTTTATTTTCTTGATAGGAAATGTTTGTGTTGCACTTTAATTAAAAGTGGGTGATATATGAAAAGTATTGTTTTGGCCTATGGATATGTCATTTTGGTCATGATGTTGTTTCTTTCGATTGTGTCGTTTTCTGTTTTCAAACGTGAATATCAACAAAAACGATTTCAATTCCGAAATGCTTTGGAAATTCTAATCCAAGAAATGCATCCTGATGATAATCTTAAAACTGTTTTTGCGGAACTTATGAATGATCAACATGGTGAAATAGTCGATCTTTCGTATCATTTTTATCCAAAGTTGCTGCAGGTTATATATAAAACGAAAGTAAGGGGATTGGATATTGTATTTGGGGAATTGATGATTGAGGAGGGGTTTTAATTAAAAGAAAAGTTGTATTATCCGTAGTGTGTGTGATTATGATCGTAAGTTTTATTGAAATAATGACGCGGATTCGATGTCGGTTTGAAAAAGTTTATCGCCTTAATACCGATTTAACACAACGTGAAAAAATTGAAGATCATCATTTGGAGGAAATATCGTTGCCAGAAAAAGGCATCAACGAATTTATGATTCGTAATAAGGAAAATGTCATCGGTCGGTACGTGAAACTTGGACACACGGTGTATAAGGGGCAAATCGTTGATCGACGTGACTTTGAACACTTTGATGATGCTCGCGGAAAACCATTATTGCTACTTGAACCTGAAGAAGTGCTTATGAGTGCAGAAGCGTCGATGGTGAATACAGGAGGAAACGTGTTAAGGGCAGGAGATTATGTAAACTTAAGCGTGAAACTACGTGAGTTTGATGGGGGAAGTAGGATAATGCCTTTATTGAAAGGAGTGCGTGTCGTAAATGTACGAGACCGTGACGGCCATGAGATTGAAGCAGGAAAGCAACCAAGCGTATTTAGTTTCGCGATTCCACAAAAAATTGAAAGTATCATTCACAAAGCTATCGAAATAGGAGATTTGTCGGTAGTGATTTGTAATGGAATTCCAAGTGTTATCAATGATTTGCAAAAAGAGGTGGTAGACCATTTTAACAACATTCTTTGATTTTGGACCGCTCACTCCTTTTGTAGAGGATGAAAACATTACAGATATTAATTTTAACGGTGTTGATTTATGGATTGATGATTTAGTGAGGGGAAGACTCGTTCATCGTAATTTTTCAAGTCACGAAATTATGTGGAGAATTTGCTCACGTCTATCTAATATTGTAAACCTTCCATTTAATCAACAACATCCTGTTTTGGAAACGGATTTAAATGAATTGCGCATTAGTGTCATCCATCCAAGTGTTACACGCTTCTTAAGTGTCTCAATTCGAAAGACAACGTTTAAATTGCGTTTGAGTGAAACCTATATTGAATCTTCGTCATACATGAGCATTTCTGCTCTTAAATTCTTAAAATACGCAGTGCGCTCTAAGTGTAATATCTTAGTAAGTGGGCTTCCAGGGGCAGGTAAGACTGAATTGATTAAGTTTTTGGCTGGTTATATCAGTCGCGATGAACGAATTATCACAATTGAAGATTCCTATGAATTACATCTAAAACAAATTTATCCACCTTTAGATACAGTGGAAATTAAAGTTGATGAACGTTTCAATTATTCGCAAGCGATTAAAGCGAGCCTACGCCAAAGACCAAATTGGTTATTACTAAGTGAAGTAAGAGGGTCGGAAATCGTGGATCTACTAAGGTGTATTTCTACAGGTGCGAGTGTTATGAGTACCGTTCACGCTAGAAGTGCGATGGAAATTCCCGATCGTATTCAACAGATGACGCCAATTAATGCAACGGAGCATATAAATGAACAAAAAATATCTGATGCAATTAATATTGGTATACACATTGATTTAAAAATTTCTTCTGGTGGGATTCAGCGTTATGTAAGAGAAATCGTTGTTTTTACACGCGAAGGTCATTACCGATTGTATACTTTTAAAGGTAAACGGCTCCAGACTAAAATTCCAGAATTAATCAAGGAAAAGGCAGAATTGTATGGTGTAAAATGGTAGTAGTTTTAGTCATTGTATTCATATATATTTATCGTAACCGTCATGATTTTATACAAGCAATAAAATGTGTTAGCCAATATGAACTTTATACGGGTATGTATAAAACATATCAACTTTATCTAATTGCTTTTATCCTACTTGTTTCCATCGTATTTATTGGAATACTATTTAGACTTAAAACACCCCTGATTGCCTTGCTCAGTGCATTTTCGATATGTTGTGGTGTTATTCTACTTCATATATTGTGTTGCTATCAGAATCAAAAAAATAACTTTCAATCCTTGTATCTTTTTCTAAGTTCAAACGCATCGTTTTTTAGAAATTGGGAAAAAGTATTACCGTGTTTAGAGCACACTGTAGCTACTGAACCGTCCTTTAAATCTTATACAGACATCATACTTAATGATATCGAATGTGGCGCATCGTTAATTAGCGCTTATAAAAAAATTTCGACACATTATCTTGTTGTAACGCTCGCTGTAATTATGGAGATGGCAGAAACTTATGGAAATGCCGGTCTAGATCACGCACTTCTTAGTTATGAAGAAGATTTAGATCAATGGAAAGTGTATACAGAGAAACTAAACCAAGAACTTTTAGGAATGCGATTAAAGGTTTTGTTACTCACTATAATGAGTATTGGCATTGCGTATCTATCAATAGGAATGTTGAGTGAAACAGTGGAAATTGTCCATTCATGGTTCTATCAGTATGCAGTAACTGGATTTTTGATTGTTATTTTAATTGTACTTATGGAAACTATGAAAGGAATGAAAGTGTCTTGGATTTGCGAGGAAGAGTGTATTGATTAGAGTTTGTATAAGTGTTCTCTATATTTTTATAGTTCATATATTTGGAGAACCTTTAATCGATTTATTTTTTCTAAAGCAATATCATAAATTTCACCGAATTACGCGAGTTAATCCTTCACGTAATATGAAACTACATAAAAATCTATTGTATATTTTGGCTCCTTGCATTTTATGTGGTGGAAGAGCAATTTTATGTGGTGGTATGATGCTCTTATTTATTGAAGTTTCAGTCTTTTTTAGAGCATACCGTAACTATAAAAAAGAAATTTCGATGCTTCTTTATGAATTCCCAATGTGGTTAAGGGAACTGCAATGCTTATTAGCCTATAACACGGTTTATCAGGCCATCAAGACAAGTTATGAGATTGCACCGAAGTCATTGCGCTACTCTATAAATGAACTTGTGAAGGGGATTGAAATGCATCCATCGTCAATTGATCCTTATCATGCTTTCCTAAAAGACTACGATAGTTTGGAGGTAAGAAGAGTCATGAAGGTACTTCATCGAGTGGGAACAGCGGGTACTGATGATGCGACGACACGTCTTAATGCGATGATTGCGGAATCACATCATTGGCTTATGTTCTCCAGAAATCAGAAGAAAGAAATGAAAATTACGCAAATTAGTGCAATGGGTTTAGTTCCGCTTGTGGGTGTAGGTATTTTATTTTTACTTTTAATGGGGCTTGTGGTTGTTTCACTCATGGAAGGGGGGTGAGTTGTATAAAAGCTTTTTTTGAGGAATATGGACTCGTGCTTGTGGTAACAGTAATTGCGACGGGTATGATTGTTTTTTCGAATGAATTTAAAGATGTGTTGAAAACAACACTCCTTAATCAGTGGCAAACAATGACAACACGTAATTAATGAAGCAAGCAATTGAAGGATACTTACAAATAATACTTATGATGGTATCCATTTGTGTATTATTTTGTATTATTGACCTAAATCATAAGCAAAACAACTTGGCTTTATGTAAGGAACATGTGATTACCAGAATGAATCACTATCATAGCTCGGAAATTCAGACAGCGGATTTAGAAATGTGTAATGGCACTTCAATTCAAACTAAACGGGAGGCGGGTCGTTATCGGGTAAAGTTGATAAAAAGTATTTCACTATTTTCAATTGATTTACCACTAAAACTTGAAGATTCAGGTCTTACATACATGATACAGACGTAGAAATCTGTATCATGAATTATAGAATATTATGATGAAATGGTGTATGGTAATTATGAAAAGAGGTAAGATTATGATCTTAACAATCGATGTTGGTAACTCAAATACGGTAATAGTTGGTTATGAAAATAATCAAATAGTTTATAAAAAGAGAATCATTACTGAAAAAAATAATGTTGTTTCGTATTACGCGTCCCATCTTGAATCGCTGGAATTCAATATTGAGGCTGTGGTCTTATCAAGTGTTGTTCCAAACATCACAAATATGATTGTTGATGTTTTAACAGAACAATTTACTTGCGGTATCTATAATGTATCGATTGATAATATTCAAAATTTTGAGGTGAAATTAGATAATCCTAATGAAATTGGAGCGGACTTTATTGCGACCGCTGTTGGTGCTTTTTCACAGTATAAAACGCCTATTATTATCGCTGACATTGGAAGTGCATCAAAAATAAGTGTCATTGATCGTGAGGGTGCATTTTCTGGAGGTGTAATTATTCCAGGCATACAAACATCTCTGGATGCTCTTGTCCACTATATACCGCACCTTCCCACAGTATCACTTGAAGTTCCTCCCAATGTCATTGGCACTAACACACATAGTTGCATTCAGTCGGGACTTACCTACGGCTTGGTTGTGCAAATTCAAGGTCTTGCAACAAGGATGGAAAAAGAATTAGGAATGAAGTGCACTAAGTTGATTACCGGTGGTTATGCGGAACTGATTCATGATGAGCTTCCTGACTTCGTTCATAAGCCCGATCTTCTTAGCGATGGATTACGAATCCTTTATCAAAATGATTATCTTAAATCAACATGTGTTATCGATGACAACGAATATTGAACGTGATATAGTTTGTTTCCAAACTTTTTATAAGTTTATGAACGGAGTGACCTATGGTATTTAAAATAGTATTATTCATTTTTATTCTTATAGTAGTTTTAGTGCTCTACGGATTACTGGAATACTATTGGCTCAAAACAAAACAAATAAATATAAAGGATTTTAAAGTAAAAAAAGATATTCCTGAACAATTAAGAGGGAAAAGAATTGTGTTCATTTCTGACTTTCAATTTGATCATCGAGGTCGTAATTTTCTAGACCATGCTGCACAAAATGTTGTCAATAAAACGAATAGTCTTGAACCTGACTTAGTTATCTTAGGGGGAGATTACATTCACCAAAAGCATCGCAGAAACAATCGCATTTTTGATTACTTAAAAGAAATTGAAGCACCTAAAGTGGGGGTATTGGGAAATCATGATTACCGTGATCTCGAAACCTCGCTAGAAGGTTTGAAATACGCGAACGTACAAGTTATTAAAAACGAAGTTGTTCGCTTCCATGGTATGAATATAATTGGTGTGGATGACTATAAACGTGGAAAAATAAAACTCCCTAAGTATGATAATAGCCTAAATTTACTTGTAACTCATAATCCAGATTATGCACCTAAATTAGATAGTGATGCAGATATCGATTTTGCCTTAGCTGGCCACCTTCATGGTGGACAATTAACATTCTTTGGTCTTTATGCACCTGCTGCGAATCATAGCGAGTACGGACAACGCTATCGTTATGGCATAGTCCATGATGAAAATCATAGTATCTACATTACTTCTGGTGTAGGTGGCACCGTTAATCTTATACCGATTCGAATTTTTGCCCGACCGGAAATTGTTGTTATTGATTTTTAATTACCCACCAATTGCGAATGTGCGATTGGTTTTTTTTATGTGAGAAATTAATAATAAAAATCAAAAGTACTTTACCTGTCGTAGTAGATATGTTATATTTACTACGACAGATGAAGTAGAGGTGGTTCAATGCTTAGTAGTGATGTAATGAGAGGATACAATGACACGATTGTTCTTTATATTTTGCGCTCGAATGATTCGTATGGATATGAGATTGGCCAAAAGATTCAAGAACTTTCGAACCGAAAGTATACTATAAAAGAAACAACGCTCTATTCCACATTCGCCCGTCTCGAAAAAAACGGGTATATCAAATCATATAGTGGTGGAGAAGAAACAAAAGGTCGTCAACGAACTTACTATCATATTACAGATTCAGGGAACCAATACTATCTTGAGAAATGTTTTGAGTGGAATCTGGTAAAGGAAATTATAGATATTTTTACACAAAATCAGGAGGATACATTATGAATCAAATTTTAGATTATATCGAAGTGATGTTTAAATCTCTGCCACAAACAGACGAAGTTGAAAGACTCAAAATGAACATGACAGACTCGATGGAATTGAAATTTAATCAGTATATTGAAGAAGGAAAACGAGAGTCAGAGGCAATTGGACTTGTAATTGGAGAGTTTGGAAGTATTGAAGAACTCAAAGAGGCCCTTGGATTAAATGTGGCCGATGATGAAGACATCGTTTATCTTGAAACTGCGCGCGTTGATGAGTATCTTAGATTTATTAGAAGATTCGCAATGATGATTTCAATAGGGGTTGCAGTAATTATGATTGGAATTGGTTCAACAGAGTTTTTTGATAATCTGGTTATTTTCTTTCTTTCTCTCATCGTAGGTGTGACGATCTTTGTATACTATGGTATGCTCTACGCAACCTACGATGATATTACCGATAAAGGTATAGTGGACTCAGTTCAGTATCAACGACTCAATCAAATTCAAAAGAATTATCAACCATTCTTTATTCGTTCGATCGTTCTTGGTGTGGCGTTATGCATCATCGCAGTATTCTCAGTTGTATATTTAGAAGAATTTATGCATATTAAACAATACTCTTCATTATTGTTTATGGTGATTACCGCTCTTGCGATGGTATTGTTTATTAATGCGGGTGTAAACCAAACTCACATTGCAACACTCACAACACGCCATGAATGGGCTAAAAGTAAATCTGGATCTGCGCGTTTAAATGAAACTTTAAAACGTGAGGAACGTATTGAAAATATCACAGGTATTCTGATGGGGCTTGCTGCCATGGTGTATCTCATACTTGGATTTACCATGAACTTATGGCACCCGGGATGGATTATTTTCCCAATCGTGGCTTTAGTAAGTGAATTAATAGCGAGCATAAAAAAAGAATAAACTTAGGTTTATTCTTTTTTAGTTAGGAATTGATTCCATGCATGAGAGCCTTGTAAAATAAGATTTTTAGTCTCTTCGAAATCACCAGTATAATAGGGGTCTGGAACTTCTTGTCCCTTTAAATCATCTACAAGATCTAGGAATAGGTAAACTTTGTGTTCGGTTCCTTTAGGTGCAATCTTTAAGATGTTTTCAACATTGCTTTTGTCCATCCCAATAATATAATCATATTCATAAAAATCGTTGATTTTTATTTGTGTTGAAGACAATCCATCAGTGGAAACCCCCATCTCTTCCAAAATAGATGCTGTTCCAGGATGTACAGGATTCCCATGTTCCCAAGAACTTGTAGCGGCAGACCCAACAACATATTGATCTCCGTATAAATTTTTAAATATACCTTCAGCCATAGGAGAACGACAAATATTCCCTAGACATACAAATAAAATATGTTTCATAATTCACCTCATCTACATTATAGCAGTAATAATTTTCAATGTTATCGGGCTCAGTGCTACGGTAACCAGTCCAGTTAGAATTAATGACAGTGTAGCCATCGTGCCTTGTAACTCACCCATTTCGATTGCTTTAGAAGTCCCAACTGCATGCGCAGCGGTTCCTAATGCAAGACCTTGAGCTAGGGGGTTATCAATATGGAAACATTTATTGATAATCGGTGCAAGTGCTGCTCCAAGAATTCCTGTTACAATTACAATACAAATCGTAAGTGTTTTAATTCCGCCTAAACTTAATGCAACATCCGCCGCAATAGCGGTCGTAACCGATTTAGGGATTACTGTTGCGATCATCTTTGAATCGAGATTTAAAACTAAAGAAAGAACTAAAATACAAAGGGCATGTACGATAACACCTGTCAGTGTACTGATAAGCACAAGTTTTTTATACTTTTTAAGTAGATCGAGATTATTATAAAGAGGAATCGCAAGTGCAACTGTGGCAGGGCCAATCAGTGCGGTTAAAAACTTACCGCCTTGGTTATAACTTTCATAATCGATACCAAACACGGTGAGAAGAACAATAATTGTTAAGGATGTAATGAGGAGTGGATTCAAAAGTGGTGACTTGAATTTTCTCTGTAATTGTTGAGATCCAAGATAGACACCAAAAGTAAGCACAAGTCCAAAAAGGGGACTATTATAAAGTGAAATCATAATTAATGTACACCTCTCTTATTTAAAAACTCAGCAACAACTCCTGTGACAATATACGTAATCAAGGTTGAAACGATTAAAATGATTGTAATATTTAACCAGGATTTTTGGATAATGTCGAAATAAGGCATAATACCTACGGTTGCTGGAACAAAAAGAAACGCCATATTATTCTTTAGCCACGACCCTGATTCTTCAACTTGTTTTACTTTAATAAGCTTCAACTGTAATGCGCCGAATAAAAGAAAAAGCCCAACAATACTTCCGGGTACAGGTAAGTGGAGTAGTGTTGTAATCGTTTCACCTGCATAAGAAAATGCGAGAATTAAAAATAATTGACTTAGTATGTTCATAAGAAATCTCCTTAACAAAACTGCATTCATTTTATCACTTTTTACGACGAATGTGTAAAATATCCTTGATGTTATCGCTTTCTCATTATATTTATTTAATATTAATGGTTGAGACATAAAAAAAAGCATCGAGATGATGCTTATAATTTATATTAAATGGTGTCTCGTGTAGGACTCGAACCTACGACCCACTGATTAAAAGTCAGTTGCTCTACCACCTGAGCTAACGAGACATTATGGTGCCGACTAGAGGACTTGAACCCCCAACCTACTGATTACAAATCAGTTGCTCTACCAATTGAGCTAAGTCGGCAGTTTGAGCAAAAATTTGAGCAAAAAAAAATGGTGGAGGTTAACGGGCTCGAACCGCTGACCCTCTGCTTGTAAGGCAGATGCTCTCCCAACTGAGCTAAACCTCCGAATTACTTCCTTAATGCTTTACTATATTAACAAACAAATTGAACAATGTAAAGCAAATAAAGGCAAAAAACGAAATAATATGACTAATTATTCAAAACGTGATTTATTCTCCACATAATAGCTCAATAAACAACTTAAACAGACAAATCATCACCTAAGATTCAGAACAGAATGGTATAATAAAATCAAATAAGGAGATAATCATGAAGAACTATATTATTACACTTGATCAAGGAACTACAAGTTCACGCGCTATTATTTTCGATAAAGAATCTAACATCATTGCGAAAGCACAGACGGAGACAACCCAGATCTATCCAAAACAAGGATGGGTAGAACAAGACCCTATGGAAATCTGGGCAACTCAAAGCGGTGTTCTTAATGAAGTCTTAGCTCGGGCAGGGATAGGTCCAGAGGAAATTGAGACGATTGGCATTACAAACCAACGTGAAACCACTGTCGTATGGAATAAAAATACAGGACGTCCAATTTATAATGCGATTGTCTGGCAATGTCGTCGTACGGCATCAATTTGTGAAGATTTAAAACAACAAGGATTATCAGACTATATCAAGAAGAATACAGGATTAATTATTGACGCCTATTTTTCAGGAACAAAAGTGAAGTGGATTCTAGATCATGTTGAGGGTGCTCGAGATCAAGCAGATCGTGGCGAGTTGATGTTTGGGACTGTAGATTCATGGTTACTTTACAATCTTACAGGGGGGAAAGTTCATGCAACAGACTATACCAATGCCTCAAGAACCCTGTTATACAATATCAAGCGTTTAGAGTGGGATCAGACCATCTTAAAAGCATTGGATATTCCAATGAACATGTTGCCAAAGGTGTTCGATAGCAGCCATTTGTATGGCTATACCAATATTCAAGGATATCAAATTCCAATCTCAAGTGTTGTCGGAGATCAACAAGCTGCTTTATTTGGTCAAACATGTTTCAATTCGGGTGATGTAAAGAATACGTATGGTACTGGATGCTTTCTGCTCATGAATACTAAAGAACAATTTGTTGAGAGTGAGAATGGTCTTCTCACTACGATTGCGATTGGTTTAGATGGAAAGATTGAATATGCATTAGAAGGGTCGGTATTTATAGCAGGAGCTGTTATACAGTGGTTACGAGACGAACTGGGGATTATTGACGATGCTTCTGATGTAGAGTATTTCGCACAGAAAGTTCGTGATTGCGGAGGTGTCTATTTCGTTCCGGCACTTACGGGATTAGGTGCGCCCTATTGGGATATGGATGCGACCGGCACAATATTTGGATTAACACGAGGAACAAACAAAAATCATATCATTCGAGCAGCATTAGAATCCATAGCATTCCAAAGCTACGATATCATGAAAGCCATGGAGGAAGATTCTAAAATTAAAATCAAATCTTTAAAAGTAGATGGTGGCGCATCAAGCAATAATTTCTTGATGCAATTTCAAGCTGACCTTCTAGATGTGAATGTTCAACGGTCCTTTACCCCAGAGTCTACATCATTGGGTGCATGTTTCTTAGCGGGATTACAAACTGGATTTTTTAAGAATAAAGAAACACTCATTGATGTTCGTACCAAAAATACATCTTGGGATTCAAAAATTAGCGATGATGAGCGATTTAAAAAATTAACAGAGTGGCATCGGGCAATAGAAAAAACATTAACACAAAAAAACACACAGTAGAACTACGTGTGTTTTTTTAGGGTTCTTGTTAATCACCCAGGAAATATTTTATAACATAATTTTAAAACTAAAGTAATGATCTTGTTCTCTAAATCCATTCGCAGTTGCGGCGGCAAGGGCGATAGCATTTTCTGTATCTACAAAGAATAGAATTTCCTCAATTCCTTGATCGGCACAATAACGTACAGTTCGATTTAAAAATTCATAAGCTGATTCCATACTTGAATAGAAAGAAAACACTTCGGCATAAACACGATTATATTTTTTGAGCGTGATCGACCCGACCACGGATTGATTACTCATCTCGAGAAAAATCAACCATGGTTTTTTATTTCTGAATATTTTATCAGCAGACCAAAAAATATCGGGATTTACTTGGTCATGATGATGTTTAAAACGTTGTTCATTCGATTCAAGGAGTGGTTCCATGTGGAGTGTAGCACACTTTAGTTTTGGAATACGCTCCACATCCAAGAGCATAACAGTACAATCATCAATTAATACTGCATCGAAGTCATCGTAAGTTTCAAGAGCCGTTTGATTTGAAATGGGAAAACCACAAAGTAACTGATAGTTAGGGAAAGCACGTTTTAAATATTCCACAAAAGAGCGTAGAACTTCATGAAAGTCATCTGAAGCGTAAATACCTGCAACGGTCTGCATGATGCAATCATCTTCAGCAATCATAAATGCCCCAAAACCTACAATCTCGTTATTTTCGTTATACTTAGCGAGACAAAGCGATTTTTTTATTATTTTTGAAAACTCTGATTTAGTTTTATACCTTGGAAATGATTGAGTTAATGGATTTGATTGATGAGACCAAGCATAATCCATTGCTTCTTCCAAATCCATAGCATCACATGTACGTATCATATAAATCTCCTTTCGATTATTATAACTTGGAAGTGACTGAATATAAAGGCAAAAAAAGCAGAATAAAAATTCTGCTTTTGCTTTCGATCACATATCTTGAGCACTTTTATAATAACGAGTGTGATATACGAAGTCAATCAGTTATAGAATCAGAGCAATTCTTTGAGGATAATAATACAAAACAGACCAAAAACTCTTGAAAAACAGCAAAAAAAAACCGATCAATCGGTTGAATTAAATATATTGGAGCGGGTGAGGAGAATCGAACTCCCGTAGCCAGCTTGGAAGGCTGGAGTTTTACCATTAAACTACACCCGCAAGGTTTGCTTGCTTAATTATTCTAACAAATCTTCTGGAGATTGTAAATATGAGATTAAAAAAATATACTTTTTTTATTGAAGTAGACATTGACTGTGATTTGTATCGAAAACCAATGCAATCAACAAAGAACAAATTAAAAAGATCGTAATATACGATCCTCAGTTTATATTTAATTGGAGCGGGTGAGGAGAATCGAACTCCCGTAGCCAGCTTGGAAGGCTGGAGTTTTACCATTAAACTACACCCGCATTTTGAATGGTGTCTCGTGTAGGACTCGAACCTACGACCCACTGATTAAAAGTCAGTTGCTCTACCACCTGAGCTAACGAGACAAAAGAATGGTGGGGAGAGGCGGATTCGAACCGCCGAACCCTAAGGAGATGATTTACAGTCACCCGCGTTTAGCCACTTCGCTATCTCCCCATTCTTATTCAAAATGGTGCCGACTAGAGGACTTGAACCCCCAACCTACTGATTACAAATCAGTTGCTCTACCAATTGAGCTAAGTCGGCATATATATGGTGGAGGTTAACGGGCTCGAACCGCTGACCCTCTGCTTGTAAGGCAGATGCTCTCCCAACTGAGCTAAACCTCCAGGTCTGTTGCGTTTGCTTGTATTCCTTAACGCCTTAATAATATACCATACGCTTCTTGATATAGTCAACACTAAAAGTCGATTTATTTCAATTATTTCGATAAAGTTTTAGCGAAACGATAAAAGGTTCTTTAAAAGGTACAATAAGCCCGTTTTAATGCATTATTAAGCTAATTTTATGTAATATTTTAATTCAATCCTTTTCAAAAAATAAAAGAACACTCCGAAGAGTGTCCAATATTATTTAATTAAAGTTTGTGCAGCTGTAATAATTGCAAGTTTATAAACGTCTTCTTCAACACAACCACGTGATAAATCTGATACAGGTTTGTTAAGTCCTTGAAGAATTGGTCCAATCGCTTCATATCCACCAAGACGTTGAGCAATCTTATAACCAATGTTACCTGATTGTAAATCCGGGAAAATAAAGACACGTGCATTACCTGCAACATTTGACTCAGGAGCTTTTAATTGAGCTACTGTAGGTACAAATGAAGCATCAAATTGTAGTTCACCATCAATTTGATATTCAGGAGCAAGTTCTTGAGCGATTCGTGTTGCTTCAACAACTTTATCAACTTCGTCGCTCTTTGCAGAACCTTTAGTTGAGAAACTTAATAACGAAACAATTGGATCGATATCAAAGAGCTCAGCTGTTTTTGCACTTTCAACAGCAATTTCTGCTAATTCTTGTGAATTAGGGTTGATGTTAATTGCGCAATCTGAGAATAAGTATGACTCATGACGTTTGAAAATAATAAATGCGCCACTTGTACGGCTTACACCAGGTTTTGTTTTAATAATTTGTAATGCTGGACGAACCGTATCACCTGTTGAGTGAATAGCACCACTCACCATAGCATCCGCATCACCCATATATGTTAACATTGTTCCAAAATAGTTTACATTTTTAATCCACTCGTAAGCATCTTCTTTAGCTAATTTACCTTTACGACGTTCCACAAGGGCATCAACCATTGCTTCTTTTTTGTCTTCAGGATAAGTTTCTGGATCGATAATCTCTACTTTATCCATCAAGAAACCTAAATCTTGTGCTGACGATAAAATTACTTCTTTATTACCTAAGATGATTGGATGACACAGTCCATCAGCTGCTAAACGTACTGCAGCACCAATAATACGTGCATCAATACCTTCTGGAAAAACAACTTTAATATCTTTCCCGGAAATCTTTTCTTTTAAACCTTCAAATAAATCCATTTGTAAGTTTACCTCCTATATACATTTACTTATTATACACCAAATGTTCACGAGTAAAAGAAAATGGCTTAAAAAGAAATCAAAAAGAACAATTTATACAATTAGTAAATAAGCTAAAAGAAGATCATCCAAATGACGGAGAGACAAACCGGTTAACTCATTAAACTTATCGATACGATAATTAAGCGTGTTTCGATGGATAAATAAAGCTTGCGCAGATGAAGTTACATTACCTTCATGATTCCACATGCATGTAATGGTTTCGACCATATCATCCTGAGACAAAATGAGTTGTCGAATGGATGATCCAATCGAGCTTGATCGGATTTTTGGCGTCACGTATGCTTTTAAATAAGTATTTGCAAAGTTGTTAATACGTGTTGGATAACCAGATTTATGAAATAAGAATGTTTCTTCTTTAAACAAAGAAATCAGATCATCATGAATCATACGGTCGGCTCCTATATATAAGGAAGTGTTTGTAGAAAAATCATCATCAAGTGCAGCAATAAAACCCTCGAGTGATTCGATATCATAATTGCGTGAATCTAAGACAATGATACCGGAATGATTATTAATATAGAAAGCATCAAGGGGTGCAGTAAAGAAGTGTTGGAATGTTTTTAACCATAAGTCATGATTTTGGTTTAAATATTTCACGTGGAAATGAACGAAATGGTAGAGTTTGTTGGAAGTATTATTTAATGCTTCTCCATTGATAAGGTGTTGATACCAAATAGATTTTTGATCTTCTTCTTTAAACATTAAAGATAGTAAATCTTTCTCTGTTTTATTTAGGAGTGAGGTGTTAATCATAAAATATTGATGCCCATCATGAAGTACAAACTCATTTTCAGAGGCATTATTAATTTGGCTCATACGAGCACTTGGGTAGAGTTTTTGTAAGTCGTTAAATGTCATATGGTCTCCTTGCACAATTTCTTTGGTCAATAATACTATATCATATTTGTAACCGCTTTATTATAATGGGATTAAGAAAGTAAAGGGGATAATTTAATGGCAAATATTAGCTTAAAGAGTATTTATAAACGTTATGATAAAAATGATCATGATACGGTAGTGGATTTTAATCTAGAAATTCAAGATCAAGAATTTATTGTGTTTGTTGGTCCATCAGGATGTGGTAAATCAACAACATTAAGAATGATTGCAGGTTTAGAAGATATTACTTCTGGTGAATTGTGGATTGGTGATCGTTTGGTAAATGATGTCGAACCAAAAGATCGTGATATTGCGATGGTTTTCCAAAACTACGCTTTATATCCTCATATGACAGTATATGATAATATGGCATTTGGTCTTAAGATTCGTAAGACGCCGAAAGATGAGATTGATAAGGCTGTAAAGAATGCAGCAGAGATTTTAGGTTTAGACACATATTTAGATCGTAAACCAGCGGCTTTATCTGGTGGTGAACGTCAACGTGTTGCACTTGGACGTGCGATTGTTCGTGATGCAGAAGTATTCTTAATGGATGAGCCTTTAAGTAACTTGGATGCCAAACTCCGTGTTGCGATGCGTGCAGAAATCACAAAACTACATCAACGTCTTAAAACAACAACAATCTATGTTACCCATGACCAAACGGAAGCGATGACAATGGCAGACCGTATTGTAATTATGAAAAAAGGAATTGTCCAACAAATCGGAACACCTAAAGAAGTTTATAATTCACCAAATAATGTATTCGTAGCTGGATTTATTGGTTCACCAGCAATGAACTTCTTTAACGGACGTATTGAAAATGGACGCTTTATCGCAAGTGAAAATCTTAATGTTCCAATCCCAGAAGGAAAATATAAAGTACTTCAAGATAATGGGTATGAAGGAAAAGAAGTTATTTTTGGAATCCGTCCAGAAGATATTCATGATGAGCCACTTGTTTTAGATTCACAACCAGAATCGATTGTGAAAGCACTGATATCCGTATCCGAGTTATTAGGGGCTGAAACAATGGTTCATGCTTCAATTGATGGCCAAGACTTTATTTCCCGTCTCGGTGTTAATGAAGCATATAGTTCAGGTCAAGAAGTCGAACTTTCAATGAACTTAAGTAAAGGTCACTTCTTCGATATCGATTCAGAAAATATTATCAAGTAGGTTTTATTAAAGGAGACACAGTCTCCTTTTTCCCATATATATAAGGAGAAACTATGAAAGAGTATAAAAATATTATCTATATAGCATTGGGTTTAATTCTTTCTGCAATTACTTACGGATTAAGCTTTATTTTACCTTTCGATTTTTATGCGATGTTAGAATTTTTGGCGTCGTTAGTTTTATTAGGGATTGTGCTGGTTGGACTTGGTAATGTGATTATTGGGAGTAAAGAGAAGAAAAATCCAAATAGTAATCATAAAAAGCAACGCCAAGAGTTAATAAGTGTTTCAACAGATATGTTTTTTATCGTATTACCAATGTTGGTTCTTATTGTATATAATTATGTAGTACGATAATATGCAGTTATTTGGGCGATGATTCGTGAACGAAAATCACATTTAGAATTGAATATTTGAAAGAATGATAATTATGCAAAAAAATGCATTTTACCCCTTGCATTGCCTACGTGTTATGCTATAATAAACAAGCAAACACGAAAGATATTGGGCCATAGCCAAGCGGTAAGGCATCACACTTTGACTGTGACATTCCCTGGTTCGATCCCAGGTGGCCCAGCCAATATGATAATCAAACAAACAATTTTATTGTTTGTTTTTTTTTCTTTATTAAGACGTATGATCCTTTAAATCAAGTGTAAAGTATAAATCTTCTTGTATGCTTTCGTTTAATATTACCCATGTTGTTCATAATGATGAGTTATTTATCAATACATAAGAAGGATGATATTTTCAAATTGTCTTTTAGAGAAGGGTGTGGAAGGGTAGGCAATTTAGAATTGTGTTTTTAGAAATCAAATTATATCTAATATGTAGTAAATGTTAATTATATAGATGGATTCATATAAATCGATTGAATGAGATAAAACACATAGAGTTAGATTATAGCAGGCGGTGTCTAATGGATTCGATTACATCGTAAGCAAATAACTAAATTGTTTTAAATCTGTAATAATACGTTTACTATTAAAATTAAGTTGTGTCCGGGACGGAAAGTAATATACAACAAATATCACCAAATAAGGGAGTAAATTTTTGTGGTTTTTTCTTTGATTAGGATTGGGTATGGCAGGATTAGAAGTATTAAGAAAACAAACAAAAAATAAATTGGGTTAACGAATGAAAGATGAGTATTATTACGCACAAATACTCATCTTTTTGTTATTTTTCAACCATATTGGAAGAATATATGCGTGTGTTATATTTCATAAACTATATATTATTTATAACATTAAGATGTAGATTAGTGACATCTTAAATTTTTTTGAAGAAGATGAAAATATAATGAATGCATGGAGGTAAGGGTATGAAAAAACAAAGTACTTATGCTAAAAAATCATTGGTAATCGTGTTATGTCTTATGCTCGGCGTGGGAACCGCTCAAGTTGCGTTTGCAAATGAAGATACTGAATTTATTTCAGAAGATTCCGTTGTAGTAACAGAGCCAACTGATCAAAAGCAAGAAGAAACCACAGAAGTTGTAGAAGAAAACGAAACTACAGAAGGTGAAGATTCTGAAGAGTCAGAACAAGTAGTAGAAGTGGAAAAAAAAGAAATCGTTGAAACAGTTGAGGAAACGACTTCTGACGAAACAAAAACAGAAGAAACAGTAGAAGGTTCTACAGATGTTGAAGAAGTTGAAAAAACAGAAGAAACTGTAAAAGAAGCAACTAAAGATGACGCTAAAAAGGTTAAAGCAGTTAAATATAATCTTGGAGCGATTAAAAACAAAACTGAATTAGAAGCTGCATTTGCAGGAGCTCTTGAAGGTGACGTAATTACATTAGCAACTGATTTTGTTGCTGAAGATATTACACTTAAAGCACCTAATGCAAATATCGTCTTTGATGCAAATAATGTGACGTTGAAAAATTCGACGCTTGAAATTGTTACCGAAAACAATAAAACAATCACGATTAAAAATTTAATCATGGATGGATCAGGTCATACAGGTAATTTATTACGTATTAATAACCAAGTAGGGATTGTTAATTTAACTAATGCTACATTTACAAATAACGATGGAACTCCGATTCATGCAGATATAAAAGCAGGAACAGACTTTAATATCGATGGAGTACTTATCTCTAATAACCTTGGTAGAGTTGGAGGTTCAGCGATTCAAATTGCTGAAAACAGCGGAGGAACGATTAATATCACAAATAGTACTATCTCGAACAATACCGGAAAAACTGGAGGGTATAGTTCAGGAGCAATTGGTAGCAAATTTTTCTATGGCAATATAAGCATTGAAAATACTGTATTTAGTGGTAATCATAATGATTCCGTTAACACCGGAGTATTTGGCGGCGGTGGTGGGGCAATTGCATTCCATTACTTCCGTGGAAATATGACCATCAAACAAAGTTATTTCAAAGGAAATAAAGCTGGTGGCGATGGCCATTCTGAAACCTATGATGGTGGTGCAATTTATATCTTTGATGGCCGTGATGGTGCAACCGTAGATATTGACCAAACAACCTTTGCTTACAATGAAGCAAAAGATGATGGTGGTGCAATCTTATTCCAAGGTACTGGTAACCCTGGATTAACAACAAACATCCACAACAGTACATTCTATGGCAATAAAGCAGGTGGTACCGATGGTGCGAATTTACCTGGTGGTGCTATCATGTACTTTAAAAACGGTGGTTCTTCGAAGATGACGAACACTCTTTCGGGTTCTACATTCGTGGATAATATTGCAGGGAATGCAGATTCAACCATCGATTATAGAGGTGGTGCAATTTCGTTAAGTGGTGCAGGTTTGTTTGCGACTGCACCAATTGACTACAAAGGAACGCTTTTCTTAGGAAATAAAGTATATGTAAATGGAGTTATTGAACCAAAAGCAAAATATAAAGATGTTTCAAATACTCTATCTACATCAAACTTAAAAGGTAATATCCTTAATGTTGACCAAACTACAGTCGAACTTGCTGCTCAGGCAAAGAAAGATATCTTTGGTTATAAAAATGTAGGTCTGAGTCGTGATCAATCGGAATTAGTTGCAGGGATTGAAGGAGAAATTATTCCTACAATCGCAATTAAACCAGAAGGTCCAGCTGATGACGCATTCCGCGGAGGAAATACTGATGGATACGATCAACGTGGTAAAAAACGTTTAGCCGATATTGGTGCTGTAGAAATCCTTTGGATTAACTATGATGCTAATGGTGGTAGTTTTAACTTAGAAGAAATGAATGACTATGAGGGTGAAACATACTATGAAAAAGATACTTCTTCGAAAGTTGTATCATACTATGATGTAACCTTTGCAGATTCTATTAAAGAAGAACAAGCAGAAGATAGTATCCGTCCAGAACGTGCAGGATACAAGTTTATGGGTTGGTCAAAAGATAAGGATGCAACAACTCCAGATTCAGACTTTAACACACGTAAACCTGTAAAAGTTGAAGATGACAGTCTACGTTTATACGCTGTATGGCGTGCAAGCGATGCTTTCACTGTTACATATCATGGTAATGGAAATACGGATGGTATTGAGCCAGCAGATACCAATACCTATGAAACAAACGAACAAGCAACAGTTCTTGATCAATCATCATTAGTTAAAGATGGTTGGATTTTCGTTGGGTGGAATACACTCGCTAATGGAACAGGAACTGGTTATGCAAAAGATGCGAATATTACAATGACTCAGAATGTAGATCTTTATGCGCAATGGGAAGAGGATGTTCCTCCAGTTACAGAAAAATTCACAGTTACTTATAAAGGTAATGAAAATACATCTGGAACAGCACCTGTTGACACAAAAGAATATGAAAAAGGTAACACGGCAACAATTCTTGGAGCTGGAGATCTTATCAAAGACGGTTATGAATTTGTTGGATGGAACACCCAAGCTAATGGAAAAGGTGACACAGTAAGTGGTACAATGACTGTTAACGAGGATGTTACACTTTATGCACAATGGAAAAAATTAATTGTTGTTGTAGATACATACACTGTTGTATATGATGGAAACGGCAATACTTCCGGAAATGCACCGATTGATTCACATCCTTATGAAAAAGGTGAGAAAATCATCGTTATGGGTTCATATAACTTAGTTAAAGAAGGATTTGATTTCATTGGTTGGAATACTCAAACTGATGGAAAAGGTAAAAATTATGCTCCTGGCGATTCAATTGAAGTAACTGGGGATGTTAGTTTATTTGCACAATGGAATAAAACTGCAAAACCAGTAGATCCAACGAAACCAGTAGATCCAACAAAACCAGTAGATCCAACAAAACCAGTAGATCCAACAAAACCAGGCGAAAATAATCAAACAGATTTACCTCAAACAGGGGTATCTGAAAGTAATGTTGCAGTAATTGCAAGTCTTACTTTAATTGGTCTCGGTTTGGTACTTGTTAAAAAACGTAAACAAGAAGAAGCTTAGTTAGCCTTGATTTATTAGAAGCTTAGCATTCAAGATGCTAAGCTTTTTTTAGTCTAACTGTGAATCTGTCGTTTGGGTATGAAATCTGTCTATTCAGAACAGCATCATACTCAATGCTTTTTCATGTGATAGAATATTTTTAAAGTGAGAAGGAGAAAGTTATGAAATTAGAATTTAATCAAATCAATAAGTTTTTTGACGAACATCATGTTCTTAAAGATATTTCTTTTGAAGTTAATAGTGGCCAAATTTTTGGTTATCTTGGACGTAATGGTGCTGGGAAAACAACATCAATTCGAATTTTGATGAATGTTTTCAAGTCGAATTCAGGTTCTATTACGATGGATGGAAAACCATTCAATCCTGAAGATTACCGGATAGGCTATCTACCTGAAGAACGTGGTATGTATTCGAAAACAAAGGTTATTGATCAACTTGTTTACTTTGCAATGCTTCGAGGTGCCACACGTGATGAAGCGATGACTTCTGTGGCTTACTGGGCAAAACAATTTAAGATTGAAGAGTATCTCGGTCGAAAATTAGAAACCTTATCAAAAGGGAATCAACAAAAAGTACAAATCACTCAAGCATTTCTAAATGATCCAGATATCTTAATTTTAGATGAACCTTTTAGTGGATTAGATCCTGTTAATTCTCAAGTATTTCAAGATGCATTAACAGATTATATTGCAGATGATAAGATCATCATCTTCTCAAGTCACCAAATGAGCTATGTTGAAACGTTTTGTGATGACATTGCGATTATTAATGAAGGGTCAATAGTTCTAAATGGATCCCTTAATTCAATTAAAAAGGAACTTGGTAAAGATAAAATTCGTATACAAGCACGTAATTATGATACGAAGGAATTAATGGAGAAATTACGTACTGATTTGGTTTCAGTTGAATCGGATGAAAAATCGGTTATTGTTTCCTTATCAAAAGAATTATCAAAGAAATCGTGGATGACATCTATCATTGAATCTGATATTGATTTGAAACTCTTGTCCGATTATGAACCAAGTCTTCAAGATATTTTTGTAGCAAAGGTAGGAGATCATCATGAATAAACTCAAAACGGTTTTTAAATTTGAATTTTTAGAAATGTTGCGGAAACGTAGTGTTAAAGTAACGACTCTAATTTTATGTATTGCAGTGTTGTTGATGACATCAGTGCCAACAATTCAATCTGTGTTTATGGATGAAAAATCAGATGAGACACAGACAAGTGAAGTTGTCCCAGAGGAACGAAATGAATGGGGATTTATTTTTGAAGATAATTCAGTCGATAAAGAGAAGTTTACAGTGCTTCTTGGACTGGATCACCTTAAACAATTTGATTCTGAAGACAATATGAAGACTGCTCTTCTTAATAAAGAAATTAAAAAAGGATATATTGTTTACAATAGTACATCTTATAAAGTTCTAACAATTGATAAGGATATGTTCGGTTTTGAGGATAGCATTATCGAGGATACTTTAAAAACAATGGCAATAGACGAGAATTTTAAAGGAAGTAATATCGATGTCTCGGATGCACGTAATGCAATGAATGTGTCAATTACATCTGAGATTGAGGCGATCGGAAAAGATTCATCTCAAGGTTTCTTTATTGCGTATGTCATTCTGTTTGCGATGTATATGTTGATTCTATTCTTTGGTCAATCTGTAGCAACATCGGTTGCACGTGAAAAAGACAGTAGAACTATGGAGTTACTCATTACAAGTACAGATCCGAAAGTTCTTATTTTAGGGAAAGTGTTTGCGATGGGTGCTGTTGGATTACTTCAGGTAGGTACGATTTTATTATCCGTATTTATCGGTTTTATGCTTAACAAAGTAAACTATGATCCTGATATTTTGATGATGGTACAAGGTTCACTAACGGTGTCTACGGCACTTGTATATTTCGTGTTCTCAGTTGCGGGTTATATTCTATATCTGTATATATTTGCAGCATTGGGATCCTTGATTTCTAAAGTGGAAGATGTAAGTTCTGCGACAACACCAATTACAGTCTTGTTTGTGATTGCGTTCTTTATCGCTTCAAGTAGTTTAAGTGCACCAGATAGTCAATTAACAATTATTAGCTCTTATGTACCGTTCGTCTCATTATTTACAATGCCGATTCGCTTCATGTTAACTTCGGTTAATTGGATTGAAATTGTGATATCAATGGCGATTATGATTTTATCAACATTAGTGATTGCGAAGATTTCGGTTTATATTTACCGATTCGGATCTTTAAATTATGGAAATAAATTAAAAATAAAAGATATTATAAAAGCAAAAAAATAACTCTCATGAGTTATTTTTTTTGCTTTGTAATTTCTAAGATATTTGTATAATCTAGAATACGATCGGTGCAACGATGTTTTGAAGCACGGCTACGATACTCCAGCCTGCGACGCGACTTGTGCGGCTATAGATTTTTAAATCTGTTTTAATTTCTTCGCCTTCAAGCATGATACGGTGCTCATCACCAACGTAACCTGGAATTGCATTAATCTTAAGGGTTGTGTTTTCTGGTCCAGCACTTGCAAGTGCAATAGCTACAGAAACGTTAACGTGTGTTGGTAATGCAGCAATTGCTTCTTTTGTTGTACCTGAGAATACTTCAACAGGTTCTTGAGTATCAATTAATCCTTCGCGATTTAGTGATGTATGTACTAATGCACGAGGGGATTTCATTCCTGTCATTTTTACGTTTACAGGACTCATGAGAGTAGCAGTACGTAAAATATCAAATCCTCCTACTGCTCCACTTGCGATATGAACTTTTTTACCTGTCTCACGCGCAACTTCTTGTACGTGATTATAAAATGTCGCATCAGCAAATGCTCCAATTGATAAGACAACTAGATTTGAACCGGAACGTAGTACTGTTTCAGTGTAGTCAACAACTGATTTTACAGAAGCTGCTTCCGATGTATAGTCTGGCTCAAGTGCCATTAGTTCATCAATTGTTGAACATGCTTTACAACCATAGTAGTTTGCGAATGCAGCGGTACGAATTGGGTTTCGACCTAATACTCCAACAAGTTCATATTCAGGAAGATAACCATCTACCCAAGCTTGAGCTACGATATCGTTGAGAAATCCTGGCCCAATTAACGCTAATTTTAATTTTTTCATAATAATTCCTTTCCTAATTTATATAAGTATCTTAACATATATTTCTTCAAGTGAACCGGTTTATAAAGATTTTGTTTCGGGAGGTCTTTGTTTAGTCATTTGTTTTGATGGAAACAAATTCAAAAGTAGTGGGTGTCTCTGTTAATAAGGAACCATAGTACTCACTATTTATTGGTAGTGGTGTATAGAAAAGATTCTTCACTCTATTTTCTAAAAGTTCCAGTACAGAAAAATGTTGAAAATCTTTTTCGATACGAAGATCAAAAAATTTTATATAACACTCTTTAAGACACCAGATTTCGTAGAAACTTTGGATGCCGTGATGTTTTACATACTCAGCTTCTTTGTGATGGTAAAACCGATTTGCGATTTTCAAGAAGTCTATATTCTCTTCGAATTTTTGGATGTCAATACTAATTGGATTCAGACTGAATGCGTAGGTGGAAAATGCCGCAGTAATAGTTTTACTATAGTAAAAATCATTGTTTAGGATAATAGGTTTTCCATTTGCTGTTTTATAAAGATACCAAGTGTTATCGAGTTTGTATCGTTTCGTAAAATCTTGAATACAAGCATCAAGGGTATGAAGTTTGGGCTCTTTTGTTTGATAGATAATTACGTGATTTTCCATAGAGTCCTCCTTATTAATGCAAGCATAGCATTATTGTTGTGTATTTTTTGTGCACTTAAGAATCTATAAGTCGTTCTTAAGATTGTGTTAAGAAAGCGAATGTTATAATTGGCACGAAATAAAAGGAGTTTTATGATGAATCATATATTAAAGCATCTCGAATTAAGTGCAGAACGTTATCCAGATAAAGTTGCAGTCATTGAACCAAATCAGACAATAACTTATGAAAATCTGAATAATAAGGCTCGTATCGCGGCAACATGGTTTATAAATCAATTTGAAATGAATAAACCGATTGTTATTTTTAAGGAGAAAGGGATTGATACACTTTCTTTAATGTTTGGTACAGCCTATGCATGCTGTCCTTACGTAATCATAGATCCATCACAACCTAACGAGCGTATCATTTCAATTCTAAAAACATTAAAAACGAATTGTATTATTGGCGATGATGATCAAAAAGATCGTATTGAAAAATTTGGTCCAAACATTAAATTTATAAATATTAAAACAGTGTTTTGTGGAAAATCAGAGGATTCACTGATAGAGAATCGATTGTCATCGCATATATCGACAAATCCACTCTACATCCTTTTTACATCAGGATCCACAGGCAATCCGAAGGGTGTTGTTGTTTCACATCAATCTGTAATCCGATTTATTCGCGATTTTACAGATAAGTTTCGTTTTTCTTCACACGATGTTATTGCGAATCAGGCGCCTTTTGATTTTGATGTTTCGGTTAAGGATATTTATAGTTCGATTATGAAAGGTTCTACCTTAGTGTTAATACCTAAATCTTATTTTACAAATCCTGTAACCTTGTTGGACTTTATTTGTGAATCGAAAGCAACTGTACTAACGTGGGCTGTATCAGCGTTATGTCTAGTGAGTCAATTAAAGGGTCTATCCTATCGGAAACCAAGTCAGTTGAGACAAATTATGTTCAGTGGAGAACGTATGCCCATTAAACATTTAGAAAAATGGCGTGAAGCCTGTCCAAACACTGAGTTTGTAAATCTATATGGACCAACTGAAATCACATGTAATTGTACTTACTATGTTTTGGAATCCCAACGAGAATATGCTGAGGAACTTCCAATTGGCATTCCGTTTTATGATGATGAAGTATTTCTACTAAATGAAAAAGATGAGCTTGTCAAAGATTCGGAGATGCTTGGGGAAATTTGTGTTGGAGGTTTGAGTTTAGCGCTAGGATATTTTAATAACCAAGTACAAACTGATCGAGTATTTGTTCAAAACCCGTTGAATCCATATTATCGAGACATCATTTATCGTACTGGGGATTTAGGATACTATAACAAAAATGGTGAATTATGTATTAGAGGTCGTAAAGATTTTCAAATAAAGCATATGGGTCATCGAATTGAGCTAGAAGAAATCGAACGTAAAATCGAGGAGCACCCAAATGTTTCTAGAGCCTGTTGTATATATCATGAAAAAAAATATAAAATCTATGGCATCTATCACGGTAATCTCGATGTGAAGGCGCTTATTTCATATCTTGAAACAAAGCTACCACATTATATGATTCCAAATACATTTATACAGGTGCATCAGATGCCCTTAACAAAAAATGGGAAAATAGATCGTCAACTCTTAAAATCGGAAGTAGGGATACAAGTATGAATCTGAAAGAACTGTGTACATCTAACAATGAACTCAAAACACCATGTTATATCTTCGATGTTGATTTTTTAGAAGAACATGTCAAAGAAATCAAGGCATCATTACCGAATAATACAAAGTTATGTTATGCAATGAAAGCCAATCCGTTTTTAGTTGGTATTCTCGACAAAATGGTGGATTCATTTGAAGTATGCTCTCCCGGAGAATACCGAATTTGTCAAAGGAATAATATTTCTAATCTAAAAATTATTCTTTCTGGGGTTTATAAAAATTCTGAAGATATCAGGGAGATTATACAGATGGAAGAGCAACCCATCTATACCGTCGAGTCAATGAAACAACTGGAATTACTCAACGATTTATCAACTGAGTATCAAAAACAGATAAACGTAATCTTACGACTCACGAGTGGGAACCAATTTGGTATGGATGCTTCCGAAATTGAACGGGTATTGGATCAAACAAATCGGTACCGGTTTATAAAGTGGCATGGAATTCAGCTTTATTCAGGAACACAAAAGCATAAGCTAAACAAAGTTCTAGGAGAAATCGAATCGTTAAAATCATATATTGAGACATTGAGAAGTCGTTATCAAATAAGTCTACCGTGTTTAGAGTTTGGACCAGGATTGGGTGTACAATACTTCGAATCAGACAAACCAACACTTTCTGTTTCTGAATTTAGTTCCGTTCTGAGAAGTCTCAATTATGATGGAACAATTGTTTTAGAAATGGGACGAATAATTGTTGCGGCGTGTGGTACATACTTGACGCGTGTTGTAGATATAAAAACAAACGACATGAAGCATTATGCGATTTTAGATGGCGGCATTCATCATGTAAGTTATTACGGTCAGTTTCTAGGAATGAAGTGTCCTAGTATTGAACGTGTAGATATGGAAAAATCTCCAGAATTACATGCTCAGTGGAATTTGTGTGGTTCTTTATGTACCGTAGCAGATGTTTTGATAAAAGATTACGAAACACCACTCGCATTAAATGATGTTGTGGCATTTAAAAATGTAGGAGCCTACAGCATTACTGAAGGAATTAGCTTATTCCTAAGTAGAGATCTTCCACAAGTAAACCTATACCGTAAACAAACCGGTATTGAGATCATTAGAGATACAATTGAAATAGATAGACTGAATTCAGTTAAGGAGAAATAAACATGAATAAATTACTTGAAATTTTAGAGGATATTAAACCGAACATCGATTATGAAAAAGAAAATGAGCTTGTAGATAAACGAATTCTTGATTCGTTTTCAATCCTCACATTGGTTGCGGAATTGGAAGATTCCTTTGACATTGAAATTCCGTATGATGAAATCAAACCGAATAATTTTAATACACTCAAGAATATGTGGGAAATGGTAAGTCGTCTTAGCGGTGAAAACTAATGGCATATCATAATTATATTTATCTCTTCCTGTTTTTACCGATTGTAATGATTGCGTATCAATTGTGCAATAAAAAATATCGGTACTTAGTAATGCTTCTTGGAAGCATTACTTTTTATCTCTTAATGAGCTCAAAATTAATTGTGTATTTGCTGCTTATTAGTCTATCAACTTATGTCATTGGGCTAGGCTTATCTCAATCGAAACAAAAGTATAAAAGATTCCTACTGTGTCTTGGTATTCTCATTCCATTAGGGATTTTGACGGTCTTCAAATATTACAACTTTATCGGAGAAAATCTTAATTCTGTCATAAAGGGATTCGAATTAACCATTCCATATCGAAAGTTTATTCAACCAATCGGTGTTTCATTTTTTTCATTACAAGCAATAAGTTATCTTGTGGATGTGAAAATGGGAAAAACAAAAGCAGAACAAAATCCGCTTAAAATATTACTATATCTATCATTTTTTCCAACGATTATTGAAGGTCCGATAGCACGATATGATCAGGTTATTCCACAGCTTAGTGCTGGTGAGGCAATTACATATTCTTCGCTAACGTTTGGATTACAAAGAATACTCTGGGGTCTTATTAAAAAAATCGTAATTGCCGATCGTCTTGATCCTTTCGTGGGTTCAGTATTTAAGAATGTAGACACAAATGGAGGTGTCGTAATTTTGATTGCGATTCTTGCATATACGCTTCAACTTTATTCAGAATTCTCGGGTACGATGGATATTGTTTTAGGAAGTGCTGAAATATTTGGAGTGAAACTTCCGGAAAACTTTAACCAGCCGTTCTTTTCAAGAAGTGCATCTGAGTTCTGGAGACGCTGGCATATGACGCTGGGTGGTTTCTTCAAAGATTATATTTTTTATCCAATATCATTATCAAAGTTTAACCGCAAACTTACAAAATCACTTAAAGCAAAAATTGGTAAAAGATATAGTCGCTTGGTACCGACATTAGGTGCCCTCTTATTAGTCTGGATATGCAATGGACTTTGGCATGGAGCACAGTGGCAATACCTAGCCTATGGTATGTATTATTTTGTAATCATTGCATTGGGAATGATTCTCGAACCGATTTTCTCTGGTTTTTTTCATAAAACAAAGATTAATCGCGAAAGTAGAATACTAGATGGATTTAGATGGGTACGAACTATGGTAATTGTTAATGTTGGAATGATGTTATTTCGTTCTCACGGATTATCAAAGGCATTGTCGATGTTTATAAAGATGATTCAAGATTTTAATGTGAATCAAATTGTGGATGGATCGCTTTTAAATAAAGGTATGGACATTCACGATTTTGGAATTATTTTAATTGGCTTTACCATCATGGTTGTTGTCGGTTTTCTTAAAGAAAATCATATCCAAATAAGAAGTCGAATTGCGCAGTGGAAAAGTTACCTTCGTATTCCGTTTTATTATGCTGCGATGTTGTTCTTAGTCATCTTTGGGGCTTATGGTTATGGTTATGCCATCGTAGAACTCATTTATGCAAACTTTTAGGAGGTCTTATGAAAATAATTAGATCAATTTTGTTTACCCTTGGTTTTATTGCTATATTATTTACAATAACACCTCTTTTTGCTCCCTATGAAATCGACCAATTTGCCAAAGGAAACAGTACAGCATTTAACGGCATTTTTGCGGAAGATACCAATCGTCTTGATATGCTTTTCACGGGTGATAGTGAATCATTTACATCTTTCATGCCAATGCGATTTTGGGAAAAACTCGGTATTAAATCGTACAATATTGCAGTCGCATCTCAAAATTTAGCAGATGGTCATAAGACAATAAATCATATTATTCAAAAGCAAAATCCGAAATTGATTGTTTTAGAAACAAATCAAGTTTATACCAATATTGGAGGACTTGCGAATCTTGTGGACAAATCGATGACAAATACGTTGGCGAATGTCTTTCCAATTTTGAATTACCATGATAATTGGAAGCAGATTTTATCGCTTCAAAAAGCACAAAGTGTTGAGATTAAGCGAAATCCTCTGAAGGGGTGGCGCATTAATCGTAAAGAAAATGCATATGAAGGTGGACCGTATATGCACAAGACATTAGAAGAGCGCGAAATTCCGACTCTAAATCGCCATTACCTTGATGAAATCGTTTCTTTATGTAAAGAACATAATATTCAATTGCTTCTTGTTAGTGTCCCATCTCCAAGAAATTGGAGTTACGAAAAACACAATGGAGTAAGTAACTATGCAAAAGAAAATCAAATTCCGTTTTTAGATCTGAACTTAGAAGCCGATTCTATGGGCATTAATTGGCAAGAGGATACCTACGATAAAGGTGATCATTTGAATATTAAGGGTGCAGAAAAAGTAACAAAACGTCTCGTTGAATATGTCGGACAAAATTATCAAATTAAAAGTGAATACACTGAAGCGGAACAAGACTTATGGAAGAAAGATTTTGATGCGTTTATTCAACAGATTAATCCCTAAGCTCAATGAAACAAAGATGCACTAAATCTTAAAATTTCTTAAATAACACACAAAGTATAGTAAAAGCGACATATAATAGAGTAAAGGAGGTGCTTATGAAAAAGATACTTATCGTTGATGACGACAAAGAAATCAGAGATTTAATGAAACGTTATTTAGAAATCGATGGTTATGAGGTTGTAGTAGCTTCAGATGGTCATGATGCAATGCGCGCGCTCGATGAAAGCATTAAGCTCGTAATTTTGGATGTGATGATGCCTGAAATAACTGGGTTTGAGGTGAGTGAGGCAATCCGAAAACATTACAATGTTCCTATCTTATTTGTTTCCGCTAAAGCCACAGAACAGGATAAGTTTGTTGGGTTTTCTGTTGGAGGCGATGATTATCTAAGCAAACCATTTTCTTTTTCTGAGCTAAGCCTTCGTGTTAAATCACTCTTAAGACGCTATATTCAGTATGATCGAGCAACAGAAAATGCATTGGAACAGAATAAAGTTAATACGATTGATTCAATTACAATTGATCTTGAAAAAGGCATAACTCTTAAAGATGGATTGCCACTTGATTTAACGGAGCGTGAATTCCGTATTTTAAAATTGTTAGCGACCAATCGTGGAAAAATTTTCTCGATTCAAAGTATTTATGAAAACGTTTGGCAAGATGAATATTTATACTCGTCAGCAAATACGGTTATGGTACATATCCGCAATTTGAGAAAAAAAATAGAGAACTGCCCGGAAAATCCTAAAATTATAAAAAACATCTGGGGTCGAGGTTATAAAATTGATTAAACATCGTACGCAGTCACTCACGCTTGGATTAAAAATATTTCTCATTACGGTTGGTTCAATCATGGCGTCGTTGTTAGTATTTGTAATCACAATCACGGTATCTATTGATCCAATTGCTACATATGTGAAAGGTGAGGAACGGATTCACTCAAGAATGCTTAACGATAAGCAGGATCTACAACACTACATTATTGATAACGATATTACGCCAATGAATATCGAAGATTTGAGTCCGTGGTTAGAAAATCACAAATATATGATTATCTATATCGTGGATGTGGATAACAATAACATTGTGTATACAAACGATGATCTTTTTGTAAGTAAAGAACTAGAGATTGCCGGGAATACATCACTTGAATCGACGATGCTATATATCGGTGGCAAGTATTTCTATATTGATATGTTGTATTCTGTACGCGCCGAAGTAGAAAATTATGCAACCTATCTCGCCTTAATTCTTTCATCAATTACCTTTTTGCTTGTCTTTTATTATGGGATTCGGAACATTACGAAAAGGGTTAAGCAACTTACTAATGAGATTGAAATTATTGGAGCAGGAACGCCCAATAGTTTTATCAGTGATAAAGGAAATGATGAGCTAGGCCGATTAAGTTTTGAAATTAATGCCCTTATTACTGAATTATCTCAAAAAAACCAAGAACTTGTTATTTCTGAAAATGCACTAAAAGAACTCGTAACAAGCCTAGCCCACGACTTAAGAACGCCACTGACTTCTTTAATTGGGTATATTACCCTTATAAAACTTGAAGCACAATCAGAAGATATTGAAGATCTTGCTAACCGATGTGAACAAAAAGCACTTCAAATGAAGACGATTTCTGATGAGTTATTCTCTCTCTTCTCGACGCTCTCTCTAAATGAAGATAGTGAGTTACCTCTTGAGCGTGTACATGTACAGGACTTTATGGAAGGTGCTGCTGATCGTCTCAAGTCAGATTTAAATCTCAAAGATTTTGAGGTAGTGATTCACCAAACAGTAAATGAAGAGCACCATTATGTAAACCTGAACATATATTATATGGATCGCCTTTTCGAAAACATCATTTCGAACGTGTTAAAGTATGCAGAGCCAAAATCAACGATAAAGATTGAAATTACAATTGAAAATTCATCGTGTACTCTTGAGATTGAGAATGCGATTAGAGTTGATCAAGTTACTGAAGAAGCATCTGGTTTTGGATTACTATCGTGTCGAAAAATTGTTGATACTCATAAAGGTCATTTTTCAACTTCAAAAGATGAAAATGTCTTTACAACAAAAGTTGAGTTACCAACCAATCAATAAAAAAAACAGCGATATATTTTCGCTGTTTTTATTTGACTAATATTCGTAGTTACCAAGCATTTCAGTATTCTCGACACGCCACGAGATAAGTTTTACGCGTACAATAATTCCATATAATCCAAATGTAACTAGAGTCAAAATCCACCATATGACCCAGTGACCAAATAGACTTACAGAGTCACCGTTAAAGCGAAAACGTTGTCCATTGATAACTGTATGTTCTGACTCCCAACGATAGGTTCGAACGAGAATCCAAGGTGTACCTAAACCTAAAGTGAAAATTGCGATAATAATATTAACTAACTGTAATCCAATATAGGACCAAATTGATCCGTCAAAATATGATGATTTCATATAAATCCTCTTTTCTATTTTTTATTTCGATGTTTTAAAAAGTAAAATACAACTGATCCAAGAGCTACCGTTATGAGGGTAGCGAAGATCATGGTTTGCCATGAACCAAAGATCACAATCGCAACATAATTTATAATTGCGATAATAATACCTAATAAAGCGATTAATCCATAAAAACTTTTCATTTCAATACCGAATTGGTGGCTGATGATATGTTTTTTCTTCTCAGCATAATACCCTGCAAACAGTATTGCGATGGTCACTACAAAGACTAACCAATTTAATTTGAAAAATGTGCTCATCTTATATTCCCCCTTTATATTTTAATCAACTCAGACTGATCAAGATTAAAATCATGGATGCAATAGCTATGCGTGCTATAACTGTCATAGGTTCTATAAGCATAGGTCTGAGTTGAAGTAACCATAAACGACATATACTGAGTATAGTCAATCGTTTTTCTTTGTGTAATGACATTTCCTTTGGCGATATCAACACCGTTTAGAATGTGATTTGCGGTAATAATAAGTTCTTTATCTGTATTTGGTTTTTGAGCGCTTAGTTTTGAGTAAAGTGCTTTTATAAAACGTGAGGGAGGTGTTAAGTCTCCAGGAATCCCAAAGGTTCCACTACCTTGCCCAAATGGTTTAAACTCTTTTCCGTAAAGTGTTCTTGGTTCAACTTGACCTGGATCAAGACCAATATAATTGCGAATATTTGTTAGATGCCAAGTATAGTCGGGACTGTTTGTAAGTACCCCAATTTGATTGTCATGAATTTGAATTCCAAGTTCAGTGGGTTCTACAATAATGGATGCACCTTCTGCATCTTGGAAAACCCAATGAAGCGGTGGGACAATCCCTAGGAATTCAATAACATGATGTGTAATCGGATGCTGCTCAAACATAAGACGTACATCATTAATGGTCTTGCACTGCGCAAGTGCCCACATGACAACTTCGTGTGGTGCAAGCGATTGATTGGGTACACACTCTTGGTCATAGCTTGCATAACCCTCAAAATATAAAGCAGCTGCCGCAAGTCCATGTTCATTAATTCCATCTGCTAATGCGTAAGAACCAATATTTTTAGCGAGTCCGAGATAAGCATAATGACTTGAGACCTCATGATCTAAATAAGTAAAATGAAGTGGAATGTTACGTGGAATTAAAACCATTTCAGGATCAAGTTCGAATGAAAAATCCATTGTTCGAGCCATTAAAAAATGATTCTGAGTACTTTTTAACGTGATGTTTGTGCACATATATAAACCTCCCAAGATTTACCTTGCATGAATATTATAGGGGAAATCTTTATATAATACATAAAACCAAGGTGATTTCGCAAGAATATCATCGTTTCATCACAATTGAATCCTTATTAAATTTCCCCTCCACCCTCATTTATTAACAAAATATCACACTAGATTTGGCTCTGAGTGATACGATGAGTTAAAGAAACCAATGGCAGGAGGTGCAGGATGATATTAATCGGAGAAGTTGCACAGTTTTCAGATATCGCATTTAATGTAATACTTGGTGGTTTTGGAATGTTTTTATTAGGGATCAAGTTGCTAGGGGATGGTTTTAAAGATGCAGCAGGATCAAAAATAAGAGATTATATTGAACGGTATACCGGTAATTTACTCTCCGCAATTCTGGTGGGAACGGTAATCACGGCACTTATGCAGTCGAGTACAGCGGCTACTGTAATTTCAATCAGCCTTGTTCGTGCGGGATTGATGAGTCTTGAGGCAGCAATTGGAATTTCTGTTGGCGCGAATTTAGGTACTACGGTAACGGCTTTGATGATTGGACTGAATATAGAGGCCATGGGTTATTATTTTGTCTTTATTGGTGCCATAATCCTTCTTACGAAGAAACGCTATAAAAGTGTGGGTCAGATATTCTTTGGACTGGGAATAACATTTGTCGGTCTTGAGTTAATGAGTGATCAACTCATCATCTTGCAAGATGTTCCACAGTTTGAAGCTTACTTGGTAAAAATGTCAGATAATCCATGGCTTGCGTTATTAGCAGGAACGATTGGTACAGCAGTAATCAACTCATCAATGGCTGTGATTGCGCTTGTCCAAAAAATATATGCAGGTGGAGGGATGTCGATGGTTGCAGCCTCTGCATTTGTATATGGATCAAATGTAGGAACAACTCTAACCGCAATCCTTGCTTCAGCGGGAGGATCTGTATCCACAAAAAGAGCAGGTTGGTTTCACGCACTTTATAATGTAATTGGTGCACTCATAACCATGCTGTTTATCTATCCGTATTCCAACTTTATATTATATCTTAACGGGAAAATGGGTGGATCACCGGAAATGGCAGTTGGAATTAACCACTTTGTCTTTAATTTAATTTGGGTAGTTGGAATTATTCCATTTATTCCAGCGTGTATCAGACTATTAAAAATTCTAATACCTGGAGAGGATCGCATTAAAGAACGCGAAAAAATTGAAGCACTGGATTATGAGTTAATCAAGACATTCCCCGATGGTGCTTTTCAATTAGCGCAGAAACAAACACTACAAATGGCCGATTTAGTTGTGGAGTCATTTGAAACTACACATGACTATCTTACAACTCGTGATGATGAAGATTTTGATGTCATTGGCCAGTTGGAAGAGATGGTCAACGAATTAGATTATAATCTAACTCGTTATCTGCTTGCGATTGCGAAGGACACACAACTCGATGGCCGTATGGCAGAACAATATTCAACCAGCGTTGATATCGTAAAAAATATCGAAAGAATGGGGGATATTACGACCAATATTGCGGGATTTTATGAACGGATTTTTGAAAACAGAGGAACATTCTCAGATGAAGCTCTGTATGATCTTGAAACCATGTATAAACTTGTATTGGATATGATACAAAGAAGTTTCAAAATACTTAAGTCAGATTCCCTACAAGGATATGAAAAATTGGTGCAGGATGAGGATTACCTTGATTTAATTGATGTGAAATACCGTGAACGTCATTTCCATCGTATTTCTGACGGTATTTGTGATGATCCAATCGCAAGTAGTTTATACGTTGATATTCTTGCTTCGTTAGAGCGACTTGGTGATCATTGTATTAATATCGTAGAGAAGGTAAAAGAACGCAATCCTGAGAAAATGCTTGAAACGGAAATACAAATTGATACAATGAATTAAGATTGAGTAAAGAGAGGTTTTTTAGGAAATGTATTCTAAATTAAGTACGATGTACTATGAAACATCAAAACCCATTGGGACATCACTTGGTGGTGATCTAGAATTTTATTTTGAAGCGATAAAGCAATCACGATCAATTTTGGAAGTTGGTTCGGGAACTGGAAGATTATTAATTCCGTTTTTAAAAGAAGGGCTGAAAATTGAAGGCATTGATGCTTCAAGCGATATGGTCTCAATGTGTATCACTCATTGTATAGAGCATGATGTTGAAGCGAATGTAAAGCAAATCGATGTCTATAATATGAGTGAAGTCGGAACATTTGATGCGATCATTATTCCTACCGGAACTTTTTGTTTGTTTAGTGATCCAAATGCCGTGATTGAAGGCTGTTATGAACATCTTGAGAAAGGTGGTAAGTTAGTTCTTGATTTAATCTTTCCACATGGATTTGTTCCGGGGAGTGTTCATCGTCACGTAGTTTATCCGAACCAAAAGGATGTATTGTTTCTTGAAGATCATCAACATACAATAAATTGGCAAACACAGCAAACAAGACAATTTTTTAGATATGAACTCTGGCGTGAAAATAAATTATGCGAACAAGAGTTAGAAATTTTCGATTTATATTGGTATCAAATAGATCAGATGGAAACGATGTTAAGGAATAGTGGTTATGGTCAGATTGAGTGGTATGGAGATTACACCAAAGGATATGATGCTGGATCAGACTATGAAGTTCTAACATTATGTGCATATAAATAAATAAAAGAGCCAACTTTATGTTGGCTCTTTTTACTGACAAAGTAAGGTTTCGCTTATAGCTAGTGCACAGGCAGCGCGTGCTCCATTTGCCTTGGAATACGGTTTGATTTCCTTTTGAATTGTTTGTCTTGAGATGAATTCGGAATCGTGTTCTCGAATTTTATTCAGTAACAATGTAGATAATTGTTCATCATCAAACAATTGACCGTGTAAATAAATGATATCTGTATCAAGGGTAACAATGATGTTATTGAGGGCAATAGCTAGAAAATTAATTGCATTTTCTAATAATTGAATTACTGCAGAATCACCGAGGTGATAGGCTTGTAGCAAAATATCCATTGATAACTCGTGTTCTTCATTTACCAGCTGTTTTAGGTATGTGTTTGCGGAACTGTTGAATAATAGACTTGCTTTATGGAGCAACCAGGTTTGACTTGCATATGTCTGAAGACATCCAATTTTTCCACACTCACATTGTTCACCAAATGGATTAACGACGAGATGTCCAATTTCTCCTACAAAATAGTTATTTCGAGCGTAAAGATCGCCTTGATATACATAAGAACAGAAAATTCCACGTCTAAAATGGAGGAATAAAAAATTCGCATCCGTTTTATCGTGTCCAAATAATCGTTCGCGAATTGCCATCGCATTCACATTATTTTCGAAATAAACGGGATATTTTAAATGTTTTTTTAAATAATCTAGTGAGAAATTTGCCCATGAATGGTTGTTTGTGAGGATATGAGCTGAGGTTTTATCGTAATGCCCTGGAATTGCGATTCCGATACTTGTAACGGCTGTATCAGAATGTTTCTTTAAAAAATCGTTGATTGTTTTCACTAATAAATCGTGTCGCACGTGATCGGATTTCGAGAGTGTGAATGCTTCTTCGAAGCAAATCTCATTTAAATTGTCGGATAAAGCGAGTGTGAAGGAGTGTTCAAACAGTTCGACTCCGAGATAATAGGAATGATTAGGAAGAAGTCCTAAGAGTATTTTTCGTCTTCCGACACGAGTATTATCGGTATCTTCTCCGATTTCGCAAATTATTTTGTCGTTGATTAAGTGCTGTGTGAGATCACTTACAGTCGCCGGGGTAATGTGAAGTGACTTTGAAATATCAATGCGTGAAAGCGGGCCTTTTGAGTATAATAAGTCAAGAATTAAAGCCGTTTGCTTTGTTTTTGCTTTACTGAGTTGCATATTCCACCTCCATTAGGTACATTGTAACCTATTAATTATTATTTGTAATCATTAATGGGTGAAATTTAACAAAACCAACACAATTATCAAATGTAAGGCTTTACATTTATAATGAAGTGGTCTATAGTGTAGGTAGTTGGTAATATAAAATAATTAATTACTGAGATATTGCGCACATTTTCAATCTAATTGTTCTATATTATAACCAAAAGAGGAGGATATTATGAATAAAGTAGGAGATTTTTTAGAAGAAAAAGTTTTGCCCGTAGCAGCGAAGCTTTCAAGTAATAAATTTTTAATTGCAATTCGTGATGGTATTACACTTTCAATGCCATTAATTATCATCGGTTCGATTTTTATGGTTATAGCAAGTTTTCCTGTACCAGGTTGGGAAGCATGGTTAGGAGATATTGGTGTTGCTGGCTATCTTTGGAAGGGTGTAGACAGTAGTTTTGGATTAGTTGGATTAATTTCAGCATTTGGTATTGCTTACAGTATTGCTGATCAGCATAAGACAGATGGAATTTCAGCGGGGATTATTGCTTTATCAGCATTTATCGTTGTAACTCCTTTTGTTAAAGGGGAAACAGGTGCTGGTATTACAGTTGGACTCGTTGGTGCTCGTGGACTCTTTGTAGCGATCATCTTAGGTAATATTAGTGGTCTTATCTATCAATGGTTTATCAATAATGAAATCGAAATCAAAATGCCCGATACTGTTCCACCTGCAGTTGCGAAAAGCTTTAGTGCAATTATTCCAGGTGCAGTAATCATTACAATGTGGTTAACAATCTTTGGTTTACTTGATAAATTTGGTTTACCAAACTTGCATGATATTGCAGCAGTTGTTTTAGGAAAACCTTTCGGATTACTTGGAAATAATATTATTGGTACAATTATTGTTGTTGCATTTAACAGTATTTTCTGGTTCTTAGGAATTCATGGGGGTCATGTTGTTAACTCAATTATGAAACCAATTTGGATTGCAAACTTAGATGCAAACCGTCTTGCTTATCAAGCTGGTGATGCATTGAAACACATTATTACAGAACCATTTATGGATAACTTTGTATATATCGGTGGTGGTGGAGCCACAATCGGTCTAGTTCTAGCAATCGCATTCTATGCACGTAAGAAAAACACAAGTTTACGTACAAAAGCACTTGCTCCAATTACAGTTGTTCCAGGACTCTTTAATATTAATGAGCCTACAATGTTTGGACTTCCAGTAGTACTTAACTTATTATTAATTGTTCCATTTATCTTAGCTCCAATGCTTAACGCTTTAATTACTTATTTCGCAATGGCATCAGGATTAGTTCCATTAACACGTAGTGTAGCAACTTGGACAATGCCACCAGTAATTAGTGGATTCTTAACAACAGGTAGTATCCGAGGATCAATCTTACAAGTTATTTTAATTGCACTTGATATTCTCTTATACTTACCATTCTTCGCAATGGTTGAAAAAGGATTTAAGGCAGAAGAAACAGCAGAACAGTAATTTATATATAGAAAGTGTGAAATGATGAAACGATTAATTAGTGCAAATACGAGTGATATTTTAAACATGACAGCTGAAGAACTTAAACAAAGTATAAAAGCGAGTGAGGGACGCGTAGTTTTATCGGAAAACTACGCAGCTCGCGAAAGCTTTGTGGGAGATATTAGTAACTCTGAGATTGCACGTGCATGTGGTGCAGACTTAATTTTACTCAATGGCGTCGATGTATTTAATCCGGATTTATTTGCAATTGAATGTATTGAAAAGAATTTTGTGGATGAGCTTCATCGCTTAGTTGGAGCTCCCATTGGTGTTAATTTAGAACCCATTGATCAAAATGCAGAAATGACGGAGTCACGCTTTGAGATTGCTTTAGGAAGACAGGCAACTGTAGAGACAATTGAAGAGATTGAACGTCGTAACTTTGATTTTGTTTGTTTTACGGGAAATCCTGGTACAGGTGTAACAAACGAAGCGATTATCTCTACAATTAAAATCGCAAAAGAGAAGTTCTCGGGTCTTATTATTGCAGGTAAGATGCATGGAGCCGGTGTTGTGGGTCCAATTATTGATTTAAAAACAGTAGAAGCGTTTATTGACGCAGGTGCGGATGTTATTTTAGTACCAGCAGTTGGAACGGTTCCAGGATTTGATGCGGAAGAACAAAAAGAAATTGTGCAATTTGCACATGCCCGTGATACGTTGGTTATGAGTGCAATTGGTACGAGCCAAGAAGGTTCAACACCTGAAATAATTGCACAGATGTCAATTCAAAATAAGATTTGCGGCGTGGATATTCATCATATTGGTGACGCAGGATATGCAGGATTAGCTCCGGTTGAGAATATTTTCGCAATCGGTCAAGCAATCCGTGGTATTCGACACACACTGTCATCATGTGCCCGCTCTGTAAATCGCTAAACATTTATAAAGGAGCATGAAATGCGTAAAGGTTTAAAAAATATCGTTACAGTATTTATGGTTTTAGCTTTATCAATGACGTCAATCTCAGCACTTGAGCTTGATGCTAAGAATGTAATTCAAGATGGTGATTTTGAACAAGGTGGGTCCTCATGGACTCAACGTAATAAAGGTGAAGTTCAGGATAAGGTGTCTTACGATGGAAAGTATGCTGGTGTTGTACCGAATACAGCAATCTCAGGTAACTTTGCAAACGGGTTTATTGGTCAAGTTATTCGACTTGAACCGAATACAACTTATCACGTAAGTGCTTATGCGAAAGTAGATGTTAAAGGGGCGGGCGCCATCTTTACAGCACGCTTTTGGAATGGACAACAAGGCGATGTTATTAAGGGAGAAAACGGTCAAACCGTTGATCAACTTGTATCATCCACCGATTGGCAAAAAGTAAGTTATACGTTTAATTCAGGTACCGAACAAGGTGCGTTAATTCAACTTGTTAAGTGGTCTGAAAAAGAAGAAACAAAGCAATCCAATGCTTATATTGATAACGTTGTGGTAACGAAAGAATCAAATGTTTCAGAAGAGAAAGATGATGACGTCTTTACAGAAGTATGGCGTGATGATTTTGATCAAGAATCCCTAAATATGGAAGATTGGGGTTATGAATTGGGTTCGATTCGTGGTATTGAACAACAACATTATGTAAACAATCCAGAAAATGTATTCTTACGTGATGGTAAACTTGTATTACGAGCAACAGATCGTGATGTTGCGGATCAATATTTACATCCACGTGACACTTCCCGTAATGTTATTTATAACTCAGGAAGTATTCGTACACATGGTCAACGAGAATTTTTATACGGTAAATTGGAAATTCGAGCAAAGCTTCCGAAAGGAAGAGGCGCTTTCCCTGCATTTTGGACTCTAGGTGCTGACTTTACGCTTGATGGTAAGATTAAGTCAGAACAAGGACGTGGATGGCCAAGTACTGGTGAAATTGATATTATGGAATTAATTGGTGAAGATCGTGATGGTTCACATGGTAACCGTACTGTTTATCAAACGGTTCATTATGGTCCTGCTGAGGATAATGTAGGACGTTTTTCTGGAAACGGAACTGCGTATACGATTCCTCAAGGAAACTTTAATGATGAATTTCATACTTTTGCACTAAATTGGACCGAAGATGCTCTTGAATGGTATGTTGATGATCAAAAAGTCCGTACGGTACCGTATGGACAAGATCCAATGGCTAAAGATATTTTCAATAAGCCTCAATACATTCAACTTAATTTAGCGATGGGTGGGGCATGGCCTGGACCTGTTGGGGAAAATCTTGCCGGTACTGAATTTGTGATTGATTCAGTATCGTATCAACAAACTGCTGCGCAAGCGAAAGCTGCTCAGGCTTATTATGATAATGCACCAAAATTAGTAGGGGTTAAACCTCTAACAATCATGCAAGGTGGAACAATCAATCCGCTTGAAGGTATTAATACAATTGAAGGTTATGATTTAGATTTCTCAATAGAAGATACACCGATGTTTAATCCACGTGGTGGTAATTCAAATGTGAAACTTCTTGTAAAGGGTTTGGATGAGATGGATCTTATTTCAAATCTTCCAGTAGGAACGTATAATCTTCACTATAGTGCAACGCCAAAGGGTGTTGATTTGACACAGGATATTAAAACACCGGTTGCACGTCAAGCAACAACACTTGTTGTTTCAAAGCAAGCCTTTCCTCAATCGTTTGAACTTGAAATAACAGAAGGTAATACGCTATCGACACTTACTTTACCACAAGGATGGACATGGAAGAATCCAGAACTTGTTGTGAAGGAAGCTGGAATGTTTACCGTTCTCTATGGTGTCAAAAATGACGAACATTCCGTGCATGTATCACTTCGGGAAATTCCAGAAGTACCTAAAGAAGAGAACAAGCCTGCGGAAGTTCTTGGTGAGAAAAAAGAAAAGGACGTTACATCGACTGAAACGACTCTACCGAATACGGGTCAATATACATCAAGTTTCGCAATTGTGGTTGCGTTATCACTGACATGTATCGGTTATGTGATGTTGAAGTTGAATAAAGAATCAAAAGAAAACGAATAGTTTAATTTTTAGGAAGCCGAAAGACTGTTGATTAATCAACAGTCTTTTTTTGTAAGTGTATATTTCGCTATAAATCAAACACCTATTTGTGTTATCTTAATTTATCATTTTTTATCAAAACCATCTTGAAATCCCTTACTTTTTTCGGTAAAGTATAAACACTTGAGGAGGTAAAGTATGAAAAAGAAGGTTTTTGATTTTCTACAGCAATTGGGTCGTACCTTTATGTTACCGATTGCTTTATTACCCTTTGCGGGGCTTTTATTGGGGTTGGGCGCAACCTTTACCAATCCTTCATTAATTGAAATGTATCATCTTGAAGGGGTTTTGGCACAAACAGGCGTACTGTATAAAATTCTTGTGATCATGAAGTCATGTGGTGAAGTTGTGTTTGCGAACTTACCACTTTTATTTGCGATTGGTGTTGCGTTTGGAATGGCTCGTGAGTCAAAAGAGGTTGCTTCACTTGCGGCAGCGATTGCATATTTGATGATGAATGTCGCCATGGCCGCAACAATTGAACAATTCGGTAATCTCGAACATTTAATGCAAACTTCAGGTTTGATAACACATGTATTGGGGATTGAGAATACGTTAAATACAGGTGTTTTTGGTGGGATTATCGTGGGGATTATGGTATCAGTTCTCCATAATAAATTCTATCAAATTGAATTTAATGATGCTTTTTCGTTTTTTAGTGGGACTCGTTTTATTCCCATTATTTCATCCGTATTCGCAATTGGATTAGGTATTCTTTTTGTTTGGATTTGGCCAAGCATCGCCTTTGGAATTGCTTCTCTGGGTGTTGCGATTTCAAAAATGGGCTACCTTGGAACCTTTATTTATGGTTTTATATATCGTGCACTCATTCCATTAGGACTGCATCATGTTTTCTATCTTCCGTTTTGGCAAACTGCACTTGGTGGCAGTACAGTGGTTGCGGGGACGGTTGTGGAAGGGGCACAAAATATTGTGTTTGCGCAACTTGCAGCAGGAATCCCTGTCGATCCTTCCTATGCTCGTTTTTTCTCTGGACTTTTCCCTTTCATGATTTTCGGATTTCCAGCTGCAGCCCTTGCAATGTATAAAACGGCTTATCCTGAAAATAAAGCGAAAGTTAAGGGCTTGTTGGTATCTGCATCCATCACCTCAATCGTGACGGGAATTACAGAGCCTATTGAGTTTTCATTCTTGTTTGCATCCCCATTCCTCTACTTTGGTGTACATGTTGTTCTGGCGGCATTTTCATTTATGCTGATGCATATACTTTCTGTTGGAGTTGGTCTTACCTTTTCGGGAGGACTTCTTGATCTCATCTTGTATGGTATCTTACCCGGAAATCAGATGACCCATTGGATTCCTATTGTCGCAGTTGGGCTTATCTACGGCTTAATCTATTATTTTGTCTTTACATTCGCAATTAAAAAGTTTGATCTTAAAACCCCAGGACGGGAGAAAAATGGGAATGTACAACTTTACACTAAAAAAGATTTAAAAGATAAAGAAGATGTCTCTGCATTGATTGTGGAAGCCCTAGGAGGTCAAGGGAATATTGTAACTGTTGATAACTGTGCGACACGACTTCGTATCGAAGTGACTGATGCAAACCGTGTCAACAAAGACCAATTGAGTCAAACGGGTGCAGCTGGATCATTAATCAGTGGAAATACCGTACAGGTTATCTATGGACCCAAAGTCACAAATATCAAGACCAAAATTGATCAATATCTAAATAAAAAATAAAGCACATCGGCTCGATGTGTTTTTTTTATCTAAGTATTTATTTTAGACTTTTCGATACATATTATTGAACATCTTGTTTTGATGATGACGCAGTGTGGAAAGCATGGTATTACTTAGTTATATAAGGAGGGGCTTATGGAATCTTACTCAAAACGCACCATCATTCCAGAAGTAAAACAGTATCAACTGAGTGAAGGTGTCGTACAACTTAAATCTAAAATCTTTATTAAAACTGAGCGACTTATTTCAAAAGCAATCTACAAGCGCATTCAACAAAATCATAGAACCCTTGTCAATGAGGGTGGGGATGATGTGACGACCATTCGTATCTTACCTCTAAAACATGAAAACCCTCGTGGGAGTTATACCATCACAATTGATGATGAGATTACGATCAACACCAATGATGAAGAGGGGACACTTTATGCAATTCAAACCCTTCTTAAATACGAACGTACGTACGGTGATCTTCAAAAGGGAATCATTACGGATGAACCCAGTGTAGAAGAACGTGGCTTTCATTTAGATTGCGGACGTAAATATTTCACGCCTAAATGGATTCGTCAACTTCTTGATATATTAGCTTGGCATAACTTAAACATGCTTCAATTACACTTTAGTGAGAATAAAGGATTTCGCTTAGAGTGTAAACAGTATCCTAAAATCACAAGCCAAGATGCATTAAGTTTAAAAGAATTAAAAGAAATTATGGAACTTGCGGATGAATACTGTATCGAAATTGTTCCTTCTTTTGATAGCCCAGGTCACCTTAGACATGTTTTAAAATCCTATCCGGAGTTTGCACTACCAGGATCTGATGGTGAAGCATGGGATATTACCAATCCTAAAGCGTTGAACATGATTTATGAACTGTACGATTACTATGCAGAGGTATTTCAAAAATCACGATACTTTAATATCGGTGGTGATGAATTCATAGACTTTGAACAGTTTGATGCGTTCCCAGAACTTAAGACTTACGCCCAAGAGCATATTGGTGGGAAATCGGGTTACGATACGTATATTCATTACCTCAATACCATCGCATCACGATTGGAGGCGAAAGGATTTACGGTACGGTTATGGAATGACGGCTTGTATCGTCTTAATCAAAATCCTGTCATCGACTTAAAGACGTCGATACAGGTTTGTTATTGGACGAAGTATAACCGTTATATGGCACCCTTAAAGGCGTTTGAAGACCGGGACATTACATTGATTAACTTTCATGCTGAGAATTTTTATTACGTCTTACATCCTGAAGTAGGGGTCAAATGCATTGATCCACAAGGGTGGTTTGAAACTTGGACACCCAATCATTTTCCTTCAGATCAATTCTCAGAAAATGTGTGTGGTGCCTACTACTCGCTTTGGTGTGATGAGCCAGAACTTCAAACAGAGGATGAAATTATAAAACAAATACACATGCCACTTTGTGCGATGAGCGCGAAAGCATGGCGAAAAGAAAGCAAAATAACTTATAAAACATTAAACCAAAAGGAGCAAATACCATGGACACACAGAGATTAATTAAAAAAGCACAAGCACTTTATCCGAATACAGATTTGGATATAACGAAGATACAACTTAACCAACATGTACTCGAAAATTATGGGTTTGATGGATATCAAATTCATTATGATGATGATTTAATCATTATTGCCTCAAAAACTGAACGTGGCCATTTCTATGGTCTCTTGGATGTTTTTTCAGGCAATCCTTCCACAACACTTAATAAGGCAAAGGTAGAAGAGCGTGGCTTACATGTGGATATGGGCCGTAAATTTTTTAGTGAAGCGTGGTTTATGGACACGATTGAATTGATGGCACGCCTTAAGCTAAATACCTTGCAGATGCATTTTTCAGAACATTTAGGCTTTCGTATTGAATCGAAACGTTTTCCACAAATTGTATCTCGAGAACATCTAAGTCAAGACGCTGTAAGACGAATCATCAAGCATGCTAATGATTATTATATCGATGTTATTCCATCATTTGATTCACCCGGTCATCTTCAAGTTGTATTAGAAGCTTACCCAGAATATCTCATGGAAAACACAACGATGGGCCTTGATATTACCAATCCAAAAGCACGTTCGTTTATTAAAGAAATTTACGATGAGATGGATGATTTATTCCACACATCCACAAGTTTTCACATGGGAGCAGATGAATTTATCGATTTTGGAAAATACGATGAGTTCCCTAAACTTGAGGCGTATGCGAAGGAACACTTCGGTCCAAATGCGAAAGGCTTTGATACATTCGTAGATTATATCAATGATATCGCATCCCACATCCAAGGTAGAGGTAAGACCGTTCGCGCTTGGAATGACGGTTTATATCGTATCGATCAAGAACCAACAATAATCCTTAACAAAGACATCATCATTACCTATTGGACCAGTTGGAATCCAAAGATGGCACCCGTTCAAACCTTTGTGGATCGAGGCCATAATGTGGTGAATTATATGGATAGTTTACTGTATTTTGTTTTAGGAGAAAATGCAGGGTATACATATCCAACAGAAACATCCATCATGACATCCTTTGAACCCGATCGTTTTCCAAACCGTCATGAGACCTGTGAAGGTAATTTAGAACAACGTTCAAAAACACTGGGTGCAATGTTTTCGATTTGGTGTGATAAACCAGAAGCATTAACGACAGAAGAAGTAGCATTGAAAATTCAAGATCCACTGCGTGCATTCGCTTTAAAATGCTGGCATGAAAACTAAGATTAATAGGTGAATACCTATAATACGTTTCTTGTGTGCTTCTTAAAATTTTCGTAAACTTTATGTATCAAGAGCCTATAATTCTTGATAATCGAGTACACAAGGTCTTGTAACGGTGTCTCCTGTTTAAGACCTTAAAAGACATGCTTACGCATTGAGATACCTGCTTCCTTCTCGGTTGTGGTATTGATAGGATCAATGCGAAAAGGATGTCTTTTTTATAGGTTTTTTGGATAAAGATAACTATAATTTGTTGATTTAATAGTATATTTTGTCTCTTATATCTCTTTAATGAAAGCGGTACACTTAATATGTAAAACAACAGCAAGACTTTAGAATTTATAGATGTTTGGGGTGAATCAATTGAAAAAAGTATTACGCAATATTAAAAAAAATGCACCGTTTCTACTGATGGCGCTGCCTGGGGCAATCTGGATGATCTTCTTTTTCTATATTCCAGTCCTTGGAAACGTAGTTGCATTTAAGGAGTTTAGATTTTCTCCGGATGGATTTTTCGCAAGTCTGTATAACAGTAAGTGGGTAGGATTCCAGAACTTTAAGTTCCTGTTTGCTACCGATAATGCTTATATCATGACGCGCAATACCGTGTTGTATAACTTAGTCTTTATTATCGTCGGAACGTTTCTCGCAGTAGTCTTAGCTGTTATTATGAGTATGTTACGATCGAAGAAAAAAATAAAAATATTTCAAACCACGATGTTGTTTCCATACTTCCTATCTTGGGTTATCATTGGATTCTTTGTATATTCATTCTTAAGTCCGGATAAGGGCGCGTTAAACAGTATTTTAGCCATGATGGGTAAAGAACCGGTTAACTGGTACAATGAACCGAAATATTGGCCGGTATTTATCGTTATCATCGGAATATGGAAGAATATCGGATATAACAGTATTATCTACTTTGCTTCTATTATGGGGATTGATCCAACGTATTATGAGGCAGCAATTGTGGATGGTGCCAACCGATGGCAACAAATTCGTCACGTTACGATTCCACAAATTATTCCTTTAATTAGTATCATGTTGATTCTCGCAATTGGAAATATTATTCGATCTGACTTTGGATTATTCTATAACGTAACACGTAACTCAGGTCCACTAAACCAAGTTACGATGGTTATTGATACGTATGTATATAAAGGCTTATCGGCATCAGGGGATTTAGGGATGTCATCCGCCGCGGGTTTATACCAATCCGTTGTAGGGTTTGTGATGTTAGTTTCTGCTAATGCCATCATTCGCCGTGTTGATCCTGAATCAGGATTATTCTAGGAGGATGTATGAAAAAGAAGAAAATTGAAAAAGTAGAAGTACGAAGTTTTAGTAAAAATACAGACCGTGTGTTTAATGTGATTATTGGACTTTTCGCACTATCCTGTATCTTTCCATTTATCTTTGTAATCGTTGTCTCATTTACAACGGAAACAGCTTTAATGGTAAATGGTTACACACTCTTTCCAAAAGAAGTCAGTTTGGATGGGTATAAATTCTTATATGACTTTAAAGGACAACTTTTGAATTCATTTGGTGTTACGGTATTTATCACGGTTGTTGGGACGCTTATTAATACAACATTTACATCAACATATGCGTATGCAATCTCACGCCCTAACTTTAAATATCGTCGCTTCTTTACCAAATTCGCATTACTCACAATGTTATTTAGTGCAGGGATGATTCCCAACTATATTGTGATGACCAAATTATTAGGTCTTAAGGATACGGTATGGGCATTAATCTTACCGATGGCTTTAAGTCCATTTAATATCATCGTCATGAGAACATTCTTCAAACGAACTGTTCCGGACGCAATCATTGAATCAGCCCGAATTGATGGCGCAAGTGAGTTCCGTATCTTTATTCAAATTGTATTACCACTTGCGGTTCCAGGTATCGCAACCATTAGTTTATTTGCGGCACTTGCTTTCTGGAATGACTGGTTTAATGCACTCTTGTATATCAACTCTGAAAACCTATACCCGCTTCAATACTTATTGATGAAGATCCAATCAAATCTTGATTATATCTCACAAAATGTAGGGTTATCTGGAATTAATAGTGGCATCGGTTTACCGAAAGAATCTGCTCGTATGGCGATGGTTGTTCTGTCCACATTGCCAATTGCAGTATCGTATCCATTCTTCCAGAAATACTTTGTCAGTGGTTTAACCATTGGGGGCGTTAAGGAATAAGAGCGATATAAACAGCTTTGCCTAATTATGATATTTTATAGAGGAGGAACATCATGAAAAAAGGCGTTTTTAAAACGTTTACAGTTTTAATGGCTGCATTACTTGTATTAACAGGTTGTGGCAAGAAAACTGATAAACCAGAGGGAGAAGTTGTGACATTACAACTTTATCAAGTAGGGGATGCACCCAAGAACCTTGATGAACTAACAGATGCAATCAATAAAATTTCTGAAGAAGAAATTGGGGTTAAAGTTAAATTTAACTATATTGGTTGGGGAGACTATGAACAAAAAATGTCTGTAATGGTTACAGCAGGTGATGAGTTTGACTTAGCATTTGCGAATAACTATACCATTAACGCACAAAAAGGTGCTTATGCAGACTTAACAGATTTAGTGAAAGAACACGCAAAAGAGTTCTTTGATTCTGTAGATCCAATTTACTACGATGGTAACGTAATTGATGGTAAACTATACGGTTTCCCAATCAACGGTAACGTGTTTGCACAACAAATGCTTACATTTAACTCCGATTACCTAAACAAATACAACATTGATGTATCAAACATCAACAGCTACGCAGATGCGGAAGCAGCACTTCAAACTGTAAAAGATAATGAACCTGAAGTAGCACCATTTGCAATCGGTAGTGGTTACAAAGCAACACTTGGAAACTTTGACTATATTTTAGGTGATAAGTTACCATTTGCAATCAACCTTGATGGCGACACAACAAAAATTGTGAATGCTTATGAAACATCACAAGGTATGGAAACATTAAAACAAATTCACGGACTTTACAAAAAAGGATTAATTCCTCAAGATGCAGCAACTTCCACAACAGGATATGCACTTGAAAGCCCAGTATGGTTTATGCGACAAGAAACACAAGGACCAGCAGACTATGGTGATTCTCTACTATCACAAGTAGCTGGTAAAGAAATCATTTCACGTCCACTAAACAAACCTTTAAAATCTACAGCTCAAGCACAAATGGGTAACTTTATCGTTGCAATCAACTCAAAACATAAAGTTGAAGCAGTAAAATGGTTAAACCTATTAAATACCAATGCACAAATGATGAATACATTAATCTATGGTATTGAAGGCGAAGCATGGAAAAAAATTGATGATAACCACTTAGAATTATTAGATGGTTATAAAGAAGATAATCATATGGCTGCATGGAATACAGGGAACAGTGCCCTTCTACTCCAACAAGCTAAGATTACCGATGAAATGATTGCGAAACGTGCAGAAGATACTAAGAATGCACCAGTTTCACCAATCTTAGGCTTTAACTTTAAGACAGATGAAGTTAAAACAGAGATCAGTGCTTTAATGAACGTTATGGAAGAATACTCAGCAGTTATCAATACAGGAACTGTTGATCCAGAAGTTAAAGTTCCAGAATTTGTGGAAAAACTTAAAGCAGCAGGTTGGGATAAAGTATTGGAAGAAATGCAAACACAATTCGATGCATTCCAAGCAAGTAAATAATAAATAAATTGAACAAAGAGCACAAATTGGGGTATCGTTTGATATCCCGATTTTTGCTATGATTATGATGTCAGGGGGTCTATTTTTATGGTTGCAACAACAATAACGAACGTCTTCGAACGAGTCTATACCGTTATGAAGATGAGTTTAATGTTCTGGGTACTAACTTTAATGGGTGGTGTTGTTTTAGGTGTTGGTCCAGCTTTTCTTGTTCTGATGGATTTATATCATGAACATGGTTGGGAATATCGTGGTTATGCATGGCGTAATCTTGTGTCACTTTTTAAAACGCATTTCAAACGTGGAAATGCATTATTTTATACGGTCTTATTTCCGCAAATTTTGCTGGGCTATAATGTGTATCTCGCAACGCAAGTGAAACATCCATTGTTTTTTGTTTTAGATTTTATCTTGATTGCAATGTTTATTTTCCTATCAATTGCATATATCTACGCTTTGGTTTTAAATGCCGCATTTGAAATTGATTTCTATAACCTTATTAAACTGAGTGTTATTTCTGTATTTGTAAATTTCTTTAAAATCTTTCGTATCCTTATGTTAATGATGTGTGTACTCGCACTAACATATCGATATAAGGGATTAATTTTATTTGGTAGTATTGGAATCTATATTGCGCTTATGCATTGGAGTTTAAACGGTTGGATTCATGAAGTTGATGAAAAGATTGAAATCCTTTAACACGCATACAGAAAACACGAGTTTAATGAAAAAGTTGATTAAGTCCTATTCCGTTATCTTAATCATTATCATTACGATTTTCGCAATTACAGTTGGGTATGTCACATCAAAACGAGACTACGATGAGGCAGTTCTTCAAAATAAAGCGATTAGTCAAAAAATGACGGAAATTATTGAAAGTTATGAACAGGATTTACGTAAAATTGTTTTTGATTTGTTTACGGATGCAGATCATGTACAAAGTATGAAAGATTACTTTTACATGGATCTGCCCACGTATTATACGCAACAATTATCACAAGATCCTTTTATCTTCTTTCCAAAAGATATTCAGAAGCTCTACGATCGTTACGATGGGATTGAAGGGTTTATGATTACCTTAAATAATTCAAATGATTTGTACTATTCTCATACATTACAAAAAATGGGTTATAAACCGAAACGTGTTCCCAATATTGGTGAACAACTTATGTTTCATCGCGTTCTAACAAATTACGACTCGTATGATCCGGTAGGAATTATCCATCTTATAGCGGATACGCAAAGCATTAATACACAGATTGATTCTATCAATCATTCGGTTCCACGCTCAATCTACATCTTAACGGACAATGGGAAAATTAAGTATGCCTATACCGATCGCGAAGATGAAGGGTTGGGGGTTATGTTGCGTCAAAGTTATGAGACAGGGCGCGATTACAGTGCCTTGATTGACCAGCATTACCTTAAACATGAAGTACCCCTTCAAAATGGTAATCGTGTTGTAGTCGCAGTGAATCGGGCAGATGTTGTAGCGAAATCATTTAAAACATATGCTTCAGTTATTTTAGGCAGTATTGTTTTAGATGTGCTTTTATTATGGCTTCTCTTTCGAACCTTCGGTCGATACAGTCATCAAGTTGATGATATCTTACAATCTATGGGACGCGTGAAAGACGGGGCTATTGATTATCGTATTCCGACGGAAGATAAAGAAGATGAATTACGAGATATTTCAATCGGTATTAATGAAACACTCGATAGTATTAGTCAGTACGTGGAGGAAATATATCAACTTGAGATTCGCCAACAAGATATTAATCTTCGGGCCCTTCAATCACAAATCAATCCACATTTTCTTTATAATACTTTAGAATTCATTCGAATGTATGCGGTGAGTGAAGGGGTCGATGAACTGGCAGATGTCGTCTATACCTTTGCCAGTCTGCTTCGTAATAATATTTCGTTAGAAAAAACGACGACTTTGGCTAAGGAACTTGAGTTTTGTGAGAAGTATGTTTACTTGCATCAAATGCGATATCCAAATCGTGTTGCATATAAATTTGATATAGAACCAGGCTTGGAACAAATCATCATGCCGAAATTCACGATGCAACCACTTATTGAGAACTATTTCATTCATGGTATTGATTTTGGACGCGTCGATAATGCGATTAAAGTTACAGCTTATCGTAAAACAGGTAAAATTGTTTTAGAAGTTTCAGATAATGGTAAAGGCATGGATAATAAACGCCTAGCACATATTCAGAAACTCATCGATGAGTCAGTTTTCAACATCAACGACCATAATTCGGTTGGTTTATTAAATGTTCATGAACGACTCAAAACATACTTTAGTGATTCCCATTACAGTATGACAATCAGCATCAATAATCTAAAAGGTTTTACGGTCACAATGCGTTTTGATGAGGAGGATAAATATGTATAATGTTTTACTTGTGGATGATGAATATATGATTTTAAGTGGACTACAAAAAATTATTAATTGGGATGACTTAGGACTGCAATGTGTCGGGACCGCATCCAATGGTCAAGAAGCCCTTGAATTTGTAAGGAAGCATCCAGTCGATATTGTGGTAACGGATGTGAGTATGCCTGAACAATCAGGGATTGAATTTGTACAAGCTGCTCAAGAGGAAGACATCAACTTTAACTTTGTGGTCTTATCGGGATATCAAGAGTTTGAGTATGTGAAAGAGGGAATCCGGCTTGGAGCTGAAAACTTCCTATTAAAACCCATCAGTAAAGAAGAATTGAATGAGACATTAAGGAAAACAGTATCAAAACTTGATAGTGAAAAACGACATGCACATACAGATACACTTTTATTTGAGAATACACTTGAACGATGGGTCAATGATGATATTGATAATGTGGATCTACGACGTATTTTAAAACAAGTGGGAAAACCATTACAGGCACATGCGCTTTATACCTGTATGATCATTACCCAAATTCAAGAGTCTTCTCAGACTGCTTGGATTCAACGTCTTATTTCTCACAATCAATACTATGCATTTTATGATGACCAAGATCTGGTCATGATTTTAGAGGGCGACCGCGTTGCCTTTGATGCAATACGAAAAGATCTTTCAGGTCACATTGATCACCAAAAGCAAATTCTTGCGGTGGGAGAACTTTTAGTTCCGCTCGAAGAAGTTCCAAACAGTTACCAACAAGCGGAAACACTTGTAAGTGTGTCTCGTTTTTACGGAGACCATCCGATTACAGAACGGATGATGCTTAAAAACAAACTTGAACAAAATGAATCGATGTATGAAATCTCGTTTAAAAAATTTCATCATGCCTTATCAATTGGGGATATTCATTTGATTAAGTCTGAAATCGGAGCAATGTTTAAGCTGCTTTTCGAATATGAAGCAGATCCGGAGTATGTTCGTTATATTGGATTTGTGATTTTCTCGGATATTTATCGTCAACATGAAAGTGTTGGATCACAAATGTATCATGATTTACTTCATGAATTGAATAAGTGTGATAGCATCGCGGAAATTCGGGAAGTATTACATCATGCACTTGAAGCAACCCGTTATGATCAGGTTTTAAAACAACATAATCCGAATATTCAAAAAGTCCTTCAAATTGTTTTAAAAGACTACGCTCAAGATATTACAATCAGTTCGATTGCGGATACATTGCATATGAATGCGATGTACCTTGGACAACTGTTCAAGAAAGAAACAAACAAAAGTTTCTCTCAATACTTAAATCATTTTCGGATTAAAGAGGCACAGAATTTACTCTTAAAGTCGAATCATAATATTAATGAGATTGCGGAACTTGTCGGTTATACAAGTTCAGGTTATTTTTATAAAAACTTTAAAAAAGAATGCGGCATTTCACCGAAAGAATATCGGGAACGTTATCTAAAACAACCGGAACGGATTCGATAAAAAAAGCCTCAACATCTTTGTGTTGAGGCTTTACTTTCGTATACGCTATGATTTTTTGGACTTAAGTGTATAAAGGGATAGCACGATTAGTGTACTTGCGAGTACTAAAAAGTATCGTGGCATTAAAAGCATACTCCCGGTGTGAAGTGTTGCCATTATACGAACTAACAGACTAATACATAGGTAGTAACCCAGACTGAATAGGGAACCTGCTGTTCCATAAACATCTTCGAAACCATTTAGAGCTAAACTGATTGCATTGGATAGTGAAATGGCTGTACCAAATCTAACAACAATCATTCCACCAATATAAAATACAAGGGAAGGATTGTGTGAGGCAAAAACCATGGTTAAACTACCGAGTCCGAAAACAATATTACCAATGAGCATGATGCGTTCGGGTTTATAGTGTTTTAAAAGCCTTTGAGTTAAAAGTGCTCCCAGAATTGTAGATATTGCGAAAAACACACTGTAACTTCCAATTTCTGTGAGCGAACGATTGAAAAATGCTTGAAGGATTATCGGTGCTTCAGCATAGTAACAGGACATTACCGCGTTCATAACTGCAATAAAGAATCCGTAGATCCAAACTGTTGGAGTTCTAACTAATCTTGTAAAGACTTTGAAAACATTGTTTTTCGGCAAGTCATCTTGAATCCGTGTTTCGGGTAATTTGTTGTAAGCGAGAACAAGTATGCTTAGACCCAAAACAACTAATAGAGCGAGTAAAGAGTATAAGGTGTAGTGTTCCACAATAAATCCACCGAGTATGGGTCCTAAGCCTGGCACAAAAGCTAAGCCAACAGATACTTTTCAAAATAATTGATTGCGCACATCCGGTGAAAATGCTTCACGCAAGATGGTTTGTGTTGTAACTGATGTTGTTGCAATTCCAAAGGCTAGAATTGCACGACCCATAAGAAATAAAGTGAAATTAGGTGCTATAAATATTAATGAAGCACCGATTAAATATATGGACAATCCGTACATCATTGCCGGTCTTCGTCCGTGGGAATCAGAATAGGTTCCCCAAAAGAGAACACCACAAGCAAATGCTAGAAAATAAATGCTAATGGTGTTTTGGGCACTGTTGACACTTACAGAAAATGTTTGCATGACATGTTGTAAGGATGGTGCAAATAATGCCTCATGAAGTTGGGGAAATCCCAATAGTATAATAATTAATAAAAATGTTGGTTCTGAATTTACGATGTTTTTTCTCAAAAAATAGTCCTCCTATCGATTCGAACGTTGAAAAAAAACATCTAAGTCGGGTAGGGGCGCAATTTTTTTAATGATTGAAGTGAATGTCATCATTAATGCTCCTTTGTCTAGGCTTTACTATACCATATCTAACTCTAAATAAGCGAAAGAAAAAGCACATTTACTTGTGCTTTTTTGTATTTGAAAAAGGTTTCTTTTCATTAAACCAATTATCATTGGGTACAACTCCAAGTGTTATTTCAAGATGTCCGCCACTCATGAGGGTCTCATGTCTTAAGACACAATCATGATAAGGCTCTCCATTATATCGAATCTCGCTTATAAAATTACATTGAGGAAGATTGTTGTGGGTGGTGATATTGAAGGTTTGACCGTTACTTAGATGGATCTGTGCTGAATCTAAAAGGGGTATTCCAATAACATACTCTAAACTACCGGGACATACGGGATAGAAACCGAGAGCACTAAAGATATACCAAGCACTCATACTCCCGTTATCTTCGTCTCCTGGGAAACTGTTTGTAAAGCAATGTGTCATTAATTGTCGTAGTAAAACCTGACTTGAACTGGCTTTGTTTGCGTAGGTGTAAAGATAAGGGATGTGGAAGGATGGTTGATTTGAGATTGCCATCTGTCCAAAATCAATTGCGGCCATTTCACTCATTTCATGTATTTCAAAACCGTAACTTCCTACATCAAAGGTTGGTTTTTGATTTACGAGTTCATCTAGCTTTTGTGTAAACGGTATGGCTCCACCATAGAGGTTGATCAGTCCTTGGATGTCGTGGTAAACGCCAAAACTGTTTTGCCAAGCGGATCCTTCTGTATACGCACCACCCCAACGATGACTGTTGAAGGGTTCTTCAAAGTTTCCGGATATATCACGAGGGCGCATGAAACCTATTTGAGAATCAAAAAGATTTTGGTAGTTATAGGATTGTTTAAGATAGGCCACTGCTTGCTCGGTTTTTCCACAATACCTTGCAACTTGCGCAATACAAAAGTCAGAGTAAGCATTATCGAGGGTCTGATTGACACTTTCTCCATAGTGATTTGGTACATATCCATACCTTAGATAGTCGTTAACGGCACGGCGACCATAGTTTGAATTGGATGATTCTTTAGATGATGCGTGAATCATAAGTTCAAGCAGTTGTTCACGATCTTCAGTTCCAATACCCTTTAAGATGGCATCACAGATTACGGCATCAATTAGTGTTCCTGGCATGAGTCCACGTTCATCTGGAGAAAGCCACTTGGGAAGATATCCCGTATGGTTTGCATGGTTTAGAAAACCTTTAAGGCTCAAAGCGTATTGATCATGATTAATTAAGCTCATAAGTGGAAAAACCGTTTTATATGTATCCCAAAAACCATTGTTTGTAACCATATAACCTACTTCAGTTTTTTGGGATAGTGTATTGTAATAACAAGGATTCATTGCTTCGTCATATTCATGAAATGTCATTGGGAATAAATGGGCACGATAAAGACAATGACGGAACATTTGGCTTTGTTGAGGATTGTGGTGGTCAAAACGAATGCGTCCAAGGTTTTGAGACCAAAGGGCAAAGGCATGATTATACATGGTATCAAAATCATCGCTTTCACGACTTTGGTTTCGGTGGGCTTGCTCGAGTGATTGATGTGAGAAGCTCGCATGGATTTGTAAGTGGTTGGAATCGGTTTGGAAAACATAAAAATCATTTACCTTAATCAGCGTTCCGGGTTGATTTATTTTAAATACAAAATACATCTTAAGATTTGGGTCTTCACATCCTGAAGGGTTTGATACCCAACCCTCAAGGATTTGATTGTTCTGGGTCAATTGAATCTCATTGATGGCACTAAATGCAACCGAGATGGATTGTGGTCCTTGAAGTCGCATTGAAGCACCATACATTGAAGCTGTTAGTTCATTTGTGAGTTGGTATCTTGGACTGTAAAGTTTTAGATAATGGGGTTCAAAAACTGCTTCGTGCTTACGATATGTGGATTGAATATCATAAAGCGAACTTACACGTTGTTTACCAGAGAACGGACTGATTAACATCGATGAAAAATCACCCATCCAAGGACTGGGTTGATGTGTTACCCGAAAACCTTGGAAGGTTTCAGTTTCGGGATGAAACCACCAACTTCCCTTCGTACCATCCGTTTGGGGTGCGAAATAATTCATTCCAAAAGGTACCCCGGTATAGGGTAAAGCATTTCCTTTTGAGAAAGCGTGGTGATTTTCGGTACCAATGCGTGTATCAATATTGAGTGATTTCATAAGATCTCCTTTAATCGGTTGATTTTCGTTTGATAAGGCTGACGTCAAGGACTTGTCGGGATATGGGATGACTTGGGTTTTGAATGCGTGAAAGCAACTCAGACATGGCTACACGTCCAATTTCTTCGAAATTTTGGGCGATTGTTGTTAAGGGGGGATCAACATAGGCACTTGCCTGTGTATTATCAAACCCAACAATCTTCACGTCTTGTGGAATAAGGAATCCAAGGTGTTTAAGTTCGGTCATAAGGGTTAAGGCTAGAATATCGTTACCGCAAACTAGCCCACAATGTTTGGATTGAAGTTGTTTAATGAATCCAGGATCTAAGGTTCGATTTGATTGAGACCACAAAATTGGATTTTGATGGGTATAGTCGGATGATTCTGAAAGTGCTCTTAAGTAACCGAAGTAACGCGTTCGAATTGAGGATACATTTTCAATATCTTCCGAAGTCACAAACAAGACTTCGTCAACACCTTGTTCCATTAAGTGCTTGGTTGCTTCATAACCGCCCTGGTCGTTGTTTGAAACAACCGTTGTTATCGGCATACCGGATACTTCCTTGTCTAAAATTACGACAGGGATGTTTCGTGCATAAAGGGTAAAGACAGCCTCGAGAGCATCGTGATTATCGATAGGATAAAAAATTACCCCAGCATAATCATCGTATTGTGTCTCTAAATCATATCGTTGAATATGCAAACGATAGGGCGTTCCTTGAAGCGCTTGAAGCATACCCGATGTATAATCTCCGAAATTTGAAGCGTCAGGGAAGGGCATCATAAAGAGTAAATCAAAGACATCTTCGGATGTCTTTTTCGTATTTGTTTCTGCTACAAAACTTCCTTTACCCTGAACACGATAAATCAAACCATCTTGTTCTAGCTCGTTCAATGCGCGTTTTGAGGTAATCCGACTTACTCCGTAAGTGGTGGAAAGTTCCAGTTCAGTCGGAAGTTGACTGTTTACCGATAAGGTTCCGTTCATGATATCGCGTTGGATATCGTTTTTTATTTTTTCATACAAGGGTTTTGTCATGTTTTAAGACCTCTATCTAGTTGATATATCATATCGAAATTATAGCATGTTTAAGCCTTAAATCAATCCTGTAAAAGGTACATAAAAACCTATAATTTGTTCGTTATTAAATATGTTGGTATATCATACAATGATTGTGTAAACGGTAATCATAAAATGATATATCAACCAGGAGGGTTTATGACAACTTACAATACGGTACCGAAGTCAGTAGATAAACTGATTCGCGACATTCAGACGCAATGTGGTGAAGAACACAAATCATGGGGAGAAGTGTTTGAAAATGTTTTTTCAAACACATTGCTCACGACTGTTAAACGCATTTCAGATGAGGACACTTTTGTTTTAACGGGTGATATACCCGCGATGTGGTTACGAGATTCTACAGCGCAGATTCGCCCTTATTTAGTTCTAGCGAACGAAGATGAATCCATTAAAAAGATGATTTTAGGTCTTATCAATCGTCAAATTTTCTGCATTAATCACGAGCCGTATGCGAATGCATTTAATGAAACGGAAAATGGAGCAGGTCACCAAACGGATAATACTTACATGACACCTTTTATTTGGGAACGTAAATATGAGATTGATTCCTTATGCTATCCGATTCAATTGTCATATCTCTATTACCAAACAACTCAAGATTCAAGTGTATTCAGTGATGCCTATACTCAAGCGGTTCGATCAATTTTAGATGTATGGGAAACAGAACAAAATCATGAATCATCCCCATATACCTTCACACGACCAACAGATCGTCCTGAAGATACCTTAACGAATGAAGGTCGAGGAACACCGGTTGCTTATACCGGGATGACATGGTCTGGGTTTAGACCGAGTGATGATGCCTGTGAATATCACTATCTCGTACCATCTAATATGTTTGCGGTTGTAGTTTTGGAATACATCGAAGAGATTTACTCCCAAGTTTTAAGCGATCTAGAAATTGTAGAACGAGCACAAAAACTACGCAATGAAATTAAAAAGGGTATTGAATCTTTTGCTGTTGTGGATACGGACTTTGGTTCGGTTTATGCCTATGAGGTAGATGGATTGGGAAATGCGAGTTTAATTGATGATCCCAATGTTCCTTCGCTATTAGCAGCACCTTATCTGGGTTATTGCGCATGGGATGATCCTATATATCTTCGTACGCGTAATCACATTTTAAGTCCTTCAAACCGATATTTTGAATCGGGTACATTTGCATCAGGATGCGGAAGTTCCCATACACCGAAAGGTTACATTTGGCCGATTGCACTAGCAATCGAGGGCTTGACCACACCAAATCAAGAAGCGAAAAAACAAATCTTAGATACTTTAGTTAAGACAGATGGTGGCACCAAAATGATGCATGAAAGTTTCAACGTAGAAGATCCAACACAATATACACGTGAATGGTTCTCTTGGGCGAACATGATGTTTTGTGAATTGGTCATGGACTACTTTGGAATTCGTGTTGGAAAGGAAGTTTAGACGATGAAAAAAATTGTACATATTATATCCCATAGTCACTGGGATCGTGAATGGTATTTGCCTTATGAACAACATCATATGCGTTTAATCGAACTTATTGATGACCTTTTGGACCTGTTTAAGACAGACCCTGAGTTTAAAAGTTTTCATTTAGATGGGCAAACCATACCTCTTGATGATTACTTAGCGGTTCGACCACACCGACGTCAAGAAGTTCTTGATGCGACACAAACTGGAAAATTAAAAATAGGACCCTTCTATATTCTCCAAGATGATTTCTTAATCAGTTCTGAAGCGAATACGCGCAACATGTTAGTAGGGCTTGATGAAAGTAAACAATGGGGAAACCCAGTCATGTTGGGTTATTTTCCGGATACCTTTGGAAACATGGGACAAGCGCCACAACTAATGAAACAAGCAGACATTCATGCAGTGGCATACGGTCGCGGCGTTAAGACAACTGGGTTTAATAATGTGGTTGTGGATGAGACCTATGTTTCAAATTATTCTGAACTGATGTGGGAAGGTGCAGACAAAACTGAAATCTTCAGTATTTTGTTTGCGAACTGGTATAGCAATGGTAATGAAATTCCTGTTGAAAAAAAGGCAGCCCAAGAATTTTGGAATGAAAAGCTTGCGGATGTTGAGAAGTATGCGTCCACGCGTCATCTACTCATGATGAACGGTGTGGATCATCAACCTGTTCAAAAAAATGTTACAGAAGCCATTCGTCTTGCAAATGAACTGTATCCCGACTATGAGTTTATTCACAGTAATTTTGATGATTATCTTGAAGCTGTTACTTCAGAATTGCCGGATGATTTGGGACGAGTCAAAGGAGAACTCACAAGTCAGGAAACGGATGGATGGTATACGCTTGCGAATACATCTTCTTCACGTGTTTATTTGAAACAAAAAAATACGGAAGTACAAAACTTGCTTGAATTGGTAGCAGAGCCCCTAGCTACAATGGCCATGGTAACAGACTATCCACATGAAACACTGCGTTATGCGTGGAAGACATTGATGCAAAATCATCCGCATGACAGTATTTGTGGTTGTTCTGTTGATGCAGTTCATCGACAAATGATGACGCGTTTTGAAAATGCTGAAGAAGTTGGAATTTATGTTAGAGATCTAGCATTGGATCACTTAGAAAAACGAATTGATACTTCGATGTTCCCCGAGAACAGTCGTCCCTTTACTCTTTTTAATACCCTAGGAATCAAACGGCATGAAACGGTCACAATAACACTTGAATGGGATCGTTTAGATTTCAATCGTGAAAAGCCAAACGAGCTGTATAAAGAACTTGAAAACAAAGTTTTACCTCCCTTATGTGTTCTTGATGAAGAAGGAAATAAAGTACAGGCAGAAATATTAGACTCATGGGTACAGTTTGATTATGACTTACCGAAAGATGGTTTCCGTGTTCCTCATATGTCCAAACGCATTAAGGTGAGACTATCTTGTGAACTTCCTGCATTAAGTTGGAAGACATTGGCTCTTGCGGAAGGTGAAAATGCAGTCACACAAACAGAACCGATTGAATCAAATATTTTAGAAAACCAGTTTCTAAAAGTAAGTATTCACGAAAATGGGACAGTGGATGTTTATGACAAGACAAATCATAAATCGTATTTAGATGTCTTTTATTACGATGATGCTGGAGATATTGGGAACGAATACATTTTTAAACAACCTTATGGCGACCAAGCGATAAGCAGCCGCAATGCACATGCAACGGTTGAAGAAATTGAACGCAGCCATCTGATCCAACGTGTTGCAATGACTCAAAATCTTGAGATACCCGTGAGTGCAGACGAAATGTTACTGCATGAACAAATCTCAGTTACAGAAATGCGTCAGCGCACGGCTAAACGTAGTTTGGTAACTGCAATACTTCCAATTACTACAGAATTCACATTGGAAGCAAACAGTCCTGTATTACAAATCGATACGAAATTTACAAATGAAATGAAAGATCACCGCTTGCGTGCATGTTTTGATGTCGGGTTTAAGACAACACATCATCAAGCTGAAAGTATTTATGAAGTTGTAACACGCCCGAATGCCGTAAGTAAATCGTGGGAAAATCCTTCGAATCCACAACACCAACAAGCTTTCTGCGGTTTGTATACACACGGTCAAGGGGTGGTAGTGGGGAATGTTGGGTTGAACGAATATGAAATTGTGAATAATGACACGATCACTGTGACCTTACTTCGAAGTGTAGGGGAAATGGGAGACTGGGGATATTTCCCAACACCTGAAGCACAATGTTTGGGAACGCATCACACAACCCTTTATCTCGCATGTCATAACGATACGGATCGTATTGAAACCTATCAAACCGTTAAAGCAAAACAAGTTGGATTCCAAGTGAAGCAATGTAATCATCACATGGGAACCTTTGCTCCTACACATACATACCTAAACGTAAAGAGTCAACAAATGTGGATGACTGCTTTAAAACGTAAAGAGCATGGGAAAGACCCTATCCTACGTTTATACAATATGGAATCAGAGCGATATGATCAGTTAGAGCTGTCTTTAGATAATCATACCGTAATGAAATCAGATGTCTTAGAACGCGACAAAGGTGATTTTGATGGCGTAATCAAACCTGCGGAAATAATAACCCTTCGTTTTAAAGAGGAGGCATGTGATGAAGCCAACTGATGATTTAAAACTGCCTAAAGATTTTTGGTTTGGCGCGGCTGCATCTGCTCCTCAAACAGAAGGTGCTTCAGATGTAGATGGAAAAAGCCCAAGCACCTGGGACATGTGGCACAGATTAGAACCAGAACGCTTTGATCTTGAAATGGGCCCAAATCAAACCAGTGATGTCTACCATCATTACCGTGACGATGTGAAACGTATGCAAGCGATGAAACTTAATTCATACCGTACTTCCATAGCATGGACGCGTCTTTTGCCAGATGGTAAAACGTTGAATCCGAAAGCCGTCGCATTTTATCGAGACTATTTCAAGACAATGCGAGATGGAGGCATTGAACCAGTCATCAATCTCTTTCACTTTGATATGCCTTGGTGGCTCATGGAAAAAGGCGGATGGGAATATGAAGGTGTCAGTGATGCATTTGCTTATTATGCTTCGGTATGCGTAGAAACCTTTGGAGATTTGGTGACGTATTGGACGACATTTAATGAACCGATTGTTCATGTGGAGTGCAGTTATCTGTATGGATATCATTATCCCGCAATCCATGATTTTAAAAAGGCAATCTACGCAGGATATCAAACGATTTTAGCGCACGCTAAAGCAATTGAAGCAATGCGTACTCTAAATCCAAAATTGAAACTGGGTACAATCCTTAATTTAACGCCTGTCTATGGTAAAAGTGATCAAATAGCGGATGTGAAAGCACGAGAAGCAGCGGATTTACTGAATACTAAGAGCTTTCTTGACGGCATGGTGCTTGGAACGTTTTCAGAACCCCTGCTTGATTTACTACGCGAACAAGATTTAATGCCGGATACAAACGCTGAAGATCTAAAAATTATTTCAAACGTTAGCCTTGATTTTATTGGTGTTAATTATTATCAACCGCGTCGCGTTAAAGCACCAACGACTTCAAAAACACCTGCACAAGATCCGGAAGATCTCTACATTCCGTATCTATGGCCAGACCGTAAAATGAATCCTTATCGTGGTTGGGAGATCTATCCAGAAGCCTTAAGTGATATAGCGACACTTATTAAAGACTCGTACCATAATATCCCATGGTACTTATCTGAAAATGGAATGGGTGTTGCGGATGAAATGCGATTTGTTGATGAAAACGGAACGATTCAAGACGATTATCGTATTGAGTTTATTTACGATCACCTCAAGGTCTTAGAACAGGCTATTGCTGATGGTGCGAATTGTTTTGGATACCATCTATGGACCTTTGTGGACTGTTGGTCTTGGCTTAACGGATATCGAAATCGTTATGGATTTTATCGCATTGATTTAAAAACGCAGAAACGATACGCAAAACAAAGTAGTTATTGGATGCGTGATCTGATTTCATACCATCAAAAGGGGGAGTAAATCATGAAATATTTTGTGTTTGATTGGGGTGGAACCTCTGTGAAATATGCACTTTGGGATGAAGAAACCTTAAGTGATCACGGTGCATTTAAAACACCTAAAACTTGGGAAAACATGAAACTTGAGATGTTAGAACGCGTTAAACCTTATCAGGACAAAGTCGCAGGAATTGCGATATCTTCACCAGGAAGCGTCGATATTCAACGAGGGATTATCGGTGGTCTAAGTGCAATCGATTATATTCATAATTTTGAAATTGTGGAGGAAATGGAAACATTATTTGGCTTACCGGTAAGTATTGAAAATGATGCGAACTGTGCTGCGCTTGCGGAAAGTTGGCGTGGTGTCGCTAAAGATTTAAAGAACATCTTGTTTGTTGTAATTGGAACAGGTATCGGTGGTGCAGTAATTGTTGATGGAAGCTTACAACGCGGATCACAGCGATTTGCAGGTGAATTTGGATGCATGGTTTTTGATGGTGTAAATACGTGGAGTATGGCGGGAACTGCTGTTCACATGGCTGAACGTTACTGTGTACGTAAAGGTCTTGAGAAGGATGCTGTATCGGGGGAAGAAGTATTTAACCGAGCTGATCATGATCCGATTGCTTCAGAAGAAGTTAATAATTTTTATGATTCACTTGCTCTTGGTCTCTACAATCTTCAATTCACCCTAGACCCTGATTGTATTGTTTTAGGCGGTGGAGTTTCAAAGTATTCAGAATTAATCCCAGAATTAAACCGTCGTATTAAAAATCTTTTAAAAGCAGCACAACTTGAAAATCTGAATATCAATCTTAAAGCTTGTGCATACCATAATGATGCGAACTTAATCGGAGCTGTCGCATCACACTTAAGTCAAGAAGGGGGATCAAAATCATGAAATATGCCGTGAGTGTCGATATTGGTGGTACCAATACTCGAGTCGCATTAGTTGATGAAACGGGAACAGTTGTAAAACGAAAAATGTTCACAACTGATGCGAATAATCCTGAAGCAAATCTTGAAAGCATTTATGAAGTGATGAAAGCATTTGAGACTCCCGTCCTTGGTGTGGGGATGTCTTGTCCAGGTCCTTTAGATCTAAAACAAGGGATTGTATTGACCCCTCCTAATTTAACGGGATGGCATGGTTTTCCTTTAAAACAATACGCGGAAAAACGTTTTGAATGCCCCGTGTTCGTAGAAAATGATGCGAATCTTGCTGGACTTGCAGAAGCATGTAAGGGAGCAGGAGAAGGATTTTCCATCGTACAATTCTTAACAATAAGTACTGGTGTTGGAGGTGGTTTGGTTATCAATCAAAACATATTCCAAGGTGCACATGGATTTGCGCAAGAAATTGCGAACATCATTTTAGTGCCTGGTGGTCATCAACTAAAACCACTCATGCCCGGAAGTTTAGAATCGATGTGTAGTGGGACAGCACTTGTTGCCCGTGCCAAAACATTAGGACTCCAAGTAGAACATGCAGGGGATGTGGTTTCGTTTGCGAATCAAGGAAATCATGATGCACAAGTGATTCTTGATGAAAGTAAAGAATATCTTGCGAATGCACTTGCGGGCATGATCGGCATGATCGACCCAGATATTATAGTTTTAGGAGGCGGTGTGGCATTGAAAATCGACGGCTATGTTGAAGATGTGTCACAACGTGTTAAAGAAAAAGTTTACGCGGTTCAAAAAGAACATGTACGTATTGAGAAAGCAAAGCTTGGTGATGATAATGGCATCATTGGTGGTGCTTTACTCGTGTTTAATTCACTTTCATAAGTGTTGTGGTTGGCCACAACACGTGACCAACCTTGAGGGAGGTTAATATGGCTGTAATTAAACTGAGTCCTGCATTTAAAGACTATCTTTGGGGTGGGACACGCTTAAAAGAAATATATCAAAAACAAACAGATTTAGAGATCGTGGCAGAAAGTTGGGAAGTATCGACGCATCCTGATGGTCCCAGTTATGTTGTAAGTGGTGTTGATGAAGGCAAAACACTTACAGAATATATAAAATACTATGGAACCCAAATCTTGGGAACGGATGCGCAAGATTTTAATTTTTTCCCTATCTTAGTTAAATTTATCGATGCGAAAAAAGATTTATCCATTCAAGTACATCCAAATGATGAATATGGACTTAAACATGAAGGGGAATACGGCAAAACAGAAATGTGGTATATCGTTGAAGCAGAACCGGATTCCGCTATTTACTATGGAACTAAAAATCGAATCAATCGTGATGACTTTGCGCGAGCAATCGAAACCAATACTGTACTGGATGTGTTAAATCGTGTGCCGGTTAAAAAAGGGGATGTAATCTTTGTGGAGGCAGGGACCATTCATGCAATTGGATCGGGGATTATGATCTGTGAAATCCAACAAAATTCAAACACAACCTATCGTGTTTATGATTATAATCGCAAAGATGCTTGTGGGAATCTACGTCAACTGCATTTAAAACAAGCATTAGATGTTTCAAACTTAAGACCTTTGGATACCCAATTTAAACCACAAGGAACCCTTGAAACACACAGTAATTATCAAAAGCAACTGCTTGTATCTTGTCCATATTTCAAGACTACAAAAATTAATCTATCAGGTTCTCGAAATCATAAAGTCGGACCTGAAAGTTTTGAAGCATGGGTTGTTTTAGAGGGTTCAATCGATGTCACCCATAATCATCAAACCGTAAAACTTCTTGCAGGAGAAACACTCTTTCTTGAGGCAAATACGGATGCCATCCACTTATCTGGATCTGCAACTTTCTTATCAATAACGGTTTAAAGTGCCTTGGGCACTTTTTTTACTGAGGTTTCTCAAAGCAGGAATGTTTAGAAAATGCTATACTATCAAAGTATGGTTGTTGGAGGTAAGTATGAGTAAACCAATTAATGTATATGTTATTAGACATGGAAAAACAATTTTTAATAATTATGATCGCATGCAAGGGTGGAGTGATACCCCTTTACTTGAAGAAAGTGAAGTGCTTGCACGCCAATTAGGAAAAAACTTAAAAACAATAAATTTTGATGCACTCTATTCAAGTGATAGTGGTCGTGTCTATCAAACGCGTGACTGTATTTTAGAAGGTTATGGCAACGTTTTACCAATGCAAGCAGATCGTCGATTCCGTGAATTTTTCTTTGGGCATTTTGAAGGGGTTCCGGTTGTGGAATTGTGGAATAAAATCGCAAAACATCGCGGGTATGAAAACTTTGAACACTTACAGAAAGAAGTAAATATGATTGATCGTCTCGATTGGATTCATCAATTTGATAACTGTGGTGCTGAATCAGCAGCTGATTTTGAAAAGCGTATCGTCGAAGGTCTTGATGATGCATTGGAAGATGCACGTAAACAGGGCTATGAAAACGTGATGCTCGTATGTCATGGTGCGGTTTGTGCACAACTGTTTAAATTATATGCAGAAGGCGTTTGGTTAAACCGTAGTCCTGAGAACTTAAGTGTTTCAAAACTTGTGTGTCATGATGATTCTCGTGTATTCGAGTTTGTGAATAATACGCAAATTTTGAATCAATTGTAAAGTGATCTATTTTTAATTATAATAAAATAAAGAGGTGAAAGAATGAGTAAGCATTCTACGCACAGAAAACTAAAACTTAAACCCGTAACTGTTGAGGATATTGATCAATTTAATGAATTGTTGCGGTATGTATTTCAAGTTACTGGGGAAGAAATAATCAGTTCGGGATATGAAGACGAAGAAGAAATTGTACGTGCGAAACGTCCAATTCTGAGTCAGGCTGATGTTTTTGGTTGGTATAACCAAGATGAACTTGTATCCCAAATCGCAATCTATCCCTGTGAAGTGAATGTTCATGGGACTTTGTATCAGATGGGTGGTATTACCGGTGTCGGAACATATCCTGAGTATGCCAATATGGGATTGGTTCGTGAGTTAATTCAAAAAGCATTGGAATCAATGCGTGAGAATAAACAATATATTTCATATTTGTATCCTTACAGTATTCCTTTTTATCGACATAAAGGTTGGGAAATTATTTCAGATCAAATGACATTTATCCTTAAAGACAGTCAACTTCCAAAAACAGTTCCTGTAAAAGGTCATGTTGAACGATTAGAAATCGATGATGAAGACGTCTATCGTGTTTATGATCAGTTTGCGCGAAATAACCATGGCGCAATGATTCGAGATCGCTTAGCGTGGGAAGAATATTGGCGTTGGGAAAATGAAGAAGATCGATTTGCGGCTGTATATTATAATGCAGATGAGGAACCAACGGGACTTTGTTTTTATTGGATTTCCGATGAAGTCTTCAATATTAAAGAAATGATCTTTATTAATCAAGATGCGCGTAAAGGGATTTGGAATTTTATTGCAGCGCACTTTTCAATGATTGAGTCGGTGAGTGGGAAAAATTATTCTGGAGAACCGATTGCATTTTATTTAGAAGACAGTGATATTGTGGAAACGATCCAACCCTACTACATGGCTCGGATTGTGGATGTGGAAGGATTTCTTCGTGATTATCCTTTCGCAGATATTTGTGAACCCTTTCATTTCGTGGTCGAAGATCATACAGCCCCTTGGAACAATCGTGTTTTCGGAATTGATTGGGATAAAGAAGAAAATATTCTCATCAGTAATGAAACCGTGGGTCCTGAAATCCGTCTGGATATCGGTGCACTTACTACATTATTAATGGGTTATAAATCCGTATCATATCTCTCACGACTTGGACGTATTGTAGGATCACAACGTGCATTACGCAACTTAAAGCGTATCGTAGTATCCGACCGTGTTTATTTTTCAGATTACTTTTAAACAGATAGAAAATAAAGAGGCAGATTATGAATTGTGTTTTTGATATAGATGGAACCATTTGTTTTGATTATATGAATTTAAGTGAAGAAGGTCTTCAACTTTTAGAGTTACTTGAAGAAGCAGGACATCGCGTGATGTTCGCATCAGCGAGACCAATCCGTGACATGCTGCCTGTGCTTAAAGACCGTTATCGTAACTATACCTTAATTGGTGGTAATGGATCGATTATTTCTCAAAATGACAAGATTGTGGATGTATGTCTTTTTGAATCAGAATTACTCAAAGCAATCATGGTGATTTTGGAAGATGAATCTGTTGTTTACTTAGCTGATGGAAAATGGAACTTTAGTTATAATGGCGATGGTTCTCATGAATTAATGCAGTATGTTAATCGTGGAAATCTTGGTGAGAATGTTCCGTTTGAATCGTTAGATGGTGTTATGAAGCTCATCGTTTTAGAGGCTGAGGATATGAATCGAGTTCATGATCGCCTCAGAGATTTACCGGTTTCATTCTATCGTCATGAATCTACGGATACTCTAGATATTCTAGCCTATAAAACATCGAAATATGATGCTCTAAAACGTCTTGGAATTGAAGATTACGTTGCGATGGGTAATGATATTAATGATATCGAAATGATTGAACATGCAAATCCCGGAATTATGATTAACTTTAATGAACGTCTTGCACCCTATGCAGACTATCAAGTGGATTATGATGAACACTATCTTGATTCAATCTTAGAAATTATAGAAAACCATAAAAGGATAGCTTAAGTGGAGTAGTAAACTAAAAGTAGACAAGTAAAAAAAGACTTGTCTACTTTTTTTTGTGTAATAATAAAATCAAAGATAAAACGGAGGTATTAATGATGGGAAGACCCAAAGGTGGATTAAATAATAAATGGACTTATGAGGATCGCATTAAAGTCGTTACACGTTATACTGATGAACATATAAGTGCTGCGAAACTATCACAAGTCCTAAAGGAACGATTAATGGATGGATTGATCGATTCATGCGCGATGGTAAAGAGGGTTTAAAAAACAAGAAAAAGACAGGAAATCATTTTTCTGCGATTCATACGAGTAAATCATTAACTGAGATTGAACGACTTCAACTCGAAATTCTAAAACGAGATATTGAGATTGCACAATTTAAAAAAGGGTACCAGGTGAAAGGAGTTGGTGTAAACAAGGCGTTCGTTACTTTAAAAGACAAGAATTCCAAATCGCACATGATTTATCTTTTAAACATCCGATTACGTTCACTCTTAGCTTTGTGATTAAAGACTGGCAACGCCGTTTTCCAAGTTATGGTTACCATGATATCGCTGCAGTCATGAGAAAGCAAAGTGATTTAGGGATTGAATTTTCCGATAATTTAATCCACAAGTACTGCAAGTTTTTAAATATTAAATCAAAAGTTAAACGCTATTCCTTTGAAAGACCTGCTTACTGTTTAAATTATAAAACCTCTATCCAATATAAAATGGATAGGGGTTTCTAGTCTTATATTAATGTCTACTTTTGTTTGACAACTCCACTTAAGCTATCCTTTTTTTGATGCTAATAACATATTCACGGTGTTTTATAACATTAAGCCATTCATTCACGCTCTAACTTTTAAAATTAATATAAAAAAGGGGTGGATGCATTGAAAATAAAACATTTAAGACAGTGGATCAATGATTATAAGCTTTTATTTGTGCTGCTTGTAGTGGGACTTTTAACGCTTTCTTGGCTAGCTTGGGAAATACGACCTGCACAAATGCGTTCTGCACGTTATACCAATGTGCAAAACTATGAAACCATAAAGGGATCTTATGATTTTAAAGACACATACAACTATTTTGAAACGCTCGGATCTCCTGTTACCAAATCACTATTCAAACTCGAAAAACCGTTTACTTACAATTCCAATAAAATTGACGTTGTATTTCAAGGTTATGAATTAGTTGAATTGGAACAAGCCATCAAAATAGGGTCCTCTTCACGAACCCCATCGACCAAACGGTATTTGATTGCACATGTAGTAATCGAAAACCATCAGTCAGAAGCGATTGTTGTGCAGAATTTTCAAAGTTTTAACTTTGAACGGGATTATCTTAATGCAATTAAAACGGATGCAAGCTATCCGAATTTAAATTGGTCAAGTGTTTCCGCAACAGGTGGTCATATTACAATCCAACCCGAAGCATCCCAAGAGGGTGAACTCTTAGTTGCTTTAAGTCCAACACATTATGCAAACATATTTATGGAGGGAGGACTTAAACTCGAGTCTCCTGAGATTAATTTTGAGGGGGCTTTAACGGATGACCGTTTATTTGAAAGTTACCGTCAACTGGATGTTCCCATTGCGGAATCGGAAGTGTTAAAGATTTATGATACAGTCTTGGCTTTGCCGACAAACATGCTTCGATCGGCTTATGGTCAAGGTGTTGTCACAGAACAATATAATCCAGAAGTAACCTTTAAATCAGATGATGGAACGTTATCTGCGACACTTGAACGTGTTGATTTCATTAATGGCGAATATAAGCCTTCTTATTTGGAAGGAAGACGTTATGCGGAAAAAGGGGTACAACGATCAATGATGTATCGGGTACGCTTTGATAATCATGGGAATCGTCCAATCCAAGTTAATGACCTACAAACATCACTTGAATCCGTTAATACCGGACGCAAGCGTTCCAATTATCCAACATCAAGTCGAAGTTTCATCAATCCCAATGAACCGAAAGAAGTGCTCTACGAATTAGAAGAACACAGCAATTCAGTCATGAAAATGAATCTTGGTGATCAGTTAGAATTTACCGTTGTATCAGACAGTAATCGCACCTTATTATCCGGTACGTTTACATTAGAAAAATAGGAGGATTATTTTATGGCACTTATCGATATCGTAAAATACGAAGGGAATCAAGATATTTTTGCTTGGAAATACCCCGGTGATGAACTCACAACATATACACAACTTATTGTGAATGAATCACAGGCGGCAGTATTATATAAGGAAGGGGTTGCTTATGATGTCTTCGAAGCAGGAAGACATACTCTTGAAACCGCAAATATTCCACTTCTTAATAAGATTGTGAATCTTCCGTTTGGAAAGAAATCACCGTTTAAAGCGGAGGTATGGTTTGTTAATAAAGCACATACACTTGATATTAAGTGGGGAACAACATCACCCATCCAAATCCAAGATCCAAAGTATGGTATTTATGTACCACTGAGTGCATACGGTCAATTTGGAATTACAGTACAAGATCCAAAAGCCTTTCTTATTAAGTTAGTAGGAACACTTAAAAGTTTTGGACGTGATGAAATTATTAATTATTTTAGAGGGTTTTATAATACCCATGTGAAAGATGCAATTTCAACGTATCTTGTGGAAAAACGAATTACAGTACTTGAACTGAGTGCATATCTTAAAGAGTTATCTGAGTCAGTTAAAGAACAAATGCAACCTACCTTTACAGAGTATGGCATCACCCTATTGAATTTCTATATTGCGGATATTAGTGTTCCGGATACAGATGGTGCGGTTATGCGTCTTAAAGAAGCACTTTCAAAACGTGCAGAGATGGATATTGTAGGATACGACTACAAACAAGAACGTTCCTTTGATACATTAGTTGGTGCGGCACAAAATGAAGGCAGTTTAGGAAGTGTAATGGGAGCAGGAATGGGATTAGGTTTAGGTGCAGGACTTGGTAAGACAATGAGTGAGACCATGGGGTCCTTGTCTACGGATGCGGGTAAATCATGTCCTCATTGTGGTTCCAGTGTTCAAGATACGGATAAGTATTGTGGAACATGCTCTGAAGTTCTCAACCATGACATAAATAAATGTCCGGGTTGTAATGTAGAACTCAAAGATGGTTCTCAAAAATTCTGTCATGAATGCGGAACCCAACTTCATAAAACATGTACATCTTGCAAGGCACCGTTATCAATTGATGCGAAATTCTGTGGAACTTGTGGAAAGAAGGTCGATGATCATGAATAAAAATTATAGTATTATCGGATTGATTACAGTTCTAGCGACGATCTTAATTGGTTATTTCAGTGGTGTTATTACAGAAATCGCATTTATATGGATTTTGATTACAGAAGTATTATTCTTTTTAATCACTGGATTTGGTGGATCTATGAAATCGACATTTTTAAAAAGCAGTATCGCTACAATCATGGTGCTTTATGCATTGGTATCAATTAGTTTTACCTTGGTTGTGTCATGCTTAATCCACCAATCAGATCAAACCTTATTAATCGGTCAAATTGTGATTCATGCATTACTCATGGTGTTTCTTTTAATCGTTAAGAATAAAGCTGATCGCTTGGAAATGAAATAAGTTATGCAGTTTAGAAAAATAACGGTTAATCCAAAAACGCGTCTTTACCAACGTAAAACAGGGCGGTTGGTATGGGGTGCAGTCTTGTTCTTCTTTGGTCTTTTTGGACTTGTAACTGAAGTTCAAGATGCGTATCGATATGATTACAGTGGTATGATTATCGGTATTGCATTCATGTTTGCTGGGTTAACGATGGTTTACTCAGCAACAAAATCAAACTTAAATTTAGAACGATATCATGCCTATAACCAACTTATTTTTAAGAAAGGAACCTTTTCTATAGATTCTTTAGCACGATCAATGGATAAAACGTATCAAGAAACACTCCAAGATTTAGATCAACTTGTACGCAAAGGCTATCTTCAAGATATGAGTGTCAATCGAGAAACAAGAATGATTGAAGGCTTGTTTGTATCGAAATATAAAGCTCAGGTACAGTCTAAGATGATTCGATGTCCTGGATGTGGCGCTTCAAATGAAGTGATTCAACACGAAACAATTCCTTGTGAGTATTGTGGACGTAAACTTAAATATACCGATTCATAAAAAAACGTTCGGGCTTATGCCGGAACGTTTTATTTTTGTTTTGTAGTTAGGAAAGGACCGTCTTTGGTGATTGCGAAAGTATGCTCATATTGACAACTGAGACAACCGTTGTTGGTACGTGCAGTCCAACCGTTATCATCTAACTTCGCATACGGTGTGCTTTCATTAACGATTGGTTCAACCGTAATAACCATGCCTTCTTTTAATTTCGCACCCGTTCCGTAAACACCCACAAATGGAACCATAGGTTCTTCATGGATTGTGGGACCTAAACCATGTCCTGAGAAATCAAGGGACATTTTATAACCGAATTGGGTAATGTATTCATCCATCGCTGCACCAATATCACCAACACGATTGCCAACTTGGGCTTGTTCGATACCGATGTAAAGAGCTTTTTCGGTAACTTCCATTAATTGTTTAACTTCAGGACTTGGATTGTTTCCAACGCAATATGCCCAACATGAGTCAGAAAGAAATCCATTAAGGTCTACACAAAAGTCTACCTTAACAAGATCGCCATCTTTAAGTTTTGTGTGGGTTGGAAAGCCATGACACATCTCATCATTTACACTACAACATGTAGCGTACTTATAACCTTCATAACCAATTTGGGCTGCGACAGCACCATTGTCTTCAATCATTTTTTGTACGAACTGGTCGATATCGTGTGTTGATATTCCAGCTTTGATAAAGTCTCGTAGGGACTCATGGATGGAAGCGAGTAATTGTCCGGATTGATACATTCCGTCAATTTCGCGTTTTGATTTAATCGTAATCATAGATACTCCTTTTTTACTTATAGGTCTATTATACGCTTAATTTGAAATAATTAAACCGAATCACCAATCTGCATGATGTGATATGTTTGTGATAAATTTGATATAAACTGATAATTAATTTAATATAGGGTTAGAAATACAAGATATTCCGGTAATGATTTTCAACAATGTGAAATTTCAAATTTATTTTACAAACTCGTTGATTTTGTAAGGGATTTCGGCTATAATCCATATGCGTGCAACTATATTTCGCATATAGGCATTAGCGACTCGAAATTTTTTTCGTGAGCTCTTGTTTCAGCGAGGATAGTTGTTTTTTTTGTTGCATGAGCTCTAGTGTAATCCAGGAAGAAGGAGATGAACGTATGAAGAATCAGTTCAAAGTAGTTCGAGCATTCACCCATAACATTGTCTTTGCCCAACTTGATAAGTATGACTATATCTTGATTGGAAAAGGCATCGGCTTTGACGCTAAGAGCAAAGCGGTCATCGATGAAGAGTCTGTCACAAGTTTTTACCGTATTCAAGATTTAGATAAAATGAGTCAGTATGAAAAGATTGTTATGAACACAGATGATCAAGTACTGCTCGTAACGGAAGCGGCAATTGCTTATGCGGAAAAGACTTTGAATTATAAATTTGATGAATCGATTCATATTTCATTACTCGATCATATTAATTTTGCGATTTATCGTTATCATAATCGCGTTAAGATGAGCAACTTCTTCACCGAGGAATACTATCTTATGTATTCCGAGCTTTATGATATTTCAAAACATATGGTTGAAATGATTAATGACGAATTGGATGTGGAACTCCCTCACTCTGAGGTTGGCTCGGTAATTCTCCATTTACATGCTGCCATGCATCAAGGTAAGGTTTCAAACAGTGCCTTTTATGCTCAGGTGATTACTGCATCCGTCGACTTTATCAACAAGCGTATTCCAGAAGAATTCACTCAAAACAGTGTGGGAAAAGCGCGTTTAATTACACACCTCAAATTTGCATTTAAACGTTCAGAAGATAATGTAACCCTCACCAATCCATTGATTGATATTCTACGTGAACGGTATTGTGAAGCCTATGAAATCTCTGAAGATCTTGCATTAATGCTTGATCAAGAGTTTAATATTCAACTTCCTGAATCAGAAATTGGTTATATTGCACTACACATTTACAATTTACAACACTCTTAGTGTTGAGGAGGTTAGATTATGTTAGAAGCTGTGAAAGGTGGACTTATCGTTTCCTGTCAAGCACTTGATGGGGAACCGTTACAAAGTTCGATGATTATGGGCCGTATGGCAATTGCTGCAAAGGCGGCAGGTGCTGTAGGGATTCGAGCTCAAGGGGTTAATGATATCAATGAAATTAAAAAGACGGTAGATTTACCGGTTATTGGTATTATCAAGAAAAACTATGAAGGCAGTGAAGTGTTCATCACTGCAACACATCAAGAAGTCGAAGCACTTCTTGAAACAGAATGCGAAATGATTGCACTTGATGCAACAAACCGTGTACGTCCAATGGGTGTGAAAACGGAAGACCTTGTAAAACAAATTCATGATGGGGGACGTCTTGCTATGGCAGACTGTTCAACGCTTGAAGAAGTAATCGAGGCAGAACGTATTGGTTTCGATTGTGTTTCATGTACACTTGCAGGTTACACATCGTATTCTAAAAATGTTGATGGACCGGATTTTGAACTGGTAGAGAAGATGGTTCAATCGGTAAAGGTTCCTGTAATTGCGGAAGGTAAGATTCACTATCCTGAGCAATTAAAACGTATTATGGATTTAAAGGTTCATAGTGCTGTTGTTGGTGGTGCCATTACCCGTCCTCAAGAAATTGCGACACGCTTTATAGAAGCGATTAAGGAGAAATAATGTTTAAACAACTACAAAAAATTGGTAAGTCATTTATGCTGCCAATTGCAATCCTTCCAGCTGCTGGATTGCTCTTAGGGATTGGTGGAGCACTATCAAACCCAAATACTGTAGCAGCTTATCCATTTTTAAATCAACCAATCTTACAGGCTGTATTCCAAGTTATGTCTGCAGCCGGAAGTACTGTATTTGGAAATCTTGCATTACTCTTAACAATTGGTCTTTGTGCAGGTCTTGCGAAAAAAGATAAAGCAACAGCTGTTTTAGCGGGTGTTGTTGGTTATCTTGTTATGAATGGAACCATGACTGCACTTCTTGGTATCTTTAGTCCTGAAGGGGCAGCTATTGATACAGGTGTTATTGGTGGTATTGTAATTGGTAGTGTTGCGGTATATTTCCATAACCGTTACCACAATATCCAATTACCACAAGTACTTGGATTCTTCGGTGGATCACGTTTTGTTCCAATTATTACATCGTTTGCTGCAATTTTCGTAGGAGCAGCATTCTACATTGTTTGGCCTCCGTTCCAACAACTTCTTGTAAGTTGTGGTGACTTTATTGCTACTTTAGGTCCAATTGGAACATTCCTCTATGGATTCTTAATGCGTTTATGTGGTGCTGCAGGGCTTCACCATATGATTTACCCAATGTTCTGGTTTACAGAGCTTGGTGGTGTTGAAGTTGTGAATGGTGTTTCTGTAGCAGGTGCTCAAAAAATATTCTTTGCACAACTTGCAGATCCAAACCATGTAGGTCTTTATACACATGGAACACGTTTCTTTGCGGGTCGTTTCGCAACAATGATGTTTGGATTACCAGGAGCATGTCTTGCAATGTATCACTGTGTACCGAAAGATAAAGCCAAACAATATGGTGGTTTATTCTTAGGTGTTGCACTTACATCATTTATTACAGGGATTACAGAGCCTATTGAATTTATGTTCTTATTTGTATCCCCTGTACTTTATGTAATTCACGCATTCTTAGATGGTGTATCATTCTTAATTGCGGATGTACTTCGCATTTCAATTGGTAACACATTCTCAGGTGGATTTATTGATTTCTTACTCTTTGGAATCTTACAAGGACAAGCTAAAACACACTGGCTCTATGTCTTACCAGTAGGGGCGCTTTGGTTTGTAATCTATTACTTTGTATTCAAGACTTATATCTTGAAATTCAACGTCCCAACACCAGGTCGTGGTGAAGATGAAGTTGCTCCAGAAGCAGCAATTACAACTAAAGATTCCCTTAAAGATGATTCCGTTAAAATTATTGAATATCTTGGTGGTCAAGAGAACATTGAAGATGTTGATGCATGCATTACACGTCTTCGTGTTTCAGTGAAATCTCAAGAACGTGTAAACAAAGAAGGTTTGAAAGCACTAGGTGCTACAGATGTACTTGTGGTCGGAGATGGTATTCAAGCAATCTACGGCGCAAAAGCAATTCTATATAAAAATAATATTGTCGATATCTTAGGTATCGACGAATAATACTCATAAATATCTGAATAAAATACAATGGTCACCGTAGTGTTCATTGAGAAATTATGTATGGAGGTTCACCATGTTTGAACGATTTAAGAAAAAAGAAGAAGTTATGAAACCATTTGGAACTGGGATTGCACGCTCGTTAACTGCAGTTCCGGACCAAGTGTTTTCTCAAAAAATGATGGGGGATGGATACGCTCTTGAACTTACAGAGGGTACAATTACTGCACCAGTAAGTGGTGAAGTTACCATGATTTTCCCTACAGGACATGCATTTGGAATTACAACGGATGCAGGCTTAGAACTTCTGATTCATATTGGCATTGATACCGTAGAACTAAAGGGCGAAGGCTTTGATGCTGTTGTGAAACAAGGTGACAAGGTAAAACAAGGTGATGTCTTAACACACGTTGACCTCGAATTCATAAAGGCACAAGGAAAATCTTTAATAAGTCCTTTTATCTTTACATCAGGTCAAAGTATTGTACTTCATAAAGAGGATGAGATGGTTGACCCCTCAACAGATCAACTCTTAACAATACAAAAGTAAATAGCAATAAATATCAAAGATTTTATAGATTATAATACCTTTAAAGTTGACACTAAATAAAAAACACTATCGTGTTAATATTTAGTTAAACTTTGGAGGTATTTTTTTTCATGGGCAAACAAACAATAAGATCATATGAAGATAAGTTAATGATTGTACAAGAGATTTTGAATGGTAAATCATATAGAAGTGTCAGTGAAAAATATAATGTTCGTACTGGAACAATTGCAAACTGGAAAAGAAAACTTATGGAGAGAACGCTACATTTAGATAGATGCCGCAAGAAACCTGGGGAAGTAGAGGACATAGAAATTATAAAAAAGTCTTATACTCTACTCATGAAAATCCGAAAAATACAACACGAATAGGAAAATATCAGATCATTTATATTCTAAAAAAAGAGTACCCTGTTTCAAAACTAAAGTTAGAGTAAGGCGTCCGTTTTTTGAAAAATTGAGAAAAGAAAAGAGCCATCTAAAAATGGCTCCTTACCTAATGAATGAAGACTTCACATCAACGAAACCCCTAGAAAAGCTTTCAACCGATGTCGGTTACATTCAATGTTCAGACGGATTATTATATCTATCTGCTATTAAAAATCTCTTTAATAATGAAATTATAGCATATTCTATATCTACAAAAAGTAATATTGAATTATTAAAAGAAACGATGAAGGGACTTCCTAAGCCTTGCTCTGACATTGCAATGATTAATTCGGATCAAGGCTCTCTTTACTATTCAGGATACTATATTGATAAATTGGAAAAACATGGGTATCAAATGAGTATGTCGAAACGTGGCCATTGCTGGCAAAACAGTCCAATAGAAAATTGGTTTCCTCAATTAAAGGAAGAATGAATTAGAATCGATGGGAAATTAACAAAACAAGAAACAAAAATAAAAACAAAAACAAAAGGATACGTTCATTGGTATAATACCGAACGTATCCAGAAAGATCTTGGATATCTTAGTTCTATCAAATATAAATCTACTTTTTATTTAGTGTCAACTTGACAGGTACTGGTATCTAAGAGATTTTTTTTATTAATAAAAAATAAGATTTTCTTACGATGACTAATTTAATAAACAACCTTAGTCCTGTGTTTAATGTTAATAATAATCAAATTTATTATTTATTGAAATAGTATAACACTAAATTGCGCTAAATCTCAAAACATGTTTATTTCACCAATAATACAAATAAGGACGATAGGATGTGATTACACATCAACATTGTGTGGGAGGGAAAAATGGATAATAAACTAAAAGGGGTAATCGTTCTTCTATTTATATTTGCGCAGGTGACAACCCTTGTCGCTGCAGATACGAAGCCAGACACCTTCGATGATCCTGTTGAGATTAATGAAACTGTTAGTCAAAATGAGGTAATCGAAGAAAAAACTGATATTGATGAAGTTAATATAAATGATGACCAGCCTCAACAAATTGAGAAGGATACCGTAGAGACAACGGTATCGAAACCCTTAGACACTGAGAACAAGGAAAGCCCGGTCGTTACTTTCACAGATCCCGTTATGGAAGACATTATTCGTATCTATACAGGAATTCAAATTGGGACGCCCATTACAGAAAAAGATATGCTTCGTGTTGTTGCACTCGACAAGAATGTATGGGGTAGAATTAATAATATTAAGCAATGGAAAAACTTTGAAGGGTTGCAATATGCTAAAAATCTCAAGGTTATTGACATAGCGGGATATACGGACAGTCTTGAAGATATTAGTGCAATTAAAGGTTTATCGGTTAGTCATTTAAATATTAATGGAAATGAGAAAATTACAGATATTTCATCCATAATGGGAATGCCACTTAAAAAATTAGAAATAAATGAACTTGATAACTTAGGTGATAATACAATTGAGGTATTGAATTCATTAACCGAATTAAATTATGTGGAAGTAGGATATTCTAAGATAACTGATTATACTTGGGTTGAAGGAAAACCGTTAAAAACATTTAAAAGTGGAGCGAACAATCTGAAAAACGATGATCTCAAACCGCTTGGAACACTCAAAGAATTGGATGACGTTTACTTAGCAAGTAATCCGTTACTTACTCATCTCGATGTTTTTGAGAATATGAATATCACCGAATCTTTAAATATGAATCATACTGGGATTCAAGATTTGAGTGAACTCAAAAAACTAAATGGCGAAGTAAAGCACATAACACTTACAGGGAATGGAATCGAAGACCTAAGTCCTTTGGCTGATTTTACACAAAAAAATATCACGATGGTGACGCTGGCGAATAATCGTATCTATGATTACTCACCCTTGGTATATATTCTTGAAAATGAGAACACCATACTTTATTTAGGTGAACAAAGAACGGATCTTGATCCGTTCTCCCGTAACGATGAAAATCATTACATTACAAATAATCCCGTCATCGCTGTAGACGGAAAAAAGGTAGAGGCCTATAGCAATACCGAATCTTTTAAATTAGAAAATTTAGAAGATAATACAAAAATAAAAGTTACTTACGGTATCAATAATACAACCGCAAATGATGTTATGTTCTCAATTTGGTATAAGGACAAAAAACTTACCCAAATATCTGCAAAAGCAATAAAACAACCACAATTGCGAATTAATTATAAGGTAGGAACGTGGTCACAAGTTGATGGTCCGTATTATAGAGAAATTATTGAACAGGAAATCCATCCTCTGGTAATGGGTGAAAAATATGATTTCACAGATTATATTAAAACACGAAAATCTGACAAATTAGTGGGCTATGAATTATTAGAAAAAACGATAACCGATAATGTGAAGGGGATAGCCGAGAACGATGTCGTCGTTGATGTTGCCTATACGAAAATAATACCCAAATATGGTTATGTGTACGTTGAATATAAGAATCAGGATGGCGATACAATCTTAGAATCTCAAAGAAAAGATGGTGTACAAGGAACGTCCTATGATGTCAGCCCGCTAAAAACCACCATTAATGGCTATACCTTTAAATCAGTAAAAGGCACTGAAAAAGGGATATTTACTGATAAAGCGCAAACTATAACGTATGTCTATTCAAAAGATGCAATCAAAGCAGAGAATGTAACAATCAGATTTGAAGACGAAGCGGGTATAACAATCAGCAAAGATTCAATCTTAGAAGGAAATGTTGGTGATAGCTATGATACAACACTATTACAGACGGATTTTACAGGCTATACCTTTAAATCAGTAAAAGGCACTGAAAAAGGGATATTTACTGATCAAGCGCAAACTATAACGTATGTCTATTCAAAAGATGCAATCAAAGCAGAGAATGTAACAGTCAGATTTGAAGACGAAGCAGGTATATCAATCAGCAAAGATTCAATCTTAGAAGGAAATGTTGGTGATAGCTATGATACAACACTATTACAGACGGATTTTACAGGCTATACCTTTAAATCAGTAAAAGGCACTGAAAAAGGGATATTTACTGATAAAGTGCAAACGGTAACGTATATCTATAAAAAAAATGTTGTTCATGGTGCAGATTTGACAATTTTATACCACGATGCGTTCGGAAATGAAATAGCTGAAGCGATAAGTTTAAAAGGAATTTTTGGGGAGTCATATGCAATTAATCTAGAGGAGAAACTGTTAAAGATACCAGGATATACCTACTCAAAATATAAAGGTGAACTAAAAGGTACGTTCAGTCATCAAGCGTATACACTTATCTTAATCTACATCAAAGATGAAATTACACAGGGGAGTGTCGAAATTCAATATCAAGATAGTGAAGGGAAGCTACTTCATAAAACCGAGATTGTTGAAGGTGTAGTGGGCGATGCGTATAACGTTGAAGAAAGAAAAATAGAGATTCCTGGCTACACTTTTAAAAACATTATAGGGGATTTAATTGGAACATACGGGAATGAAGCAATTAAAATTGTTTATATTTATGAAAAAGATCCAATTATTACATCATTCGTTACCGTTCATTATATTGATGAAGCGGGGAACGCCATTGCGCCTGTTTTCATCAATGAAGGGGTCCATAAAGAATCTTTTGCCCTAGAACTTGAAATAATTCAAAAAACAATTGAAGGTTATGAATTTAATCGAATTGAAGGAGATATGGTTGGCAACTATATCAATGGTAATATAGACGTCTATCTTGTGTATGAAGTAGTTGCATCGAAGGATGCACCTATAAAGGATCCCTCCGAAAAACCGGAAACGAATCCTAACAAGAATGGAATCATTAAACAACCTAGAAAAGGTGAAAAGATTAACACTGAGAAAGTTGTGAACCCCAAAATTGAAACTTCTAAAAAAGGGACACCCAAATATTTGCCATCTACAGGAGCAAGCCAAAATTACTATTTAGCAGGAAGTCTAGTAATTATTGGGATACTCATTCAAGTGCGTCGTAAAGAAGATTAAATAAAACAGAAACGTCAGAACGGAATTAGATATTCCGTTTTTTTTTGTATTCAATTATCATCGTTTCTTAACACAAATTTCTTAGAATTCAAGTATACTTTTCACCAAAGGAGGTGCCAGATGTTGACATTTAGACGACCACACTCACGAATTGTAATAAGTTATTTACTGAGTATTTTGCTACCTTTAATGAATGGTGGGCTTATGTTTAAAATTATGCAAAACGAAACACGGTTGGATTATGCTAACGTCTTAGGTGCCTCCGTTGCCGTAGCTGGGATCGTGATGGTTGGCTGCATTTATTTTTTAATTTTAAAAGATGAAGTTAAAATAAGAGTTAATAAAAAAAAACTTATATACTATCAATTCGGGAAATTAGAGCATATTTATTATTTGAAGGACTATCAAATTAAAGCTTATGAAGAAGGATTAAGTATGGCTTTAGAATTAGTTGAACATAATGACGGTAGGAAGATTAAAATTGATTGCCGACCGCTTGGACGAGAAAATTATGAAATACTAGTACAAATGCTAACTCGGATAAAAACCAACACTTAAAAAGTTGTAAATTAAAGGCAGAGATGAAAAAATGTCTGCTTTTAATTTACAACTCAAACGAGAGTGTCTATTTAAATATAATCGTCATGCTGACGGGATTGTGGTCGGAATATTTGAAATCAACAGTTCCCAGTCCAACTGTATCAATAATTTCGATATTGTCGGAAACAAGAAAACCATCGATGACCGCCATAAACGTTTCTTGAGGACGATATGCTTTATCAACCGCACGTACTGAAGGATTATCGGGGTCTACACCCCAATGGTAGCCGGAAGGAGCAAAGTCTTCTGGCAGCTCCATAATCCAATCAGGATAAGAATCCGTCCAAGTGAAATTGTGAGAATCGGTCGTTGGCAATTCATGATTGAAATCACCACCAAGGACAACATAATTACCTTGGTTATATTCGCTTTCGAGTACCTCTTTCATCTGCGCAAGTTGTTGGACACGAACCTTGCCCCCTTTATCAAATGCGGAGAAATGAGCATTAATAAGGATAAATTCTTTTCCATTATCCATCGGGTATCGGGTCACACTGAATGCACGTTTAAGGTCAAAGAGTTGTTTTACCAAGGGTTCTTTCCCATTGAACTGATAGCGTGTGGAACTTAAGGGTTCTGCTTTTGATAGAGTGGCAATCCCACTTTCTGCCCCTCCCATTGGATGCGTGAACGGTACAGGAACATATTTCACTTTGTAATTAGGGGCGAAAATTCCGTGATAGCCTTCATTACGAAGGAGATCATATTGATTCACATTAAAACTGCGCTTGCCGGAAAGATCCACTTCCTGAAAGAGCGCGAAATCAGGATTGGTGTCTTGGAATATAGAGAGAATGCCATCCATATTTAGAAGCACTTCCTCGAGTGTATCAGCGCCGGCTTTATTACCACCATCCATAAAAAAGTCTTGGTCTTGGCCAAGTGCAGCATAGCCAATATTATAAGTTAATAAAGTATATGGTTTATTGGTGTAGAGTGTGGCTTGGACATGCGCCTTGTCAATAGCCAAATCCGTGAGCGGTTCTGGCTTATAATCTGTTAAGAAGGCGTAGCTAATCAAACCACCAAGGATGATTACAATGACAAGTACCAAACTGAGTAAGGCTTTCCAAATCGTTTTTAAATGTTTTTTCATGAGGAACCCCATTTCTATAATTTAATTTTACGTTAGTTTAACCCGTGCTACAAGATAAATGTATAAAAATTCGAACTGACTTATTTGTGGAATTTTAGTGATAATTGAATTAGTTTTAATGTTTAGTAGTATTTAGCGAAATGATGTGATATACTGTAGAAGTTAAAAGATACTCATTGCAATTGTGTGAACAAAGTAAGCATGACCTTCTTAATTAACTAGAACTGGAGGCATACTTATGGAATCAGGAAAAGTAAAATTCTTTAATGCAGATAAAGGTTTTGGATTCATCATCACTGACAGTGGAAAAGAAATTTTCGTACACTACTCAGGAATCATCAGCGATGGTTTTAAAACTTTAAATGACGGTGATGTTGTTACTTTCGATATTGAAAGTGATACACGTGGTGATAAAGCTATCAACGTTAAAGTTGCTTAATTAAAACATTATCATTTAACTCTCGGTAACGAGAGTTTTTTTATGCCTTTTTCGAAGGCACTTTTTTGTTTTTATATATGTTTTCAGTATCCAAATTCCTCTGTATTTGACATAAAATCACGCGATTTTTGATTGATTTGGTTACTTTCTTAAATCTTAACCATAAAAAAAATAATTCATGTATTATAAAAAAAAGTAATTAATAAATACTATATATAAGGATAGCGGTGATTTTTATGAGAAAAAGATTTAAAGCAATGATGCCACTTGTGTTATCACTTCTTTTAGTGATAACAACAGGAACAAATATTCGTGCGAATGATGAGGGAACCCTAGCGGAACTCACAGCTATGGATGATGTGTCGATCGTTCAATCCATCTTGGATGAAGAAGAAACAAATACTCCAGAGGAAGATCCAGAGCTTTCTGTAGACCCAAGTGTTCCCGTCGATATTATTGTGGAACTTGAAGCACGTCCGATTTTAGATTACGAAAACGAGATTAAGCAGGTAGGGAGTTTAGGCGACTTTTCAGAAACGAAACAAGCGCAAGATCTCGAAGCCAATTTAATTAAATCTCATGAAGCTGTAGTGGATAAAATTTCTGAAGTCATTCAAAAAGATGTGGAAGTTGATAGTAATTTTACCCGGGTTATGAATGGTTTCTCTCTTAAAGCATCATTGGATGATTTGAATTTAATCAAAGATATCGAAGGTGTTAAGAGTGCTTTTGTAAGTCAAACGTATGATATTCCTGAACCTCAAATGGTCGATAGTAACCGTACGATTGGTTCAGACACAGTTTGGACGCAATCACACTACAAGGGTGAAAATATTGTGGTGGCAGTCTTGGATACCGGTCTTGATACTGGACATCCTGCATTTGCGGTAGCACCATCACAATTCAGAATTAATAAACAAAAAATTCAAACAGTTCTAAATAATAAAAAACTGAAAGCTACAGCGAATACACCGGGTCTTACGGTAGATCATGTTTATATTAATGACAAAGTACCGTTTGTTTATGATTATGCGGATAAAGATGCAATTGTTGATCCAAGTGCGCATAATTATGGACGTTTAGCGCATGGAACCCACGTTGCAGGGACTGTAGCCGGAAAAGATCAAGCGGATTTTAGAGGCGTAGCACCGGAAGCACAACTCATGATCTTTAAAGTGTTTAGTGATAAAGGTGGTGGGGCGAGTGATATTAGCTTAGTATCCGCATTAGAAGATTGTGTTTATTTAGGTGTTGATGTTATTAATATGAGTTTGGGGAGTGATGCTGGGTTTATGCATGATTCCTACAAACCTACCAATGATATGTACAACCGTATTCGTGATAATGGAATTGTACTTGATGTTGCGGCAGGAAACGCGATGTCATCATCTGAGAAAAACTTATATGGTAATGATCTAACACTTGCATCTGATCCAGATCATGGCATTGTCGGTAGTCCTTCAACCTATGCTTCACCCATATCTGTTGCCAGTGTGAACAATACAAAATATCGTCCAGGTAGCAAGACAATCGATCCGACTCAAGTAACCTTATCAGGCTTCTCAAGTATTGGTACAACCCCTAATATCAGTATTAAGCCTGAGATATCTGCACCGGGTGCTTGGATACGATCTGCGATGCCACGTTTAAACGGTCAAAACTACGATGAAATGTCAGGAACATCCATGGCAACACCTCATGTTGCAGGTGCTTCCGCATTAATGAAACAATACTTAAACGATAAATTTGGAAATTTAACCAATATTCAAAAAATGGAACTTACCAACAATTTATTGATGAGTACGGCTCATCCAATTGTACAAAAAGATGGTGCACCACAACCCGTTCGAAAACAAGGTTCAGGGATGATGGATATTAATGCAGCCATCAAAACACCTGTTTACTTGAGTGTTGATCCGAAACAAAATCATGATGGATCCAATCGTCCTAAGATCGAATTAGGCGATGATCAAAACAAGACGGGAAATTATACACTTAAATTTAAAGTTACGAATATGGGAACTCAAACTGAAACGTATCAGATTAAAGAAAAAGTAAGTGTACCCGTTATCAAACGTAGCATTATGGACGATCATCGCGAACGTGCATTTATGACAGATGATAATCGCAGTGTAGATGTAACTCGTTCAGGTGTGACATCAGTAACTGTAAAAGCAAAAGAGACAAAAGATGTTTCGATTACAGTACAACTTACACAAGCTGAGAAAAACCGTTTAAACCAAGAATTTGAAAACGGAACGTATGTGGAAGGGTTTGTACAACTTACGCATGCAAGTCATCCTCAAATAAGCATTCCGTTCCTTGCTTTCTACGGTGATTGGGAAAAAGCACCAATCTTTGATCATGCTGCGGAATATGAGATGGGGGTACGTGCAAGTAATTATGCACACCGTTACTTATCTGACAAAATGCCAATGGGTGGTAATATTTTTGATCGACGCATGATCTATACAAACCCGAGTCGTTTTGTAATATCACCCAATGGTGATGGATTATACGATAAACTAAGTGGTATTAATTTAGGACAATTACGTAACGTAGAATCCATGACGATGGAAATTACGAACAAAAAAACAAAACAAGTCATTATAAAAGAAGAACGCCCAAATATTCGCAAAACGTTCTACAACAATTCCTATGGAAAACAGGTTCCGAATATACTCTTTTGGCCCTTCTCAACATTTACGGGTCTTGATCAACAGAAAAACCCACTACCTGAAGGTCGATATGATTTGAAAATCAGTGCAGATTTAGGTTATCGAAAAGGTATTGATCAAGAGATTGTTCATACGATTCACGTTGATCATACGAAACCGGTCATACCTCAAGATAAAATTAAGTTTACGGAAAAAAATGGTACGGTTATGATGCATGTGGAAAGTAATGACAATACATTCTTAACACAAACTGCACTTTACCCCGTTTATAATGGTAAAGTACAAGTAAACCGTCCTTTAAAGAAACAATATACACCATACGATCTTGTCTCGCGTCATGCTTTTGATGTGGATGTGACAAATTTAAAAGGACAAGAAGTGGTTATTTCCGCAGTTGATGCAGGAATGCTTGAAACGAATTATAAAACTGTAGTTCCAGGGACACCGAAACCACATCTTAAAGTTGATGAATTTAAAATTAAAGTAGGAGCACAAATAGAGCTTGAACCCGGTAATTTTAAATGGCAAACACCTACATTTGAGTCAGAAGATCCGGAGATTGCGGATGTGAACGATAAAGGACTGGTAACGGGATTAAAACCTGGAGCAACCTTTATTAAAATTAAAGATAAAAATGGAATTGATCTTGTTGCGCTCATTGAAGTGTTTGAAGAAGAATCGTTAAAACTTCAAATGAAGGTTGGAGAAAAACGTAAACTTATTTCTTACAATTTAGAAGGAAAACGTACCTTTGATTCTGATGCACCACACATCGTATCGGCTCGTGATACCGGAGAAATTGAAGCGCATCAAAAAGGGAAAGCGAAAATTACGGTTCAAAACGCTTATGAAAAATTAGAGTATGAAGTTGAAGTTGTGGATCAACCGAAATATACACCAAGCTTAAGTTTTGATAAAAAAGTTTATGAAATCAATTCAGGTGAAGTTGTTGCACCAAAATTCACCATTGAAAACGATGACCCAAGTAATCCTCAAGTTGTAACACGCTTGCTCACAAGTAATGAGGAACATGTAAGTATTGCAGGACTCAAATTTACTGGTGAGCATGCGGGTGAGGCTGCAGTCATTGCGGAATTGAAAAATGGTACACGTGCTGTTGCGAAGGTAAAAGTCGGGGGATTGGATACGAAAAAACTTGATATTCTAATCAGTCAGGCATCAAATCTTAATGCAGATGATTACACCAAGACATCTTTCACAACCCTTACCACAACACTTCAGGAAGCAAAAACCCTTCGTAAGCAAAAAGGAATTGATCAAAGCAACATCGATACGATGGTTGAAAAACTTGAGAAATCAATGAACCAACTGGTTCAAGTAATTAAAAATTTACCAAGTGCGATGAGCGTCGAAGTTGGAAATACGTTTAAGTTGAGTCCAAAACCTGCGCAAGGAAAATGGATTTGGGATGCTGAGTTTCTTGAAGGAACCGCTCAAAATAATGATCAAGAGATGATGTTTAAAGGTCTAAAAGAAGGTCAAACAGATGTGCGTTATCGCACCAAAGACGGTGAAGAACAATCCGTAGCCGTCGCAGTTAAACCAAAACCAAAACCCGTAGAAATTGATCCTATCGTACCCACAGATCCTGTCGATCCGGTAAAGCCAACAGATCCTGTCGATCCGGTAAAGCCAAAAGACCCTGTCGATCCAGTTAAACCCACAGATCCTGTCGATCCGGTAAAGCCAACAGATCCTGTCGATCCAGTTAAACCCACAGACCCTGTTGATCCAGTTAAACCAACAGATCCAGTTGATCCAGTTAAACCAACAGATCCAGTTGATCCAGTTAAACCCACAGACCCTGTTGATCCAGTTAAACCCACAGACCCTGTTGATCCGGTAAAACCCGCAGATCCAGTTGATCCCGTGAAGCCAACAGATCCAACGAAACCAACGAAACCAGTAGATAGCGGTTTAAAACCGATTGATAATCTCAAAAAACCAATTGTTAAGCCAAAAGATCCTGTTTCTCAAGTTGAAAGTATAAAACAAGATAAACCGGTGATTCATTTTGGAGTCGTGAGTGAATCATTACCTCAAACGGGTGTAACACCACAATATCGCGGGTATACACTCCTTGGATTGGGGCTTGTGATTCGAGTAATCAACGATAAAAAGAATCGTATGAAATAATCCAAACACGATGATTTAACTAAAATTTACGTCAAATTCATCACAATGAGTGTTCAATATGTTATTCTAATCATAGTCTGTTAAGGCATAATATAAATAGGAGGACTCTAGTTTGATTGAGTTATTAAAAGTTATAATCCTCGGTATTGTTGAAGGAATTACAGAATGGTTGCCGATTAGTAGTACGGGTCATATGATTCTTGTTGATGAATTCCTTAAACTGAACGCACGACCTGAATTTAAATCAATGTTCTTTGTTGTGATTCAATTAGGTGCGATTCTTGCCGTTGTAGTTATTTATTGGCATAAACTATTTCCATTTAAGAAAAACAAAAATGGTAAGATTACGGTTGAAAAAGACATCATCAATATGTGGCTGAAAATTGTTGTTGCATGTATTCCCGCAGGTATTGTTGGAATTCTATTTGATGATTGGATTGATGCGCATTTGTATAATCCGACCGTTGTCGCAATTATGTTAATCTTATTTGGTGTTATCTTTATTGTGGTAGAAAACCGTAATAAAAATGCAAAACCTAAAATTACTAAAATTTCTGAAATTACATATCAAACTGCATTGATTATTGGTTTATTCCAATTAATTGCTGCCGTATTCCCCGGAACATCACGTTCTGGTGCAACCATCGTAGGTGCATTAATATTTGGTGTATCACGTATTGTCGCAACTGAATTTACATTCTTCCTCGCAGTACCGGTAATGTTTGGAGCAAGTATTTTGAAATTAGCGAAGTTCTTCGTTAAGGGGAATGGATTCATGTTTTCGGAATTTGGTTTGCTAGTAGTAGGGATGGTTGTTTCATTTATCGTCTCAGTATTCGCAATCCGATTCTTACTCAATTACCTTAAGAAGAATGACTTTAAAGCATTTGGTGTTTACCGAATTGTTTTAGGAATCATTGTACTATTATTCTTCTATGTGGTAAAACCACTGTTATTTTAAAAGAAGCTTCGGCTTCTTTTTTTAAATCACAATACAACACACAGTTGTAAAGGGGTGTGTGTGTTAAAATATAAACATAAGAAAATGAGGAAGGACTGTCGACATGAAAAAAATCATTTGTATTTGTTTGATGCTAGGAATCGTTACTGGGTGTGCAGATCGTGGTAAAACTGCGACCTCAGTGAAACCTCATCCCATCGATAAAGAGGTTCATAAACTTCCACCCGTTAAGCCAAATACAGAAAATCCTAATCATCTTCCGGATGTCTCATTTGAAGATGCTGTTGAATTTTATTTTTCGTTGCATGATGAAGCTTCAATTATTACAGAGATTGCCTATCGCCCCCTCCATGAAGAAGGGGTCTATGAAGTTAAGGCGGCAATTGAAGACAGTGAAGTTGAAATTGTATTTAATAATAATCACGACATTCTTTCAGAGACAAATGAATATTTAGACCACAAAGAACAGGTTGAAGTTGAACGCGATGGATTTACCCGTGATGAGCTTGAAACTATAATTCCTGTGTCCGAAGCAATGCATCAAGCCCTAACTTTTAAACCAGGACATTTTGTTGAAGTTGAACTCAAAAAAGATAAAGATACCTTAGTTTATGAAATTGAGATTGTGGGTGCACATCAAAAATCGATCGACATCAAGGTTGATGCGATTACCGGGAAGGTTTTGCGCAAAGATTAGTTCGTGAAAGTTAGAAAGCAGTATGATGAGAAAAATTAAACTATTCATTGCCATAAGTTTGGATGGCTATATCGCAGATGAGAAAGGTTCAATTAATTGGTTGGAATCGTATAACTCTGTGGATGATGATACCTATGAAATGTTTTATAAAACAGTTGATACGGTTGTAATGGGTCGAAAAACCTACAAACAAGTTACCGAAGAACTTTCACCAGATGTGTATCCCTATGAGGATTCATTTACCTATGTTGTTTCATCACAGGATATCAAACCACGTAATAACATGGCACTCATCTCGGAAGATGTTATTGGAGTACTTAATGAAATCAAGCAACAAGAAGGAAAAGATATCTGGATTGTTGGAGGTGGAATGCTAGTTTCAGCACTTGTGGAGGCATCCATTATTGATGAATATTGGATTGCTGCTGCACCTATTTTACTGGGTAAGGGTATCCCATTATTTGATGAATCGATAAACAGTCACCAACTTAATCTGATTGAAAGTTATACGAAGGGTCAGTTGGTTTATATGAAGTATCAAAAGCGCGCTTAATTGCGCTTTTTTTGTTGTTTTAATACGCAATCAATTTTATTATGAAATAAGTGTGAAAAATGACTGCGAATGTCCTTGACTTGTCCATGTGGCAGTTGTATTATAAGTGGAATGACACACTTATGTCGCAAAGAGGTTATGATGAAACAACAAGAAATTATTAGAAGAACTGTTCCCTTTATAATTATGAATCCCACTGCTACAGTGAACGATATCGCAAAAAATGCCGGTATCAGTCGTGCTACGTTTCACCGTACATTTACTGGACGTGACGAGCTTTATGATGTCATGGCTCGTGCATGTATTGAGGAAATTGATACAGCGCTTAAAGGTCTTGAACGTAAACTGGATTTATTTGAATCTTTAAAAGATATTGTGGATGTGTTAATTGAACTGGGTGATCGGGTGTATTTTTTGTATTATTATCCAGATGGCTTAAATTCAGATGAGTTACGTCAAGAATGTCATGCAATCTTAAAACCACTCTATACAGTTGTGATCAAGATGTATAAAAAGAAGATGTTGAATCAAAATGTTAATGAGGGTTGGATTATTAATACGATCAATAATTACGTTTCGATTGCTTGGGTTCAAGTGTATGTGGGTAATGTAACACAAGCAGAAGCGGTTGAAAACACCATGCAAATGTTGCTTCATGGAGTTGTAGCATACTAAAAAAAGTCTCAGCGGTTGGTCGTTGAGACTTTTTATCGTTTAGGATAAATCTTCCTTATGGTTGATATACTTATTGATAATAACAGAAATAAAGATTCCAAAAAGCGTTTCAAGGATGCGTCGGATCATATACTGTATTGCATCGCCTTGAGTTCCATTATGATTCAGTAAGACCGCAAGGACTAAAATCGCTGACATGGATGTAGCGTACTCACGAAGATTTAATATTTTACAAAGTGTTAGATCTACTAAAAGCACAGCCACAATGAGTAGCGTATAAGCTAAAGACTCACTGGGAATATTAAAATAGATTGTAATGAGTAGAAATAAGATTCCGATGATTCCTCCAAATAAAGTTCCTAAGATACGATCAAGCGAAGCACGCACTGCATGTTCCGGTGATGACTTCATCATTAAAACGGCGGTAATCGCTGCATAAAAGGGAGCAGGATAGTTTAACGTCCAAGCAGTGATGAGACAGATTGCAACCGCGAGGGTTGTTTTTAAAATTCGTAAACCCGGTAAATATTTCGTGTCCATGTGGCACCTCATGTTTCTTTTATGTGTAAAAATGCAAAATATCCTTAATTTCATACAAATTATACATAAAATATCAAATTATGTCATTCTTCCGTTATTATAGGTTTGCATAACAATACAAAAAAAAATCATAACCTTCTTTGTATGTATGCAGCACACACCATAATAATGATTCATCAGTGTGTGATGAGTCGTGTGCAACCGTCTTTGGTGAGACGACTGCTTTTCGATGAAGTTAAGTAACAGTTAGGAATGTTTAAACGAAGATGAACACACTTCGGAGCTCTTATTTAGGTATGGTGGGATATTCTAAATAATATATGAACTTCCTATAAATCATTATATCGCACATAATCGATTTGTACGCTTGGTTATACTTGACCATATACTCAAGCATTGTTACTTCAGTTATTACGCATAACGATCTGTTTGCATTCTATCATACATGCAGACAAAGCACATCGTACCAAATTTTGTTTTGATCAAGGGGATGTGAAGCAATACAGATATTTGGGGCGGAAGGAGGAGGCCAATGAAAAAAATAGTTAATCACGTTGTAAACGGTCTGTTGAAAATTTCAGATCAAGCAACGACATTATCACTATGGTCTTTCTATAAGCCAGAATTGCCAAAGAAAAAATAATAAAGAACCTTGGTTAGTAACGGACCAAGGTTTTTTTTATGGCTTCAATTTTAGGTTGGGGTTATGCTATAATTTAGGCAAAGGAATGGTATGGTTATGATTAAAATAGCAATTGTTGATGATGAAACGATAATGCATGATCGTCTTCGGGAAGTTGTGAATCAAACGCTGCTTAGCCGAGATATTGATTATCGCGTCTTAATCTTTGATAATCCAGATGATGTGTTGTCATGTGTTAAACAGACCAAGATCGATATTGTTTTATTGGATATCGAGTTGGGTTCTCGAAATGGCGTTGAGTTAGCGAAACGTCTTTCTTTGGATAGTCCAAGTACCGTTGTTGTGTTTATCACTTCCTATGAGGGCTATATTAAGGACGCATTTGGTCTGAATGTCTATGACTATATCTTAAAGCAAGAATTGGATTTGCAGTTGCCAGAGGCGTTAATTCAACTTACAACACGTCTTACACAACGTGATAGTGTTGTTTTTAAGTTTGATTCAGGGATTTTAAATTTAGAACTCATGGAAATTGTCTTTGCATTGTATGAAAATCGAAATATAACGATTTTTACTCAAGATGAATCCTATGTCATGAAGTCAACCAGTCTCACAAAAGTGTATGAGAGTTTACCTGAATCCATGTTTATTCAACCCAATAGTCGTTATATTGTGAATATGATGTATATTCAAGAGATGCGAAAAGGGGTTATCAAACTGAAGGGGTATGATGATCTGATTGAAGTTTCACGCGGTCAGTTTAAAAATTTATATCAAAATTACTTGGATTTCTTAGTAGAAAGTGAGCGATTGTAGATGACAAATGAAGGCATGATGCTTATTGGGGAAGCATTGTTTTGTCTTTTAGATGTATTGTTGCTTTTTAGAGCGGCGCAAGTCTTTCTTACAACTAAAGATAATCATAAATTCAAATTCTGGGGTGTTACCTTCCTAACATCCTTTTTAATTTTTAGCGCAACCGTATCGACAGCATTTTCCTCCTTTGTTTCGATTATTATGGGGGTGCTGCTGGTTGTTTATGTATTTGTGCTTTTTGATGGAAGTGTTTTTGCGAAGGTCATGTCCGCAATTGTTTATTATCTGCTGTTAGGAATTATCACAATTCTTGTAATATCCGCAGTTGTAAAGATTACCAATATTCAAGTTGATGTCTTGATGGGTGCAACCGAATTAAGAATGATTGTGATGTTTGGGATTAAGACCATTACAATCATTCTCATTGAGTTATTACGACGGTTATTAGGGCCAAAGCAGTTTACCCAAGATATTTTCGTATCTAACTATACACTCGGTTATCTTGTTGTGAATCTTCTCGTAATCATTGTACTTTTTGATATTGTTTTGACTCAAGATTATATTATTTCTAAAAATCTTATCTTTTACTTTATTATAATCCAGACTATCTTAATTTCAATCATGTTTATGATTATCAGTAACTACTTTGAAATGAAGGTCAAAAACGAGACCTATCAAACGATGATTGATGCGTTTAATTTATACCAAAAACGTGAAGTGGAACGTGTAGAATCCGATGTGGAAGTATTAAAACTTAAACATGATCTCAAAAATCATATGGCATCTTTATCGTATATGATCGAGTCTGGGAAAGATGATGAAGCCCGTAATTATATCCATGAGCTGATTCATCATGAGGCTTTGAAAACGTATGTGAATACACCCAATCCCGTTATTAATGCCATCGTAAACTCTAAAATTACTCAAAATCCACACATCCATTTTGTAACCCGTGTCGGTATTTCTGAATTTAAAATTGAACCGTATGATTTAACAGTATTATTGGGAAACGCTTTAGACAATGCTATTGAAGCTGCAGGAAAATGCGAACGTAATCGTGTGGTGAAGTTATATCTTGAAGAGAACAGCCAGTTTTGTAAGATTCAAGTTTTAAATACATTTCATGAAATGCCACGAATGAAAGATGGTGTTTACCTTTCTTCAAAACGACTTGGGGATAAACGTGGTTTTGGGATGGTTGCTATGAAAGAAACAACGAATAAATATTTAGGAAGAATGGATAGTAAAATTGAAGATGATTATTTCAAACTAACATTGATTCTTTCAAAATCATCATAATATGCATAAAAAGATACAATATAAACCATTTCGATTTATCATGTATCTTTTTTTCATATAATACAAATAGAGGTGTTACATGAAAAAAATATCATTTAAATTAAGTCATAATTTTTATAAGTACGGATATATTGATGAAGATGATTGTGATCGCATGCGCTTTGCTTTAGAAGTCGTGATGTCCAATCTTTTTACTTTTGGTTTTATAATTCTGATGGGTATTGTATTTCATTGCTTTCGACCAACACTTGCGTTTGTTGTGATGTTGGGGGCACTTCGAAGTTTAGATGATACATTTCATTCAAATACATTTTTTGGATGTTTTACTATGACCGTCTTTGCTTATGTTTTTTCAGTGTTTGGTCCAGGTGTTATTGATACAAGTTTTAAAGTCCCTTATATGTTATTATCTTCGGCATTTTGTGGGTCGATTATGCTTGTGTTTCTGTTTAATCGTAATAATATTCGTTTAAATAAAAATTCAGGATTTATGAGTTACATTATTATCATGTGCATCATTTTATTTATCCTAACCCTAGCCCTCCCGAGTATCTTTGATATTATTTTGGTAGTAATGAATGTCATTATGGTAGTAACGGTAACGTTTGCTTTAGGACAAATCATTCATCTTCGTGAATCATAATTAAGCGCTACGATATTTATCTTTTAAGTCTGTGTCAATTAAGTGTAGAAACCATAATATAACTAAAAGAGGGAGATTTTTATGAATTATGAAGCGTTAATTGTTTTCCTAATTGAAGCCAAAAAAAATACTTATGCATCAGGTTTTGGAAAAGTAGATAGTAGTCGACCGCATTCATATGATTTAGAGTTTAATTCAGGAAAGTACAAATACATTGATAGTTATTTAGGTACTCATTTGTTCACGGGTGAAGAAGCAATCTGGAATCAATTAAATCCTGTTTGGGCAATGAATTATAGTGGAAGAGTCATTAATGAAGAGAAATTTTCAAGCAAGTTCTTAAAAAGGGCCTTGATGGAGCCAACAATTGATTATCCATTTAGGGGTAAACCGTTTTATTCTGAAGGTGATTATACCTATGTAATGGAGGCAAATGGTGATTTTTCTTGGTTTATCGGCAGAGAACTTATCTTTAATAAAGACGAATTAGTGTATGAACTCAATTTTCATGGGGGATTAGTTTTAGATACTCATTTTGATTAATACTCACATAATGAGTACATCGAGATAAACATTAACACCAAACTTAGTTTGGTTTTTTTTCTTTTCTAAGAGAGATCAGTAAATATTAGGTATTTTTTAAAGAACTATCTTGTAGTTTCAAAAGTGATTCGCTAATGATTTCCATCAGTTGTACATAGTTGAAGGTTTCTGTTTGGAAATATGATGATATTTCTAACTAAATGGTATTTCACATTTTATCTTATACAAGGGTCTTTTAAATTGAACTTGTATTTATCTGAGAACCTATGCTATAATCTCGATAGTATGAGTCCTTTAAGTTGTGACAGAGAGCACAGCAAGGTACGCAGTCAACTTTTGTATTATGATGCATAAAGCTGCTTTTTACCTTATTTAAACTTAAAGGACACCTTCGGGTGTCCTTTTGTATAAAAGACCATACGGGAGAAAGAAGAGGTTTTACACATGAGTCATAATCTTACAGTAGGGGTTCAAGAGAAACCCAGTTCAACTAGCAAGTGGGTTATCCTAAGCTTGCAGCATGTCTTTGCGATGTTTGGTGCCACCATTCTCGTTCCATTTTTAACGGGTCTGGATGTTGGGGTCGCACTTGTCGCAAGTGGTATTGGTACCTTAATTTATATTCTATGTACAGGCGCTAAGGTTCCAATTTACTTGGGGAGTTCCTTTGCGTATATCGGAAGTGTTGCTGCCGCAATCGCTTCAACGGGAGGCGCAGCAAGTGCTTATACCGGATTAATGGTGGTTGGTTTAATTTACTTAATCGTTTCTATCGTTATTACTTTTACCGGTAGTGGTTGGATTAAGAAATTATTACCACCTGTAGTAGTAGGGCCGATGATTGTGATTATCGGATTATCCCTTGCTCCGACAGCCGTTAAAGAAGCAGGTTTAATGGGGATTGATGTACTTTTAGAACAAGGTAAGTATGTGGGTGTTCAAGGAGCAGCATGGAAAGTTCCTTTAGTAGCTTTTGTAACATTCATGAGTGTAGTGCTTGTTTCCATTCGAGGAAAAGGTTTTATTAAAGTTGTTCCATTCCTTGTCGCAATTTTTGTAGGATATTTTAGTTCTGTTGTATTAGGTCTTGTTGATCTTGGAACCGTATTCCAAGGCTATAGTTTTATTCAAATTCCAAAATTCCAATTTATTGGAACATATAAACTTGATTTCACAGCCGTTGCAGCTTTCGCACCATTAGCGCTCGTAACAATTGCGGAACATATTGGAGACCACGTAGTATTAGGTGAAATTACGGGTGAAGATTATCTTGAAAGTCCAGGACTAAACCGTACAATATTAGGAGATGGATTGGCTACATTTGTCTCTGCATCAATCGGTGGACCTGCAAACACAACTTATGGTGAAAATACAGGGGTAATCGCGATGACGGGTGTAGGATCTGTATATGTGACAGGATTGGCTGCAATCTTCGCAATCTTACTTGGATTCTTAGGATGGGTTCAAGCCTTTATCACAAGTATTCCTTGGGCTGTTATTGGTGGTATGACCATTGTGCTCTATGGATTAATTGCTTCAAATGGTATTAAAGTATTAATTAAAGATCGTACGGATTTATCCGATATGAAAAACTTGGTTGTCGTTGCATCCATGTTGGTGATTGGTCTTGGTGGAGCAAGTGTTCAAATTACATCACAAACTTCATTAACAGGGATGAGTTTAGCGGCAATTGTCGGAATTCTCCTAAACCTTTTCTTGAATTTTATTGATAAACCCAAAGAAATTAAAGAGACTTATTAAAAAAGCGGCTTCGGCCGTTTTTTTATGGTTGATGTTTCATTTGCATTTTTCAAACCAAAATCGAAAAGTACAACTGAATTGTTTATTAAACTAAATCACTGCTACGATGAACATGATAATCTATATTCGAGAGGTGACATAGATGAAAAAAAATCCATTATTTTTATTAAACAATAAACGTCCTGTGGGTGTTTATTCTGCATGTACGGCAAGCGGACCCGTACTTGAAGCAACATTAGAGTTCGCAAAAGAACACAATTCTTCGGTAGTAATCGAAGCAACCGCAAACCAAGTAAACCAATTTGGTGGTTATACAGGAATGCAACCTGTTGATTTTAAAGCGTTTGTTTATGAACTATCCGATAAAGTTGGATATGACAAATCACGCATCATTCTTGGTGGTGACCATTTAGGTCCTTTAACATGGACTGATTTAAATGAAGATGAAGCAATGAAAAATGCATGTGACTTAGTCTATGCTTATGTTCGTGCTGGTTTTACAAAAATTCACTTAGATACATCAATGCGTGTTGCAGATGATAGTACTGAAGAAGTGTTATCAAATGAAACCATTGCACGTCGTTCAGCAATGATGGCAAAAGTTTGTTTAGAAGCTTATGATGATTTATTGAAAGAAGATCCTGAAGCAGTATTCCCTGCATTTATTATTGGTAGTGAAGTGCCAATTCCAGGTGGTGCCCAAGAGGAAGAAGATACTTTAGCAGTAACATCTCCAGAAGCATTTAAAGAAACATACCGTGTATTCCAAGAAACATTTAAAGCAGCAGACGTGGAAAAAGTATTCGATTCTGTAATCGGTATTGTTGTGCAACCGGGGGTTGAATTTGGTGATGCAGATTTATTCCAATACAATCGTGAAAATGCGAAAGAACTTACGGATACATTAAAACGTGAATTTGATTCATTTGTATTTGAAGGTCATTCAACAGACTATCAAACACCAACACATTTACGTGAAATGGTTGAAGATGGTATCACAATCTTGAAGGTTGGACCAGCATTAACATTCGCATACCGTGAAGCACTCTTTGCGCTTGCACATATCGAAAGTCAAATCTGTACAGATCCATCAAACTTTGTAGATGTTTTAGAAACTGCAATGCTTGATCAACCTGGAAACTGGCAAAAACATTACCATGGAACAGATGTTGAGCTTTTCATCAAACGTAAATACAGCTATAGTGATCGTGCTCGTTATTACTTACCAGTACCTTCAGTACAAGCTGCAATTACAAAACTTGTTTCAAATTTAAATTCTGTAGAAATTCCAATGACATTAATTTCTCAATACATGCCATATCAATACCGTCGTATTAAAGAGGGAATTGTTGAGAATAATGCGGAAGCACTTATTAAAGATTACATTAAACTTTATTTAGAAGATTATCAATATGCAACGCATGTTGATGAATTAGAAGCATAAAAAATTAAAAAACCGTCCTAATGAGAACGGTTTTTTAATGCCTATTTGTCTTTTCGGTTGAAATAAATCAAGACTGCAAAGCCTACGATCGTAATTCCAAGTCCCAATAAAGCATTTGAATTAGAACTTACACCGGTATTAGGTAGTTGCGTAGGATAAGGAACATCTTCACTATCAATTAAGCCTGATTCGTCATTAATTACAAATTTTGTATTTACCTCAGTGGTAACATTACCATTTTCAACCCGTTCACCTTCTTCTTCGCTATCCGGATTTGTAACGAGTGGTGTTTCAGGAAGGATTGGTTTTAATTCGGGTTTTACTTGTGGTTTGATTAAAGGTTTTTGGTCTACTGGTTGTTCAACTTCAGGTAACGTTGTGTTAGGTTGTTCTTGTGGTTCATCATGTATGACATGAACCAATACATGCTTATCTTGAGCGGTATGGTGTACTTTGTCCGTTACACCTACAGTTACATCATAGTCACCAATCACATTGAAGTCGACTGCTGTTTCTATATCCGAATCAATATCGATCCCACCAATCATCATTCGTGCATTTCGACGACGCACATGGGCATGGATTTGGGTAAGGAAAGATGCTTCATCACTTACTGTCCCCACTTTATAACTGATTTCCTCATCTACGAAGAGTTCATCATCCTCAACCAAATCCCATGAAGCATACAAAGGTGTATCCGTTGTAACTGGATCAGTGCTTTGTGCAAATTTGGTACCATCTTGATCATAAAACCATCCTAAGAATTGATGAAGAGGATGTGTTAATGTAGGTAATGTTCCTAATGTTTCATCTTTGTATGTATAGAAAGCATCTGGATTTTCCACATCACTAAGTTGTGATTCATATGATACAAGATTTTTATTAATATTTAATTTTACGGCGTTAGATACGACTTCAGTGTTTGAACGTTCAACCCCAATAACAACTCGATAATATGCGCCATCATTTGCTTTCTGTGCTTCGAAGGACAAGGTATCTAATGTTTCATCTTCAAGATTCACAAAGCTTTCGTTATCATCGCTGATTTGCCATTGATAAGTGAGTTTGAAGCTTACTGGCGCATCAATACTTGCTTCAGTTCTCAGGGATACGATATCACCGATATCATAGTCATCGTTAATCATAACGGGTTCGTAAGTAATGCTTGCATCGTTATCAATTTCATAATAAATGTAATTACCAAAACTAAAGTAGTGCCAAGCACCGTGTGAATGCGGCCATAGCGATTCATCTTTTTCTTGACTAATTTCCAAAATTTTCCCATTATTCACTTTGCCTGTTTCACCATTATAAAGATCATAGGCTAAAACATTATTTTTACGGCTGTTTTTTGATATTTCTGTCATATTCCATCCGTTATTTACTAATGAATTAAAAGGACCTGATAAGCCAACTTCAGGGATCGGAGTATCTTCTTTAGGACGTAGTTCTAGTGCATTTTTGCCACCATCCGTCATTTTAAGACGAATACCATTCGGGTTTCCGGGAGTCACAGTATCTAGTGGATTCCCATCAATATCTACCCAAGGATTTGGAACCTTCCATTGTCCTTCTTCATTATCCCAAACCATAGCTGTCGCAGCTTTACGACTCCCGCCATACCAATCTTTTTTATAATATACATGATCAATCGCGTTGGTTACATATTTCAAATGACGCCCCTCGATTGAAGGTTTGAGATAAAAATTAGCGTTAAAATCAAAACCATCATGACGATCGTTATTTTTCCCGTTATTTGTGATGTTTACTTGGTAGAAAAAGAAATCAGAATCGACACGCCCGGATGCGTTCGCAAACTTTTGATTAACCACGACATTTTCCACTACGGTTGTCGAAGCAGCGTGGACACTAGTTAGGGAAGCAGTTAATACAAGTGCGGTTAGGATTCCCATACTTAATTTTCTTATAGGACTATTCATAATGTTTCACTCCATTCTTTTCGTGAGTTCATTATATCCTTACAAAGAATACCTTATTGAAAAGTGTTATAAAAAAACGCCTAGATGTTATGAAATATACATATTCCACATATACTTCGTAAATAACACAAAAAGAACACAAAAAAAGATGCTTAAGTGGAGTTGTTAAACAAAAGCAGATATTAATAAAAGACTAGAAACCCTTATCCATTTTATATTGGATAGGGGTTTTGTAATTTAAACAGTAAGCAGGTCTTTCAAAATTAAAATAATGTACATATTCTTCGATAAAATTTTCAAAGTTATCTACGGACCAGTATTGATAATCACACGCCATTTCTGCTTTAATCCATCCATTTAATGATTCGATAATTGGATTATCTGTAGGTGTTCTAGTTCGTGACATAGATCTAATTATGTTATAATTTTCATGCGCTTTAGCGAAAGCTTTAGAGTGGTAGACAGCTCCTTGATCTGTGGGAAGAATCGTGGGCGCTGTTTTTTTATTATCCTTAAGTAGCGCAAGGATATCCTCAAGACACTTATAGTAAGACTTGGGATCACCAGTTGTACGCGATAATGCAGAACCAATAATTTCTAAAGGTTGTGTTGCCTTCCATTGATTCATTATAATATTGGGATAAATTCGACTTTGTGTTCCAGATTTTTTATAGGAATAGTGTTTAACTTTTGATTTAATACTTAAAAACTTGCAGCACTTGTGGATTAAATTATCGGAAAATTTGATTCCTAAATCACTTTGCTTTCTCATGACTGCAGCGATATCATGGTAGCCATAACTTGGAAAACGGCGATGCCAGTCTTTAATCACAAAGCTAAGAGTGAACGTAATCGGATGTTTAAAAGATAAATTATGTGCTATTTGGAATTCTTGTCTTTTAAAGTAACGAACGCCTTGTTTACACCAACTCCTTTCACCTGGTACCCTTTTTTTAATCGTGCAATCTCAATATCTCGTTTTAGAATTTCGAGTTGTAGTCGTTCAATCTCAGTTAATGATTTAGTCGTATGAAGCGCAGAAAAATGATTTCCTGTCTTTTTCTTGTTTTTTAAACCCTCTTTACCATCGCGCATGAAACGATCAATCCACCCATTAATCGTTCCTTTAGGACTTGTGACAGTTTCGCAGCACTTATATGTTCATCAGTATAACGTGTAACGACTTTAATACGATCCTCATAAGTCCATTTATTATTTAAACCACCTCTGGGTCTTCCCATCATTAATACCTCCGTTTTATCTTTGATTTTATTATTATACAAAAAAAGTAGACAAGTTTTTTTTACTTGTCTACTTTTTTTTGACAACTCTACTTAAGCATTTTTTTACTGCCTATTCTGAATCGCTAGGCGCAGGAAGTTTATACCATTCAACGATTGGGGTATAACCACCTTGAATTGGATTCCCATTTGCATCAAGTGCACCGGAGTCTTCAGCCCAAATACCAAATGCAGTACCTACAAGACCAATTACGAGAAGTAATCCAATACATTTTGTAGGCGTCCAATTATGTTTCTTAACAAGTACAAAGAGCATCAATGTAATAATTAATGGAATTAATTGAGGTAAGATACCATCCAAGACTTCTTGGAAGTTAATGAAAGCTCCACCACCTTGATCAATTGAGATACGTAGTGATGTAGCACCATAGTTTGATACAAGTGCCCCAACAATAAATACACCGAGAATACTTGCTGCACGGGTAAACTCTTTCGCATTTTCTGTAAAGAGTGATACAGCATTTGTACCAAGCTCATAAGACTTATGCATTAAGAAGTAACGAACTGCAAATTGCGCAATATTGAAGATTAAGAGGAATAAGATTGGTCCCATTAAACTTCCGTTAATTGCCATATTCGCTGTAAGCCCAGCAGTAATTGGAACGAGTGTTAACCAGAAGAGTGCATCCCCAATACCACCAAGTGGTCCCATTGCCGCAACACGTACGGCACGAATGGTAGGAATATCTGCTTTTTGTTGTTCAAGTGATAGTACAATCCCCATTACAAACGTAACAAGGAATGGGTGCGTATTAAAGAACTCTAAGTTATGTTCCATAGATGCTGAGAGATCATCCTTGTTTGTATGGATTTTCTCAAGTCCCGGCAAGATACCATAGAGCCATCCACCTGCTTGCATACGTTCGTAGTTAAACGATGATTGTAAGAAGAGTGAACGCCAAACCATTTTATTTAACGTTTTCTTATCCAGTTGTTGTGCTGGATTTAGATCTTTATATGTATTAGATTCCATCTTCGTCACCTCCACCTGATGTTAAGTCACGTAGTTTTGTATTTGTTTGGAAATCGTAGATTGCAATAGCAGTACCGATCATTGCGATAATAAGCAATGCGGAACCACCAAGTCCTGGAACTTTACTGATAATTGTAGCGAATGCAAATCCAAGGAAGAAGAATCCCCAGAGTTCTCCGGAGAGCATAATCTTCATAAGAATTGCAAATCCGACATAACGCATCATCTTACCACCAGCTGCAAGACCGGCCATAAACCAACTATTATTGGATGACCAATCAACGATTGCTCCACTAAAGGAAACACCAAGTTTCATACCAACCATAATAATGACAGCGAAGAGTAGTCCGATTAAACCCATCCCGATATAGTTGATTTGTTCAATCCCTTTTGGATTTGCAGCTTTCGCAGCTTCATCCGCTTTCTTCATTAATGGTGACATTAACGTAAAGGCTGTTGTTACAGCATATTGACCTAAAAGTGCAAATGGAACCGCCATCCCCACAGCGGCACTTGGATCAACACTTGGCATGGAAACTGCAAAGATTGTTGCCATGATCCCACCAATAACTGCGTTTGGTGGTTGTGCTCCCCCAACAGGCATACTACCAATTTGAATTAATTGATATGTTCCCCCAACAACAAGCCCGGTTTTCATATCTCCTAAAATCGCTCCGATTACAGGACCAACAACGATAGGTTGGTAGAGTGATTCAAGGAAACTGAATTGGTCAATCGCAACAATAAATGTAACGATAAATACGAGCAAGTATTGAATAATTGAAAAACTACTCATAATTCTTTCCTCCTATATATTATTGAAATAACTTTTCGATGTTATCAGCACTTTCGGTAGGAACTTTTCGAATCTCTAGCTCTACACCCAGTTCTTTTAAACGTCTAAATGCTTCCACATCATGATCATCAACAGCCACAACTTGGGCTACTTGACGTTTTCCTTCTGACATATGCATGTTTCCAATATTTACTTTCGTAATGGGAACACCACCCTCCACAAGTGTTAATACGTCAGCAGGGCTCTCACAAACAATAAAAATCTTTTGTTTGTCTGAAGCCTTATGAATTGTTTCGATTGTCTTTTGTAAGGTCCAATAGCGTGTGGTTGCATAACTTGGTGCAGCCATATCCATTAATCCTTGACGCATTTTATTTGATGCTACTTCGTCATTCGCAACAAGAATTAAATTAGCTCCAATAGCGGAACACCATTGTGTTGCGACTTGACCATGAATTAATCGATTGTCAATTCGTGTTAATACAATATTAGGCATCTAAACTCTCCTCCTTCTGCCATAAGAGATGTAAGCGCTCTTATAGTATAAGTGTACCTTAACATTCACAAATAATATTTGCACAATTTTATACTTGTTTTGCACTTTTGTGTTTACTCGTTTGCTTATCACACAATAAGAACAAGAATATCTTATGATTAAGTTAGAATATTTGTAATGAATAAAGGAGAAACTATGTATTTAAAAACGACAAGCCCACAATTCTTGAAGTATGGACAAGTACAAGATCACCCATCAAACTTTAAAGTTCATCGTTTCTTTGTGGAAGGAAAAGTTCCTCAGTACTTAAAGTCAGTATCAGTGCCCGTTACACTTGAAGTATTAGAAGGGATTGCATTGGTTGTGATTTTAGATCCATCAGGTGATCCAGAACAGTTTGTAATCCATCGGATTGCCCGATTAAATCCTGATATCCCTTATACCGTAATCCCACTTACACAAAGTGCTGTGATTGAAGAATCCATTCAATCGGATGGTGTTTACACCGTTCATCACTATGAGAATGAACAAGAGGTAGGTTACCTTCCGATACGTCCTAAGTTTTATGTTACCGATATTTTTTCATATTATTATAGTGTTAAAGGGAAAAACTATCATTTTTCTGGGGAATCGCATTTCTATTGGGAAATTACGTATGTGGATACAGGGGAGTTGGTTACGGAAATTGATGGGAAAGAATTCAAACTTGAAAGTCAAAGCATGATGCTTTATTTCCCAAATCAATTTCATAAACAACGCATTGAAGGGGATAAGTCCTGTTCTTACTTAACAATCATGTTTGACATGAACATTAATGTGCATGATATTGATCATATTAAAAATAAAGTCTTTACCTGTACACAAGAAATGTATAATTTGTTTAATAGTTTTATTAAACATTCAACGATTTTAGAAACATATAACGTACCGTATTCACGAGATCTCATGATTTCGTACTTGCAAGAACTGATCATCTTGGTCATTCAATATGACAGCCCAAATCACACACAACATTTGAACTCGAATCCTATTCAAGCTAATTTTGAAAATGAATTGGTAAATGAGATTAATAAGTATATCTTAAATAATATCTGTGAACCCATATCGGTAGAGGATTTATGTGATCACTTTGCGATCAGTCGTTCAAGTTTACAAGTTCTTTTTAAGAAAAACATGGACATGCCTCCAAAGCAGTATATTAATGATATTAAGATGATGCGAGCACAAGTCATGATTTTGGAAGAAAATTTACCCATTACTGAGGTAGCGATGCGTTTAGGTTTTAGTTCAATTCACTATTTCTCCCGTAAGTTTAAAAAACAATTTGGCTTGTCTCCCACCGAGTATGCGCAGTCTTTATATAATAAAAATACCAGCGATGATTAGCTGGTATTTTTATTTGATTTGATAAGCTTTGATAGATTACCAAATTCGATTTAATTGTTAGATGCCATCGCCATCTTCAATCTCATCATCGCGTTGTAAGTCTGCGATGTCGAAGAGATCAACTTGCGATGCTCCTGTTTCGCTTAGTGATAAAGCAAAATCGTGGAGTAATGGTTCACCAAGTCTCATAAGACTGGCTTCAAGTAACATGGATAAATTGGTTCCTGTGAGAACTTCCACGTTTTCTTGTTGTGTCGCAATCATGACTGCTTCTTTAAACGGTGTTCCACCTTTTAAGTCTGTAAAGACAAGAACACCATCTCCAGTGTTAACGTTGTTGATTGCAACTTTTAAGTCTTCAGACAACGCCTCAGGTCCTTTTTCCTCTAAAAAGAGAACGGATTCATATGAGGGTTGTTTCCCAGCGATTAATTCTACAGCAGACGTTAAGCCTTCCGCAAAACGTCCGTGTCCTGTTACGACAATACCAATCATCTATTTTTCCTCCTCGTAGGAATATGGATAAATAATAACACCTTGTACGACACGGTTTACAAGTCCTGATGGCCATGGATTATCCGGTGACTTATCTAAATCAAGAGATTTGTAAAGGGATAATACTTGTGCATACATAACCATATTAAGTCCCACTAAATCTTTGTTTGTATCTTCATTATAGTTAATTGAAACATAAACATCAACGAGTTCACGAATCACATCATCATTCATAGTATCCACAACCATGATTTGGTTTCCATTACGTTGAGGACTCATTTCCTTAATAATATCAACTTGATATTGACGTGTATAAGGATCTTCTTTCATATAGACAACTGTCAGTGTTGTACCATTTACAATTGATTTAGGACCATGACGGAAGCCGAGTGGTGAGTTATGCATTGTCACAACTTCACCTGCAGTCAGTTCAAGCATTTTTAATGCAGATTCTTGAGCGAATCCGTTTTGATCTGCATCACCAAGGTAAACAATACGATCAAATTTAAAGTTTTCTACAAGGTCCATCGCAACTTTATAGCCTTCTTCATTAAATGCATAACCCACACGGATAATGTCTTTAATTGAAGGGTAAAGTGCTTCAAGGTTTTCCGTATTGAAAGCCAAGAATGCAGCAAGGAACATGTTTGAGAAACTACTTGTCATTGCAAATGAGAGGTCATTTGTTTCTTTAGGTAGTTTGATTGAGTAGATGTTTTCATCATCACGAAGTGCAAGTTTTCCTTCGTGATTACATGTAATCACTAAGTGTTTCGCATTTTTATTGATTTCATTCACAACATCTACAGCTGCAATGGATTCAGGTGAGTTACCTGAACGACCAAAGGATACAAGTAATGTAGGTTTTACAGGGTCGATAAATAAAGCAGGTGTAGCCACAATATCTGTAGTAGCAATTGATTTAAAATTTGAATTGAATTCCTTTACAAGTACAGGTGCAAGTGCATTTCCTACAAATTCACTGGTACCCGCTCCGGTAAAGATTACATCGTATTCACTTTCATTAATCACTTGATTAATAAAGTTTTGGATTTCTTGACGGCGTTCTAAAACAATATGGTATGTTTTATCCCATGTTTGCGGTTGTTGGTGGATTTCATTTGCGGTATCAAACGCTTTGAGATCTTTCCAAGTTTGTTCATTGTTGTTAAACATAGTGTATATGTCTCCTATCTTTCATTGTTCACTGTCATTATAGGTAAGCATTGATACGACCTCAACCAAATTGGTTAAAGATACAAAAACCTCGTTAAAAAAGACAAGTGAAATAGAAATGTTATACAGTACAATAAAGAAAAGGAGTCAATTATGAGCGGAAACCCAAAAAATACATTTACTGATTTTCTAACACGCAAAGTATATAAAGTGAATCAAGGCCAAGAAAAACAGCTTGTTTTTTACCGTAATCGTATTGTGATTGCAATTATGCTGGGAATCTTTCTGATCAGTTTTAACGTTTCAACTGGTTTGAGTCTGTTATTGGCAGGGGGATTTGGTGTTGTTGCGGAACTTCGTTATCGTTTTGATTTTCTAAAAAAATGTCATCCTGTTTCTTTGGCGCAGGTGAAACATAAAACGGTCTCGTCATCAAACATACTTCTCAATAGTGGCTTGTATGGTGTCTTGGGTATCTTATTACTTTATTTCGCATTGAAAGAGCCCAGCGTTGAATCCTATCGATGGTTCTTAGTGGGGATTGGGGCAGCCGGTATTGTGGTTGCGATGGTATACTTAATTCAATATTTCTCAAATCGACACGAACACATTTAAAGGTGCACTCCAAATGCACCTTTTTCTTATGAATTATCCATGAAAACAGAAGACATGAATATAGGCTTTAAGTGCTTTGTGCTAAGATAGAGGTGTAGAGAGCGACAAGGAGGTATTGTATGCGAAATTTGATTGAAGAATATCGACTTAAAACAAATGGAAATCTAGGAAATATAATTTATAAATGGGGCCCAGTAATCCTTTTAGTAGGAGCTGTTATTTTACTGGTCTTAACGCAAATGACTTTTGGAAATATTTTTAATGCCATGACACATGTTGAACGGTTTGCGGGGAATGTGATCAAGACTAAGGTGATGGTTTCGATTCTGATGGTTGTCTCAATTTGTGTAGGTTTATTGATGATTTGGGACATGATTGCGTTTAAAGAAAAACGTGGTGAAGTTAATCGCTTGTATAGCTTGATTGGGACCGTATTTTTTTTCTTAACCTTAGTGAATATAAATAAAATCACAAAGCTTACGAATCTTATTGAAATCGTTGAACCGACACAATCGGTTTATCGTATTATTGCATGGGGTGTAATTGCGGTGCTCGGTCTTGTTTTGGGACTGATTCATGCTCATAAACAAAATACGCGTATTGTGATGGAACGAGAGGTAACCTATCATGCTTAGTTCAAAACAATTAGAACGTTTAAAATTAGAACATGTGGAATCTTTGGATGAAGCATTGGATTGTTTACGACGTGACATCAAGCCGAAGGTGTCTGCCCAAAAATATGCGAAAGTTGTTGCATCCGTCGCAACACATTATGCAGAGGTGTATGAAGAGCAACCCGAAATACTCGAATCCGATAATGCACCAATCTCTGAAGAACCAATCGAACCGGTGGAAGCGCCAACTGTTGGCTTTAGTACGCAATTCTTTGCGACATTGCTTACAGGCTTGTCTGTAGCGAGTTTGGGTGTTGTGATGATGAGCAATCGCAGTTTTGAGAAATTAGTTAGTATGTTTGATCAAGGAACACCACTGCTTTGGATTATATTGAGTATTTTGCTCTTTGTATCAATGTTGGTGATTCGTATGATTGAACGGAGTGAAAATGCACATGCGAAATATTATTTAAGTCGTAAACTCGTCTTATGGACGAGTGGACTTGGATTGATGAATGCACTGATGGGTATTTTTGTCATAATGAGTGCAAATTCATTAAATTTAGTTTTAAAACTTATGTTTTCATTAGTCTTAGGAAAAATCACAGCCGTAGTTTGCTTGTTAACGGTAATTGCGTTTGTTGTGGTATTAGTTAAACAAGATGAATTAGTTCTTGTGAAAGTACAAGAGTAGGAGGCATAGAAATGGAAGAAAAAGATGAATTGGACGACATTCTTGATGAAGTCGATGCGCAAGATGATGCGGAAGCAAAACGATTAGAGGACTTGGAAGAAACAGAACAAGAACTTGATGACTTGGAAAACAAGGAAGAAGATCTTGATGACATTCTCGATGAGATTGAGTCTAAACCTGAAGCTGTGATCGAAAAGGTTTATGTCGTAGCAGAATCACCAAAATCTGTAGAAGAAACCGTCGTTAAAAAGTCAAAACCAAAACGTTCTGATAAGCATAGTAAGTCTAAACACAAGAAATCGAAGAACAAACGCAATGCATTGATTGCCTTGTTTGTTTTAATTGTAGTGTGTGGTGGTGTCTTTACGGTATGGAAACTAAAGTTTAGTGGACAAGCCTTGGATGCGTTTAAATATGTACAGGTTGACTTTGAAGGGGTCGATACAAAAGGAACGGCTACATTAGAAGTGGACCTAGACGCAATTAAAAATCCTGAACAAAAAGAAATCTATGAAAGCTTAACGTATAGCTTGAGTCCACAAGAAGGTCTCGAAAATGGTAATCGTATTAAACTGATTGCTGAGAAATCTGAGTCTACAGATAAACTCTTAAAAACACATAAATACCGTCTTGAAAATTTAGAAAAAGAAATCGTAGTTAAGGATCTCTATGATTCCGAACAGTTTAATCTCTTTGAACAATTCTCATTTAATTTTGAAGGGATGGATGGAAGTGGTACGGTTACCTATGATATGTATTTGGATGTGGATGAGTCATATCTTCAAACAATTGTGGAAGGAACAACCTTATCATTCTCAAAAGATAAAAATCTTGTGAATGGTGAGGAAATAACTGTCAAGGCGACCTTTAATAAAGAAGCGATGGCAGCCATGAACCAACATAAAGTTAAAATTTCTGAAGAACAGACAACTGTTAAAGTGGAAGGCCTAAGTGATGTTTATGCAAGTATAGATGATATTAAGGAATACAAGGAGTTACAAAATCTTGCGTTCAATAAAATTAAAGCAGATTATGCGAAACATCCCGATACTTATACGAATTTCAAACTAGAGTATGCATGTTATGCAGCGGATACACAAAATAATGTAAATGCGGTCGATTACTTTGATAAGCATGCTTACTCAAAAGGGAGTTTGATGTTTATTTATAGTTTTGATCGTATACGTGGTAATGATGTTGCACATTTTGCAGATAACTATGGTTACACCAATATGGTATTAAGTGATGGGAAACTAGATCGTGATGCCATGTTACTGATGTCACCGTATCAAGATGGTGCATCTATAGAGAAAGTATTGAATGAATTACAAGCGAATAATTTTAAGTGTGAAGCCCAATAATATGGAACGCATAAAGACTGTCAACAAGTTTGGCGGTCTTTTAATATTGGCCTTTGACCCGTCTTTAATGTAAGCGCTTGCTATATTTGTGTAATTTGTGTATAATTTGTGTAGAGAGCTAAACATGCATATGGTTAGGGGGATTTTATGAAAAACTATTATGCTGTGTTTATTGCATTTACGCTCGTTGTTCTTACACGAACTGTGATTCATCCGGATTTACTTTTAACTGTAACGGGTACTGTAACATTCTTGGTGATTCTAATCTTTGCGATAACACAAATATTTAATTTAAAGCATGAAGTACGCGACGAGAGATTGCTCTATCTTAATGCTGTGTTAAATGTGTTTACTGCTTTCTTATATTACAACAATGTTTATAAAGCGATAACATTAACACCCTATGATTCGCTGTTATTCGGGTTAACAAGCGTTCTTGCATTCATATCTCCAGTGTTACTGTTTCTTGCTCGTGATGCAAACCACATCTGAGTGCTTTATACATGATCGTAATTGCTTGTGAAAATATAACCAGTGCCAGGTTATATTTTTTTTTGTCTTTCGATTGCATATTAATGGGGGTTTAGTATAATGAAGTTAGTTTCTGATGGAGACTAAGAAAATTGAATTCGTACAAGGGGTGCTCGTATTTCGGGCTGAGAATAAACGGTTACGTTTTAAACTCTAAGCTTTAAGCTTTGTACCTGATCCAGCTAATACTGGCGGAGGGATGTATTAATCGCATACTTTTTTTGAGTAAACGTGTATACCTCTTTTCGTACGAGAAGAGGTTTTTTATATTATAAGGAGGTTCATATGAACGCAAGTGTAGCAATTCAAATTTTACCGAATACAACTTCGAATGAAGAAACAATTCGTATCGTGGATGAGGTGATTGAGTATATCGCGCAAACAGGTCTAAACTATGTAGTTGGACCCTTTGAAACATCTATAGAAGGGGATTATGATGAATTGATGGAAATTGTTAAGAACTGTCAACTCATTGCTGTTAAGGCAGGTGCTGATAAAGTATCGGCATATGTAAAGATTGCCTATGCGCCTACAGCACACATTCTCACCATTGATGAAAAAATCACAAAACATCAAAAATAGATTGTTGTCAGTATCCGCAATTCTTGGATTGTTGGTATTATGGCAAGGTCTTTCATCACTTGGAGTGATTCCGCGGTTTATGCTGCCCGCTCCCAGTGATGTCGTTAAAGCATTTAATAATGATTTTAGTTTACTTATGTATCATGCGAGAACAACGCTCTTAGAAGCCTTTTTAGGATTAACATTTGGGGTTTTGTTAGGATTTATATTTGCGGTGGTTATGGATCATGTTTCATGGTTTCATAAAATGTTTTACCCACTTATTATCTTGACACAGACTATTCCTACTGTTGCATTAGCGCCCCTTTTGGTGCTTTGGATGGGTTATGGATTACTTCCAAAAATTACGTTAATCATCTTAACGTCGTTTTTTCCCATTACGATGGGATGTATGAATGGATTTCAGTCCTGTGATAAGGACGCTTTAAATTTAATGAAATCAATGGGTGCAAATACTTTTCAAACGTTTCGTCATATAAAATTTCCACATGCTTTACCTTACTTTTTTTCCGGTTTAAAAATTTCAGTATCGTATTCTTTAATCGGTGCTGTAGTAGCGGAATGGTTGGGTGGTTATAGTGGATTGGGTGTTTATATGACGCGTGTACGTAAATCGTATTCGTTTGATAAGATGTTTGCCGTAATTTTCTTTATATCTTTCTTAAGCTTGGTATTAATGGGGTTTGTTTCGTGGTTACAAAAACGGACTCAACCATGGCTTGATGCGGAAACCTTACAAAGAGATGGAGCAGATAATTCATGAAAAAGAAATTAATGGGGATGATGGTTTTGGGTTTGCTTTTAACGGGATGTGGGGCAAAGTCAAACAAGCCTGTACGTATCGTTTTGGATTGGACTCCCAATACGAATCATACCGGGATTTATGTAGCCCAAGAAAAGGGATTCTTTAAAGCACAAGGTCTTGAAGTGGAGATTGTGCAACCGCCTGAAGGATCCACGACATCGTTAATTGGTGCAGGTGGTGCAGAATTTGGGATTAGTTTCCAAGATACCATGGCACCGGCACTAGCAAGTGAACACCCACTACCAATCACTGCGGTAGCGGCCTTAATTCAACACAATACCTCAGGTATTGTTTCATTAAAAGAAAAAGGAATTGATGCACCCCGTAAGATGGCTGGACATACTTATGCAACATGGGATTCACCGATTGAACAAGCGATTATTCGTAAAATTGTAACGGATGATGGTGGAAATTATGATGATATTAAGATGATACCTAATACAGTTACGGATGTGGTATCAGCACTTCAAACAGACATTGATGCAGTCTGGATTTTTAAAGCATGGGATGGCATGGCTATCCAACAAGCCGGTTTGGATACACATTTTCTAAACTTTGCGGATTATGGTCAAGAACTGGATTTCTACAGTCCCGTTTTGATTGCGAATAATGGTTATTTGGAAGAAAATGGGGAAGAAGCGAAGAAAGTTTTAAAAGCCTTAGAAGAAGGATATGAGTTTGCGATTGAAAATCCCGATGAAGCAGCGGAGATTCTTGTAAAGCATGTACCAGAACTTGATCTTGATTTAATTAAAGCAAGCCAACATTTTCTTGCGAAAGAATATAAAGCTGAAGTCACGAAGTGGGGTACCTTTGATGGTGCGCGTTGGAATCGCTTCTATGCATGGCTTTATGATAATCAATTAATTGAGATGCCCATTGCTGAGAATGTAGGATTTACCAATGACTATCTCAACTAATCCCGTTTTAGTGCTCGAACACGTTTCAATGGCTTATGGATCTAAGCACGTTTTAGACGATGTTTCGGTGACCTTAAATCAAGGGGAAGTTGTATGCATCTTGGGTGAAAGTGGTGTTGGTAAGACGACGTTATTTAATGTGATTGCAGGACTACTTCACCCTGATAAAGGTTCCGTATCTTTACATAAACAGGATATTACAGGGACGACGGGTCATGTTTCGTATATGCTTCAGAAAGATTTATTGTTGCCTTATAAGACGGTCATTGATAATGCAGCGTTGCCGTTACGAATTCAAGGTAAGAGCAAAGTAGAGAGTCGTGAAGCGGCCTTAAAGTATTTCGCGACCTTTGGTTTAGAGGGAACACAAAATCTGTATCCTGCCCAATTATCGGGTGGAATGCGTCAACGTGTCGCTTTTCTAAGAACATTTCTATTCTCAGATGATGTTGCCTTGTTGGATGAACCGTTTAGTGCATTGGATACAATTACCAAACATCAAATGCAAACATGGTATTTGGATATTATGAGTCAATTAAATCTATCCACATTCTTTATAACACATGACATCGATGAAGCGATTTTACTTTCAGATCGCATTTATGTATTAAGTGGAAAACCGGGAAAAATTACGTATGAATTAGTCATTGATAATCCCAAACCTCGCAATGAAGACTTTTTGTTAACGGATGCATTTATAAATTATAAACGCATCATCAAAGCGCACTTAAACGATACCAAAACAGAATAGACAAAAAAGATACACACGGATAAGTGTGTATCTTTTTCATAAAACTTGTTATATTGATAGGAGAAGGTTGAGGAAATGCATGTTAGATACAAAAACAATTAAAGAACGCGTCGTTTTAGTCGGCGTGGATTTTGGAAAAAAAGATTTTGACTTAGAATCATCCATGATTGAATTAGGCGATTTGGTTGAAGCGGCTGAGGGAACGGTTGTCTATCAGATTACGCAAAACCGAGATCGTCCTGAGAGTGCAACTTATATTGGGATTGGGAAAATTGAAGAAGTGATGCGTGCGGTGGCAACGTATGATGCGGATACAGTCGTATTCAACGATGAACTCAGTGGATCACAGATTCGAAATCTTGAAAGCTTAATTGGCTGTAAGATTGTCGATCGAACCAATTTAATCCTTGATATTTTTGCTTTGCGCGCAACAACGGCCGAAGGGAAACTTCAAGTAAAGCTTGCGCAACTAAAGTATCGTTTACCGCGCTTAATTGGGTATAGTGACTATTTATCGCGTACCGGTGGTGGTATTGGGACACGTGGTCCGGGTGAACAAAAACTTGAACTTGACCGTCGTCATATTCAACGCGAAATTCTTCACGTCCAAAATGCCTTAACAAAATCAGAGGAAAACCGTGAAATCACGCGCAGTAAACGCTTAAATTCAAATCTTCCAATTATTTCATTTGTAGGGTATACCAATGCGGGTAAATCGACCTTAATGAACGCAATATTAACCAATGGTGATCCTCAAGCAAACGATAAACATGTGTTTGTGAAGGATATGCTCTTTGCGACTTTAGAACCCTCCATGCGTAAGGCGCGTCTTAATAATGGACTGAATGTTATTCTTACGGATACCGTAGGATTTGTATCAAAATTACCGCATACGCTTGTAGAAGCATTTAAAGGGACTCTTGAGGAAATTAAGTATTCTGATCTTATCATTCATGTCGTGGATGCATCCAATCCTGACTTAAACATTCAAATGGATACAACGTATAAAATGCTTCGTGATTTGGATGTTTTGGATCGAAAAATTATCACAGTCTTTAATAAAATGGATCAAGCGATGGATCAAGATATCGTCTTCTATCAAAGTGAATTTGGGAATCGTATGTATATCAGTGCCCTCGACATAGAAGATATTGATCGGTTGGTCGATGCCATTGAGGTAGAACTTGAGTCAAGTTTTAAGAAAGTAAGTTTTGAAATCCCGTTTGCGGATCTTGGAATCTTAGATGCGATTGCATCCAACTATGAAATCATTGGTTTAAATTATACGGAAAAAGGAGCACAATTTCGTGCTGTAATCCGTGAATCGGATCAAAATCGTTATAAAAAATACATAATCTAAAAGATGTGAGTGTTTTTGGATTGCTCATTAACCACTTTGTACTGAGATAGTGTATAATGAAAAAGCACTTTCACACATGTCCAATCGGTATGGTGAATTCGGTTTAGAATAACCATGCATAGAAAAGAGATGATATCGTGAAACATACATTTAAAAATTATGGAATTGATGATTCAATTCTAAAGTCAATTCAGTATTTGGGCTATGAAGCCCCAACAGATGTTCAACAAGAAGTAATTCCGGCAGTATTAAGCGGGAAAAATATTGTTGTACAATCACAAACAGGCAGTGGAAAGACCGCTTCATTTGGGATTCCTATTTGTCATCAAGTTGAATGGAAAAAACGTAAACCTCAAGTTTTAGTATTAGCACCGACGCGTGAACTTGCCATCCAAATCCAAGAAGATTTATTTAATCTTGGTCGTTTTAAACGCTTGAAGGTTGAAGCGTTATTTGGGCGCAGTTCATTTGAGAAGCAAGCACAGCGTTTAAAAGAAATGACACACATCCTTGTCGCAACGCCAGGTCGCTTATTGGATCATATGGCAAGAGAAACCGTGGATCTTTCACATATTGAAACATTAGTGATTGATGAAGCTGATGAAATGTTTAATATGGGGTTTATTGATCAAATTACAAGTATCATCAACCGTATTCCGAAGAAGAGCCAAAAATTGCTCTTTTCCGCGACCATGCCAGAACGCGTTAAAGATCTCTGTACGCTTTACATAAAAAATCCGCAATGGATTGATATTGAAACAGAAAGTCGTGTTGAAGACCGTATTGATGAGCGGTACTATATTGTGGATTATCCCGATAAAATGGCGTTACTTGAATCCGTACTTATTACGGAAAATCCAGATAGTTCAATCATTTTCTGTAATACAAAAGAACAGGTCGAATCCGTAACCAATTTTATGGAAGACTTAGGGTGCAAGGTAGATACTCTTCATGGCGGGATGGAACAACGTTTCCGTACAAAAGTCCTAGCGGACTTTAAACATGGTCTTTTCCGTTATCTTGTTGCTACAGATGTGGCGGCACGTGGATTGGATATTGACGATGTTTCACTTGTTGTGAACTTTGATGTTCCTGAAAACACCGAAAGCTATACGCATCGTGTTGGACGTACCGCACGTGTGGATAAATACGGTAAAGCAGTAACCTTCGCAAGTCCCTATGAAATGAAATTTATGAATCTAATTATAAATGATACGGATCATGAACTTCAAAAAGTTGTGAAACCAGGACAAAGTCTTGTGGATGCACGTCGTGATGCATTTGAAGCCAAACGCGATCGTAAACCTAAAGTCAAAAAAGATAAAGCACATGACTTCAAACAAGAGATTACCAAAATTCATATTAATGCTGGTAAGAAAACTAAAATGAGACCTGTTGATGTGGTTGGAGCATTATGTTCCATTGAAGGCATGAATGCAGAAGACATTGGTGTTATCAGTATTGTGGATGTTTCTACCTTTGTGGAGATTCTAAATGGTAAAGGGGATCTTGTTCTTAATGCTCTTAAAACAATGCCTATCAAAGGTCGACCTCGTAAAGTAAACCGTGCCAATAAAACGGAATACGAACGACTCTTATAAAAAACTAAAAACTGTAGCTGAACCTAAATGGACGCAGCTACAGTTTTTTTTAGAAAAAAGATACGTTATTACTAACGTATCTTAAAATTTTATTGTTTTCGTTTAAAAATCACAAAACCACATAGGGATACAAGCATACCAAGTCCGATAAATCCAGAAACAGCTTGTCCTGTTTTAGGAAGTGTTACATCGGTTTTGTCGGTAGGTGAAATTTGAGCACTGTCTTCAGTATTGCTATCTGGAGTTTCAGGTTTTTGAGAATCCGTATCCGGTTTTGGATCTACGATTGGAGGTGTGATGTTTTCATCAGGATTTGATGGTTCCTCTGTTTCAACCTCACGTTTGCTTAAACCTCTAACGGCTGAGTCCAAGGATTCAATGGCTTCTTTAATCTGAGCTTCGTTTGGTGTAGAAGCTTTGAAGAGACTTCTAAAACTGAAGCGTGGCGTTTGAAGCAGTGCTTTCGCTGAATCAAGAGCATCATAAACAGCCTGTACACTTGTCTGTGTGTAGAGAGCCAAATCAAGTGTATTCATATAATCTTCAACCTCTTGAATTTTCAGACGTAATGAATCTAAAGTATAGTTGCTTAACTCGAGATTATTGATGAATTCATTGAGGTTTATAACCATTTCATCAATCATTTCCTGTGTTGTTTCTGAGTTATCGAGAAGCTCATAGGCTTTTTCTTTTAATTCAAGTAATGGTTTAAAACTTGCTTCGGTATAAAGACTTTGGTTGTAGTTTTCAAGTGTTTTAAGTACTTGATTTAAGCTTGAATAATCAAGAGGTGCACGATACGTTTTTCCATGCAGGGTAATTTCCGCAGCATTTCCATAGTTTTCAAGACCTTTCACAACTTTAAAGATCAGTGTATCCACATGAGCATCCTCAAACGTGATTATTTTCTTTGTAAGGTTTGTATCAAGGGTTCCTTCATTGAGAACATGAAGTGGTGCATCGCCCAATTTACCTAAGATTTGATATTCTGTGACGACACCATTAAGGGTTCCGTCTTGACGTGGTAGATAGGTCAACGCATTCACAACCATGTCATGATGGAACGAAACCGTTACATCAAATGGCGGGTTCTTATCACCCCATTTGGAGTGCCAGAAGGTACTTGGGTCTCCATCAAAGGCTAAACCGATGGGACCTTCTACTTGTGTATTCCCTTTTTCATCTTCTTGACTTGATGCCGTTACATCAAACATTGAGTTTGGAATGTAAGTTGGATCAATCGCACCAATCATTGCATGAATTTGTTGGATGAAATCACCGATGGTAAAGGGATTATCACTTAAGAGTTCTGCTTTGGTAATCAGTTGATCCGCTGCATCCTTCACACTTGGTGCTAAGTTTTCAAAATCAAGGGCTTTAAGTGTTTCAAGCGATTCATCAAGACCTTGTTTATTCGCAATATTGAGTGCTTTTCCATCAAGTGTTTCAAGATACCCTTCAGTAAATCCATTGAGAATGGTGACGGGTTCTGCTAAGTTAAAGCGTAATGTGTTCGTATCAACACGTTTCGGTTTTGTTGTTTGAGTTGTATTATACGTTAACGTTAAGTTTGAACTAGGAATTAAAGCCTTATCCGATTTGATTTCAAGATAGGTATCCTGAATATCAAGACTTAGACTTGAGGTATCTTTGACACCTAAATCTTCAAAGGAGAAGCGCTTAAACATCATCGACATATTATCCCCGTTTTCAGGTTTTTTATGTTCATACATTAAGCCGAAATGTCCATCAGGAAGTGGTTGAACCACATTGTACTCGTAATTTCCACTTTGCATATGCGTATTAGAAAGAAGTACGAGACGTTCACCTTCTAAAACTTGAAGCAGTTTCACAGCCCCATTGGTACGTTTAGGACCATTTGGATTTGCAAGTAAGATATACTCTTTACCTTCATGGTTATAATGTAGGGCGGACATTTGTGAGTAAACATCGGTAATTGGAAGTGTTTCAAGATCATTCTCCCAGGTTTCTCCATTATCATAAGAAGTACCTACCAAAACTTTTCCGGATACATTTCGCGCAAATTGTTTCAGGGTTCCATTATTAAGTTGGACCACTTGAGATTCAGTTACCAATGCACCGCCGTTATTTAAGGTTTTAGAATTTAAAACTTGACCGTTAAAGTTACGATTGTCATTGAGTGATTCCGTTTTATGCCATGTAATACCATCGGCACTTTTGATCATTGATGTAGATTGTGAATTACCACCATGACGGTTAGTATGGTAAATCGGGAAGGCAAGTTCGCCATTTTTAAGTTGAATCCCAACACCGGGACCCGTTCCAATGAACTGCATCCAATCCGCTTTGACTTGTGGTGTAATATCATGGGGTGATGACCATGTTTGACCGTCATCATCTGAATGGGTTAACCATAAATAAGCGGTTTGACGAATGCGTAGAGGACTTTTCTTAAGGTAGATATTTCCCACATACGTATCACCTTCATAAAGGTCACCAAGATCATTGAAAGGCATGCCTTTCTCAGATTCTAAGACAACACGGTAATTCGTGATGATATCAGTATTTAGATCAAATACGGTTCCATCAGCTTTTGCGTAATATTTTTTGCCATCAGTACCTTTCAGAACAATATGGGTACCATCTTCTTTGGTTACATAAGGTTGACCAAAGTCTTGGTCTTCATTTTGGACACTAAAGAATCCACGTGATTCTGGGAACATATCGACTAAAAGATAGATACGTCCATTACGGTTATCTTGTGCCATTGCCGCATCAATGAGGAATGCGGAACTTTGATAGTTCGTATTTACATTTTCCTGAGATACATTTGGATCTGACTTTAGATCAATAATCACTTCGGTATCAGACCATGTTTTACCGCTGTCTTGACTTCTACGGATTGCGATATCGATATTTCCCCAGTCTGCTTGATGGGTAATACGTTTATCAATCGCAGCTAAGACGGTCCCATCTTGCGTTGTAAGAAGACTTGGAATGCGGTAGTTTTTACTGCCATCTTGTCCCGGTGCATAGAGCTCAATTGCTTCTGAAGTCGATGGATCAACAGTTGAAGCAGTGTCGTTATGCAGTGTTTTAATGGTATCGACATCGAGGATGTCATGCGTTAGGTTTAGGGAAGAAATTTTCCCACTAAAAGGCCATAAGTTTTCACCTTTTAAACGTGCAACGCCACCCAGTTTCATACGATTCCAAGGTAAAGATTGGATTTTCGTGAAATCAATATTATCTTGGGATGCAAGTAAGATTCCATCTGCATATATTTCAACACGATTTCCATGATTTAAAACGGTAACGGTGTGCCAGTTTGCGTTGGCAAGCTGGGTACTTGTGCCCGAAGTATTGATAATATGTTTGCCGGTTTCATCTCTGAATTCAATGCCAAGCTTACCGGTACTGTTTTGATAGTAAAGCGCGAAATAGTTGTTTTCCAAATTTGCGTTTGATATTGAAAACAGTGCAGTAAGATCACTGGATAGTGATTCAGAACGGAAACGTAAGGTTAGGGAACCTTGGTTAAATTCTTTGATGTGTGATAAATGGTCGGAAATATCAGCACCTTCTCCCTTTAAGTGTAGGTCATTAAGATTTAGATCATTCATAGCAAAGATAGAACTTGGGTAAAGACTAATACCCAATACAAGTGTAAGAAGCACGACGAAAATGTTACTTATTTTCTTCAATTTAAATACCCCTCTCATATAAGTAATGTATGGATGATTCAAATGTAAGCGCTTCATTCATCGACATTATAGCATCTTTTTTTATCATGTCCAAAACAATTTACAAAATTTCATATTCACGAAAATGAGTTTCTTATAGGGTCGAAAATAAGCATTAAGATTGTGTATTTAACGAAAATGATTACCAAAAAAAGGAGCTTAGCGCTCCTTTTGATATTTACCTTGCCAGGTATTTCTTTTTGCCATAAGTTTATCGATTTCATTAGTGACTACAATTTTACGTATCGTCCAAACTGGGGCAAGCAAATCATCCGCCATACCATCTCCAGTCAGTCGTGCGATCACGATATCTTCGGGGAGACGTTCAATTTGTTTCACAACAACATCCACATACTCATCACGCGTTAAAAGTGGAAACGGTTTTTTTTGATATTCTGCACCCAGTTTTGTTCCCTTAATAATATGAAGCATGTGTATTTTAACCATCTCAGGATGCATTTTCGCAAGATAATCGGCTGTTTCAAGCATCATCTCAGGGGTTTCCTGGGGAAATCCATTAATAATATGAACACAGGTACGAATGCCTGCTGCTTTGAGTTTTTGAATACAGGTAGTGACCGATTCAAGATCATGACCCCGATTCATCCATTCTGAAGTTTCAGGATGGATGGTTTGTAAGCCAATTTCGATCGTCAAGTCTTTCTTACGACTCATTGCTTCAAAATATGCAATCTTCTCATCATCTAAACAATCACTGCGTGTCGCAATATCAATTCCCACAAAACGATCATCATCAAAGAAAGGGTCATAAAGTTTCTTAAGATTTTTTAAGGAATCATGTGTATTCGAATAGGCTTGAAAATATGCAATCTTGGCGGCGTTGGGCCATTTTTGAAGCATTATATTTTCACTGTGCTCGATTTGCTTATCTAAGTCTGGATTTTTTAAAATCATATCCCCTGATCCACGGGCACTGCAAAAGTTACAACCCCCACTTCCACACGTACCATCACGATTTGGACAAGTAAATCCTGCGTCGATGCTGACTTTAAATGCTTTTTGTCCATAAGTCTTCTGGGTAAAGTAGTTATAAGTTTGATAACGCTTGTTATCAAGGGAATAAGGGTAAGGGTTTGTCATCGTAATACCTCCATAATACAATAGTCGATGTCATTGCGGGTAAATGTTTGATTTGTTTGTCTAAAACCAAAGCGTTTATAATATGAAATTTTGCTTGTTCGCGCATTAAGAATGATGCGTCCATTATATAATGATAGCACATGACTTAATAACATGCTCCCGTAACCTTGATTTTGAAGGCTTGGCAGGGTCGCGAATTTTCGAAGCTGAATCGTATCATCATGGTCAACAGCAGTAATCACAGATAGACATTGCTGGTCTATAAAAAGTCCATAGTGAGTTGCATGGAGGTCATCCTCAGTTTGTGCTAAGGTTATGGGTCCATCAGGATACATCGCTTTATGGCGAATGGGTAAAACCTGTTCAATTGTAGTTGTTTGTATGGTAATCATGATTATTCTCCTTGTGACATATTATACGGTAAATGGTAGAATAGAGGTAAATAATTAGAAAATAGATTGAGGACTTTATGAAACAAGCACGACAACAAGCATCAAACGCCAATGAAAAGATTAATCCCATTCAGCACGAAGCACGGGAATCGTTGCGTTTAAATAAATATATCAGTGATTCGGGTTATTGTTCACGTCGCCAAGCAGATCGTTTTATTGCGGAAGGTGTAGTTGCAATTGATGGTGTTACGGCCACTGTTGGCCAGCAAGTACTGCCAGGGCAACGTGTAACCGTTGAAGGCAATCACGTTACCATCGATGACGAGAAAGTTTATATCGCTTTAAATAAACCACGTGGTATCACGTGTACAACAGATGGAGCTATTGAGGGAAATATTTCAGATTTTATGAACTACCCAAAGATGATTTTCCCAATAGGACGTTTGGATAAAGATTCCAGCGGCTTAATTTTACTTACCAATGATGGTGATATCGTTAATAAAATATTACGCGAAGAATACGGCCATGATAAAGAATACATCGTATCGGTGAATAAAACGATTGATGAAGACTTTATTACCAAAATGTCTAAAGGGGTTGAAATCTATAACCAACAAACCCATCGTATGCAAGTTACCAATCCATCTGATGTGGAGCAAGTTGCACCGAAGACATTTCGTATTGTTTTAAATCAAGGTCTCAATCGCCAAATTCGTCGTATGACGAAGGCATTGGGTTTTAAAGTCACAACGTTAAACCGGGTTCGAATTATGAATATTAATCTGGGTGATTTAAAGGTAGGGGAGTGGCGTTATCTAAGTGTCCATGAACTTGAGGAAATGAATCGACGTATCCAAAGCCGCTAAGCGGCTTTTTTTTGTGCTATAATCAATTTTTATCATGCAATAGGTTTTGGTTATAAGCAATGCTTATGACAAAAGCACAAAAACCGGTGAATTTTGTGATACAAGTTATTAATTTCACAAACACAAAAGAAATAAATCACTTTTAAATCGAAAAAAGTGATATAAGAGCAGATTATGGCTAAAGTCCATAAAACTCGTGAGTTAATTAGTTGAAATGTCATCGATACGTGATACGATTTATGAGCAAGGCAACGATTAGCCTTAAACATTTGATGATTATCCATGCGGTCATGCGCAAAAGATACGGGGATCTGATAATCAAATAAATGTAAGGTGTCGTTTGCATCTTTGTCATTCATAGGAGGAGAACATGAAGAAGACAGAAAATATTATTGGATTTGTATTGCTTATCGCAGTATTCATCCTTGGAAAGAATTTCTTAGCGTCTGATATGCATTTATTCAGACTTGTAATGGGGATTGCATTAGGATATACATTAACACGTGCTGCAACGGGGTTTGCAGGAAGTGTGAACCGTGCCGCAAATACAGGTTCCACAAAATTAATGAAAACCTTAATGTTTATGTTCTTTATTACCACAGCATTATCCGCATCGTTTATGATTTTCCAAGATCCATCACAAATGGATTTATGGGTTAATCCAATTAATGGTGGCTTACTTGTTGGGGGTGTGCTTTTCGGATTTGGGATGGCATTCTCATCATGCTGTGCATCCGGGGTTTTAACGGATTTAATTACAAGTTTACCACGTGCTTTAATTACACTTGTATTCTTTAGCTTTGGGGTCTTTATTGGATTCCCACTTCAAAAGCAAGGTTGGGTTGCGACATCATGGTTTGTATCTGAAGTTGGATCACAAACTGCAGGTGGTGTCTTCTTACCAGACCTCTTTAAATGGGATGGTCTTGGTGGATACCTTGGTGCTTTAATCTTAACGGCCCTTCTTTGTGGTCTTGTGGTTGTGCTCGCAAATAAATACGAAGCAAAACGTAAAAAAGAGGGTACATACACAGGTCATTTTGTGGAAAAAGGCCAAGACAGTATGGAAGCATTTGAAGTTGAGAAAGATTATGCTTTCCCAACAGAAAGTACTTATGAACGTCTCTTTGTAAAGACATGGACTTTAAAACAAGGTGCAGTGATCATCGCGATTCTCTTTACATTATTAATGGGTGTTACTAAAGCAGGTTGGGGTGCATCAACACCTTACGGATTCTGGTTCGGTAAATTCTTAACACTCTTTGGTGTATCCGCAGAATCTCTAGGATCATTTACACAAATGGATCCAGCTGTATTCTCAAAACCATTCTTAGCAAACCCTGTGACAGTTCAAAACATGGGTATCCTTGTCGGAACTGCAGTATACTTACTGACAGCAGGTAAATTTAAAAATACATTTATGTCAGAACTACACATTACCGTTAAAGATGGACTTCTTTATGCAATGGGTGGTATCACAATGGGTGTTGGGACACGTCTTGCGAATGGATGTAACGTTGGTGCTTTATATACACCGATTGCGAACTTCTCATTATCCGGCTGGGTGTTCCTTGTTGTGATGGTAATCGGTGGTTACTTAGGAAACAAACTTGCGAAACATTTACAAAAATAAACAACTTAAAACGATAACTTAGAAAAGAAAGAGGATTCTACCATGAGTAAAAGAATATTAATTGTTGGAGGGGTAGCTGGAGGTGCTTCAGTTGCAGCTCGTGTTCGTCGTCAAGATGAACATGCGGAAGTCATTATGTTTGAACGCGGACCGAATGTGTCCTTCTCAAACTGTGCCTTGCCTTACCACTTAAGTGGCATTGTCGCATCAAGTGATGACTTAGTCTTAATGACACCAGAACAATTTAAAAAACAATATAACATCATTGCACGCACAAGCACTGAAGTTCTAAAAATTAATCGTGATGCGAAAACTGTAACGGTTAAAAATCTTGAAACCGGTGAAGAAATGGATGAAGCATATGACAAGCTTGTCTTATCACCAGGAGCAAGTGCAATTTTACCACGCAGTATCGAAGGCGTTGACGGTGATAATGTCTTTACCGTACGTAATGTTGTCGACATTAAAAAATTAAACGGACATATCGTCAACAACAATATTGAAAACATTACCGTTGTTGGTGGTGGATTTATCGGTGTTGAAGTTGCGGAAAACTTGCGTCATGCAGGTAAAAACGTAACACTTGTGGAAGCAATTGATCAAATCATGAGTCCATTCGACTATGATATGGCACAAGTACTACATAAAGAAATGATGGATCACGGCATTAACCTGATTCTGGGTGATGGCGTTAAGAAGATTACAGAAACAAGTGTTGAACTGGGTTCAGGAACAATCTTAGAATCCGGTGCAGTTGTAATGGCAATCGGTGTTGCACCTGAAACAAGTCTTGCGAAAGCTGCAGATCTTGAAATCGGTGTTACAGGTGGAATTAAAGTTGATCACAATTACCTTACAAATGATAAAAACATTTATGCAGTGGGTGATGCGATTGAAGTCTTCCATCAAATCACACATAAACCAACACGTCTTGCACTTGCAGGTCCTGCTCAACGTCAAGCACGTGCAGCCGCAGATCATATGTATGGAATTCCTCATAACAATAAAGGTGTTGTTGGATCATCATGTGTTCAAGTATTTGACTTAAATGCTGCTTCAACCGGTCTTAATGAAAAAATGGCAAAGGCTAACGGTTTCGATTATGACTTTGTTTACATTATCCCTGGTGATAAAGTTGGATTAATGCCAGATGCAAATCCAATGCACTTTAAACTCTTATTTGAATATCCAACAGGTAAATTACTGGGTGCACAAGCAATCGGTAAGGGAAATGTTGATAAACGTATTGATGTGATTGCGACAATGATTCAAATGGGTGGAACTCTTGAAGATCTTAAAGAAGTTGAATTATGCTATGCACCACCATTTGGTACGGCTAAAGATGTCGTGAATCATGCAGCGCTTGTTGGTTTAAACCTTCTTTACGGTCGTTTCAACCAAGTTCCTGTAACGCAAGTTCGTGAATTGGTAGAGTCCAATGCATGTATTATAGATGTTCGTGAAGAACATGAATATGCATTAAGTCACCTTATCAATGCAGTAAATATTCCATTAAGCCAAATTCGTGATCGCTTGGATGAAATTCCTACAGATAAACCTGTATATTTACACTGTCGTTCAAGCCAACGTTCATACAATGCTGTAATGGCACTTCAAAACCTTGGTTTTGATAATGTGATTAATATTTCAGGATCATATCTTGGAATCTGTGTTTATGAATACTTTAATGATCAAGTCACAGGCCGTGATAAAATCGTTACAGAATACAACTTTAACTAAGGAAAATCTATGCGCAAAAGACTCAGTAAACTGGATATCTTGGCGCTTGCATTAGGTTCAATTATCGGTTGGGGATCGTTTACGCTCCCAGGGACCAAGTTCTTGCCCGAAAGTGGTGTGATTAACACTGCAATCGGGCTTATTCTTGGTGGAATCGCAATCATCTTTATTGTTCAAGGATATCATGTCATGATGTCTACCCATCATGAAGATGGTGGTGAATTCTCATATACGTACAATAACTTAGGAAAAAAACACGGTTTCATTGTAGGCTGGTTCTTAATTCTCTGTTATATCAGTATGGTTCCCCTAAATGCGACAGCATTTGTGCTTGTCGTGAAGAAACTTTTTGGATCTGTTGTAACGTTTGGATACCTCTATGATATCGGAGGAACCTCCGTATATCTCTCAGAAATACTTATCGCGAGTTCCATCATCATCGTGTTTGCGAAAATTAATATCCAAGGACTTAAAATGAGTTCAAAAGTTCAAAATGTGATGATTTTACTTACGGTCGCAAATATTATGGTAATCTTCACCATGATGCTTACCACACAAGGAACTTCCGTTTTAAAAGAATACTACATTACACCTTATACCTTTGATCTTGCTCAAATTGCAAAAGTCTTTGCAATTGCGCCTTTTCTCTTTGTAGGGTTTGATGTAATACCTCAAGTATCAACGGATTTAGACTTCAGTGCTTCAAAAGCCGTTCGAGTCACCATTCTTGCTGTATTTGCAGGCGTTGTATTTTATAATCTCAATAACATCACCACTGCCTTGGTCTTTGCGCCACAAGCAGGTGTGCTTGAGGAGTGGGCATTAGGATCAGCGGTTTTAAGTCGCTTGGGATTTGCGGCATTTATCTTGATGCTGATTTCACTAGCAGGGGCTGTATCGGGCGGTATTAATGGCTTTATGCTTGGGGGTAGTAAACTTATTGGGGCATTAGCTCAATATAAACTCATTCCTGAAAAGTATAACTATGAAAACCAAAATGGTATGTACACGAAAGCAATACGCTTTATTACAATAGTAAGTCTTGTTGCTCCATGGTTTGGACGTGAGATGATTATTTATATCGTCGATATGTCATCGCTTCTAGCGGCCATTGTTTACTTCTATGTTTGTATGATTAGCTATCGAAAATCGATTGGATACTCACGAAAACTGAGTGCCGTCGGTGCTTTTGTAAGTCTTGTATTTATGGGACTTCTCGTCATACCGGGATCACCTGGACAACTCCAGTTACCATCATTTATCTTTATGATTATTTGGTCGTCACTCGGTGTTTTCTATTACTTTAAATATCAATAATACATTAGGTTAAAGCATGGGTGCTTTAACCTTTTTTATCGGCGTGTAAAGACCGGGAAAGTGTTTAATTGTGTGACACGACATTTTCGTTAGGTTTCGTTGATTAAAAGGGTATAATAGAAAAGAAAAGAGGAATTCCATGAAACGTAATGCAGCCTATTTAACCATCGCAATTCTTATCTCAAAAATATTGGGTCTTGTAAGAGGACTTGTTTTATCGTATTTTTACGGAACATCAATGGTATCCGATGTTTACTTTACATCATGGAGTATTCCTAACGTTATCTTTGGATTTGTGGCAATTGGACTTGTGAGTACGTTTATTCCAGTTTATATTCGTGCATCGGAAGAACAGGGTGAATCTGTTGCGGATCGTTATATGAGTGATGCTCTTAACTTGATTACAGTTCTAGCCGTAGTTCTGGTATTATTAGGGCTTGTCTTTACCAAAGAATTGGTACTGGTGTTTGCGCATGGGTATACAGGTGCGAAACTGGAACTTGCTGTTCGCTTCACTAAAGTTACGTTATTATCAATCTTCTTCATTGGAGCGCGTTCGATTTATGAGAGTTATCATGAGATTCATAATCGCTTTCTTATTGCGCCAATTGGAAGTTTCATGATGAATATTGTAGTTATTCTATCAATATTCATGAGTGTGAAGACGGATATCATGGTTTTACCCATTGGGATTTTTATTGCGAGTGTCATCCAATATCTTTTTGCTTACCTTACATCAAAAGGTAAAGGGTTTAAGCGTCGTCTAAGTTTTGATGTCCGTAATCCTTATGTGAAGATGATGACTGTGATGGCGATTCCAATTATTCTGGGTGCTTCAATTGATCAAATAAATCTTGTTATTGATCGGACAATTGCCTCCACGTTTGTTGATGGATCGATTTCCGCCATCAGTTATGCATCGCAAATCAATGATGCGGTATTGGGGGTTTTCGTTTCAACGATGGCGACAGTCCTTTATCCAACCCTGGTGGGGAATGCGGTTCGTAATGAAACAGAACAACTCAAGGGAACTGTTACGAAAATATTAAATGTTGTTAATTTATTAATGATTCCTGCATCGATTGGTATTATGGTGCTTTCAAAACCGATTGTGATGATGCTTTTAGGGCATGGTCAGTTTGATGATCAAGCGATTGTAGTTACAGGTACAATTCTATTTTTCTATGCTTTGGGTCTTGTGGCTTTTGGAATGCGTCAAGTTTTAACGAAAACCTTCTATGCATTGGAAGATACCAAAACTCCGGTACGGATTGGTGTTGTGTCCGTCGTCGCAAATATTCTATTAAATCTTGTACTTTCGAAGATAATGGGGGTAACCGGTCTTGCTCTTGCGACAACATTGGCTGCATTTATCGGTTCGCTGTTACTCTATAATGCTTTGCGTATACGCTTAGATGGTTTGAGAACAGGTCAGTTTATTCGTTCATTCTCTAAAACGGCGTTCGCCTCACTTATAATGGGTTTTGCGGTTTATGCCATCTATTATCCAACCATCCTCAGTGATATCGGAAAAAAAGGGGTCGTGATTGCGATTGGCTTTGGTATTGCGGTCTATATGTTGGTGATGCATTTTATGGGTGTACCTGAATATGATGAAATTATAAAAAAACGAATCAAGGCTAATGCATAAAAAAAACTTCTTTGAAGAACTCGTTTTGTTCTTTTAAGAAGTTTTTTTATCGAGATAATTGGATAAGGTATCAAGTTGCCATTTACGTTCAATTGAACGTTTGCTGCGTTTTCCAACTTGTACTGCTTTTAATGCATAATCTGCACATTGGATGCCATGTGCTTTAACTTGTGTTGTTCCTGCGGCATGACCACTGGCTCTGAGTAAATAGACGTGTTCTGTTTTTGTGAGCTCCCGTGCACGCTCATGTGCCTTTAAGGCGCGTTTTCGTGCTTCATCTGTCGCCATGGTTCCTTCTACCCAATCTCGGGTAGCTTTAAGGGATGCGCTAGCATGTACATCTTTGTAGCGACAAAGGGTTAAGGCATGTTCAAGGCAATCTCCAGCCCACATCACAACGATGTGTTTTGGTGCTTCTTTTAAAAGCGATTCTAATAATTCTGTATCAGTCATGTTTGATGTGTTGGATATACTGTCCATAGCCTTCTTCTTCCATTTGATCAAGTGGAATAAAACGAAGTGCAGCGGAATTGATGCAGTATCGAAGTCCACCCAGTTCTTGAGGGCCATCATTAAAGACATGGCCAAGATGTGAATCTGCATTTAAGGAACGTACTTCGATTCGTCGTGTTTCATCTTCAACCTCAAGCAATGCATCAATCGGTTTTGAAAAAGCGGGCCATCCACACCCTGCATTAAACTTATCATTTGATAAGAAAAGAGGTTCGCCACTTACGATGTCGACATAAATTCCTGGTTCATAAAAATCATCGTATGCTCCAGTAAATGGTGCTTCAGTAGCACTATTTTGGGTTACTTCATATTGAAGTGGTGTGAGTTTATTTTTTAAATTCATCCTTATGTCCTCCTGAATTAATTATAGACGAATCTGGTATCTTAAACAATTCTTAAACATTTGGACCGTTGGTTTTTAAACAGTTACTCCCTATAATAGAACTAAGAGGTGACGAGATGGCAAAAATTTTGATTTGTGATGATGAACGAGATATTGTGAACGCATTAAAAATTTATTTATCACAAGAAGATTATATTATTTATGAAGCATTTAATGGCGTCGAAGCATTGGAGATTCTTGTACAAGAGCATATTGATCTTGTGTTATTGGATGTTATGATGCCTGTTATGGATGGGTTGGAAGCGATGATGCACATTCGTAAAACAACGACAATACCAATTATTCTTCTGACCGCAAAGGGGGAAGACACAGATAAAATTTTAGGATTAAATGTAGGGGCTGATGATTACATCACAAAGCCGTTTAATCCAATGGAAGTAATCGCACGGGTAAAATCACAACTTCGTCGTTATACACAATTTAATCAGGGTTATGTGGAGACATCACACATATTAAAAGTAGGTGGTTTGGAACTTAATGATGAAACCAAATCGGTAAGTATGGATGGAAAACAGGTTCGTTGTACGCCTACAGAGTTTGATATCTTAAAGTTTTTGATGGAACATCCAAACCGTGTCTTTTCGCCCAAGCATATTTATGAACATGTATGGAAAGACCATTCTTATGGTGCGGAAGGAACGGTTGCCGTTCATATTCGTCACTTAAGAGAAAAACTCGAAATCAATCCATCAGAACCCCGTTATTTTAAAGTGGTATGGGGGCAAGGGTATAAAATAGAAGGAGAACTAAAACATGAATCCGAATAAACGCAAACATTTTGTAATCCGCTTCGTATCGGCAGCAGTCTTTATCGCATCATTAAGTGGATTTGCCGGGAGTATCTATGCATTGGTTAAGATGCAATCCTTGCATGTAAACAGTATGGCTCCGGAAGCAGTACGGGAATATGTTTTTAATGAAACTGCGCAAGAACAAATTCATTCTTTAATTCGAATGTCATCATTTGATAATGTGTCCGACAAGCGCTTTTCCGGAGGAATTAAAGATACGGAAACATCCGTAGTGTCACCCAATCATTTTTTTAAAATCTATAATTCGGACAATACGCTTTTATACAGTAAAGAAACCCCTTCGAAGTCTGGATTTATCACAGTCTATACTCTTTCGGATTATCAAAGCGTGGATGAATATGATGATTACGGTAATTACATAAAATCTCAGATGATTCAAAAAGAATATAAAGTTGAAAGTCAGATTGTAAAGGGGGCACATGATGTTTTCTGGTTCTATGAAATCTTAATCACCAAGCTCTTAGAAATAGGCTATCGACTGTATGGAATACTGATTGTCTCTGCCTTCTTAATGCTTGCTTCATGGGTCACTTTCACAAAACATGCAGGGATACGTAATGATGAAGGCACAATCGAACAGAATCCTTTTGATCGCATTCCTTTAGAACCCTTTGCACTTTTATATTTATTCGTTTTTGGATTTTCAATCAGTCTTATTGGCGAGAGTGTAAATCTGTTCTATCGTGATGTTCCCAATGCATTTCTCATGGGCAGTAGTATAACATTCCTCTTATTAGGCTTGTCATTTATTTTTTATAATTCGTTTATTAAACGTATTAAAGCTAAACAGTTATTGGTGAACTCATGGATTTATCGATGGGGATATTTACCGATAAAACGTCTCTATAAATCATCGTTCCAAAATCGTGACCTGATTCTTAAAGTTTCTATGATTGTGGGAGCATCTTTATTGTTCGATTTCATAACGATGATCTCAATCTCTAATCATAATAACGGCACCATGATCTTTTTCTGGTTACTTAAAACAGGAGTGGTTGTTTATTTTATCCTAAAATTTACGTTGGATGGTAAAGTGATTCGAGATGCGACACACGCGATGGTTTTTGGAAATTTAGATGAGCCTCTTGATACAACAAAATTCCATGGTGTCCTGAAAGATCATGCACACGATTTAAATCAACTTTCAGATGGGATGCATCTTGCGGTTGAGAAACAAATGAAATCAGAACGCATGAAAACAGATTTGATTACAAATGTTTCTCATGACATCAAAACCCCACTGACCTCAATCATCAATTACATTGGACTTCTTGAACAAAAATCGTTTGAAGATCTTGAAGTGCAAGAATACTTAGATGTTCTTTCCAGACAATCTTCACGACTTAAGAAATTAATTGAGGATTTGGTTGAAGCATCGAAAGCAAGTTCAGGATCCATTCATCTTAATCAAGAAGATACCGATCTTAATGTCCTTTTAGATCAGGTCATTGGTGAATACCGTGATCGCTTTGATCAGAAACAATTAGAACTCGTCTTGACTCAGGATGTTGTTTATGCGAATTTAGATGGGAATGTTCTCTTTCGTATTCTGGATAATTTGTTTGGAAATATCTGTAAGTATTCCTTAATGCAATCTCGGGTTTATGTCTCACTAAAACACATTGATCAGAATGCAGTTCTTGAAATTAAAAACATTTCAGATGTATCCCTAAACATCAGTGCGGATGAATTAATGGAACGATTTGTACGTGGGGATGCATCCCGAAATACAGAAGGTAGTGGTCTGGGACTTTCAATCGCAAAAGCCTTAACTGAAGTAATGGGAGGAGACTTGAAGTTGCATATTGATGGCGATCTCTTTAAAGTCAAATTAAGCTTTCCACTAAAGTGACATGCTTCGTTTTCTCACGTATAATAAAGTGAAGGAGACGGTGCATATGAATCAAAAATTATTTAAACTTAAAAATATCATCGTCTTAATTGCAGTCATTAATTTTATGATGTTGACGATGGTGCGGGTTATACTCTATTCGGAGTTACATCTTGTTTACCGGTCACATTTTAAAATGTTTCTCTATGGGTGTTTCTTTACCTGTATGATTTTATTAATGTTTTATTTGGTTTATTATCTGGTGAGACCGAATGCTTTTGACCGACGTTATGGAATTGAAAATATTTCGCGTCGTGTCTTTCTAACTGTCTTTCTTCTCGCTTGTGTTTTATATTTAGGATCGATGATGACACGCTATGTTATCAACCTTGATCGAACTGAAATTCAACGGGATGGTATGATCGAAGTAACGACACATGGAAATGTTGAACGTTATCGTGATTGTGGACCTTTGTTTATGGAATACATCACGACGGATTAAGATAAAAAGCGATCAAATATGATCGTTTTTTTTGTGATTTTGAATAACAATTATTGACAAGAAAAGTGAGAATCTCTATATTTAAACTTGATTTACTTGAGGAGGATGTTTTATGAATCGTATACTTGTGGTCGATGATGATTTTGAAATTCGGGAACTACTTGAACTACTACTTACAAACGATGGCTTTCAAGTGCAGACGTATTCGAACGGGTATGATGCATTGGAGGCGCTTGATGATGGATTTGATTTAGCGATTTTAGATGTGATGATGCCTGAGATTGATGGTATTAAACTGTGCCGGAAAATACGTGATGCACATCAAATTCCAATTCTTTTTCTGACAGCTAAAGAGAAAGAAGAAGATGTTGTGAGAGGGTTTTCTGCGGGTGCCGATGATTATGTAATGAAGCCCTTTTCATATCTAGAGCTTAGTGTTCGGGTTAAAGCACTTTTACGACGTTACTGTAATTATGGAAGTAAGCAACAAGGAAATGACTATGAGATGCTTGAAGAAGGAAATCTACGCTTAAATCGAAGAACCAATGAAGTCTATAAAAATGGAGTTTTACTTGACTTAACGGAGCGTGAATATCGTATTTTACGTCTTCTTTTAGGGAATCCAGGCCGTATTTACACCATGGAACAACTTTTTGAAATTGTATGGGAAGATACGTATTTCTATTCCTGTTCCAATACAGTCATGGTTCATATTCGTAATCTCCGTAAAAAAGTAGAAGATGAACCCAATAAACCTAAGATTGTGAAAAATGTTTGGGGTAAAGGGTATACATACGATGGTCTTTAGGCAGACGAAAAAGCCAACACGGCTTTCGTTTCAAATTCTTATCTACATCCTTATTGCGACGGTTATGAGTTCTTGTTTATACTGCACGATGAGACATTTTTCAGAAGTCTATATCACAAGTGTCCATCCCAATCGTAATACGATTCATCAACGTGTGGATTCCTTACAAACTTATATCGCGGAAAAAAAGATTACTGAGCAGTCCCTTGATCAACTCAATGACTGGGTTAAACAATATCCATATTCGCTTTTTTATATCTACAATGATTCGAAATTGTTGTATACCAACGATCTTGAGGTGGAAGTACGCTCATTTGATACACGCAATGATGCATCATATCCACTTCAAACATTTGGTCTCGATGTAAGCGGATCACCGCTTCGTGTTGATATTATGAGCCAGGATAATATTGAATTTCTAGATCGTGTTGATCAAGTGAACCGCGTAGTTTCGTTTATCGCATTCGTAACGGTGATGTGTATTTTATTACGAAGTATGACCTCTTACATTGAAACCATTACCAATGAGTTGAATGCGATTGGTGGGGGGATGCTTGAGACGAAAGTATCTGAACAAGGAAATGATGAATTAACGGATCTAGCCCGTGGCATTAATATGATGCGTGAGGCACTGATTGCGAATACTGAGATGGTTGTACGATCACAAGAAGCATTAAAAGATGCAACCACAACCTTATCGCATGATATTCGAACGCCAATGACAATATTACTGGGTTATCTTGAATACTTACAAAATGATGAAACTTTGAATTCATCGCATCACGATAAAATTCATCGATGTTATGATAAAGCACATCAAGTTAAAGATTTAACTCAAGAATTACTCCAATGCTTCACAGATATCGCAAACCAAGAAGAGCATTCCTTTCCAATTATTAAAACATCTTTCAATGACTTAAAACACGATTTTTTAAAGCAATTACGGTCATCGCTTGAGGTGTATGGTATTGAGGTTGTGGTTGAAGATTTAGGTAAGCAGGAGGGTTGGTGTTATGTTTCTCATATCCTAATGCATCGTATTTTTGATAATGTAACGTCAAATATTATTAAATACGCTCAATATGATCAAGGGGTTAAGGTTAAAATAAAAATGATCGGTACAAAAGTTCGTATACTTGTTGAGAATGAAATAGCCTTGGTGCCAAGAAATCATGAGAGTTATGGTATCGGGTTAAGAAGCTGCGAACGCTTGATGAATCTTCAAGATGGATTTTTAACGTGGAATCGCAATGGAACCCAGTTTCAATTATGTTTGGAGTTAATAGTTAAGAATTATTAAGAAAAAGAAAATTCTATTCGAGGCAATAATTTTGTATACTGACAATGTCTTAAAACTGAATGACCGTATACATAATTAATCTCGTTGATTTGATAGCGTCATGTTATCAATCCATATTCTTTCCACTATCAGTCCTTCAGTTTCATCTAGACACACAAAAAAACAGGAAATTCATCCTGTTTTTTTGTGTGTCTAAACAATGCCCATCATAAATTCAACACCCAATGCAACGACCACCACGAGTAAAGAAATAATAAAACCGTGGAGGAACGGATTAAGTCCAGTCTTAATCATGGATTTAAATTTTGTATTCAATCCAATTGAAGCAAGTGCACAAACCATTAAAAACTTACTAATTTGTTTGAGAAGATGACTGACGCCAACGGGTATAATACCAGTACTGTTGAGGATAGCCATTCCAATAAATAATAAAATAAACCAAGGTATGATTTGTGTTAATTTAAGGGACTCATTTGCGGGAGTTAAGCCATCACGTTTTTTAACGTGTGCATGAATTAATGAGAAGACAATTACGGTTGGAATAATAGCCAACGTCCGTGTTAATTTCACCATCGTCGCGAAATCACCTGCTGCTTCCGAAAATGCATAGCCCGCTGCCACAACACTTGATGTATCATTCACAGCAGTTCCTGCCCACAAACCATAAGCCATATCTGTGAGACCCAATGCTTTTCCCATGATAGGGAATAATACAATCATCAGTACATCAAATAAAAATGTTGCGGACATCGCATAAGCGATATCTTCATCTTCTGCTTCAATGACAGGTGCAATCGCAGCAATTGCGGAACCACCACAAATTCCAGTACCAGCAGAGATTAAATTGGATAACTTCCAATTTAAACCAAGTTTTTTCCCAATAAAGTATCCTCCACCAAAACATGTAAGCAGTGTAAATACCATAACCGCTAAGGATAGTTTTCCAACTGTTAAGATCATCGTAATATTTAGTGATGCTCCTAAAAGAATGATTGCGAATTTTAAAACATGCTTGGATGTGAATTTTAAACCTGTTTTGATAACAGGACTGGGTTCTTTCCACGTATTCACAAGCATTCCAATAAGCAGTGCAATGACGGATGCTCCGACAAATTTAACGGGTAATAGGCTTTCAAGTAGAATAGCGATAAGGGCTACTAGGCATGAAAGCATAAAACCGGGTGTATATTTTTTAATTGAGTTCATAAGACCCCTCTTTCCAAAGAAAGTATAGCATGTCTATTCATAACGGTTTATTATTCTGTGTTATAATAGATAAAGAATATTTATGGAGGGTGTATGGATCCAAAGTTAAAAACATTAATGACGGTGATGGAGTTGGAAAGTTATACAGAGGCTGCCACCGTGCTTCATTTAACCCAACCTGCAGTTTCTCAACACATTAAGCGCTTGGAATCAATCTACCAATGTAAGTTGGTTTTTTTTGAAGGTCGAGTCTTGCATTTTACACAATCAGCCTATTTACTTTATGATTACGCTAAAATACAAAGTGCATACCAGGAGGTGTTGTTTCAAAAACTTGAAGGTGTTGAAAACCCGGTATCCATTGGTATGACTCTGTCGATTGCGGATTACTATTTTCCGACATCTTTACGATCGTATCTTATTGAAGAGTGTGTCAATTTTAAAATTAAAGTTGCGAATACGGATACGCTTTTAGAGGATTTGAAATCGGGTGTTATTGATTGTGCTTTGGTTGAAGGCATGTTTGACCAAGATATTTTTACTTCTCATATCTTTACAGAAGCTCGCTTTATGCCCGTAGTGGCACGAAATCATCCTTTGGTGGGTCGAAGTGTGAGTTTAGAGAAACTCCTGTTATATCCGGTTATAGTGCGTGAGCCAGGTTCGGGTACGCGCTCAATTTTCGAAAACTGGTTGACGGCTCATAATCATCGCTTAACCTCATTTCAATCCGTACAAGAGATTGGTAGTTTTCAAACAATCAAAACATTTTTAAAACAATCCCATGCTGTTTCATTTATGTATACCAAAGTTGCGCATGAAGAAATCGAAAACAAAGCATTAACATACCTTGATCTCGAAGATTTTGAATTAAAACGGCCTTTACACTTTGTGTATCTAAAACATCACTTGAAACAAAAAGAAATTGAGGCAATTTATCATCTAACCCAAAAATAAAAGAGGAACTTATTGAAGTTCCTCTTTCTTTTGGAGCATTAAACTAAATAATGCAAGGATAAATGTGGGAACAACCCATCCAAGATTAAGTGCGTAGAAGGGCAGTGCTCGACAGAATTGAGTTATGAGGGGAATTGAAACTTTGAAATGATCAAGGACTGCAATAACACTAAAAAGCGTACTGGATATAATTGCGATCCGGTATGTAAGGGTAGAGGGTCTTGAGGATAAACCTAAGAGTATTAAAACGATTGCGGCTGGATAGACACACGCGAGGATGGGACCACTGATTTTCAGAATTGTTGTGAGCCCAATATTGGAGATTGCGAAACTTATAAAGCAAAGGATTGATACACTACGACGGTAGCTTAAGCGTGGATATCGTTCCGCAAAGAATTCCGCAGAACAACTGATAAGACCCACACAGGTTGTAAGACAAGCAAGAAAGAAAAGCATACCAAGAACAAAAGGACCATAATTTCCAAATAAACGTGTTCCAAGATGTGCAATAACTTCCGCACCATTTTGAGCCTGAATAAGCTCACTTGACATGAGATTTCCTAAAAAACCAAGCATACAGTAAACAACAAACAAGAGAACCCCTGCAATAACACCTGATTGTACAGTTGCTTTTCGAACTTGTTGTTCATCTTTCAATCCATAACTCTTAATTGACATTGTGACTAAAATACCAAGGTTTAAAGCACCCAATCCATCGAGTGTTAAGTAACCATCCACAAGACCACTTGCGAAAGCGGACCCGGATGTGAGATAAGGCTCATGAGAAATGGTGTTTCGGGACAAGCTTGTGAAGAAAGCAGCACCAAACAAAATTAGAATAAACAGTAAGAGTAATGGTGTTAAGATTTTTCCAACACGATCACTGAGTGCTTGTGGTTTAATACAAAAACCAAAGCATAAAAGAAAAAATAAGAATGAATAAATCAATAATCCAATTTGGACATGATGCGGGTTATTAAAGAGGAGACGCAGTGAGGTTTCAAAAGGCATAATACCCGCTCGAGGTACCGATAAGAGTGGACCACTTAAAAGATACAAAATAGTTGGGAAAATCAATGCAAAGCAAGGATGAACTTTATGCGTTAGATTTAAAAATCCATCTTGTTTTGAAACAGCAACCAGTGCGAGAATCGGTAAAAGTACAGCCGTAACACTGAATGCGAAAATACCAATCCATTTATGAGATCCTGCAAGATAACCAATCATCGTCGGAAAAATAAGATTTCCAGCACCGAAAAACATCGAAAACAACATTAAACTTACAGATAATAACTGTGATTTTGATAATTTATTCATATATAATACCCCTTAAAATTTTAATTTCATTTTCTAATTATTCTTTAATGAACAAATATTGTCAATAATAATCATAAAAAAAAGAGCCACTTAAGACTCTTTAAGAATAAATTAGAGAAAACTTGCAAGGAAAATAACAGCATAGGCAAGGCCATTAAGGATGAGATGAAAGCGTCGATGCATAACCATCAACGCAATAAATTCACGAATCAGAGCATTGGGTACAAAATAACCGGCCGTCTTTGCGCCGATGCCATGCGCATCTAAACCGACACGTCGCGCATATTGGCTGGCTCTAAAAATATGGAAGGTATTGGAACTAAAAAGACAAGTATAGGGATGGTCAAATTCGTAAGTATCCATAATTTCTTTTGAAAAAAGCATATTCTCATAGGTTGTTGTGGATCGCGTTTCCATGAGGGCGTGGGATTCGGGAATGCCGCGATTAAGTGCATAATCACGCATCGCTTGCCCTTCGGGAACGCATTCATCTTCCCCTTGTCCACCACTAAAAATCAGACGAGGTGGTACGGTTTGATGGTGATAATACTCAAGAGCTACATCAATTCGAGCAGCAAGCAGTGGGGGGACTTCGGTACCATTTCGAAGTCCACTCCCCAATACAATAATAAAATCACGATCTTTATGGGGTTTAAAAAACTGATAAAGAAAAGAGGACGATAGGAAATTAATGAAAACAAAAATAAAGTAAAAGCAGGAAAACGTAATACAGGTCAAAAGTGTATGCATCCATCGTAACTCTTGTGGTATTAATTTAGACAGTAACGGAATAATAAAGACAAAGAAAATTAAACCGATACCTGCAAAAAGCGTTAATAAATTTGAAAAACGAACCCCTTCTTTCTGGATTAAACGTTTCGCATTTTTAAAAAGACCGATTATGAGAATATAGTAACCTAAAAGAAAGACTAAAATTCCCAGAATCATTAATAACAAAGAAATTGCTTGGAGAAAGGGATTGTAATGGGTGAAAGAAAACGCAATGATATCAACTGCGATAAGCATCAATAACGCATTGAATAAAAATCCATTTAAAATCCGCCCACGATTGCGCCTAAAGGATATAAAAAGAATACCCCCTAAACCAATACACATTATAGAAAGAATTATCACTACTGAATAATCAGACATATTCGACCACCTTTTTCGCATATTATACCTCAAAAACCTCCAAGACAGAACTTCTATGATATTTAAGGTATAATATCATTAAGGAGTGTGACCTATGATAGAGATACGTAAACTACAAAAAGAAGACATGAAATTACTTTGGGAATATGCATTTCAAAAAGAAAGACCGTGGATGTCCTTTGATGCACCTTTTCTTGATGAACATCTTCCATTATCCTACGAAGAATTTGAGGCTTCACGACTTGAATTATACTTGGATGTTGATTTTAGACAGGGAATTTTTAAAGACGGTCGTTTAATTGGACTTGTATCCTATTATTGGGAGTCATATAAAACACGTTGGCTTGAATTTGGAATTGTAATTTATGATGAGAATGAATGGGGGCATGGACTTGGAAGTTCATGTGCTATGTTTTGGATGGATCAACTCTTTACAGCATTCCCCGACATCCAACGACTTGGATTTTCTACCTGGTCGGGTAATAAAGCGATGATGGGTGTTGGTGAGAATATTGGAATGACTTTGGAAGGAAAAATTCGAAGTGTTCGTTATTACCAAGGAAAGTATTATGATGCATTAAAATACGGTATGCTACGTGAAGAGTGGGACGTTAAAAGGAGAATGTTTTAATGACCATTCAAAGCTATATAAATCATGGTGAGGGTGCATTTAAAGAACAATACACCTTACTGTTTAACGCCATACAATCCTCGATACCTGATGGGTTTGAACTGGTTATGCAATACAACATGCCATCATTTGTTGTACCATTATCGCTATACCCCAAAGGATATCGTGGTGATCCCACGGTACCCCTGCCATTTATAAGTTTAGGATATCAAAAACATCATATTGGTTTTTACCATATGGGCATCTATGCACAACCGGAAATATTAAGTTGGTTTGAATCATCCTATCAACAATCTGTTCCAACCAAATTAAACATGGGCAAGTCGTGCATCCGTTTTACGAAAAATACCGAAATACCAATTCAACTTATTCAAGATCTTGTTGCCAAGATAACACCGGATGACTGGATTGAAATTTATGAAAACAGCTGAAAGGCTGTTTTTTTTAGATTGACAAGAATTTCTTGACTGTATATACTGTATATACACAGAAAGGATTCCTATGAACATATACATCAAAACAGAATATGATTTACCCATATATGAACAAATAGTTGTTCAGATTAAACAAGAAATTGGAAATGGTACCCTTAAGCCACATGAAGCCATGCCTTCGATTCGGTTTCTAGCTAAAGAATTACAGGTAAGTGTCATTACTACCAAAAGGGCGTATGAGGAACTAGAAAAAGCAGGATATCTTTATACGATCCCAAGTAAGGGATCGTATGTATCAGGACTTGGAAAAGATAAACTTTATAAAGATTCTGTAAGTTCCATTGAGTCACATCTTGATTCAATCATCACCATTGCAAAAAATGCTGATATTACCAAGCAGGTTTTAATCGAGCTCTTAGATGAAGCATACGAAAAACAATAGAAACGGGAAAGAAAATTATGAAAAATGCAATCAAACGGCAGTACACACTTTTTAAATCGTTTTACACATATAAAACATTTTTAGTAATAATGTTGATGATATGTATCTATGCTTTTGTACTTCAGGAATATCGCATCAACCCAGGCATCTTTACAATTATCTTCTTTACTCAAAAAAATTGGAAAAACTATGTTTCGCTACGATATCGTTCCAAGACAACTTTTTTTATCGATATGCTTGGCGTAAGTCTCATTACATTTATATTTAACGCAATGATTATCGCGTTCTTCTATTTTGGACTCCGTAGTATTTTTGGACCTGAAATCATAATATCCAGTGAAGAAATGATGCATTACCAACAAGCGGGATTTAATATAACACAGATTTCCAATGAACTTTTTTGGAAAGAAATTTACAAGAGTATGACCATTTTGTATATCGTAGGAATCTTACAAGTATTCAGTTTAACGCGTATTTATAAAATTCATATCGAACGTCCAAAGGAAATAGGTATGGTTGCTGTGAAAATTATCATCGCAATTATACTGATCGGCTGCATTGTAAGTCTTCCACTATCACTCCTCTATAAAGTGATTATTGGTAGTCTTGCATCAATTACACTCATCTATCAAAACTATCAATATGCATTAAGTCATTTAGATTTAATTTAAAGGAGAAACTATGTCAAACAATTTAACCGTCGATCATCTTGGTCGTAAATTTGAAGGGTCATTTGAAATCAAGCCGATGTCGTTTGAAATCATGACAGGAACAATGTGTGGTGTTTTTGGAGAAAATGGTGCTGGAAAAACAACACTGATGAAAATGATGATGCAACAGTATCAGCACACATCAGGATCAATAACAATGGGTTCCAATCCTCTAGTCAATTCTTTGTGTTCCTATATACCCGATACAATTCCCTATCCATTAAACATGACTCCTCAACAAATTGTAACCTTAGAATCTTTACTCATACCAACATGGAATCAATCCTTATTTGAACAATATCGTCTCCAATTTAATTTGAACTTTAAAACACCCCTAAACAAACTTAGTTTGGGTGAGAAACAACACCTTATGTTTTGTATCGCACTTGCGACTGAAGCAAAGCTGTATATTTTAGATGAACCTACTGAAGGCATTGATCCATTTAAGCGTGATGAATTCATCAGGTTATTACATGAAAATATCTATAAGGAAGAAGCAATCGCAATGATATCAACCCATAATGTGAAAGGAATTGAAAACTTACTGGATTATGTTTTATATATGGAAAAGGGAAGCTGTGTACTTTTTACAGACATCGAACAATTTCCACACGATGCGCGAAAATGCTTAGCGAAACGTCATCTAGATTTGAGTGTATTTGATAGAAATCCGAGTTTGGATCAATTTATTCAAATGATGCAAGGGTGTAACGTATGATCCACATAAACAATCTAAAAATCCAACGTAATACATTAACACTTGATATTCCAAAACTAAACCTAGATTCCGGGAAGTTGATTCTGGTAGTTGGGGCAAATGGCAATGGAAAAACAACACTGCTTAAGTTATTAAGTGGTGGCTTACAACCAGACCTTGGGAATATTACCATTGATAACAAATCTGCTCATGACTATGCGATAACCGAAGGGGTTTGTTATATTCCTTCTCAGTTTCCGTTTAAAACTTCGATTCGATTATCGGATTTAGGGGGATATGGAGAAGCACTGATTTCAAATTGGGATTTTAAGTTATTTATGCAACAAGTAAGAACAATGGGATTTTCAAATTTAGATCGTATCGATGAAATGTCACAAGGACTGCAACAACAAATTCTTTATCATTTCATGATGCAGAAACAAAGCAATCTACATCTTTTGGATGAACCCAGCTTTGGTCTTGATGCACGTCATTTAAACAAACTACGGGATGACATACAAACAAAACTACTTCGTGATGATCACACTGTCATCATCGCAACCAACACTCCTGAACATTTTGAAACCATTGCGGATGAAATTGTCCTGATGTCCAAAGGACAGTGTATTGTTTCGGATACCGTTGAAAATCTTAAAGACCGTTATCAGGGAATTACTCAAGAACTATGGAATAAAACAAAAAATGATGCTGCTGCTGTGGGAATCTTAAATTCAGGGATTCAAGTAATTGATACCGAGGTACATCACTATGAAAGGATGCAACGCTTAAACCTCACCCCAATATTAAAAGCGTTGATTGAACAACATGAAAATATATCTTAAAGAATGTTTTTTTAGAGATCGGCTTCTTGGTGGACTTGTCATTTTGATTGGTGACTTACTCCTATTTGTATCATTTCGCAATACGATGTCATTCGAGATGTTAATTAGTATCTGGTTTGTTGCAAGCTGTGTGATAATGGGGGTGTTTTTAAAAAATACTACTCAAACATTCCAAGATGAAAATCACCTGATACAACTAAAATCTCTGGGATTTAGCTCAAATGAAATAAAACAAGAATTTGAACATTTTGTCATGATAAGTTTTATCTTGCTTATCATCATGCGCATGATCTTTATGCTTCTTACAAATACGTTTTCTCCAAAACGCTTGCTTATTCTCGTTCTTGCTTTACTGAGTTATAACGCGATTTTGAAGTGGTCCACAAATAATATAATCTAAAAAAAAAGCCCCACGCATAATAAGTGGGGCTTTTTTTATATTGATGTTTCTTGTGTTGGCGTAATTTTGGATAATTTTTTAAATTTTGGTGGTAATGGTGATACAAAAGTCATCATTTTCTTTGTTTTAGGGTTCATAACTCTTAAACGGTAAGCATGTAAACCAAGACGTTTGAGTGGGTTTGTCTTAGCATCATATTTCTTATCACCAATAATAGGATGTCCAATATCATTCATATGGACACGGATTTGGTTTTTACGTCCTGTATCAATTTGAATTTTTAAAATTGTATTGTTTTCCGTACGCTTAATCACTTCATAGTTCGTGATTGCTTCTTGACCCGATGATGTAGAGTACATGTGTGTTGTTTTATTTTGTCTTAAGAATGAACGGATGACATCCTTGTCTTTAGGCACAACACCTTCAACAATCGCAACGTACAAGCGCTCATCCACAAGTTCTGACCACTTATCCTGATACAAGCGTTTAACATACTCGCTTTTCGCAAACATCAAGACACCCGATGTATCTTGGTCTAAACGGTGTACTACGAAAATACGATTTTTAGAATCTTGTTTCTTTACGTAATCACTAGCGAGACGAAATGCTGTCAACTCTTCTTCTTTTCGATTAGAGACCGTCAAGAGCTTGTAAGGCTTATCCACAACTAAAATATCTTTATCTTCATAGAGAATTTGTAAAGGCGTATCGCGTTGTTGGTTATGACTTACAATTGTAATGGTTTGTCCCGCAGTGATGAGATCATCAAATTGTGTTGTAACTTCATTATCAATTGAAATACACTCGTGTTTTAAGAGTGATTTAATCTTTGAGCGACTATAAGGTAAGTCTTGGCTCAAGAGATAATTCAAAAGTTCATCATTATGTTCTACTTTTAAAATATGTTTCATATATATTCCTCATTTCGTACTCTATTATGACAGAAATTCATGATGAAAGATACAAGTTATATTTCTTAGAATGTAGAGGTGAACTGAAATGTGAGCGAGAACAGAATTGATTCAGATTAATCATTATCCGGTATAACATAAAGATATGAAGGAAAATACGGGAAAACATGCTGATGCTAAGATGAAACTTTTGTGATAATCGAAGTGTGGAAAATGATGAAAAATCCAGATAAACATACGTAATATGCTTTCATTTTATCCATTACCAAACGGTAATAGTTTTCATTATTTATCATTGATGGCGTGCGTACTAACATTAAAGACAAAACGAGTAAAATTAAACAGATTATGATATCAACTCTATATAATAAATATAAATGGATTTAATAGAAATCTTATGACGGGATAGTAATTCGGTATTAAACTTAAAATGACCTGAAGGAATCATTTTACAAATTAACATTAGGTCCAATTAGAAGTGGGTATTTGAATCATGCCACAGTTTGAGGTAAAGCATGTGGCAGACTTTGGAGAATCCTAAGGTTTTGATGATAAAAGACAATTATTATTATGCAAATCGAATTAAGCATTGTGTTCGGAATATAACAAAAACCCTACATTTTGAACACGTCTCAAAATGATCATTTTCGATAGATTAAAACAAAGCCTATCAATGAATCGAAAGAGTCAATCCTAAAGCGTATTTATTGTGTTTTGCCATCTAAATGTAAACGCTTAATATTTATGGGTTTGTGGCACGATAATTCATTGACAAGGTGTTTTAGAAGTGATAATATCAAGTTGTAATAAGAATGTTTATGATTAGTATATATATTAAATCGTAATAAACTCAATGTGTTTTGAAGAACTGGTATATTAGTTTGCGAATTACGCTTGAGTACATCTTATTCTGATAGGAGGTACTAGCATGAGTACAGGTAAAGTGAAATTCTTTAACGCTGAAAAGGGTTACGGATTCATTACTATCGAGGGTGGACAAGATATCTTTGTTCATTACTCAGCAATCGTTGCTGATGGATACAAAACTTTAGAAGAAGGACAAGAAGTTAGCTTCGAAGTTGTTGAAGGTCCACGTGGCGAACAAGCAGCAAACGTTAGAGGTATCTAATTAGTTAGCTAAAATGAAAACAGTGGATTCGTCCACTGTTTTTTTTCTATATTACAACACTAAGCACGCTGATCGCATTAAAGTAAATACATGATTAAGGGTGCTTTAATTATCTATTCGTAATAGCTTGTTCAAGCATATCCCCAAAAAATCCAATCAGGGGCAATTTACAGTACTGAAATTTACCTGCTTTAGCGATTCCAAAGATATGATACAAGCTGTATATAAGACTTAAAACGATGTTTATAATCGTGAAAATCAGAACAGCGGTGGGTCCTACAAGTACAATCCAACCAAGAACAGATATAAAGACGGTTTGAATTATTCCGATGATTAGATTGATTACGAAGATTGCGATGTTTAATACGGCTATCTGACCTGCGTGATTTCTAAGGTACTGACTACGTTTTTCTAAAAATAAAACGAGAAACGCGAAGATTAATGGAAAAACACTTAAATCACGATTACCAACAGCAGCTGCAAAGCTAAAAGCCCACAAGATAATTGCGATTACGGTTACGTTTACATCCATAAAACTAGCATTTTCATTACGATGATTCATATGGTATTCCTCCTTTGTTTATAATATAATGAATAGAGGTAAATGTAAACGTGGAGGTAGTTTTTATGGATGGAGCAATGCATGTAAGTGGTATGCAAATTGCAATGATGGTTGTGAGTTTTGTGTTTATTATTGCGATGATGGTTGTATTATTAGGACGTTACCGTCGTGATGAAGATTTAAGTCGTACCTTAATCTGGGGACTTGTAATCTTTATGGGTACAAATGCCATTGTGAATGGGTTTGGCGTTGTGTTAAATAAAACAAGTTGGTTTCTATCTTTACCGCAATTAGCACAGTTGATGTTATTTACTGTAGTTGTTGCGTTATCGTTTGTGATCATTTCATTTTTTGTAATGAAAGCTTTCGTAAAAAAACATTTGAATGAAAATACACCAATCATGATGATTCTTGGTTTTATGCTTATGAATGTATTTCAAACTGCGATGTCATTGATGAATTATATTATGTTATCTCTTGCGATTAATAAAGGAGACACAGCGAAATTTATTGGTGATAATACCAATCCCGAAATGGTTCAAAATGCGATTGACTCAGTTCTTGCAATTCAACCTATCGGTTATTTAGATGTTTCGGTCTCTGTTCTAGCAGATTTTATTGCCTATGCAACTGTACTCATTATTCTATACCGTCTCTTTACATCTAGAAAAGACAGAGGTGTTTCGTACGCTATCATTGCAGTGGGTATTCTAGTGAGTTACCGATTGGTGATTGAATTTGCGAAATATCAAATTGCAAGTCCACTTTTACTCATTGCTATCAAATTAGTGGTATCAAGTCTTGTTGGATATACTGGGTACATATTTTATAAAGAAGATTTCTAATTCGAGGTGAATCATAATGGAACTTAAATTGATCGATATTTCAGATGAATTTGATGATAATGGTGTCGAAACACTCTTATTTGATATTTATGTAGGCGAAATTGATCGTTATGTTGGACGGTGTGAGTATCGTAATGAGCATGGTCGGGATCTATGGTATTACGGAAATATTGGTTATATCATCTATCCACCTTATCGAGGGCATAATTTTGCTTATCATGCTTGTGTTGCGCTTTTTGATATTGTGAAATCGGTAAAGGCTGGATTACCTGAATTAATCATTACCTGTAACCCTGATAATATTGCATCAAAAAAGACGATTCTCAAGTTAGGTGGCAACTATCATTCGACCATTGATATCATGGCGGATCATGAGTTGTTTAAACTTGGAGAAACGTCTAAAGAAATATATACGATTAAACTTTAAATTTTACGGATAATTCCTAATGGTGTTGATTGTGCTTTTTGACCAAGGGGGTTATCCTTTAATATTTTAACCATTAATTGGTGATCAATTGAAGAAGCACTTGATCCTAGTATATTTCCACCAAGATCATTAATATCAGTTACGATAACTTCAATATCTTTATCAAATGAAGCTTTAATTGCTTTGGCTACCTCGTTTGGACGTTCAGGTCCAAGTACTACATATTCGTTATAAGGTGGAATTGTATGGGAAGTTGGTCCATCGATAGCACGTGCTTTCGAACCCGCTACACGGTAGAAATCACCTTTACGTCCAAATGGTTTTGTGATTGCAGCAACACCTGCGGCAAGGATAATGCGTGGTGTTCCACATTCACGAAGTGCCATTTCCATGGTTTCAGGCATTCCTAAACCAATTCCATGAGGTGTTTTGGTTACATATTTCGATAATGTAAATGCAAGTTTACGTGGTTTCACATCTTTAATAGGATAAGCACGTCCTTGTGTGATTGCTACAACTTTCTCAGTAACAAATAAAATATCTCCATCTTGTAATGAAGCATCCGCAAATTCTTTGATTACTTCAATTAAATTATCATCTCGCATGATTAATTTTGTTTTTAAAGGTAAACGTTGGTAACGTTTGCCATCGACAATTACTTCAAGTTCTTTATTGTCATTTGGTTTGATTGTCATGATTATCAACCTCTCTATCCTTAATATCATAACTTTTGCATTAGTCTTAATCAAGTAGAAACTTGATTATTGAATTTAGTTTAAAGTATAATTTACATATAGAAAGAGGACTTATGAAAACATTACTACGTTTATTAACGAATAAGATTTTTATGGTTGGACTTATTGTGATTGCGGAGTTTGCGATTGTAGTTGCCTTAATTTGGAATTTATCGCTTAATTACGCGCTTATGCACGCATTTTTTGTGTTTTTATCAGTCCTCCTTATTATCTACATTACCAATCGTAATGATGATCCATATTATCGATTGGCTTGGACTATTATCATTCTCGTAATTCCTCCGATTGGTGCTGTTTGTTATCTGATTTTTGGTGGGAAAAAGGTTCCGAAGAAATTACGTGAACGCATTAGTGACACTTATTCTAAAGATGCCTTTTTACAGGATGAATCATTTGGGATTTTGGAAGAGTCAATTGAGGCAACACCACGCTGGGCACGTCTTGTGAAGTATTTAATGGCAAGTTCGCACTACCCAATTTATAAAAATACAGAAGCAACGTATCTTGCAAGTGGGGAAGAAAAATTCCTGCATATGAAAGAAGAAATTCGAAAGGCTGAGAAGTTTGTTTTTCTAGAATATTTTATCATTAAAGAAGGTTTGATGTGGCAAGAATTGCTAGTTATTTTGCGAAAGAAAGTCGAAGAGGGTGTGGATGTTCGGTTGATGTATGATGACTGGGGTTGTGCACTCTTTCGTGACTTAAAGAAGCAATGTGAAGAAGCAGGCATTGTTTGTGTGGAATTTAATCCACTAGTAGCTCGTCTAGCTATTCAAATGAACAATCGTGATCACCGTAAAATTTGCGTTGTGGATGGTCGTGTTGGGTTTATTGGGGGTATTAATCTCGCGGATGAATACATCAATATTGGCAGTAAGTTTGGCCACTGGAAAGATACTGCTGTAATGATCGAAGGGGATGCAGTGCATTCACTTACCTTGATGTTTCTACAGTTTTTCCGTTATTATACGGGAGAGATTGAAAATCCGAATGATTATAAGTACGACTTTGGTGATTTAGAAAATGCGCAAGGATACGTGATGCCTTTTGCGGATGCACCAACAGATAATTATGATTTGGGATTGGATGCTCATTTATCCATGATCAACAATGCACGCGATTACATATATATTCAAACGCCATACCTAATTGTGGGGCATGAAGTTATACAAGCTCTTGAACTTGCAGCACGAAGTGGGGTCGATGTACGTATTATCGTCCCACATATTCCTGATAAGAAAATTGTGAATCACGTGACAAAATCCAACTATCAAATTTTGATTGAAAGTGGTGTGCGTATTTATGAATACGAACCCGGATTTGTGCATTCAAAAACGTTTGTAGCAGATGATCAAATTGCACTTGTTGGAACAACAAACATGGATTTTAGAAGTTATTATTTGCACTTTGAGTGCAGTATTCTCTTTATCAACAACAACATCGTGGGTGATTGTTATGATGATGTAATGCATACCATTACAGAGAATGCGATTGAGATTACCTTGGAGGATTGTCTTGCGGTCCCTTATTTGGTAAGACTCTTTCGATCAATTGCCCGAATATTTAGTGGCTTAATGTGAGGTTAACATGGAAAAAATTGGTTTGGTTTTAGAAGGTGGTGGGATGCGCGGAGCATACACTGCAGGTGTTTTACATTGGTTATTACAAGAAAAAATAGAGTTTGATTATATTGTAGGGATATCATCTGGAGCGCTATATGGTGGTATGTTTGCATTAGGAAAAAAAGACACACTTGAAAAAGCAGCGATTGAAGTTGCAGCGGATAAACGCAATGTAGGGATTCGCCCGATTTTAGCGGAAAAAACGCTTGTGGGATATGATTTTCTTTACAATACTGTTACACAGGAATTAGATTATCCGATTACTGAGATGAATAAAATACCGGGTAAGATCGATATCGGTGTTTACGACATCGCTGGTGAAAAAACAATATGGATTGATAAAGAACAATTAGCTCAAGATCCATTGTTTATCAAAGCGGCATGTACCTTGCCGGTTGCAGGACGTGCTGTTTGGATTCATGGACGTAAATATATGGATGGTGGTATCACAACCATGATTCCGGTTCAAAAAAGTATTGATGAAGGATGTACGCGACATATTGTTGTGACAACGAAATCCGCAGATTATGTACGTAAAGATCAAGGATTTGCGCAGAAAATGCTTTTACGGACTGTTTATCGTAAATATCCTAAACTCGTTCACGATTTTGAAAGTCGTCGTGATGTTTATTACGAAGAACGTGAACTGATTAATAAACTTGTGGACGAGAAAAAAGCAACCTACATTTATCCAACTCAAGAAGTTGGTGTAGGTCGCTTTAAAGGTTCTGAGGAACAGTTTGAAGATTTGTTTAAGATGGCACATGATGATTGTGAATTGCGCCGTGATGAAATTATGGCAATGGTTTCTAAAGATTAAAGGGGAATTTAGAGGGCGTGTGACTTGTGAAGGTCATGCGCTCTTTTGTTATGGGGTGATCAAAACTGAGTTCGGTTGCCCATAAAGCAATTTGTTGTCCCGGTTGTGAGTGCTTATTATAGCGTGCATCACCCCATAAGGCATTCCCACGTGATGCGAATTGAACTCGGATTTGGTGAGATCTTCCAGTCACAAGTTTAATTTTAACGGTGGATAGATTATCAGTTGGATGGTAGTAAGCTTCGATGATATGAAGTTCTGCGTATTTACCATCAGGATGATTTTTATCAACTACATAAGACGTGTTTGTCTTGCGGTTTTTTACCATGGTATCACGGAATGTAGTGGGTTCGACATACCCTGTACAAACTGCGGTATATGTTTTATCGAGGGTGCGGGTTCGAACTTGATCACTGAGTCGTCCTGCTGCTTTCGATGTTTTTGCGAAGACCATGATACCACCTACTGGTCGATCAAGTCGATGCACAAGACCGACATAAACGTTTCCAGGTTTATCATATTTTACTTTAATGTATTCCTTAACTTCTGTAAGTAAGTCAAGGTCGTTGCTTTCATCCCCTTGAGAGGGTTGGTTTGGTTTTTTTTCCACGACGATGACGTGGTTATCCTCATAAAAGATTTTCATCGTAACACCATCTTGTTGTGACACCACAGGGTAACATTGTTTCCATTGAAGTAATGGGAAGGCCGATTGCTTCACTGTGTGTGTTGAGTGGGAACTTTTGATCGCGTAGTGCATCGTTAAGGGCGTGACGCACTTTTTTAGGGCTAAGGTTTGTCGTATAAGTATTTAAGACTACAAAGAGTGCATTGGGGTCAAGGAGCTCCATCGCAGCGTTTAAGAGCGGTTGTAGTTGTTCTTCAATCTTCCAACGTTCTCCTTTAGGGCCACGACCAAAACTTGGCGGATCCATGACAATACCGTGATAGGTACGTCCACGTCGCTTTTCACGTTCAATGAATTTCATCGCATCTTCGACAATGGTTCGGATTTTTTTATCAGTTAAATCATTGAGTTCAATGTTTTCACGTGTCCAAGCAATCATCCCTTTGAGTGCATCAATATGAACAACTTCTTCAACATTTTCTTTAGCACACGCAATCGTTGCACCACCGGTATATCCAAACAAATTAAGAATACGAACGGGTTCTGTATGTGTTTGAATTACGGAACGCATCCAATCCCAGTTAACAGCTTGTTCGGGGAAAATCCCGGTATGTTTAAATGATGTTGGGCGCACCTTAAAGTTTAAATCTTTATATTGGATGATCCAACTTTCAGGGAGTGTTCGATTAAAATTCCATCCATCCTTAAAAAAAGCATCGATGGGCATTCCGGGTGTTGTGGGTTTCCATGTCGCAACAGGATCTGGACGGCGCACAATAATGTCATGATAACGTTCTGTTTTTAAACCATTTCCAGCATCTAGGACTTCAAAATCAGTCCATTCAATAGGGACTCTCATACTCTTACCTCAGTTTCTAAATATATTCCTACATATTATAGGTTAGAAAGGTGTTTGAGCGCAAACATTTCCTTAGTAAATGTCACTCAGTCAAACGAGTGAATATGCTATAATGTTAGCGGTGATAAAATGGATTATATTCAAGGATTAAATAAAGAACAAAAAGAAGCAGTTTTAACAAAAGCAAAACATGTACGCGTGATTGCGGGAGCTGGGAGTGGAAAGACTCGGGTTCTCACAACACGGATTGTGCATCTCATCGCAGATCTTGGATATTATCCATCTAAAATCTGTGCGATCACGTTTACGAATAAAGCAGCGAATGAAATGAAAGAACGAATGGAAGCGATGTTGCCCGATGCAATACGGGTTCATACTTCAACCATTCACTCTTTATGTGTTCGTATTATTCGTGAGGAGTATGAAGCATTAAATTTAGTTCGTAATTTTACGATTTTGGATACATCGGATCAACAAGCGGTTATGCGTGAAGCGTATAAGCAATTTGACTATGACCGTAAAGACATTTCATTTCGTGAAGCATTGACCTATATTTCAAATAATAAGTTTGCTGGGGTTGATGTTGCGCAAGCAGAACGTATGGCGGGGTCGAATTATCATGAACAGAAAAAAGTAAATTTGTATCGTTTTTATGTGAATCGTTTGCATGAACTTTTCGCTTTGGATTTTGATGATCTACTTTTGGAAGTAAATCGTTTATTTAAAGAAAATCTCGAAGTACGTGATAAATGGCGACGTCGTTTTGATGTGGTTTTGGTTGATGAGTTTCAAGATGTGGATCACGTTCAGTATGGGATTGTGGATGCGCTTGTGGGCGATGAAAATCAACTGTATGTCGTTGGTGATCCTGATCAAACAATTTATACTTGGCGTGGGGCCAATGTTGATTTTATTATTGATTTTGATAAGAAGTATCCAGAATCAGAGACTATTACTCTGAATCAAAACTACCGCTCAACACAACATATACTCGATAGTGCTAATACATTAATTAAAAATAATAAAGATCGTCCGGATAAAGCGTTGTATGCGAATAAGGAAAGTGAATTTCCAGTACAATATGCAACACTTGATGATGGTGATGCAGAGGCGTATTGGGTTGCCAATAGAATGTTAGAGTTGCATGATGAAGGACATTCTTATTTAGATATGGCAGTTCTGTATCGTTCAAATTATTTGTCACGTGCACTTGAGAAAGTCCTGATGGCGCGGCGCATACCTTATGTGATTTATGGCGGTTTACGCTTTTACGATCAAGCTGAAATAAAAGATATGATGAGTTATTTACGGATGATTACACACGGTGATGATCTCGCTTTACGAAGAAGTATTGCGATGCCACGTCGGGGTATTGGTGAAAAAACATTAGATACAATCATGTTGCAAGCCCGTGAACGTGAAATGACGATGTATGAAAGCATGCTTTATGATGTTCATCATCAACAAGCAACACCGAAAATTCGAAATTACGTGATGATGATTGAAGATTTTCGAGAAATGGCGCAAGAAGCCTCGATCGAAACGATTATGCAATATGTTTTAAAACGAAGTGGACTTCGAGAGCATTTCGAAAAAATTCAAGAATTAGAACGCGTTGAAAGTCTTAAAGAATTAATTGGTGACGCCTTAACGTTCCAAGAAAATTACGAAAATCCAAGTTTGGATGAATACATTCAAATGGTGAGTCTGTATGGGGATAAAAGTGAAGTTGTGGAAGGGGAGTATGTTCGTCTCATGACGGTTCATGCTGCGAAAGGGCTGGAGTTTGAAAACGTCTTTATTATGGGGTTAGCAGATAATATCTTCCCAAATAAAAACAGCATTCAAGAAGGTTCTGGAGGAATTCAAGAAGAGCGACGCTTGATGTATGTTGCGATTACCCGTGCGAAAGAACGGCTCTTCTTATCCAATAATATTGGGTATAACTTTGTTGCTGGAGGGTATGCCCGTGCATCGCGTTTTATAAAAGAAATGCATTTAGATGAAAAAACTTCGGAGATGGAAGCAACGCCAACGATAAGTCGTAGTGAAGTTCAAGATGCTATAAGTTCCTTTGAAAAAGCATCCGGTCTTTCAAAGTTAAAGAAAAAAATTAAATTCAAAAGTGGAGACCAGGTTGTTCATGATGACTTTGGTGAAGGGATTGTGATTCGTGTTGATGATGACACCATCAAGATTGCCTTTAATTTCCCACACGGAACAAAGGTGATTTCAAGAAAATATGCAGGCATTCGGTTGAAGGGAGATATGTCATGAGTAAAGAACGAATTTTAGCGTTGCGCAAAAAATTACATCAGTATAATTACGAATACCATGTTATGGATCAACCGACAATTGCGGATGTTGAATACGATCAATTATTACGTGAATTGAATGAGCTTGAAGTAAAACATCCTGAGTTCTTTGACATTAACTCGCCAACACAAAAAGTGGGTGGTGTCGTATCTGAACGATTTTCAAAAGTTACACACCGTTTTCCAATGTTTTCGTTGGGGAATGCATTTTCTCGTTCAGATTTAGAAGTGTTTGATGAGCGTTTACGTGCACAATTCCCAAATGTTTCTTATGTTGTGGAGTTGAAAATTGATGGACTTGCAATGTCGATTGATTATGAAGATGGTTTGTTTATACAAGCTGTAACACGTGGAGATGGTACGGTGGGTGAAGATGTAACGCAAAATATTCGTGTTATTGACTCCATTCCTCTTAAATTAAATATTGATGAAGATGTTACGGTTCGTGGTGAAGTGTTTATGCCGGTTAAATCGTTTACTCGAGTCAATGAATCACGTAAGGAAAATAATGAAGCCTTGTTTGCGAATTGTCGTAATGCGGCAGCGGGAACAATTCGTCAACTTGATTCAAAAGTTGTTGCGACTCGAGGCTTAGATGGTTTTTGGTACACGTTGGTTAACGCTAAAGAATTAGGGATTACAAGTCAATATGATTCCCTTACCTATCTAAAACAAATTGGCTTTAAGGTGAACCCAGAAATAAAGTTATGCAATACAATCGATGCGGTATGGCAACGTATAGAAGAAATCGAGCACATGCGTGCGTCCTTACCTTATGACATCGATGGTGTAGTAATTAAAGTAAACGATTTTGCGATGCAGGAAGAACTCGGATTTACCGTTAAAACCCCGCGTTGGGCCATTGCTTATAAATTTAAAGCAGAAGAAGTGAAAACTCGTGTTGAGGATATCTTTGTGACCGTGGGTCGTACCGGAAAGATAACACCCAATGCGAAACTCACTCCGGTTCAGATTTCAGGTTCACTGGTAAGTTATGCAACCCTTCATAATGAGGATTACATTACTAACAAAGATATTCGAGTTGGTGATGAGGTTGTTGTTCGTAAAGCCGGTGAGATTATTCCGGAGATTGTGTCAGTTGATGTAAGTAATCGAACGGATGTTATTAAGCCATATCACTTTCCTAAAGTATGTCCTGTATGTATGGGGCATCTTGTTCGATTTGAAGGTGAGGCGGATCATTATTGTGTAAATGTTGATTGTTCTGCGAAAATATCGGAGGCCTTGGTTCATTTCGCCTCAAGAGATGCCATGAACATCGATACGTTAGGCGAACGTCGTGTTTATCAATTGCATGATGCGAAATTGCTCAACACAATTACGGATATTTATACATTACAGGAACATAAAGATGCACTTGAAAAACTTGAGAAAATGGGTCCCAAAAGTGCAGAAAAATTACTGGATGCAATTGAAAACAGCAAAAACAATTCGGTAGAGAAGTTGATTTTCGGACTCGGTATCCGACATGTCGGTGCGAAAACATCTAATGTTCTTGCCGCTTACTACAAAACGATTGCTTCACTGATGGACGCTACGTATGATGAACTCATTGAAATCGATGAGATTGGCGGTGTCATCGCTCAATCTGTTGTTTCATTCTTCGAAATTGATCATAATCGCGAATTAATTGAAGATTTACTTGAACGTGGCGTGAATGGGAACTACAATCATGTTGTGACTTCCAGTAAATTTGAAGGGATGAAGTTTGTGCTTACGGGAACATTACAAACAATGGGTCGAACGGATGCAAAGAAAATGATCGAATCGTTTGGCGGCAGTGTATCAGGTAGTGTTAGCAGTAAGACAGATGTTGTTGTGTATGGTGAGAGTGCTGGATCAAAGCTTACAAAAGCTCAATCATTGGGCGTTAAAACATGGACAGAAGAAGAATTCTTGAATGAGGTGAACTCATGAAATTAAAAAAAATGATGATGATTAGTTTGGCGGGACTCTTGTTAGTATCGGGATGTGCGCGTCAAGAAACAAAACCAGAAACAGGTAAAGAGAATGTTTCGGTAATTCAAGGTGGTAAGGGTGAATATTCAATTTTAACACCGTTTAAAACGTCGCCATTGCGACAAAACTATGGAACAAACTTTAGAGAAGTGGACATGATTGAAATTGGACGAAGACTCCAAGATAAATCAAAAGATCACTTTAATCCAGCAAACTTTAATATCTCAGAAGGATCAATCATTAATGATGACCATTATGACCAACTGCTCCGACATGAGTCTAAAAACTATCCCTATGGCTTAAATCCTGTTGATGGGACGGAGTTTGTTGAAAAAGGACGTAAAATTCAGACACCTACATTCGTACGGGATGTGGTAGAGGTGAATTTTCATTCAGGAAATGATATCAATAAAATTGATGGTGTTGGTATTGCACTTGTAATGAAGCGCGTACAAACAGAAGCTGGAACAGGCTTACCCGTTCGTTTGTCAGACGAAACACTATATGAGATTGCACGTACCTCAATTGGAAATCGACTCATCTCTTATTTACGTACAATTGAAGGTATGAGTGATGTACCCATTTATCTTGTGTTATATGCTCAAGAAAGTGATACAGACACATTGCCAGGGAAATATTTACCAGGACGTGTTATTGGTGAAGGATTCTTCGAATCACGTGGTGGACAATTTGAACAAACAAGTGAAAAGTGGACACTTTTAGGTACTCAAGAAGCGTCTGAAGAATATCCAGAAACATCTGCTGATTTCTCTGTGTTTAAACGTGAAGTTGTGGATTTTATGAATGATGAAAGTATTGGTGTTACCGGTAAGATGTTTGTAATCGATAAAAAGGTTCAACAACTTGACATTGATTTAACAACAGGTGCAAAGACCTATCTCGAAATTTATGGGCTTGCGCAATATGTATCTGAACGTATCAATGCATTTTCAGATATACAAGCTCCGATAACGGTAAATATCAAAGTCTATCAAAATTCACGGATGATTGTTCGTAAAGAACCAGGGAATAACAAACCCATTATTATTACAGTAACTTAGGAGGATTTATGAAAAAATTAGATAAAGAGCTTATTGAAAAATTTGCTTCCGATTTAATGTTTCGTCTAACAGACGAAGAACTTGAAATGGTTGAAGCAAATGCTCATGTGTTTGAACGTTATGTTGATAAGATTCAAGCAATTGATACAGAAGGTGTTGAGGTTATGTCATATCCTTTTGAGATGGAAACAACATGGCTTCGTGATGACGAACCCAATCATGTCATTGATCAATCCCTTGCATTTGAAAATGCACCGCGTGTTGATGGTGATTATTTTGAAATTGTAAAGGTGGTTAATAAATGAGTAAATCAATCGATGAAATTATCGGGAATTTAAAAAAAGAAAATGAGCGTCTTAACGCAATTGTAAGCTTTGTAGATCCAAATGAAGTTACTGATGGTTTAATTTCTGGATGGGATATTGCTTTAAAAGATAATATCAATATGAAAGATACTCTAACAACAGCAAGTTGTAAGTTGCTTTCAAACCACAAATCGATTTATAACGCACATGTTGTGGATCGACTTTTAGATGAAGGCGCAGTTATTGTCGCGAAAACATCGATGGATGAGTTGGGTATGGGTGGTACTAATTTATCCGCGATTACTGGCCCAGTTTACAATCCATATGATATAACACGTATTTCAGGTGGCTCTTCAGGCGGTTCTGCAGCGCTTGTGGGTGCGAAAGCGGTTCGGGCAGCTTTAGGTAGTGATACAGGCGACAGCGTTCGTAAACCCGCTGCATATTGTGGTGCTGTCGGTGTTAAGCCAACTTATGGTCGTATTTCACGATACGGTGTAATTCCTTACGCATCATCTCTTGATCATGTCGGTTATTTCACACAAAACGTAGCCGATGCAGCATGTCTTCTTGAAGTGCTAGCTGGACGTGATGATCGCGATATGACAAGTTCTATGGAACCGGTTGTGTCTTATTCGAAACTTCTTGACATGGATCTAGAAGGTAAACGTATTGGAATTTTTAAAACAGTTGAAGATGCTATTGAAAACGAAGCGGTTAAAGCAACATTTGTACAATTTAAAGAAAAACTTGAAGCTCAAGGCGCAATTTTAGTTGAGAAAACGATTGAGAAAACGTTAATGCGTACAATGCTACCAGTATACAGTGTGATTTCAAATTCAGAAGCAGTGGCAAACCATGCAAATCTTGATGGTGTTCGATTTGGTTTATCACAAGAGGGCGATTCGCTTGAAGAAATCATGAAGAATACACGAACAAACGGATTCAGTTCCTTAATTAAACGTCGTTTCATCTTTGGTGCTTTTGCATTAGATGATGCCAATCAAAAAGAAGTATTTGATCAAGCGAAGAAAGTTCGTCGTTTATTAGTAAATGCTTACGCATCATGCTTTGAAGATGTTGATATTATGGTTACCTTAGCATCTGGAACGGTTGCACCGAAAGTTGAAAATCAATTGATGGATGAATTGTCGGATGCATACTTAATTGGCGAAAACCACATGGTCATCAACAACTTTAGTGGTTATCCAAGCATGACATTGCCACTTGATTTAGTAGATGGACTTCCTGTTGGTATCAATATTTCAACACAACCCTTTACTGAAGCTAAAATGTTTGCATATGGACAAGCATTTGAGTCACTAATTAACTGGAAGGGAGCATTTTAATGGGATACGAAGCAGTTATTGGAATTGAAATTCACTGTGAATTAAAAACAAAAACAAAAATGTTTTCAGGAGCACCACTCGGATATGGCCAAAAGCCAAATACCGCAATCAATGAAATTGATTTAAGTTACCCTGGAACATTACCACAATTAAATAAACAAGCAGTCAATTATGGTGTTCGCTTATGTAAAGCTCTAAATTGTGAGATTGATGATTTAATTCGATTTGATCGAAAAAACTATTTTTACTCTGATTTACCAAAGGGATACCAAATCACACAACAATTCTTTCCATTAGGTCAACACGGACATTTTGATGTTCTTGTTGGTGAAACAGTTAAGCATGTGCGTATTAACCGTATCCATATGGAAGAAGATACGGCGAAACAATTTCATGAAGGTGATAAAACATTGATCGATTTTAATCGTGCAGGAACACCTTTACTTGAGATTGTTACTGAAGCAGATTTTAGAACTGGTGAAGAAGCGGCGGCATATGTTGACGCATTGCGTCTGTTAGTGGTCTATTTAGGCATCTCTGATGGTCGTATGGATGAAGGGTCTCTCCGTTGTGATGTAAATATTTCGCTAAGACCTGAAGGTCAAGAAGCCTTTGGAACAAAAGTTGAAATCAAAAACTTAAACTCGACAAATAATGTTCAAAAATCAATTGAATTCGAAAGTGTTCGTCAAGCAGAAATCTTAAATTCAGGACAAAAAGTTGTGACTGAAACACGTCGTTTTGATGAAAAAACTCAAGAAACTGTTGCGATGCGTACAAAAGAAACAGCAGTAGATTATCGTTATTTTGTAGAACCTAATATTGTACCAGTACGTATTGGTCAAGATATTTTGGATCAAACATTAGTTGAATTACCAATGGCACGTATTCAACGATACCAAGATCAAATGGGCCTTAGCCTATATGATGCAAATGTTTTGGTTAAAAACCCTGACTTGGCGGCTTATTTTGATGTATTAGCTCAAAAAACGGATGCTTATAAGCTTTTGGTGAATTGGTTGACACAAGATGTGTTGGCGGTACTTGATCAAAAAGGTGAACGCAGTTTTGAAGCATGGCTTAATGTTGACCATTTTGTTGATTTCATTGAAGCGATTCAAACAGGATCTATCAACTCAAAACAAGCAAAACAAGTATTTGCGAAGTTTGTTGAAGGGGAATCTCCTAAAGATGTAATTAAGAAGTCTGGAATGGTTCAAATCAGTGATGAAGCAACCATTACAGCGTGGATTGAAGACGTATTAACACAAAGTCCGCAAGTTATTGAGGATTATAAAAACGGTCTTGATAAGTCCATTAAATTTGTTGTAGGACAAGTTATGAAAGTATCAAAAGGACAAGCAAATCCACGAGTAACCAATGAACTGGTTGTGCGTGTGCTTGATAATAAATAGAAAATAATATAATATTTAAATGCATAAGGAGGATCGCAATGACAAAAAAAATGGATCCAAAGCAAAATAAAGAAGTTCAAGTTAAAAAGCAAAAACAAACTAAAAAACATGACTGGTCTTATTATGCAATCATTATCTGTCTTGTTTTAATCCTAATTCCATCCCTTTGGTTGGGCTTTACAATCGTTAAGGCATCGATTGAATCGGGAAAACCATTAACAGGACAACGATTCGCAAACGATCATGATCCTGAAATTACTTCAGATCTACAAAAAAAAGTTGAAGAATCTCTCAAGGAAAGTTCCGAATTTGAGTCTGTGAGTGTATCGCTCAAAACTGCGACGCTCCGTATTCAGCTTAAAATGAAGCCGGATACGTCAAAAGAAGATGCTTCTGCTTTGATTGAATCAGCATACGATCGCGTTGTTGAAGTTTTACCTGTAGCAGAGTACTTCAAGACAGAAGGCTCTAAAAAACAATACGATTTAGAAATTAATCTTTTCAACTTTACCGATGTTACTAAAGATAATCGTGGTGACTTTATTTACTACCAATTAGTTAAGAACGGAAATATGGAAGATAAGCATATTCAGCTTATTTCTGAATCGAAAGATGCAGAGCTTGTTGAACGTTTAAAAACAGAACAAGCTGAAGCAAAAGAAAAAAAAGCAAATGAAAACGGAGAACCGTCGAAAGAAGAGAAAAAAGAAGAGTAAATTATAGTGATTTCGCTTTATTGGATGGCTTCTTAGATTAAAGTGACACTATTGTAATAGTCGTCACTTTTTAATGTGGTAAAATATATATGATGAAAATAATTAAAGACTTCAGTACAAAAGTAAGAACGCTGTTATCTGAAAATGTAATTTTTTTGATGATTATGGTGCTATTCTTACCAGATTATTTGTTATATCCAGCGGTTATTGTGGCGGGAATTTTTGTATTGTACGAATGGATTCGATATAAAGGCTATAAATGGAGTCTGTTCTGGATTTTATGGGCGTATCTCCTCATTGTAGCGGTCTTAAACAAGAATATGCAGGGGATCATGGGGACTATGTACCTAATTATCTTAGTAGCCTATGCATTTGTTTTAAATCGAAGAATGAGTCCTAAGGAATACATGAAGATGCAATATTATATTGTTTGGTGTTCCTTATTTAACTTTTTCTTTAATTTTATTCGCTGGCGACCATTTTGGTATAAATCATTTATGAGTTTATTTGATGGTGTAATTCAAATGGGTCATCTACCATTTTATGGTGATGGATATTTTAGAGCATATTCAACGTTTGATAATCCCAACCTTTATGCTTTTGTTCTTCTGATTGTTCTGTTGGTTTGTTTTAATCAACTTCAATTTCAAATTACATTTAAAAACTATCGATTGGGTGCATTCTATGCAGGGGCCTTTATCATTAACCTCTATGCAATGTTTCTAACAGGTACTCGATCTATTATCGTAGCCTTGATGTTTGGTCTTCTAACGGTAATACTGGTTCAAAGGAAGTGGACGCAATTTAAAGTGATGATCCTTCTTGGAGCACTTTTAACCTTGTTTATTCTTTCAAGACCGGATCTATTTCCACGATTTATGCAAATTGCGGAACATAGTGGAATTCGACTCGAAATTTGGGACAAAGCAATTCATCAAATATTAAAAGAACCTTGGTTTGGTAAAGGGATGTTTACCTATGCACTGCTTTTCGATAATATTGATGCGCACAATATTTTTATCGAGAGTTTCTTAAGTTTTGGTATTTGTGGAACTATTATTCTTGTATCGTTTTTAATTGGTAAGTTACGTGATGTGTACTTAAATGCATATTATCTTGATTATCCGTTAGCGTTGGGCGTTTTAGTAGCGACCATTATGTACGGAATATTTGATATTCCATTATTTGCAGTACAAACAAGCCTCTTATTTGTAGCGGTTTTCTGTCTTCCAAGGCGACAACCGTCTCAAATCTTGGTCCCAAAACCAACACATATCGAAATAATTGAAAAAACTTAAACTATTTTTAAAATATGCTTGTCAAGGCAATATTAGTATGGTATATTTTATAAGCACTTGGCGATGCTTGTTTAGCTCAGTCGGTAGAGCAACTGGCTGTTAACCAGTGGGTCGCAGGTTCGAGTCCTGCAACAAGCGCCATTTATATGGCCCGTTGGAGAAACGGTTAACTCACATGCCTTTCACGCATGCATTCACGGGTTCGAATCCCGTACGGGTCACCATAGTGTAAATAACAAACCTCATCATCACGATGAGGTTTTTCTTTGCGTACGCATCCAAGGTTATAATAAATCATAATCAATCTTTCGATTGAAATTGAAGCGTAAATCAGCCGATTTTGACGACCTTAAATCACACCTTTAAAAAAAGGTAAAATAATCGATTATTTTTACTGAAAAAGGTTGCTAAGTAGGAATGGGTATGGTATATTTTATGAGCACTTAAGCGATGCTTGTTTAGCTCAGTCGGTAGAGCAACTGGCTGTTAACCAGTGGGTCGCAGGTTCGAGTCCTGCAACAAGCGCCATTTATATGGCCCGTTGGAGAAACGGTTAACTCACATGCCTTTCACGCATGCATTCACGGGTTCGAATCCCGTACGGGTCACCATAGTGTAAATAACAAGTTACATCATTACGATGTAACTTTTTTTATGTATGTGATCTTAGGAATTGTGACTGAAATTCACAGAATTTAAAGTTTCTATAAAAGTATGATTTATTTGTGAAATAAGGCTTGCCAAGTGGTTTCTGGTATGGTATATTTTATGAGCACTTAAGTGATGCTTGTTTAGCTCAGTCGGTAGAGCAACTGGCTGTTAACCAGTGGGTCGCAGGTTCGAGTCCTGCAACAAGCGCCATTTATATGGCCCGTTGGAGAAACGGTTAACTCACATGCCTTTCACGCATGCATTCACGGGTTCGAATCCCGTACGGGTCACCATAGTGTCAATAACCTCGCTTCTTAGGAAGTGAGTTTTTTTTGTATACTCGAGTTTTGTGTGTTTTTTCGCACAGATAATCGTCTTGTGGTAAAATAGATGTAACGGGTAAAACCGCTATAGATAAGAGGTGTATTTATGTCGGATAAATATGAATTACCACTTCGTAGTGAAGTGGATATAAAAGATACATGGGATTTAACACCGATGTTTAAAGATGATGACGCATGGAATACAGAATTTGATGCGATTCAAAATGACTTAAGTGAAGTGGCTGCATACCGTGGTACTTTAACGAAAAGCGCTGAAAGTTTGTTAGCGGGTCTTAAGTTTCGTGATGAATTAAGTTATCGTATTGAGTTTTTATATGTTTATGCACATTTAAGTTTTGATGTCGATACCACAAACCCTAAGTATCAAGCAATGAATGCGCGCGTGCAATCGCTTCTTGCGCAATTTGGATCAAGTTTTTCGTTCTATGAAGCAGAGATTTTATCTGCCGATGAAGCTGTAATTCGAGAATATCTTGAATCGAATGAAGCACTCAGTTTATATAATCATGAATTTGATCGTCTTTTCAAATCAAGACCACATATTCTTAGTGAAAAAGAAGAACGCATTCTTGCCTCATTAGGAGAAATCTTTGGTGTTTCTTCGCAGACATTTGGCATGTTGAATAATGCAGATATTCAATTCCCTACAATTAAAGATGAATCGGGAAATGATGTTCAATTATCACACGGTCGTTATTCACTGTTAATGGAAAGTGCAGATCGACGTGTTCGTGAAGATGCTTTCAAAGCGATGCAAACAACTTATGGTAATTTAAAGAATACTCTTGCAAGTACGCTGTCGGGAAATGTTAAGGTTCATAATTTCAATGCAACAATCCGTAATTATGCGTCGGCTCGTCAAGCTGCTCTTGCCGCAAATAATATTGACGAAGAAGTTTATGATTCCCTTTTAGAAGGAATTCATAATAATATTAACTTACTGCATGATTATGTAGCCCTTCGTGAAGAGGCATTGGGTATTGATGATATTCAAATGTATGATATTTATGTCCCAATGGTTGATGAAGTGGATTTGAAGTTTACGTATGAAGAAGCACAAGAAGTGATTTTGGACGCATTGAGTGTTCTTGGAGAAGAATATTGTGCTGTGTTGAAACGTGCCTTTGATGAACGCTGGATTGATGTTGTTGAGAATAAAGGAAAACGATCGGGAGCCTATTCTTCAGGTACTTATGGAAGTGCACCGTATATTCTTTTAAACTGGCAAGAAAATATAGATAATGTGTTTACTCTTGCTCATGAGCTTGGACACAGTGTTCACTCGTACTTTACGCGTAAGTATCAACCTTATATTTACGGAGATTATTCTATTTTTGTTGCTGAAGTTGCTTCCACAACGAATGAGAATTTGCTGTTGAATTATTTGTTGGATCAATATGAGGATCCAAAGGTTCGTGCTTACTTGTTGAATCACTATTTAGACACGGTTAAAGGCACGGTGTTCCGTCAAACGCAGTTTGCTGAGTTTGAACACCTTATTCATAAATCAGACCAAGAGGGCGTTGCTTTAACGGCTGATTATCTGATTGAGTCTTACTATAAACTCAATCAATTCTATTATGGTGAATCAATCAGCACTGAAGAAATTGGTTATGAGTGGGCACGCATCCCTCATTTCTACTACAATTACTATGTTTACCAATATGCTACAGGATTTAGTGCAGCAACTTTATTCAGTGAAACAATATATAATGGTGGTGATGCGACACCTTATCTTGATTTCTTGAAGTCAGGAAGTTCGGATTATCCTATTAATGTCCTTCGTAAGGCGGGCGTGGATATGACTGAATCGACTGCTGTTGATACTACGCTTGAGAAATTTGGCGAACGTATGGCTGAATTACGAACATTACTTGTAAAATAGATAATAAAAAAAACGGAACATCATCCTATATTGGGTGATGTTCCGTTTTTAACGTGTTTATTTTTCGTTTTGAGCGTATTCCGCAAGCACACAGGCTTCAATTACATTAAGTTCGAGTTCTTGTGCTTTGGTACGTAAAGCATCGTTAACGGTGCCGGGTTGAAGCCACAGAACGTTGATGCCTTTTTCTTTAATAGATTCCAGCATATTCAGTCCAATCTTAGGATTTACAACCATCACAGCAACGTCGACGGCATCGGTGATTTCTAAAAATGAAGGATAAATGGTCTTACCGTCAATTTCAGTATAGTTTGGATTGACACCGATAACTGTTTTGTTTTTTCGTTCTAATAACTTATAGATACGATTTGCGTAGGTTTCGGGTTTGTTGTTGATTCCTACAACCACAAAGTTTTGTGATGCATTGAGGATTTCATAAGGGTTATTCATATTGTCAGCTCCATATCAAACCATTGTTTGATTTCTTCTATTTCGTAAGCGCGCATACGGTGATCAAGCTCATAAATGCGGTGTGTAACACGAGCATTGTTATTGATGAGGCGTTTTTCTAAAGCTACGGCACTTTCATATGGAATTATATCATCAAATCGACCACTATGAATTAAAATATCCATGTCTTTTAAATCAAGTTCGTGTGTATCGCTTGTAAAGTTCATGGGTCTTAACAACACACACTTTTTAAAAGGGGTAACTTGTTCAAGGATTAAGGCGGCTATGGTATTGGCTCCATTGGAAAATCCTAATGCCCAAAGTTCACCCAGATCGTATGTTTCTTTTAATGTCTGCACTGTTTCGAGAATGGTATCAACACGACCCAGCAAATCTTCTTCATCTAGAATTTGTGTTTCACTTTGTACGGCGGAGAAACGACGTTTTCCAAAGGTAACAACATCACCGCGAATGGAAAGGTGATTCATCGTTGGCGCTACCATTTTCGCTACAGGCAGCAATACGGTTTCATCACCACCGGTTCCATGAAATAAAACAAGTGTTTTATCACTTCCGTTATCAATAAATCTATGTATCATTTTGAGTACTCCTTACGTCTTAAATATGAAAACATCATACATGATGTGAGGTTTGGGGACAAGTCATGCGCTAACTGGATAGAAGGGCTTGTTTGAAATCATCAAAGGACTGACCTTCGATAAGTTGTTGGACTTTAAAGCGATCCATGGACCATTTTGAAAAGCGATCGCAAAGGTAGAAGAGGTCATGATCTCCATCTCGTTTTGTTTTAATAAGGAAAAGAACGTGAACTTCACTTTTGTCCCAAATAATTGGTTTTTCTAACACAGCCACAAAACACAACGCGCGATCGACATGTTTTTTTAGATCTTGAAGGTGGACAAGGTTGTGTCCGATTTCGTGGGTAGCGAAGGGGTTTGAATCATAGTGAGGTTTGAGTAAGTTCATGGTATTCATCGTATCTGTTAGGTTGTGGAGTACTTGTTCTTTGTTGTTGCCAGGGAGGTTGTAAATGACATACTGTGGTTTGAGGTAATGGTCTAAATCTGCTTCGGCTAGGTCAAATTGTTTAATTTTTTGTTCGATATGGGTGAGGTAGTTGCCATCTTCGATTGCGACAACTTCTCGGGCTTGTGGAATGCTCATTTTGGCCATTGAGACTCCAATGTCGAGATCTTGGGTAATTTCTTGGAGTGAGCCGTATACACTGACTGTAATGTGGTCATTTTTAAAGTATTCGCGCAAGGTTTGCCCGTATACAATGGTTTCAGATCGACCATTTCCACCGATAAAACCTATATTAAGAGTTTGTTGGTGGCGTCGAGTCATCAGTGCTCCTTGGAAATAGAGTAGTAAGTAACCAAACTCATCAAGATTGATGGAGATATCTGGATAATTTGCTTCGATAACCGATACCGCGGATATAGTTACTTTTGCGGCAAAGAGAAATTCTCGTAAATTTCGATGGATTAAGGGATTTCTTATGGTAAGACCGTTTTGGATGCGCTTAATCATTTGAGGTATGTGTAATAAAAGATAGCGAAAGAGTTCATGGTTGTCCAAAAAGTTGATAGCGAAGTTATTATCAATCTCTGTAAAGATATCGTAGATAAGCGCTTCATCTTGAGCATCTGTTTTACCTGAGTGAGCAATGATTTGTTTGCTGTCAAGGTGAATGGCAAGATAAAGTAATTCTGGTTTTTCAAGGACAACTTCGTTTAGAAGGGTACTTACCGCATTCGCTATGGTTCGAGCAAGTGGAAGGAGCAGTGAATCGGTGGTTTTGTGGATATCAATGCGATGGCCTTCACGACGTCGCTTAAAGAGAATGAGTATATGGACCGCAATGTTTTGGAGGGAGAAGTCGGAAAGAAGAATGTTTACCTTGAAACATGATTCCTTAACAATTTCTTCGGTTTTAAAGAGAGTGTCTTTGTTTAAGATAAAGGGTTCCTTTTCTTTAGACTCGACAAGACTTAAGGTGTTATGGAAAAAGTATTCCGCAAAGGCAAGGCGAAGGTTGAACTCAGAACCCGTTAATTTAAGTCCGTATGCAGGACGTGATTTGAGTTCGAGTTGAAACCGGCGCAGTTGTAGTCGAACATCCTTAAGGTCATTGTGGATGGTTGTACGACTTACAAACATACGTTCAGCGAGGTCCTCAATTTTAAGATAGTCAGAAGCTTCTAAGAGTGTTCGAATAAGATATGAAACACGCTCTGAATTATTTCGAGAAAAGCTATTCATGCGTCGAATAAGACTGATCGAACCAATATTTTCAAATATTTTTTCTTCCTGATCTTCATCTAATGGATTGAGGCGGTATCCGTGTCCTGGAATCGAACTGACTTCAATTTGATATGACTTTAAGATCTCGCGAAGGATTTGGATTTCCTTCTTGATCGTTCGTATGGATACATTACTTGAAAGCGCAAGTTCTTGGGCTGTAACAGTGTTGCCTTGGGCAAGATGGTGCATGATGATCAGTTGACGATTTGTGAATTCCATAAGTCCTCCTTAAAAAAAGATGTTGCGTATCTTTACGATAACGCAACATCTTAACTTGTGCAATTAGAGTAATCCAATATATGACCCAATGATACCAAATGCAATGGTGACAAGGAGTAAGAACATGGAACTCTTTTTCTTGTTCTTTAATAAGTGGAACATGAGTAATGTATAAAGTAGTGGTAGAAGTAACGGGAATATTTGGTCAATGTATTGTTGGAGGAGAAACTCGGTATCGTTGAATGAGAAGGCTACGATGGTTTTAAGTTTAACCATTTGAGCACTCATACCCCCAATAACCATTAATCCAACAATCGTTGCGGCTTTTGTTATTTTAGCGAAAATCCCGGATTCTGAAGCACTATCCATAAGGTTTGTACCGAATTTATATCCAAAGACACCACCAAGGTATCGAACGATTAAGTGAGGTACATTAAATGCGATTAAGAATAGAATTGGACCAAGGATATTTCCTTGTTGGGATAAAGGTAATGCAATTGCGGTAGCGATAATACGAATGGTACCCCAGAAGAAGGAATCACCAATACCGGCAAAAGGACCCATTAATGAAATCTTAATGCTGTTGATGGTATTCTTATCAAAATCAGGGTTTTGACTTGCTTCTTTTTCAAGTGCAGTCGCAACACCGGTAATTGCGGATACGACATGTGGTGTCGTATTAAAGATTTGCATATGACGGACAAGGGCATCGGCACGATCTTCTTTTGTGTGATAGAAGCGTTTAATTGCAGGCCACATACCAACGGCAAATCCAAGACCTTGTTGGCGTTCATAGTTATATGAATTTTCAAGTAAGAATGAATACCAAAATATTTCTCTAAATAATTTCTTGTCTTCTTTTGTTGTTTCAATTTTATTCATCGAATAAGTCCTCCAATTCATCATGCTGTATGGCTGTAGGTGTCTGTCCGACTTCAAATACAATAATGAATGCAAGGATAACACCAAATAAGGTTACGGCTAAGATTGGTAACTCAAGATAAGCGATTAGAATAAATCCAAGAATAAAGTAAAGGATGTTCTTTCCATTCATCATTGGTTGTAGTAATAATGCGAATCCTACTGCAGGAAGTAATTTTCCAGCAACTTCAAGACCGTTCATAAGATTAGTAGGAATTGCTTGAACAAAACCCTCAACTGCACTTGCACCAAAGAGTACAGCGATAAATGCTACGGTGAAGTACATAAGACAATGTAGTAAAAGTCCACCAATATTAAGTGCAAACATGCCTTTAATATTCGCATTTTCCGCAAGCTTCATGGCAAAGTCCATAAACCATGATCGAACGATAAAGATAATAACTTTTAAAGATTGAGCGAGAATTGCAATCGGTAATGCGAGTGCGAGCGCAATTTCAGATCCTTGACCGGATAAGATTGCGAAAGCTGTACCAAGTGCAGAACCAATGAGCACATCGGGTGGTACCGCCGCACCAACTTGGATAGCTCCCATAAAGACGAGTTCAAGACTTGCACCAATAATAATTCCTGATTGTAGATCACCTAAAACGAGACCAACAAGGGGTGAGATAATAAGTGGTCTATTGGCCATTGGGGTTCCGAGCATCTTTTCGACAAACCATACCAAGGCAACGACGAGACCAACAAGTAACGCTTCTTGCATAGATATTTCCTCCTTATATTTTTTGTTTAATTACTGTGTTAAATATTTTTGACGTAAATCAGAGAAGTCTTTGCCTTTATCATCAGGAACTTGTTTCACTTCAACAGAGATTCCTAATGTAATGAGGTTGTCCATTGCACCAAGTTCTTCGGGTGTGAAGTATACTGCAGGTGCAAAGGCTTTACGACCATCTTTCATTTGAACACCACCCAACGTACAGACAGGTGTTTCATCAATACCTTGGTAGAGCTTGAGTGCATCGTGTGGGGATGCAGTAACGACAAATACCTTGAGACCTTTAAGTTTTTCGTTGTTTAAAAGTGCAATGGCTTCATCAATAGAGCGGATTGCAAGTTTCACGCCGTCAGGTTTCGCAAGCTTTAGTGCTTGTTTACGAATGGGATCGGATGCTGCATCATCACTTGCGATGACAATCGCTTCATAATTTAAAGCAGACTTCCAACTGTAAGCAACTTGACCGTGTAACAAGCGGTCATCAATTCTAATTTTTTGTATCATAATAAACTCCTTCTTTATATAATATCGGCTAATGCTTTGAGATTGTTCGTGTCGTCATCAGTTATAGCGTTTACGATTTAAACAAACGTGTGTTATGAGAACCGATACTTTGTACGATTTAAAGTGTAGCGCGGTGTCTTATTTAGGGAGCCTTTGTTTCAAGTGTCTTGTTGATGTATTTCGTAAGTTGTGGATACATCGTTTTTGTTAAGTCACGACCACGTTGCGTAGCGATGTGATATGCGAGCACTTGGAAGAAAGTCATGTAAGCAAGAGGGTAAAAATACGTGGAATTCGTGTTGATGTTGAAATCGTCTTCGTTTGTATTTGAGACAATTATACAGCGTGCATGAACTTCCTGTGTTATAAATTTTTGAATCTTCCTGCTTTTTTGTAAATCTTTTTCATGATGAGCAAGTAAGAAGAACCCTTGGTCGCTTGTAAACATATTTTGTGGACCATGAATTAATTCTTCAAGCTCGAAACTATTGGTAAGACTGGGTAGCATTTCCATAAACTTAATATCAGCTTCTTGAGCGATGGGCCATAGGGCGCCCGGTCCAGAAAAGATATAGGCATCAGTCTTTGAGAAATAAGACTTGTTGGCATGATAATAAATATCTGATGATTCGCGAATGTGGGGGAGTTCTTGAATCATCACGTCTAAGTCTTTGAGAATCGCTTCAGATTGTGTGGGATCAATCTGTTTGTTTAAAACACCAAGTGACAAGTAAATCAGATAAAGAACGGTACATGTGGTTGAGAAACCAAGGGTTCTAAACATAAATTGTTCTTTTCCGCTGCCCATTTCAAGTGCCGTTTGAGCCGCTTTTGCAATCGGTGTATCAAGCGACTCAGTAATTGAAACAGTTTTGAGTTCTAATTGATTTGCGCGTTGTATGGCTTCATACACAAGTTTTGTTTGGCCTCCTTGTGAGATGAAGATATAGAGCGCGTTTTGATCACATAACTCTAAGTTGTAGTGTTCAACGAAAATACTGGGGTACATTAATTCAACTTCAATTTGACATGTCGATTCCGCAAATGATTTTGTGGTGAATGCCGTATTGTATGATGAACCAGATCCTATAACCACAACTTTGCGTACAGTATCTCCATTTGTAGCATGGTTGATTGCGGTTGTAATGACGTTTTGTTGATCACGTAATTGCTCTAGTTTTTCTGGGATTTCAATAATACAATCCATTAATGTATTCATTGAGTCACCTCTCTTTCCTTTGCTCGCCTTTATCATACATACCTGTGCTTTTCAGTTCCATAGGGACTTTTGCACGAACGGTCGTGCAACAAATTTAAGCGGTTTCAAAACCGCGATTTAAAGACTGTTTTTGGTGTCAACGGGTAAAACATAAAAACTTTAAAAAAACCATGAGAAATGAAAAACAAAGTTACTAACAACGTTAATCGTTAATTAATTAATCTTTCAAGTTTACATTTTGGAATTTCGTTGTAATTTCATGCAATACTCAAGAATTTCCGAGAGGGTTATGTTTAAATGAAATTAGTTCGAAAGGATGTGACGATGTGATTGTAGTTTTTGACAGTTTAACAGGACAATGTCAACGATTTGCGGAAAAACTTGGTGTTCCTTGTATTGATATCTTAGACTATGAACCGATAGATGAAGACATCTTTCTAGTAACCCGATCTTGGGATTTTGGAAAGGTAACGGAAGAGACCAAAGCATTTTTAGAACACGAAGCAGCAAAGGTTATTGGCCTTGCAGTAGGTGGCAATCGCAATTGGGGCACAAACTTCGGTGCAGCAGGCGACAAAATTCATCATGAATATAACATTGAACTTGTTTTAAAGTTTGAAGGATCAGGCTTCACAAAAGATGTGGAACTTGTTCAAACGTGGATAGAATCTTATAAGGGGAGGACAAATAAATGACAGTACAAAATAAATCAAATCAAATTCCAGAATGGGTAATTCTGAATAATCAAATTGTTGATGGTGATGGTAATATTAAAGATCTAAATAAAGACAAAGAGGCGGTACGTTCGTACTTCTTAAACGAAATCAATAAGAAAACTCAGTTTTTTCACTCATTAAAAGAAAAACTCGAATATCTCACAACCAATGATTATTACGAAACAGAATTTTTAGAAAAGTATACGTTTGAACAAATTCAAGCAGTTTATGATATCGCATACGATGCAAAGTTCCGTTTCCCAACATATATGGGAGCATTTAAGTTTTATAATGATTATGCTTTGAAATCGATCGATGCAGAACGTGTGTTTTTAGAACGATATGAAGACCGACTTTCAGTTATCGCACTCTATCACGCAGATGGTGATTTTGAACTCGCGAAAAAATTGATTACATCGTTAATTGCACAAGACTTTACACCAGCGACGCCAACACTTTTAAACACAGGGAAGAAAAAACGTGGTGAATTTGTATCATGTTTCTTACTCGAAGTGGATGACTCGTTAAATGACATTGCGCGTGTTCAAGAGTTTGCAATGCAACTTTCAAAATTAGGTGGTGGTGTTTCAATCAACCTCACTAACTTACGTGCAAAGGGTGAGTCCATTAAAGATATTCCAAATGTTGCGAAAGGTGTTGTTGGGGTAGCGAAGCTTTTGGATAATGCCTTCCGATATGCTGATCAAATGGGCCAACGCCAAGGTGCGGGTGCTGTTTATCTCAACGTATTCCATGCAGATATAGAAGATTTTTTACAAACAAAAAAATTAAATGCTGATGATGATGTACGCGTTAAAACACTTTCAATGGGTGTTGTAATGCCGGATAAAATGATTGAATTAGCGCGCGAAGATAAAGACATGTATGTTTTCTATCCTCATACCGTTTATAAAGAATATGGCATTCCTTTCTCAGATGTTGCGATTAAAATGGATGAATGGTATGACAAATTGGTTGAGAATCCTAATGTGCGTAAACGTAAAATCAATCCGCGTAAATTGTTTGATATGATTGCGCAATTACAAGGGGAATCCGGTTATCCCTACATTATGTATGCAGATAACGTAAATAAAGAAAATCCACTTGCAGATCCAATTAAATTTTCAAATCTATGTACAGAAATCTTACAACCGTCAATTGTTTCCCATTACGGAGATTACCACCGTCGTGATGAAGATGAAATTGGCTTAGACATTTCATGTAATCTTGCAAGCGGTCATATGGGTAATATGATTAAAAACAACTCAATTAAAGAGACTGTATTTGCAGCGATGGAAATTATGAACTCCGTTTCTGAGAAAACAAATATTGCACATGTTCCTGCCGTAGCGCGTGCAAACCGAATTATGCGTAGTGTTGGGTTTGGGGTCATGGGTCACCATGGTTACATTGCGGAAAACTTCATTGCTTACGGAAGTGAGGAAGATATTGATTTAATTGATGTGTTCTTCAGTTTGATTAATTACTACAGTCTTGTTCATTCAATGGAAAAAGCGAAAGAAACGGGAGAAAAATTCTACGGTTTCGAACGCAGTTCTTATGCAGATGGCAGCTATTTCAACGATCGAGGCCAAGTATTACCTAAAACTGAAGTTGTGAAGGGATTACTAGCAGATGTTGAAATCCCAACGGATGAAGACTGGGCACAATTAAAAGAAGATGTGATGGCCTATGGTTTATATAACTCTAACCGTCTTGCGGTTGCACCTAATGGATCCATTGCATATGTGATGAGTGCAACACCTTCCTTAACACCGATTAAGCAAGTTGTGGAAGAACGTACTTATGGAAACTCAAAAACATACTTCCCAATGCCGGCTGCTGATGTTGCAGGGTTTATGTACGAATCGGCATACCAAATGGATAAGTATAAGATCATTGACGTTATTGCAACGGCTCAGAAACATGTTGATCAAGGAATTTCGTTTGAACTGTGCATCACTTCAGATGAAACGACACGAAGTCTTCAACGTTATTATCTTTATGCACATTACCAAGGGATTAAGACGTTGTATTATACACGAACACAAAAACTAAGAATTGATGAATGTGAAAGTTGTGCAGTTTAAGGAGGAGGCAAACGATGATGTTGAAGCAAATTAATGAGATCAAAGCAAATCGTGAATATGATGGTGCGAATTGGAATGAACATGAAGATAATTTTACACAAACGTTTTACGAACAAAATTTAAGTCAGTTTTGGAGACCTGAAGATATCAGTCTTCAGCCAGATCTAAATCTATGGGCAAGCTTGTCTGAAGATGTGAAACTGGCATACGGCCGAAACTTATTAGTACTTACCTTCTTAGATACCTATCAAGGGGATATCGGAATGCCGGTAGTGTCGCGTTCGATTGACCACAAGTATCATCAACGTAAGTCTGTATTGAACTTTATGGCTGCCATGGAAAATGCAGTTCATGCGAAAAGTTATTCAAATATTTTTATGACCTATATGAAAAATGAAGAAATTGATGATCTTTACCGTTGGGGTGAACAAAATAAGAATATGCAAAATATTCTCGCATTAATCATTGGTTATTATGAAAATCTGGACCGTCTTACTTATCGTAAGCAATATGCTGATTTAGGCGAACCCGTGGATGATTTTGAGTTTGATGTAGCACAATGGAAAGCGATGGTTGCAAGTGTATTCTTGGAGTCATGTCTTTTCTATAGTGGTTTCTATTATCCGCTTTATTTCTATGGTCAAGGGAAGTTGATGCAAGCAGGTGAAATTATTAATCTGATTTTACGTGATGAGAGTATCCATGGACTTTACATTGGGAACTTAGCGATGGAATTGTATCGCAAGTTTGATGCGGAAACACAAGCATCACTTTATGAATGGCTTACAACCTATCTTGATGCAATCTATGAGGAAGAAGTAGAGCTGATTGAAGCAATTTACGATCCGGTAGAGTTATCACACGACGTTAAGATCTTTGTTCGTTATAATGCGAATAAAGCAATGATGAATCTTGGTTTTGATGCATACTATGAATATGAAGAAGTAAACCCAGTTGTGCTTAATGGGTTAAATACAGAAACAAAAACTATGGATAATTTCTCCATGAAAGGAAATGGTTATCAGAAAATGAAATCAGAGTCATTACATGATGATGACTTCTTCTTTGATAAAGAAAGGATTGCACGATAATGACAAAAATAATGATGTTAACTCAGGACAATTGTCCTAAATGTATGGCGCTAAAAAATTACTTAGAGTTGGGACTTCGAAATAAATATGCAGAACACATCGAAGTGGTAAAGCGTGAAGACGATCCTGAACGTTTTAAATCAATCGCTCTAGAACACGGTATTATGGCGACACCTGTATTAATTGGTGGTGGCGAGGTACTGGTTGATACCAATCCATCAAAAGTAAACGCATTTTTCGAAAAAATCATTTAGACTGGAATTATTCCAGTCTTTTTGTTACATTGGTATAAGGAGAAGTGGTGCATGAAAAAATTCATTAAAAAAATCCAAACCGTTATGGAAATGATGTCTTCAAACGAGGGGACACTCTTTACATATGCTTTGGCGTATTCAATTATTGTTGGTATTGCACCGTTTATCATTATATCGGTGGTGTTTGTAGGAACGTATGTTTACGACGTATCACAGATTATTCAACTCTTACAACGATATGTACCGGCGGATTTAATTCTGCCTTTTGTGGACTATATTCAAACTTCAGATTTATCGAATTTATGGTTGATTGTTTCATTACTGGGTGTATCAATTTGGGTTGCATCAAAAAGTATCTATTCATTTCTGCTTTTAAGCAGTGAACAAGATGGCGTCAACATCAATCATTTCTTTTTAAGAATTTTAGCCTGTGTCTACTTTATTATGATCGTTTTAGGGATTATGGCATTTGGTATCTTAATCGGCTATGTTCCATTTATCAATAAATTTACGACACCGATCGTCATTACATTTTTCTTTGTTTTCTTCTATCGACTGTTATCGTTCAAATATACACGATTTCGTGATGTAATTTGGGGTTCTGCCATTACTTCAATTGTCTTAATTTTATTAGGGCGATTGTTCTTTGTGTATATAAATCAATACTCGAATTATCAAACTATCTACGGTCCACTCGCATCGATGATGATTCTCTTGATTTCAGGTTGGATTATTGCATGGGTTGTCTTTTTTGGATATTGTATTAATTATGTTGTTCGTGATGATACACTTCCTGTTCAAGGAAAACACCGTCTTATTTCGATTCTTGAAAAGACGAATGAGAAAATTGATGAGCGAGAAGAGAAATTTATTCATGACCATATTGAGCGAAGTCGTGATCAACAATCATTACCGAAAGACGAAGAAAAATCAGAAGAGCTTCAAGATTAAGAAACACTGTGGTGTTTCTTTTTGAATTGTATTAGAAACGAAACCTTGGTAAACTATTTAAAGGGAGTTGAAGTTTATGGAAAATATCATATTATTTTTTGAAAAACCGATTGTTTTACGTTTGATAAGCATTGCATTAACGCTGCTTATTGTGTTTGTGATTGTTCGAGTCATACGTAGAAGTTTAATTAAAATTGAAAATAAAGTACCACTTGGGAAACAACAACGAACTGTATACCCAATCATTTCAAGAACACTGGTGTATGTTGTTTATTTCATTGCGTTTATCATAATTTTAGAAACAATTGGATTGGATACAAAACCGATTCTTGCGGTCACAAGTATTGGAAGTGTTGCGGTAGGGTTTGGTGCGCAACAACTTGTAAAGGATGTCATTAATGGATTCTTTATTCTATCTGAGAATCAATTTAATGTTGGTGATGTGGTTTCGTTGTCAGATGTGACAGGAACGGTTGAAGACATCACATTACGTACGACGCGTTTACGCAATGGCACTGATGGGAAGGTTTATATCATACCCAATGGTGAGATTAAGATGGTTACAAATATGTCGAAAGAGTATATGTTTGCGGTTGTCAATGTACCCGTTCCTTACGATAAAGATCTGGATACTATTTTAGAAGTTTTAAATGATACCGTGAAACACTACCAAAATCCGGGTTCAATCATGCAGGCACCAGTTGTACAGGGTGTTACAGAATATGAGGAAAGCTCATTAAATATACGGATTACATGTAAAACGTATGTGGGTAAGAATTGGGCGGTGGAACGCGATCTGCGACGTGTTATTATCTATGCACTTGAGGCACATGATATTTCACTACCATTTCCAACACGTACTGTTTATGTTGAACAAGATTTATCCAACTAGTTTTCTACACATGCATCAAAAAAGTAAACACGCATTTAAGGTGTTTACTTTTTTTGAATGCATCAATTTTAGTGAATGGTAATGTTATTAATTCTCAACAGCGGTAATGGCACCTGTTTTTGCACCGATGAGTTCAATCAAAGTTTCGGGTTTCATTTCAATTTGTGTGCCGATGCGGCCTCCAGAAAAAATGATGGTATCAAAGAGCAGACAGGTTTCATCGATAATCGTTGGAAATTGTTTTTTCATACCAATCGGAGAACAACCACCGCGTACGTAGCCCGTCAAATCAAAGAGTTCTTTTACATGGAGCAGTTCGAGTTTCTTAACACCCAATCCTTTAGCACATGCTTTAAGATCGATATGATCTGCCACAGGGATTAAAGCTACATAGTAGCTGTGTCCATTGTGTAAGACAATGGTTTTAAAGACCCGTTCGACAGATTCTTGGATTTGTTCAGCAACAGAGATGCCATCAATATTGATGCCATCACTTTGATATTCGCGCATTTGATATACTATTTTCTTTTGATCAAGAATGCGCATTGCGTTCGTTTTTTTCATAGTCAATACACCTCATTTGAGTATATAGTAACATAAGTTGATTTCTTAGGGCAGTCTTGGTATTCTTTATTTATCAAGCAAAGTAAATGACACGCGTTAAGTGCATACAGATGGGAAGTTGCTGTATGACGAAGCGAAAGCGCGGTGTGTTATTGCGTCCGTTGCGAGACCTTTTCTTTTTGCTTGACAAAGAAAAGAGGGATTTATGATGAATACACGAAAACTGACTCATCTTGCGATGTTTGTGGTGCTACAAGTCGTTGTTTCACGATTTTTATCAATACCCACACCCATTGTTAAGATAAGTTTTACGTATGTACCCATGGCGATTGCGGGGTATTTATATGGTTGGTTATTTGGTGGGGTGGCCGCTGCTCTGGCTGATGTCTTAGGAGCGATGCTGTTTCCACAAAGCGGTGCCTATTTTCCAGGGTTTACGCTATCTGCGTTTATTATTGGAGCGATGTATGGATTATTGAAAGATTCAGATTGCAGCTGGTCCGTTATTATTGGGATTGCACTTTTTAATACAATTGTGATTAATTTGTTATTGAATACGTATTGGTTAAGTTTGATTCTTGGTAAGAGTTATCTAGCGATGATACCAATTCGCGTAACGAAATCTTTAGTCATGCTTCCCATTAAGATTTTTGTACTGAAAAAGGTTTTGGATTATATAAAACCTTACAAATCACGATTAACCAAAGCATAGGATTCCTATGCTTTCTTATATTTAAGGAGGAATTTTATGAAAACAGATGTAGAGATATCAGAAATGACGAAAAGAGTACCGGTCCAATCCGTGGCGGATAAACTGGGTGTATCTGCGTCTTTGGTTGAACCTTACGGACAAAGTAAAGCGAAACTGTCACTGGATATTATGGAGCGTCCTGAGAAGGGGAAGTTAATTCTTGTGACTGCCATTAACCCAACACCAGCTGGAGAAGGGAAGACCACGGTAAATATTGGTCTTTCAATGGCTTTAAACCGTTTGGGGGTATCTGCAATCAGTGCCCTACGCGAACCCTCTTTGGGTCCTTGTTTTGGTATGAAAGGCGGTGCAACGGGTGGTGGTTATGCTCAGGTTGTGCCGATGGATGATATTAATCTTCACTTTACAGGAGATTTCCATGCGATTACGTCCGCACACAACCTTCTTGCTGCTTTAGTTGATAACCATATCTATCATGGCAATGAGATGGGCGTTGACCCAAACCGTATTGTTTGGCATCGTGTTATGGATATGAATGATCGTTCCTTACGTGAATTGGAAATCATCGGTAAGCGTGTCTCACATCGAACTTCTTTTGACATTACGGTAGCGTCAGAGATTATGGCGATTTTATGTTTGGCAGAAAATATGGATGACTTGAAACAACGTTTAAGTCGTATTGTCGTGGGTTATACGTTTGATGGAGCTGTTTTAACGGCTCGTGATTTTGATGCGGTGGGTGCAATGTCGTTGCTTCTAAAAGATGCAATGAAACCTAATTTAGTTCAAACAACGGAGAATACACCCGCATTGATTCATGGTGGACCGTTTGCGAATATTGCGCATGGTTGTAATTCAGTGATTGCGACACGAATGGCTCTCAAATTAAGCGACTATGTTGTCACAGAAGCGGGATTTGGGGCTGATCTTGGGGCTGAGAAGTTTTATGATATAAAATGTCGAAGCGCAAATCTAGTCCCAGATGCCACAGTTTTAGTTGCGACAATTCGTGCTCTTAAATATAATGGAGGCGTTGCTCTTTCTGAATTAAGTAGCGAAAATGTCGCAGCGCTAAAGGAAGGGTCAAAAAATTTAATTCAACATTTTGAAAATTTGAAAAAGTTTTCTGATAATGTCGTTATCGCAATTAATCAATTTGAATCGGATACAGACGCAGAAATCGAATACTTAATTCAGCTTGGAGATAAGCTTGGATGTGAAGTGATCTTAACGAGCGTATTTTCTGAAGGTGGAAAAGGTGGTGAAGCCTTGGGACGTGCTGTGATCGAAATGTGTAACAAACCATCTCAATTTAAGCCTCTTTACCCTTTAAGCAGGGATCTTAAACAAGAAATCGAAACGGTAGCGCAAGAAATTTATCGTGCGGATTCCGTATCTTATTCGGATCTTGCTCTTGAGAAACTGAAGGATATTGAAGCACGATACCCTAGTGGACTTCCTATTTGTATTGCGAAAACTCAAACCTCATTCAGTGATGACCCTAAAAAACTCAATGCACCTTCAAACTTTTCTGTTCATGTGCGTGATGTCCGATTAGCAGCGGGTGCGGGCTTTGTAGTTGTGTTACTCGGCAACATTTTAACGATGCCTGGTTTACCAAAGCATCCAAATGCAGTGGATATGGATTATGTTGATGGCAAGGTGACTGGATTGCGTTAAAAGTTGTGATATAATATTTTCATTAATATTTGAGGTGAATTGTGGAACATAAAGAAGTTTATATTGTGTTAAGTGATACAGGGAGTCTTTTAACTCGAATTATCAAGATGGTTACAGGTGCTCCGTATAATCATGTTTCAATATCATTTGATGCTTCGTTGCATACGCTGTATAGTTTTGGTCGGAAACAACCTCACAATCCTTTTTGGGGAGGGTTTGTGAAGGAGAGTTTTTATGAGGGAACGTTTAAGCGATTTAAGAATACACGGTGTTTGGTTCTTAAACTTGATGTTGAATCGGAGACGTATGCACTTTTAAAGGCAAATGTCGGGGTGTTTGTGGAAAATATGGATGCATACCACTATAATTTTGTGGGGCTTGTTGGTGCGGCGTTTAACCGTCGCATCGCGCGTGAAAATGGGTATTATTGCTCAGAGTTTGTCGCGGAGGTTATGGAACAGGCTAATCTTGTGTTTTGGGAAACCCCTAATTATCTTGTGCATCCTTATGATTTCACGAAAGTTGAAGCGTTTGAGGTTGTATATGAAGGCTTACTAGCAGAATTTTCAAAAGCGTGATACACGCTTTTTTATTTTGATTAAGGTGTGTTAAAATAGGGGGAGAAGTGAGGAAATTAAATGGAAAAAAATATAGTTGATTTACTCAAGAAAGAGCTTAAAGAGTACGGTCCGCATCAAATTGATGCGGTTTTAAAATTATTAGCTGATGGTAATACAGTACCTTTTATCGCGCGTTACCGTAAAGAAGTTACGGGAACACTAGATGAAGTACAAATTCGTGAAATTGAAGAGCGTCATCGATATCTTGAATCGTTAGAATCGCGTAAAGAGGAAGTGTTGCGTCTTATTGATGAGCAAGGTAAGTTAACCGACGATTTAGCTTTGGAGATTGGTAAGGCGGCAGTACTCCAAAAAGTTGAAGATTTATACCGTCCTTATAAGCAAAAACGACGTACAAAGGCGACAATTGCAAAGGAAAAAGGCTTGGAGCCACTAGCCGATTACGTTTTATCTTGTCCTTATGATTTCAACCTTGAAACACACGGAACACCGTATCTAAGCGATGAATTTGAGTTAAATACGTTGGAAGAAGTGTACCAAGGCGTGCATGAAATTATTGCGGAACGTGTTGGGGATGAACCTGCATTTCGCGAATGGATTCGTGATTTTTCAATCAAAACCGGTGTTTTAACAACAGCACTTAAAGATGAATCGAAAGATGAACGTCATGTGTATGAGATGTATTATGAATTTACACAACCCGTCAAAAATGCTGCTTCTCACCGTGTTTTAGCGGTGAATCGCGCCGAAAAAGAGGGCGTTATTAAGGTTGATATTGCCGTTGACGAAACCAAAATTATGCGTTATCTAGATCATCAAATCATCGCGAATAAAACCGATTCGCCAACCGTTCAAATGGTTCGAGATGCATACGAAGATAGCTATAAACGGTTTATAAAACCTGCCATAGAACGTGAAGTGCGCAATTTGTTAACCGAAGAAGCAGATAAACAAGCGATTTCAATTTTTGGTGAAAACCTACGGAATTTGTTATTGCAGGCACCGTTAAAGGGCCATACGGTTATGGGATTTGATCCTGCTTATCGTACTGGATGTAAACTGGCAATTGTTGATGAAACTGGTAAAGTTTTAGCGATCGATGTTATCTATCCACACAATCCAGCCCCAGCACAGAAACAACGTGAAGCTGCACAAATTTTTATAAATCTTATAGAAAAATATCACGTTGACATGGTTGCTATTGGTAATGGTACTGCAAGTCGTGAGTCTGAAGTTTTTGTCGCGGAAAACCTTAAGAATGTTAAAACCAAAACGTTCTATCTGATCGTTAATGAAGCCGGTGCATCCGTCTATTCTGCAAGTGATATTGCTCGTAAAGAATTTCCAGATCTTCAAGTTGAACAACGATCTGCGGTAAGTATTGCGCGAAGAATTCAAGATCCATTAGCAGAACTCGTTAAAATTGATCCGAAGTCTGTTGGTGTAGGACAATATCAACATGACGTGAGTCAAAAGAACTTAACAAATCAGTTAGATTTTGTGGTTGAAACAGCAGTTAACCAAGTTGGTGTGGATGTGAATACGGCAAGCCCGCAATTACTCGAACATGTTGCGGGATTAACGAAAACTACAGCGCAAAATATTGTATCGTACCGTGAGGAAAATGGCTCTTTTGATTCGCGTACAAAAATCAAAAAAGTACCACGTTTAGGACCCAAATCATTTGAGCAAGCAATCGGGTTTCTTCGCATTCCTAAAGGAAAAAACATTTTAGATAATACAGGAATTCACCCTGAAACCTACGTCATCACGAAACAACTTTTAAGTGATGAGGGAATTGCACTCAAAGACTTGGGGACGGAAGCGACACGAAAACATTTGGAGTCATTATCAATCAATAAATTATCTGAGAAATACGATTTAGGTAAAGAGACACTCAGTGATATTCTTAAAGCGTTGATTGCTCCAGGACGCGATATGCGTGATGAGATGAGTGGTCCGCTTTTACGTTCTGATGTTTTAACGATGGAGGATTTGAAACTGGGAATGGAACTCAACGGTACCGTTCGTAATGTCGTCGACTTTGGAGCATTTGTAGATATTGGTGTTAAGCAAGATGGACTGGTACATATTTCTAAATTAAGTGATCAGTTTGTTAAGCATCCAACGGATGTCGTTGCGGTTGGTGATGTTGTGAAGGTTTGGGTTGTTGATGTAGATGCAGCAAAACAACGTGTGCAACTTTCAATGATTCCACTTTCGCAAGCGAATAAATAATGTGAAACTGCAGTCATCTGTTTGAGGTGATTGCAGTTTTTTTATTGTTTATCAAGCATACAGTCAATAAACAATAAAAATACAACTTTAAATTGTTAAGTTTGTGTTAAAATTAGGCGTTAAAAAGTTGGTTTTTCTATCCTATTTATATAGGGGCAAATTTAAGCCTTTTATTTCCTTGTTGTTGTACATTCCACGGTGCATTATTCATTGAAAAATAACCTTCAATGTGTTACGATTTACCCGTATTCACAGTGTTGAATGAAGGAGTCGATAACCCGTTATGAATGTCTAACTTTTTTTACAGAAAGTGGATGCGAACAAAACGGGGTTTTTTTGAGATTATGGAGGTGCTTATGGCAAAGAAAATTAAAGTTGGTGTGATTGCGATTGTGGCAATGATTCTGATGTTCTTTGATTGGCGAATGACTCTTGGTTGGCTCATTGGCTGGGCATGTCTATTAACGCTAGGATTTTTCAGAGAAAAATTTTATGCGATTATTCTCGATGAAGATCAGTTTACTGTAGGTAAATATGTACGGTACATCATATTTGTATTTGTAATCTTATGGTTACCACTATTGCTTGCATTTATGTTTCCTAATGCAATTAACCCGTATGCATTAGCTGCATCGTATTTGATTGATCGACTCATATTATTTATGTCGGGATTATTTACAAAGGAGAATAAGCATGGTACAGAGTGAACTCTATTCAGTCTTGATCTTAACAGTTGCTGTCTCCGCCTTGTTTTATGTTATTGGTACTAAACTTAAAGATTTAACGCTTGAGGAACGTCCGAAAGGATTAGCCCTTAAAGCCGTTCTTTATGTTCAAACCATAACTACGTTTACTGTGCAGAACATGGGAGAAAAACATGGGAAGCGCATGGCGGCGTACATTGGGAGTGTGTTTATTTACATTCTCTTAGCAAATATGATGGGTTTAACGGGATTAGAAGCACCGACAAGTAACTATAGTGTTACACTCGTTCTCGCAATTATAACGTTTGTTCTCATCCAAATTGCAAAGATTGACGCGAATGGTGCCAAGGGATATATCAAAGGTTTCTTTGAACCATTCTTCCCGTTTGTAATTCCAAACTTTTTCGGTACTGTTGCACCGCTCATAAGTTTGTCATTACGTTTATTTGGGAACGTATTATCGGGAACGGTCATTATGACATTACTCTATACGTTTACAGCGTGGTTAAGTAGTTTTGTTCCAGTAATTGGTGGATTCAACTTTATGGGTGTTATTGTAGCCCCAGTATTGCATTTATATTTTGATTTATTTTCTGCATTTTTGCAGGCATTTATATTTATATCATTGACATCAATTTTAATTGCTGTCGAGTATTCAGAATAAGGAGGATTTAAAATGGATACAGTTAGTGTTGGAAGAGGGTTAGTAGCGATTGCTGCTGCTTTAGCGGTTATGACAGGGATTTTCTCAACAATTGGACAAGGTTATGCAGCGGCTAAAGCTGTAGAGGCAGTTGGAAAAAATCCAGAAGCAGAAAGTAAAATCCGTGCTATGTTAATTCTTGGTGCTGGTATTGCTGAAACAGCTGCTATTTATGGTATGTTAATTTCATTCTTGTTAATCTTTGTATTTAAGTAAGATATTAGGAGGGTTCTATGACTATCGATATTGCACAAAAGTTAATGCCAAATCTCTTGACGATGGCAGCTCAGCTTGGTGCTACATTCGTAATATATTTGATGTATAAAAAATATTTACACGAACCTGTTCAAGAATACTTAGAAAAACGTTCGGAATTAATTGAGAGCGAAGTAAAAGAAGCAGAAGCACTTAAGCTAGAATCAAAAAAACTTAAAGAAGAACAACGTCATGAGTACGTTGTCGCAATGGAGCGCCTGAAAAAAATTGAGGGTGACATGATGAGTGACGCTGAAGCAAAACGCAAAGATATTATTGCGTCTGCTCAGGTTGAAATCGATCGTCGTGAAGCTGCATTGCAAAAAGAATATGAATTAGAAAAGAAAAAACTCTATACAGAAGTTCAACAGTACATGCTTGAGGTGGCGGTGGATGTAAACCGTAAGGTTTTACAAGACGCTGCACTGAATGATACGAAGATGATGGATGATCTTGCGAAGGAAATGAATGCTTATGATTATAAGCACTAAAGTCTACGCAGAAGCACTTTATCAAGTAGGGGTTGAAACACGTAAACCTCTCGAATTCTATGAAGCGTTACAAACATTTCAAGAATTTTTGAACGATGAAGAATTTAATCGTATTATGGTGGCAACGTTTTTAGATCAGAATGCGTTGACACCAGTATGGAATGAATTGGGAAAAATATTTCCTCAAGAGGTTGTGAAATTTCTTGGCATGATTCAAGATGCGAAACTTATGAGCGATTTTAGTCGTGTTTTACGCGAATATCGTGATTTCCTTGAAGAAGGTAAGCATCTCAATGTTGTTGAAGTTACAAGTCCAAAGGTTTTAACTGAGGATGAAAAAGGCCAATTGATGCATAATTTAAAAACGCGATATGAAGGTGTTTTTGAAGTTGCGTATCATGTTGACGATTCGTTGATTAATGGTCTTGTGGTGCGTGTCAACCATGATATTTATGACACGAGTATTAAAAGTAAGTTAGATCGAATCTTAAACCAGGGAGGATTAGAGAATGAGTAACCAAACTGAAAACATCTTACAGATGTTAAAGGAAAAAATAAGTACTATCGAATTTGATGAAGCCAATGTTGATGTTGGTAAAGTGTTCAAAGTTGGTGATGGTATTGCCTTCGTGCGTGGTTTAGATCAAGTTCTATCTGGTGAGATGCTCCGTTTCAATGATGAAGTATTTGGTTTAGCTCTAAACTTAGAAGAAAACCAAGTAGGGGTTGTACTTTTAGGGAATGACAAACTTGTAAAAGAAGGGGATGTTGTTTACCGTACAAACCATATTATTGAAGTAGGTGTTGGCGATGCCCTTTTAGGACGTGTCGTTAATGCTTTAGGTCAACCAATTGATGGTCAAGGACCAGTTGAGACTGTAGATGTACGTCCAATTGAACGTGTAGCTCCAGGTGTTATGACGCGTAAATCTGTTCATGAACCACTTCATACGGGGATTAAGGTCGTTGACTCAATGATTCCTATTGGAAAAGGTCAACGGGAATTAATCATCGGAGACCGTCAAACAGGTAAAACAAGTATTGCTTTAAATGCTATTTTGAATCAAAAAGGTCAAAACGTTAAGTGTATTTATGTTGCAATTGGACAAAAAGCTTCAACGGTTGCGATGGTTGTTGAAAAACTAAAAGAGCATGATGCACTTGAATATACTGTTGTTGTCTCAAGTACTGCAAGTGAGTTAGCACCGCTGCAATACCTTGCACCTTATACAGGTTGTGCAATTGGTGAACATTGGATGGATAACGGCGAAGATGTTCTAATTGTCTATGATGATTTATCTAAACACGCTGTTGCATACCGAACAATTTCACTGCTATTAAGAAGACCAGCAGGTCGTGAAGCGTATCCTGGAGATGTTTTCTATCTTCATTCACGTTTACTCGAACGTTCTGCAAAGCTGAATGAAAATTACGGGGGCGGATCGATGACTGCGTTACCAATTATTGAAACGCAAGCAGGTGATATTTCAGCCTACATCCCTACAAATGTAATTTCAATTACAGATGGTCAGTTATTCTTAAACTTAGATTCATTCAATAGTGGTGTTCGTCCTGCTGTAGATAGTGGAATGTCTGTATCCCGTGTAGGATCAGCAGCTCAAACTAAAGCAATGAAACATGTAGCATCGTCACTAAAACTAGAACTTGCAACGTATCATGAATTATTGAGTTTTGCTCAATTTAGTTCAGATATTGATGAAGCAACACAAAAAACGATCGACCATGGTCGTCGTTTAACTGAGCTTCTTAAACAAGGTGCGCTTACAAAGACACCGCATGAGTTGATGATTATTAGTATGTTCTTAAACAAATATGGCTATCTTGATCAATTAGAGGTTAAAGAAGTTTTACCGTTTGAGAAACACTTACATGGTCGTTTTGTTCAAACACATACAGATGTTCTTGAACGTATTAAAAAAGACTATGTCTTGGATGATGTATTAATTGAAGACTTAAAAACAATTATTGATGAAGAAATAAGTGATTTTAAGGCGGCGCATCATGCCTAATACTTCAGGTATAAAAAAACGTATAAAATCCATAACTTCAACTCAAAAAATTACTAAGGCAATGAAACTTGTTTCCTTAAGTAAATTACAACGTTATCGTGATCAAATGAGTGAGTTCAAAGATTACTATGAAGCGGTTACTAAAGTTTCAGAACAATTTATTCATTTTGATGAAGCGATTATTGATGACACACCACGACTATATCTTGTTGTCATGCCAGATTTAGGGTTATGTTCTGCATATACCCAAGGTCTAGCACGTAAACTCCTAGAAGTTTACCGCGAAGATGACATGGTCATCAGTCTTGGTGCACAAGCTTACGATTTTTTACAAACTCGAGGTGTAAACATCATTAATCCTGAGGTATCAAGTGAGCGTATTGAACTACACGATATTATCAAAACGATTGATCCGTTTGTATCAACACATCAAATTGTCGCAATCATACCAGAGTATGAAAATGCGATGACTCTTGAATTTAAACTTCATATTTTGAATACCAAATCAAGTGGTCGTCGTGATGATGTCATCTATGAACCAAGCTTTGAAGAAGCATCGGAAATGATGATTAAACAATCACTGATGAGTCTCGTTAAATTTACATATCTAACTTCAAAAGTTAGTGAACATACAACACGTCGGATTGCTATGGAAAAAGCAACTGATAGTGCTCAAGATATGATTGACGATCTTGGCCGCAAGTATAATCGAGTGCGTCAAGAGGCAATCACACAAGAAATATCAGAAATTGTTTCTGGAATGGAGGTTTCTTAGATGAAAGGTCGTATCGTACAAATTGTAGGTCCTGTTGTGGATGTTCGCTTTGAAAAAGAGCATATGCCAAAACTGTACAATGCTTTAAAAGTTAAACATGAATCAATGGATGTCACTCTCGAGGTGTCACAACATATTGGTAATGATTTAGCGCGTTGTATCTCAATGGGTCCAACCGATGGCTTGTCTCGTGGACTCGAAGTTGAGGATACAGGATTTGCGATCAAAGTTCCGGTCGGAAAAGAAATTTTAGGCCGAATGTTTAATGTATTGGGAGAACCAATCGATGAACAAGCGTTTAGCACAGAAGGTGTTGAAATGCATGAAATTCATCGTGAGGCACCACCCTTTAAAGATCAACAAACTACGAATACTGTGTTAGAAACAGGAATCAAAGTTATTGATTTACTCTGTCCGTACCCACAAGGTGGAAAAATTGGTCTCTTTGGTGGAGCGGGTGTTGGTAAAACTGTTCTAATGCAAGAATTAATTCACAATATCGCAATCGAACACAGTGGTCTTTCTGTTGTTGCGGGTGTTGGTGAACGAACTCGTGAAGGGAATGACCTCTATCACGAAATGAAAGATGCGAAAGTTCTTGAAAATACTGTGCTTGTTTACGGTCAAATGAACGAATCGCCTGGAGCACGTATGCGCGTTGCATTATCCGCTTTAACGATGGCTGAAAACTTCCGTGATCAAAACAAACAAGATGTTTTACTTTTCATCGATAATATTTTCCGATTTACTCAAGCAGGTTCAGAAGTATCGGCTTTACTGGGTCGTATGCCTTCTGCTGTTGGTTACCAACCAACACTTGCTACAGAAATGGGTCAATTACAAGAACGCATCACTTCAACAAAATCAGGATCAATTACATCAATTCAAGCGATTTATGTACCAGCGGATGACTTAACAGACCCTGCTGCTGCCATTACTTTTACGCACTTAGATGCGAAAACGGTATTGGATCGTAATATTGCAGCCCTTGGGATTTATCCTGCGGTTGATCCACTTGAATCCAGCAGTAACCTTCTATCTGAAGATGTTGTTGGTGCAGAGCACGTTTATGTTGCCACAGAAGTTCAAAAAATCTTGCAACGTTATAAAGACTTACAAGATATTATTGCAATCTTAGGTATGGACGAATTAAGTGAAGATGATAAGTTAACGGTTAACCGTGCGCGTAGGATCCGTAACTTCTTGTCCCAACCGTTCTTCGTTGCGGAAACGTTCTCCGGTATTCCGGGTTCTTATGTGCCAATTGCTGACACAATCCGTAGCTTTAAAGCGATTTTAGATGGAGAAGTGGATCACTTACCTGAACAAGCATTCTTGTTTGCATCTACAATCGATGACGTTTACCGCAAGGCAGGCGTAACAAAAGAAAATGTTTAATCTAAAAATAGTTACACCAGAGGGAGCATACCGGAGTGTTGATGTGGAATCCATCACTCTCCCAACTTCTGATGGACAACGCACGGTGCTCCAAGAACATATGGCAATTGTTTTGCCAATTGAAATTGGAACAATGTATACAAAATCGAAAGATGGAAAAGAGAATTTTGCGGTTTCAGAAGGCTTGTTTACGTTTGAAAACAATCAAGGAACCCTTTTGGTTGCTACAATCGAGAGCGAAGCAGAAATTGATTTCCATCGAGCTGAACAGGCACGAATTCGTGCTGAAAAGCGTCTGAATGAAAAGAAAGAGTATGAAGATGGGCTTGATTTAAAACGTGCTCAACTTGCTCTTATGCGTTCATTATCGAGGTTGAGGTTGAAAAAATGAAACGTAAATTTAAAAAACTTACAATTCCTCAATATATTGCACTTGGTTTCGCACTAACAATTTTTGTTGGTGCGACCTTGTTGTCTTTGCCAATATCAAGTCAAAGTGGCCATGCAACAAATTTTCTGGATGCATTATTTACAGCGACATCTGCAGTATGTGTGACCGGCCAGGTTACGCTTAATACAGCAGAACATTGGAACTATTTTGGAAAAACGGTAATCATTACTTTAATTGAAATTGGTGGACTTGGGTTCATGTCAATTATCGTGATGTTTTTTGTCTTTATAGGAAAACGTCTAAACTTACGTCAGCGTTTGATTGTTCGTGAAGCCATTAATACGGATAGCCTATCGGATGCGCAGTTCTTAATTCGATATATTATTCGATTTTCACTTACGATTCAAGCAATTGGTGCGGCACTTTTAGCGATTGATTTTATTCCGAGATTTGGTTTATTCAAAGGTATTTATTTCTCTGTATTCCATAGTATATCCGCATTTTGTAATGCTGGATTTGATTTATTTGGAGACAGTTTGGAAGGTTTTACTCGAAATCCACTTGTGATTCTCACAATTGGTGGACTTATAGTCGTGGGTGGCTTAGGGTTTATCGTCTGGCGTGATGTGTTATCGTACCGACGGAATCGTAAATTACTTATGCATACCAAAATTACACTGATAACGACACTTTCAATCTTAGGCGTAAGCTTCTTACTCTTTTGGTTGAGTGAAAGTCGCAATGGAACCTTTGCGGATTTACCATTCCATATGCAACTTATAAATTATCTGTTCATGGCGATTACCCCGCGTACGGCAGGTTATGCGAATGTTAACTATGCGACGGTTTCGTCGATGGGTATTTTTGTTACAATTCTCTTAATGTTTATTGGGGCTTCGGCGGGTTCAACCGGTGGTGGTGTTAAAGTAACAACTGTTGCTACCATTGTACTCTTTGTTCGTGCTAAGTTAAGAGATGAACAAACACACTTTAAGAATCGATCCATCTCTCATGAAAAAGTAGAGAAGGCGCTCTTAATTGTATTTGCTGGGATTATTATGGTCTTACTTGCTTCACTCATACTTCTGATAACAGAAACGATACCTGAGCGTTACGGTATTGAGTATGTGCTGGTAGAAGTATTCTCGTGTTTTGGTACCGTAGGTCTTACAATGGGACTTACACCAAATCTTACTGTGATTGGTAAAATTGTATTAATCGTATTAATGTTTGCTGGACGTATTGGATTATTAACATTCTTCCTCTCGTTTGGTGGCCGTGCAGAAAAGAAAGAACCGTTAATTCGTTACCCGGAAGGGAATGTCTTAATTGGATAAAGGAGCGAAATAATGACAAATAAAACTGTTGCTATCTTAGGGCTTGGATTATTTGGAGCATCGATTGCGAAAACATTAGCGCGACATAAAGTTGATGTTATTGCGATGGATTCGAAAATGGAACGTGTTGAAGAAGTAGCGAATTTAGTGGAGCATGCTGTTCAAGCCGACTTCACCAAACTTGAACAACTCGAAGCTGCGGATGTCGCAAATGCCGATATCGCAATTATTGCGTCGGGAGAACGTTTGGAATCCACAATCCTCGGTGTTCTAAATCTTAAAAAGTTGGGTTGTAAACATGTTATTGTGAAAACAAAAAATATGGATTACTATGAAGTTCTGAAAAAAGTAGGTGCTGATCGTGTCGTGTTACCTGAAGTAGAAATGGGAAAACGACTTGCGAATGAGATTGCGAAACATAGTGTAATTGATGCCTTGAGAATTGATGATCGATACAATATTGTCGAGATTCATGCACTTTCATCATGGTATGGTAGAAGCATTAACGACTTAAACCTTCGTCAAGAGTATGGTTTTAATATTCTTGGGATGAAGTGTGATAATAATCAAGAGTTTCAAATTCTTGTGAGTCCAGAATACAAAGTACGTGAAGGGGATCTCTTCTTTGTACTTGTAGAAGAAAAAGACTTACAACGATTTAATGATCTAGAAGATCACAATGAATAAGAAAGGGACAATCTTTAAAAGATTGTCTTTTTTTGATGCAAATCACTTTACTATTATACCGTAGGGGGTATAATAGAGTCATAAGGTAAATAACCAAAAGGAGTGTAACAATTATGGCATTACATATAACAGATAAAGACTTTAAAGAACAAACCTCAGAGGGACTCGTATTTGTAGATTTCTTCGCTGAATGGTGTGGACCATGTAAAATGCTTGCACCTGTAATTGATGAACTTGCAGAAAAATACGAAGGTAAAATCAAAGTTGCGAAGTTAGACATTGATGAAAACCGTCAAACTGCTACAGAGTTTAACGTTATGAGTATCCCAACAATGATCTTGTTTAAAGATGGAGAACCTGTTGAGAAAATCAGTGGCTTCCAACCAAAACAAGCGCTTGAGAAATACTTAGACAGTAAAATATAATCGTAAAGATATGATATAATGTGGCATACGCCACATTATATTTTTTAGGAAGGGTATGAGTATGTATAAAACTATTATGACCCCAGAATTGGAATCACTGTTAAGTCGTAAAGAAAATTTGAATATTGTTGATGTTCGGGATGTATGGGAGTTTGAAAGTGGCCATATCAAAGGTGCGCTGAATATTCCTCTTGGTGAATTGGAAGACCAGTATAAGAAGCTTTCTAAAGACAAGATGTATCATATCATTTGTCTAACCGGTCATCGTTCTCAAGAAGCGTCACGTTTTCTTTCGAATCAAGGATTTAACGTTGTGAATGTAATGGGCGGTATGTCGATTTATAAGGGAGCGATGTCACAATGACATGTGAAAAACAATTATTAAACCGTTTAAAACGTGCTGAAGGCCAGATACGTGGTGTTACGCGTATGCTTGAAGAAGGCGAGAGCTGTCAAGATGTTTTGGTTCAGTTAACGGCTGTACGATCAAGTGTTGATCGTATTATTAAATTAATAGCAGTAGATAATCTACTTGATTGTGTAGATGAATCCGGTCGTGATCATGAACGTGTTCAAGATGCGATTAATCTCATTGTAAAGTCTCGCTAATGAGACACTATAAACGATAAGTAAAAAGCACCTATGCAGTAGGTGCTTTTATTTTACATGTTGTATTATTGATTTCATAACGTGTCCAGACAAGTCCGAGAAGGATTAGTACTAATGAAAGTAATTTGTACGGAAGTCCGGCTAACGGAAGGGCCATAACCGAGAAGGCAATTCCGATATTTGCGAAGAATGCAATAACACAAGGTGTACATCCATAGGTAAGAATTCCGAATAGAATCGATACAAAGCTGAGATTTGCACCTTTACTTTCGATACCTTTTAGATCCACCATAATTGTATTTAAAACCATTAAGAGACCACTGAGAAGCGCCATTAATAGATTTATAAACACATTGATAATAACGAGATACATACCATATTCAAGTATCATCTCACGGTAACTAAGGTTGAAGGAATCAATCAGCGTATAGATTGCGAGAAAGAAAATCGAAAATAACGCAAGTTTCATCAACGACCTCGATGACTTTAGTTTTTGTAATGCTTCATTAAACATCATTGTCCACCTCTAATTATTACAAACTCATTATACCACAGGGGGTATATAAAAATAGTAATATGCTTTTAATTGCATATGAATCAATTAATATTTGACATCACCACTCTAGGGTGGTATCTTTTTAGAAAGCGCATTCAGATGCATATTTTATAAGGGGGCGAAATCATGAAATGCGATCAAATAGAATTAAAGAGTCAGGAAGATGAACTTCCGTGTAGCTCTGAAAATAAAACAATAAGTATTCCGAAAGTTAAGAGTCATATACTAAGCGGATGTTTTGGTGATGACTTTCGAGCAGATAGGCAAGAAAGTAGGGCTCAAAGACTAAGGAATACAGATTGTGATCGATCGCAAAGGCAAGATTTCGATATACATCTGGAATGTCCAATACAACAGCAATTGGATGAACTTCACGAATGGTGTCAGGGTAAGTTATCGGGTCATTTCTCACCTCGATACCAAGTCTTAACATTTACCCAGTTTAATCCCAAAACAAAAACCATAAGTGTCCGTAATAATTTTAAACACTTAAATACGGAACATGCGGTGTTTCGGTCGTGTGTGCTTAAAGATGGGCACAGAATTTCAGGATCAGAATCATCCGTAACGATCGCTATTAGGGTGGGTGAAATTCAAGAAGTACCTGTAAATACACCAAGTTTTTATGAATTTGATGCAATGTATCACTTGAATCTTTATGTTAAAGATCCTTACACAGATGAGGATGTGTTGTGTCATCAATTGCGTCTTCATCATTTGGTGAAGCAAGAGGTTTCAATGGCTGATGATTATGCTGCCATAGAAGTTGTGGAGTCACAAGAACGATGTGGTGTATACGGCGAATATTTTTCACTGTCTTTTAATAAAAAAACGGGTTTTATGGATTCGTATTGTTTTCATGATGAAATGTTGTTTTGTCGGCCGATGAATCTACTGTGTAATCGTGGACCGATGAATTATGAAGATAACGAACATTGGAATTCATTTACACGTGAGTGGTCGCAGGAAGCCGTTGAATCGACGACACAGCATTTTTCAATTGTAGTTGTAAATGATTCGCGCGTTCGCATTACGATTCGTAGCGTGCTTGCAAATGGTTCCGTAGTGCATACAATTTATAAAGTCTACGCAGATGGACGTGTTTGGGTGCGGCAATCGTTTAAGCCCTCAAACCATTCAGGGCTGTCGATGATCGGATTTAAGATTCCTCTTGAACCGTCATATAACGCGTTTCATTATTTTGGAAAAGGTCCGCATGCGAATTATCAAAATTTAAATGAGGATCTCGGTTTGGCTGTATATGAGGAAGTTATCGAAAAAGAAGTAAGTCCAAAGACGTATAAAAATCATACGCAAATCTTTTGGGCTTCCTTGACGAATTCATTGCAAAAAGGCCTTATGATCAAGTCTGATCGATTACCACTTAATGTTGGGGCGTGTAGAACCGATGATGACTGTGTAGCATGTATTGTGGCAGTTGATGTTGTCGGGTGGTTATCAAAGCACGATCCTCAGTTTTTGGATGTTCATCGTGAATATCATTATGAATTTGAGATGATCCCAGTCACAAAAGGACAAGAGGATGTTTATTACAAGGTTAAGATGATATAAAAAAAACATGCCAATTAGGCATGTTTTATTTTTTTGAGGTTTTAAATGCTCTCCAACTTCCTTCTGGAAGAAGAATTGCTTCATCAAACCGAACATCTTGATCTTTAAGATTATAGAAGTAAACACCCAGTTCTACTGTATCACCATTTTCTTTGGTAATGGTAGAGGGGATGCGTTTATACTCGTCATCATCACGTCCATTAAAACCTTCCATCGCATCAATATCATCAATGATGAGACTTAGGTCTTTGACTGTAATGATTTCACCCCAAACCTTGGTATTGCCTTCTTGTAGAAGTGCAGGATAGCCTTTATAGGGCATATCGTACAATGTTCCAAGAACATAAGCTTTTTCAATTGAAACAACATGTCCATCGACATATTTATCAAAATTAAAGAACCCTTCCATTAAAGATCCATAAACAAACATTTGATTATTCATTAGCTGATTGCGCCACCTTGAATTTTATGATCTTCTTTAACCGTTACGGCTGTAGCAATACATACTTCTAAGCCTTTAGCAATTTGTTCTAAAGTTAAGCTTGGTGCAGTAGGTTTATCCATAACTTGTTGTGTTGCGAAAGGCACATGAATGAAGCCACCGCGAACATTAGGATATTTTTTATCAACTAAATAGAGTAATCCATACATAAGATGATTACATACGAAGGTACCTGCAGTGTTTGAAACACTTGCGGGAATAGAAGCTTGCTTCATATTCTCAACCATTGCTTTGATTGGTAATGTAGCGAAATAGGCTGCTTTACCATCTTCAAAGATTGTTTCATCAATCGGTTGATTGCCTTCGTTGTCTTTAATACGAGCATCATCTTGGTTGATCGCTACACGTTCAGGCGTAACCCCAAAACGATTTCCAGCTTGACCAACACAGATGACAATGTCAGGTTGATGTTTAGCCATCGCTTCATCTAATACCTCAACCGATTTGTTGAAGACGGTTGGAACTTCGAGTTTAAGTACTTCGGCCCCTTCGATTGTATCAGGGAGTAATTTAACTGCTTCATAAGCAGGATTCATTTTTTCCCCACCAAATGGATCAAAACCTGTAATTAAAACTTTCATAGATACGTCCTCCTTCAATAATTTTTTAGAAAGCTAAGAAATACATCAAGAAGATATGGATTACGAGCATAATAAGAGCCATAGGTGCTTGATATTTAATAATAGAATATTGTGACTTTGTTTCAAGTAATGCAGCTGGAACGATATTAAAGTTCGCAGCCATTGGTGTTAATAAGGTACCACAGAATCCAGCAGTCATTGCAAGCGCACCTGCAATCAGTGGGTTAGCACCTTGTGCAAACACAAATGGAATCCCAATTCCAATTGTAATAACGGTAAATGCCGCAAAAGCATTCCCCATAATAATAGTAAAGATGGCCATACCAACACAGTAAGCAACAACACCTGCAAAGATGTTTCCATTAGGAATAAAGCTACCAAGTAGTGTCGCAATCAAACTACCAACTCCGGCTGTTGTAAAGACAACACCTAGGGCTGAAAGCAATTGCGGTAAGATACTGAATGAACCCATTGTACGCATAAGACGTGTTGCGTCATTCATGACACCTTTAGGTTTTGTTTTTGTAATAATAAAGGTTGCGATTAATCCACATGCTGCAGACAATCCAATTGCAATATACCCAAGAACACCAGCACTAACACCTGGCGCAACTTTTGGTAATACAAAGGAGAATAAGAATGCTCCGATTGCAATAAATACAGATGGAATAAAGATTTTAAATCCGATTCGATCTGATTGTTCATCACGGAAATCTTGAGAAATTTGTTCAATATCTCCAATGTTAACGGTCTTCATAAATGAAAGGACTCCAAGTGCTAAGACAAGTAACCCGTTAATTTTATTAGGAATGTATTTTCCTAACATAAACAATACGGCTAAAATAATCCAAAATGATGCGGCACCGTATTTACGGTTATCATCAATATTGCGGTATGCTGAAACTGCAGTTGCGATAAAAATACAACCAACAACCATATACCACATTTCTAAGAATAATTCCCAAAAATTAGCTGTCATAATTATTTAGCCCCTCTCTTAATGCGACGATCTAACAGAACTGTTTGAACGCCTCCAAGTACTAGAGCAATTACAAAGACTGGAACGCTCCAAAGTGCGATTCCTTGGTGTGTTACGTCATAACCTTGTTCAACCAGTGTTTCAACAATTAAGATAACACCACTTGCATAAGGGAATAAGTTTTGACCAAAGAAGTTACCATAGTTTTCAGCAGCAGCGGCGCCTGCTTTAATTTCTTCTTCCTCTGCAACAGATAATGCGGAACCTTTTTCTTGAATTCCAGCACCTTCAGCCATTGGATGAATCAATGGACGGACAAATTGAGGATGCCCTCCTAAACGTAATGCACCTGCAGCGGCACATTGACGAATTAATTGGTAAACCCAAATAACACGTCCTGCTGTAAGAACTTTCATTTTTTGAATAAGTTTTACAGCTTGTTCTTTCAATCCATAACGCTCACATACCCCAACTACCGGTAGCGTTAAGACAAAGATCGTTAAACCACGGGACTTAACAAAGTTAGAACCCAGTGTTTCTAAAATCTCACCGAAGTTCATACCACCAATTAAAGCGGTAACAACAGCAGCGACTAAAACAACAGCGATTGAATCAATTTTCATTGCAAATCCAACAACAATAATAAGAACTCCAACTAGGAGCCAAAGATTAACAGTATCGACCATACACTTCTCCTCTCGTATAGATTTAACTATACGTAAGATTATAAAATGAAACAGGATTCATTACAACTAAAAGACGACGGTATTTTCAGGATTCAACCCATCAACTTCTAAAAAGATGATGAAATCCAGACAAATACGTGACAAATATCACACCTTAATTCAAGAAAAGAGGCTTTAAACAGGGTGGATTAGGAGGTTTCAAAGATTTTCAGACTGGAATGATTGATAAACTGAAAAAATAAATCAAAATAAATGTAAGAAATCGAAAAATGCAAGTTTGCACACATGATTTTCACGTTTAAATCACATATAAATGATATGATTTATTAGATAAAAAAGAAGTATATTTGTTCGAAGCATAATTTTTGCAGGACAAAATATTTTAATTGATAAGAAAGAGGTGTTCGACATTAACGAGAAACAAATTAATGAGACAGAAGAAGTAGTAGAAAAGGAAGTAAGGGAGCCTGAATTTTCGCGACATGATTTTGGATGGGAAAGTCTTGCTTCTGTGGAAACGTCTCGACAAAACCAATTAATTTCAGAAGTATACAGTGTTATGAGTACAGGGGATGATGAACGCATTGAGTTTGTTAAGAAAGAATGGGAATCTTTATCTGAAGAAGGCATCGACCAAGATTTAGAAGATAAATTCAAAACGGCACTTGATCAATACGAACATCGCCAAGAACGACTTGAAAAAGCACGTGCGATTAAGAAAGACTTAATTGAACAAGCTGATCAACTAAAGAAATCAACGGACTGGAATAAAACAGCCGTTAAATTACAAGAACTTCAAAAACAATGGAAAGAAGCAGGATTTGCGGGTCAAGATGTAGATCAAGAGCTTTGGGAAAAATTCCGTGCGATTAATGATGAGTTCTTTGATGCACGCACCACCCACTTTGAAGAAATGACGTTACTTCGCAAAGATGCGAAAGCATTGAAAGAAGCTTTAATTGTGGAAGTAGAAGCAATTAAAGATTCAACGGAATGGAAAGAAACATCGGATGCGATGCGCGATTTAATGACACGTTGGAAAGAAGCAGGATTTGCTGGACGTGAACATGAAGATCGTTTATGGGAAGAATTTAACGGTCATCGTCAAAATTTCTATCAAAAACAACGTGAGTTCTTTGACGGATTACGTGCAGAACAAGATAACGCACGTGAGAAAAAAGAAGCGATTATCGAGAAGGCAAAAGATCTTGTCCAAACATTCAATGATGCAACCACACGTGAAAATATGGAAGCACTGTTTAATGACTGGAAAGAAGCAGGACATAGTGGTCGCGATCATGAGCCGAAACTTTGGGATACATTTAGAGGGATTCAAGATGATTTCTATGCACGCATAAAAAATCGGGACTTTAATCGACAAGAATCACGTCGAAATGAAATCGAAGAAGAACTTGAACTGCTCGATGTTCGTTGTGATGCTTTAGAAGAACTCAACGAAAAAATCAAAGTTAAGATTGCAAGTCTTGAAGGTCAAGCAAAAACAAATGATTCTGAAACGTTACAAGAAGAAATTGCAGGTCTTAAAAACAACTATGAAGAAAACGAAGCAAAACTTGATGAATATGTTCGTGAACAAGCAAAACTTCAAAATGAATTAAATCGAATCTTCTAGTTTTAACCACTCTTGCATGAGTGGTTTTTTTATGGTCTAATAGACATGAAAAGAGGATTGTATGAAAAATAAATTACTGAAAATAACCTTAGTATTTCTTTGCGCATTCTTGGGGTTTGCGGGAGGCCATATGGCCCAAAAGTTATCCTTTACATATAGTATCGGTCCCCTCAATATTTTTCTGGCTTCGATGGGCTTTATAATATTAAGTTTTATAATTCATATTGTGATGCATGAAACAGGTCATCTCATCTTTGGTTTAATAACGGGTTATCAATTTATTCTGATTCGTTTTTTCTCGTTGACACTGATTAAAACAAATCACGGATACAAATTGAAATCGCTCAAAATTCCGGGTACTGCCGGCCAGTGTTTGATGATGCCACCTAAAACAATGAACGAAGACTTTCCGACTCAACTTTATAATTTTGGGGGACTTATTACAAATGGTGTCATTACACTTGTGGCTCTAGTGCTCCTTGTAATGTTTCCAGTTGGACCCTACATGCAAATATTTCTAACCTTACTGATTCTCCTCGGAATATTCGCGATTTTGGTGAATGGACTTATTATGGAAGATACACCCAATGATGGTTACAATGCATCCTTGTTAAGACATCGCTCAGAGTTGCGTCCTTATTTCTGGTTACAACTTTACGTTATTGGTATGAAAGCACAGGGCAAAGGTTATGAAGAAATCAATCCGAGTTTTATTAAATCGATTCCACTTCAAGATTGTGACAATCCAATCGGTTTAACGGCTCAACTAATATATATCGAATCTTTGAAGTCAAATCGTGAGCGCATTGAAGCGTATGAAGCGCTTAAAGATCTTGAAATGATCCCGATTCAAAAAGTGTTTGTGGATTTAGACCATGCTTCATGTTTAATGTTGGAAGGGGAGGTTGTGGAACCCACTCCAATGATGAATACCATTGTGAAGAAAATCAAAGGCAATCCAGATTGTTTAAAATTTGAATTTTTGAAAGCGTTAGTAATTGAGAATGATGAAGTTCGTGCTTCTCAGATACTTCAAAATTTTGAAAAAGAAACTAAAAATTACCCATACCGTCATGATGTCGCATTAATCTATAAAGAACTTGTGGATTTTAAACAAGAGTATTGTCATGCAGATGTTTGAGAAGATGATTCGTGGAGACATGTATCGTAGCGATGATCCAACATTAATGAAACTCAACTTAAAAGCAATACAGTGTACGATCCGTGCAAATCAAGAAGCAAATGGCACAGTACGTTCGGATATTTATCGGGAAATACTTGGGAGTGCTCCTGAAACCTTTTGTATTTGTCCAGGCTTTGCATGTGACTATGGTGTAAACATTCATCTTGGAGATCACTTTTTCGCAAATCATAATTGTGTCATGCTTGATGTCTGTGAAATCCGTTTTGGTGATTATTGTATGTGCGGACCCAATGTCCAAATTTATACAGCTACGCATCCACTTGACCCTTCGACACGAAGTTCAGGATGGGAGTATGGAAAACCAGTAAGTATTGGAAAAAATGTTTGGCTTGGTGGAAGTTGTATTCTATTACCCGGCGTTTCCTTAGGGGATAATGTAGTGGTCGGAGCGGGATCTGTTGTTACACAGAGTTTTGGAGATAATGTTGTTCTTGCGGGAAATCCTGCGAAAATTATTAAAACGATTCAATAAAAAAAGTCCGAAATGGACTTTTTTTAGTAGGCAGGTTCTTCAAAGTATTGTTTTCCAATTTCATTAAAATAAAACTGCTGACATTCTTTGTCATTTAAAAGGGAATCGATATAGTGATGTAAATCGATGACTTCATCCTTTTTATGAATACTCATGCATGATTCATAGTTTGAGTAAAAACCGTTTTTTGTAAAGTTGAGAGAACCAATAAAAGCAACATCATCCACGACATACAGTTTTGTATGTAGCTTTTGATAGCGGTTGGTTTTCCAGATAGAGATTGGCATATTGGGTTCGTAAGAGTAGCTATAAATGGGTGTCTTATGAACGTGGTCGAAATATTTGAAATTTGCGGTGAAAAGCGCCACAACAGCAATCATTTCAAACCAAAACCCAACAGTACCTTTAAGTGTTATCGCATGCGCGAGAATAATAAAATTAACAAAACACCACCCTAATGCAATAAAACGGCCCATACGTTTCTTTCGTAATGCTTCATCACTTTTAATACGCGTTTGGGTGAACAGAGTGTGCGCCAAATCTTGATTTGCTTTTTGACCTTGTTTATAATCCCATGTGAATACTAAACCCGTTGCGATACCTGCTTGATGTTGTTTAATTAACTTTTGTACATAATCCTTATTAACATAAGGGGATACAATCTTAATTGTTTGTTTACTTTGATTAAAACATGTCATAATTTCTTTTCCGGCACCTTTACCAATATAAAGATCCCCATCGACACGACTTAAATTTAAATGATTAGACACAATAAATCTCCTTTAATAACGATACACATCATAAATAAGGAATCGATGACTTACAAGTTTATCCTTTCAATCACACAAAAAACGAGTATTAAGAAGTCAAAAATATAGATACATAAAATAAAAAGCCATCATACGATGGCTTTATGTCTAACTCGATTTAATAGTTTTTGTGAATCGATAGTTTCGATTTCATTAGCATCAATATAGAGCAGATTCGTTAACGTTTCTGTTTCGGTAAAGTCTAATTTAGGGCGAACTCGTTTAAGTGCTTTTTCGATTTTATGAATTTGATCAAAAGGATCCAATGCATCATTGGTTATGATTTCTTTACAAACAATGTAATGATACAGAAGTTCTTTTTGATCTCGTTTCGGAAATAACTCAAGGAGTACGTTTTGAATCATTTGCTTTTGTTGCTCACCACGTGGAAAGACTTGTTTGAGATATTTTTCCCGATCTCGATCAAGATCTACTTTAGGACGAAAATTAAACCAATTATCAATACTCATGGTATCACTTCCTTTTACCCTATTGTATCACGCTTCATGGCTTTATACTGTTTTCTTAATTTTTTTAATGCCCAGTCGTAATGCGAGGAGGTAGCACTGATAAAATATGCACCTAAGGTTGTTGTTTTGGTAAATGGGTATACCTTTCTATCAAATAATGATTCTTGCGTATGGTTATGTATACGACTCACAACTTCTGCATGGGTATTTTGAATTTCGGTAAGTGCCTCTTCTAATGTTGTATTTTGGTAGGCTTCCCATATTTTATGATTTAGTTCAGGTGTTGTTTTCCATGTGAATCCTTTTGCGGGAATATCCGGCATTCCATTTTCTATAACACCGATTTGATACCATCGGATCATCATTTTATGCCATTCGATTAAATGACATAAAACGTCACGTAAGTTACGATCTCGATCTTCAAGTACAAATGGAGCGTTACGCTCTTCTTCGCTCAAAGAATCGATAAATTCATTTAATTTATTAAAGTTTACAGTTGCTGCTTCAAGCAGCGTTTCTTTAGTTTGTGGACGTGCCATGATTTTCTTCTCCTTTTTAAATTATCTTTTATTCAAGATTGAGACTCGCGTTTTCGTAGTCCATGATAGTGCTTTTTACAGACCCACCAAGATGTTGTTCAACAAATGTTGCAAGGTGGTGGGTAGCCTTCTCTAAATCGTCGCGACGTGTTGGATCGACACACTCAATAATTAAGAATGCATTCGTTGTGTCATCCGTTAACATGGTGCGTTGACCATCACGCCAATTCCAACAACGACAAACCGCACCCACATCATCAACGTATGCGATTTCTCCAGGGAGTGTATTATCAGGTTCAGAATCACCAAGAGCCATAAAGGAATCATTTCCTTGAGTTTTAATTAATTGTAATGCCCCAACGAAAGTATCAATGTCTTCACCACCGCAAGGAAGCCCATAGGTCAATGAGATTGCATTATAGATATCAACGAGAGGATTGATTGATCCAATCGTATTGCCCTTAGAAACCCGCTTTAATAAAGCCTCAATCGAGACACGCGCTCCTTTTTTAGTTTTAAACTTTTGATATGCATCACGCCATACAGAAACTACAGCATTTTGACTTAAAACATCTTCGGTAAGATACTTTTGAGCTTCATGATGACTCTCATCAAGAAATTTAGAAATTGCAGTCATCGCTTCTGGGGTAAGATCCTTGTTTTGGACATCGTGTGCAAGTACAATCCCAAAACAAGCATCAGGAAATAAAGACCAGAAATCATCAGTTATTATAAATTGTTTCATGGAAGTTCCTTCTTTCTATATGATTATTATAATACATTGGTGTGAAGGGGAACTTGTAAATGTGATGAAAAAAGTAAAGCATGTTCTTAACTTAGAGATAAGCGTGTATTTGTTCATAAGCGATTGGAATCGCTTTAAGGAGTGTTTGTGTCAGTGCATTAAGATCTTCAAAGTTTGGATGGGTCACTAAATCCTTAGCGACGATATACCACTGAGGCATCTCATCAAAAGTATTAAGTGGGGTATCTTTGAAGACGTTCCAATATTTTTTTTGAATGGGTTTTGTCCGTCCCATAAGCCAAAGTTCAAAGGTCATCGCTTGATGATTTAAAATCAGACCGAGTTTTAAACCCTGTGATCGAAGAAAATCATCATCAAAATAAAAGTAAGTGTAATCAAGATAACCATTCAGAACGGATTTTGCCGTGAATGAATCAAGTTTGAAATTACGTTGAATCTCATTCATTGTGTCAATTAAATATTTGTGCGTTGAAGGCATGTCGTGTTGATTAATGCTTTCTTGGTACTGTGAGATGCGGTGATTTATCGATGTTTTCATAATAATCTCCTTTAAATAAACTATAGCAAATCTTATTTTTAAAAACAATTAACCGGAATAAGCGCAAAAAAAAGTCATTACCGAAGTAATGACTGTGATTTAATAATTGGTGCGGGCGAGAGGACTCGAACCTCCATGCCGAAGCGCTAGATCCTAAGTCTAGTGTGTCTGCCAATTTCACCACGCCCGCGTATTCACTTTGTATTGCTAATAGATTATAACAAGCCATTTCTAAGAAAGCAATACCCAAATTCAATAAAAATTAAAAAAGAATGAAAATATAAAAAAAGCGGCCTAAAACCGCTTAAATAGTGATTATACGTACACAATTTTGATTTCGCCAAGGGTTACATCACCCGTTAAGGTTAATGTAGGACCATCAACGACTGTATTTCGATGGGGATCACTGACACTTGCAAGTGTATTATCAATATTATTAATAACGTTGATATTATAAGGAATAAACAATTTTACCTGACCAAATGCGCAACTTACTTCAAGTTGTGCTCCTGCAGGGTTAAACTGAGCCTGATCAAAATAGATTGATAATGAAGCAAAGGTATTATCGATATAACCACCGGTAAAGTTTTTTGAGCGGATGTATCGCGTACGATCCGTAAATAATGCTTCGATATTTATATAGTCTGCATGGTCGTCATCGCGATAACCACTGCGACTATTCTGTGTTCCTGTGTGATACTCATATTGATTACCATCTTCATCCGTTGCATAGCTTGAACTTTCACGATACGATTCATACTTTTGAAAGTTCACGTGCCGTTTGCGTCGTTTGAAGATCACGGAAAGACCAACAGCTAGAAATGTACTTGCCCAAAATAGGGTTCCTCCATTTCCGTGAATATTAAAATAAACACGGTTAATCCAAAGCGCCAAAGTAAGTGGATAAACAATCCCGAAGAAATTTAACTTAGGCATATTTGAAATTGCGAACGCTACTAAGGCTACCGTAAATGCAATCTTAAATGCATTGGGACCAAAACTATAAAGATTAAATGCACTACCAAATAATCCAAATGCCAGTAAGACTAGGACAAAGCCCCAGAAATAATCATTTTTTTTCATTAGATACTCTCCTCCTTTAATCGTTGTTTAATTTGTTGGAAATACATGCGTGATACATACGTTATCTTATGACTGTTATAAAATTGAACACTTCGAGATGAAGTAATATTACGTTCAAGTGAATCAATCTGATTAAGATTCACAATACTTGATTTGGATGCTCGCATAAATGAACTTGGCAAGGATGCCTCTAACTCATATAGGCGATAATGTGTGCGAAATGAATCTTTTGCTGTATGGACATAAACCGCATCGTCTTCAGTCTCGAAGAAACAAACTTCATCAAGATCAAGTGTAATATCCTTACCGCGGTGAACCGCGTTAATCGATTGGGTATCCAAAGTATGAATCATTTTCTCAATTTGAGGTGTCATTTCGCGACACTCTAAAACGATATCTTCTTCAAGATTCGGATTAATAATAACCTTTATATTCACGGATGTTCCTCCTGACTCTATTATAAATAATTATAATCGAATCGATACAAAAAAAGGGTAAGATGTCATAAATAAACCTTAAGTTGTTATTTTCGAATTGATCTTAAGAGCTCAATCTCTGCTTTATAGCCATCGTTATCATCTTGTGGCGTTTCAAGATAAAAGGGAAGATGACGTAATTTGGGGTGGTTTATAATTTTTTCAAATGTTTCCAAACCAATCGATCCTTGACCAATTTTTTCATGTCGATCTTTATGAGACTTAAAGGGGTTTTTACTATCATTGATATGAATCGCATGCAGCTTATCTAAACCAACAACTTCATCAAAGTGTTCGATGACACCATCTAAATCATTCACGATATCATAACCGGCATCATAGATATGGCATGTATCCCAACATACTCCAATTTTTTCTTTAACATTCACTTTTTCAATAATCGCAGCAATTTCTTCAAAAGTGCGACCCACTTCAGTTCCTTTACCTGCCATCGTTTCAAGCAAGACAATTGTTTCTTGATCTGAGTTTAAAACACGATTTAACATATCGGAGATCATCACAATCGCAGGTTCAACACCTTGCCCTACATGACTTCCCGGATGGAAGTTATAAAGACTGCCTTTGATATGGCTCATACGGGACAAGTCATCACGCATCAGTTCTTCGGCATAATCACGCGTATAATCCTTATTACTGCATGGGTTCATCGTGTATGGCGCATGTGCAAGAATGTGCTTGAAATTATTTGCTTCGATTAAAGTATTAAGTTTTCCTAAATCCTCAAGATTAAGGGGCTTTGCTTTTCCGCCGCGAGGACTTCGCGTGAAGAACTGAAACGTATTGGCATCAATACGAAGTGATTCATGTCCCATTGCTTCGTAACCTTTCGCAAATGAGAGATGACAACCTAGATAAAACATAAAAATTCCTCCTTATATATATGTATCGTATCAAGATGCATCGTAGACTACAATCTTAAAGCAAATAACTATACTTTAGAAATGGATATTGATAGAGTTTAAATAAGAGGTGATGACATGGAATTAAGTGGTAAAAGAGTTTTAACCATCGTAAGTGATGATTTTGATGATCTAGAATTGTGGTACCCAATCCTTCGACTTCGCGAAGCTGGTGCACAGGTTGATATAGCAGCTGAACTAAGTGGCACGACCTATCGTGGAAAATACGGCTTATCGGTTGTCAGTGATTTAAAGTTTTCGGATGTGGATATTACGCGTTATGATGGTCTTGTAATTCCGGGCGGATGGGCACCAGATTATCTTCGTCGATTGGAACCAGTACTTGATTTTGTGAAGTATATGGATACCAATAAAAAGGTTATTGGACAAATTTGTCATGCTGGTTGGGTTTTATCATCAGCTGGAATATTAAGCGGAAAAACGGTAACCAGTACACCGGGAATTAAGCATGACTTAATGTATGCAGGCGCACATTGGGTTGATGAACCTGCAGTTCGAGATGGGCATGTTGTTTCTGGGAGACGTCCACCGGATCTACCAATTTATTTACCAATGTTGATTGAAGCACTTAAGGACTGATTTTATATCAGTCTTTTTATTTTAATTGAAACAATCTTGCTTTTAAATCTTTAAATCCATAGAGAAAGCAATACATTCTTAATGAATAACATTAAAACCATACTTAAATCGTCTCTCGCTTGTCGATAACACGAACAGTATAGAGCAATATAGTGCTAATTGGTGCGAGTGAGTTTGTGAATTGGGTATACAATTCAAAAAGGTTTTCATTTGAACGAAGTTCACTTAGAAGTGAGTATTTTTGATTTCCAAGTGGTGTAATTAATTTTGTGAAAAAAGTCTGTGAATTCGCAAACTAGTATGATTTGAAGCAATTAAGCACAAGTGTATACCAGAACGTGCCTAAAAAGGATGTGAAAAATAAAACGTATTGTACTAAGTTTGATATAATATGCGTGTAATACAAATAAGATATTGGGAATCAAACCCGAGAATAAGGAGGTATCTTAATGTATAATCAATGGAAAGGCTTCAAAGGAAGCTATTGGAAAGAAAACATTGATACTCGTGATTTTATTAAAAATAACTACACAGAGTATACTGGTAACGATGAGTTCTTAGAAGGACCAACTCAAAATACGTTGGATCTTATGGAACAACTTGAAGAAATGAATGCTGTACAACGTGAAAAAGCTGGCGTTTACAACATGGATACAAAAATTGTATCGACTGTAAGTTCACACGGTCCAGGTTACATGGATAAGGATAAAGAGCAAATTGTTGGGTTCCAAACAGATGAACCATTAAAACAAGCATTTATTCCTTTCGGTGGAATTGGAATGGCTGTGAAAGCTCTTGAAAGTAATGGTTATGAACCCGATGAGGAGTTAGTACATATCTTTACAAAATGGCGTAAAACACACAACCAAGGGGTATTTGATGTTTATACACCTGAAATGCGTGCAGCACGTAAGAACAAGATCATTACAGGTCTTCCAGATGCTTATGGACGTGGACGTATTATCGGTGATTACCGACGTATCGCACTTTATGGTATCGACCGTCTTGTAGCTGGTAAGAAAAATGATTTAGCACACACAGGTTACAAAACAATGACAGATGATGTAATTCGTTTACGTGAAGAAATCAGCGATCAGATTCATGCATTAGCAGAAATTAAAGAAATGGCTGCTTCTTATGGATTCGATATTTCACAACCTGCAGCAAATGCTAAAGAAGCAGTTCAATGGTTATACTTTGGTTACTTAGCAGCTATCAAAGAAAATAACGGGGCAGCGATGTCAATTGGACGTATCTCAGCATTCCTTGATATCTATATTCAACGTGATTTAGACAATGGTGTGATTACTGAAAAAGAAGCACAAGAACTTATTGACCACCTTGTAATGAAATTACGTATGGTTAAATTTGCACGTACACCTGAATACAACGCATTGTTCAGTGGTTACCCAATTTGGGCAACATTATCAATCGCTGGTATGGGATTTGACGGACGTTCACTTGTTACAAAAACTGACTTCCGTTTACTTCACACACTCATTAACATGGGACCTTCACCAGAACCAAACTTAACAGTTCTATACTGTAAAGAATTACCAGAAGGATTCCGTACATTTGCATCACATGTAGCAATCGAAACATCTTCAATTCAATTTGAAAATGATACATTACTTCGTGAAAAATGGGGTTCAGATGACGTTGCCATCGCATGTTGTGTGTCCGCAACTGTTATCGGTAAAGATATGCAATTCTTTGGAGCTCGTGCAAACTTAATTAAATGTTTACTTTATGCTATCAATGGTGGTATTGATGAAGTTACTAAAGCACAAGTAGGACCACGTTTACGTCCAATTACATCAGAATACTTAAACTTTGATGAAGTTAAAGTTGCTTACCAAGACATGATGGACTGGTTAGCTGAATTATATGTAAATACATTAAACTCAATTCACTACATGCATGATAAATACGCTTATGAAAAAGCACAACTTGCATTAATGGATTCCGATCTTAAACGTACTTTTGCAACTGGTATTGCAGGTATTTCACACGTTGCTGACTCCTTATCAGCAATCAAATACGCTAAGGTTAAGACGATCCGTGACGAAAAAGGTTTAGTTGTAGATTATGAAGTCGAAGGAGACTTCCCTAAATATGGTAATGATGATGACCGAGCAGATGATCTTGCAAACTGGGCATTACAATACTTCATGGGTCAAATCAAACGTCACCATACATACCGTAATTCAACACCGACATTAAGCTTACTCACAATCACATCAAATGTTGTTTATGGTAAAGCTACAGGTAACACACCTGATGGACGTGGACAAGGTGTTCCTTTAGCACCTGGTGCGAACCCATCATACGGTGCAGAAAAGAATGGTTTATTAGCTTCATTAAACTCTACAGCTAAATTAGACTATAACTGTGCACTTGATGGTATCTCAAATACACAAACAATTGCGCCAATCGCAATGGGTAAAACTACAGACGAACGTATCGTAAACCTACGTGGTATTATGGACGGTTACTTCGCGCAAGGAGCTTACCATTTAAACGTTAACGTGTTTGACAATGCACTTCTTGAAGATGCTATGGCCAATCCATTGAAATATCCTAACTTAACAATTCGTGTGTCCGGTTATGCTGTTCGATTTGTAGAACTTACAAAAGAACAACAACTTGATGTTCTTATGAGAACGGCTCACGAAAGAACTGTTTAATTTATAATTTATTAAACGAAAAAATCACGCCGAAACCGCGTGATTTTTTTTTAGAATTAAAGAAGACATCTGAATGCAGCGATGTCTTTTTTATTTTTATGAAACGAAGAGAACTGAAACACATTCCGGTGCGTAAACATCCGATTGGAGTAATGTTAGCTTCCCAGTCGTCTCATCTCTTGCGTACAAGCTGAGATTATTTGTATCGCGGTTTGCGCAAACAAGATATTTTTGATCAGGACTGAGTGCAAAATCACGCGGATGTTCACCAAAGCTTGAAATATTTTGAATTAATTCAAGCTGGAGCCCGTCTTTACTGATTTTAAAGACTGTGATTGAGTCATGACCACGGTTGGATACATAAAGATAGTTTCCATCTTTAGAGATTCGAATTGCAGCTGCAGATCGAATTGCATCAATTTCTGGCAATGCATCGAACACACCGTGCTCGATAAAATCAAATCCATCATCCTCTAAAACCGTAACATGACATGTATGCTCCGAAAATAGATAAAGTAAGGGTAAATGTGGATGAAAGGCAAGGTGTCGTGGACCCGACCCTGCAGGTGCTTTATACGTTGCGATTTCATTCATAAGTTCATATTTACGAACCGTATCTAAGCCTAAATCACAAACATAAACAAATTCGGTGTTTGGTTTCTTATTTACGAAGTGAGCATGCGATCCATCTTTGTATTCAATTTTTTTAAAGACTTGATGATTTTTATAAACATTGACGCGTCCTTTATGATAATTCGCATCATAGATTTGATCTTCATTTTTGTCATAGGCGACATAACACGGCGCAGGTCCGGGCTCAATAAAACGTTCAATAAGTTCTGTGTCAGTGCTTTGATACTTCCATGTCGCAATCCCTGCTAGATCATCTTTTTGATAGACACTGAATAAGGTTTGAGTTGTTGGGTCATAATCGAGGTAGGTTGGATTTTCAACGCTTGCAATGTGCGTTAAACGATCTAAACGATCATGTTCCAAGTCAATTTCATAAATCCCTTTGCTTTCAGATTTTGTATAAGTTCCAAGTAATATTTTAGTCATAAAAGCCTCCTAAATAAATTATACCATAAGAATATGGTATTTAATTTCACACTTAACACTTAAGAAAACACTTAAATGAAATTAAAAATCAAGTTCGGTGTGGTTTATTGTGAGAAGACTTAATAAGGGATACAATTTGAATACCAAGGAGGCGACTATGACTAAAAAAATAAAGATTGTTACGATTGGTGGGGGGAGTAGTTATACACCCGAACTTATGGAAGGATTCATTAAACGATCAGATCAAATTGATATTTCAGAACTTTGGTTGGTGGACGTTGAAGAAGGCAAGGAAAAGTTAGAAATTGTAGGTGCAATGGCACAACGAATGGTTGAGGCAGCCGGCCTTGACTGGAAGGTTAAATTAACGCTTGATCGTCGTGAAGCACTCAAAGATGCGGATTTTGTGACGACACAATTTCGTGTTGGGCAACTTGAAGCTCGTAAACGTGATGAACGAATTCCCGGGAAATATGGGTCGTTGGGACAAGAAACGAATGGTGCAGGTGGAATTTTTAAGGCCTTTCGTACCATTCCTGTAATTCTTGATATTATTAAAGATATGGAAACATTATGTCCCAATGCATGGCTGATTAATTTCACAAACCCTGCAGGGATTATAACTGAAGCTGCAATTAAGTGGGGTGGTTGGAAACGTACTATTGGACTTTGTAATATTCCAGTTGGATGTACAAAAATTAACCATGAAGCGATGGGCTATGATGAGAATGCGAATGTTTTATTTGAAAAGTTTGCGGGGCTAAACCATTTTCATTGGCACCGTGTTTGGGATCAAGATGGAACCGAAGTGACGCAGATGTTAATTGAGCGATTGTTTGATCCAAGCAGTGCATTTTCAAAAGTCCAAGAAGTGAAAAATATTACACCCATCCCTTATAACCTTGATCAGCTGAAGGATTTAGGCATGATTCCATGTTCTTATCACCGTTACTACTATATCGCACGAAATATGACAGAAGAGTTTATGGAAAATTGGACGAATCATAAGACACGTGCTGAAACGGTTCAACAAACCGAAGCGGCTTTATTTGAGTTGTATAAAGATCCGAATTTGAATTACAAGCCGGATGAGCTAACACAACGTGGTGGTGCCCATTATTCTGATGCAGCTTGTCAGTTAATTGCATCGATTCATAATGATTTACGAACCGTAATGACTGTAAGCACTCAAAATAATGGTACGATTACCGATTTGCCATATGATTGTGTTGTGGAGGTTACAAGTGTTATTACCTCTCATGGCGCCGAACCATTTAACTGGGGTTCTTTTGAACCGGCAGCACGTGGTCAACTCCAAATGATGAAAGCCATGGAAGAAACGGTCATTGAAGCCGCGGTTACTGGAAATTATCGTAAAGCGGTTCAAGCCTTTTCGATTAATCCCATGATTCAAGGGGGGCATTACACAATCGATATGCTTCACGAAATGCTTGTAGCCCATAAAGCGTATTTACCGCAATTTGCAGATAAAATTGCGGAACTCGAAAGCCAAGGCGTTAAATACATCGCAGATTAGGGATTATATTGCTATAATGGACAGGAGGCTTTGCCTTCTGTTTTTTTTATGAAAGTTGAGGAAGTATATGATTAAATTAATTGCGACAGATATGGACGGGACACTCTTGGACGCAGATCATGCTTTAACGCCTTCGATGCGGGAAACGATTTTAAAACTGCGTCAGAAGGGGATTAAGTTTGGGGTTGCGACGGGCAGACCCATGGATTCCGCAGTCTTTGGTATACCCGATATCGCAGAATTATTTGATTTCGCAATCTGTGATAACGGTGGTTTTGTTTATGATTTTGCGGATGGTGAGATCCATGAACAGTTCCCATTGAGTGGTGATTTAATTCGTGAAATTTTAGATACCTTTATGCCCATGGGTGGAAACCCCGTATTAACAGGTCCTGGAAAACTGTATACACAATTTGAGGATTTCTATAATATCGAAGTTCGTACACATATTGATTTGGAGTATGTCGATGTTCGTTCTAAAGTGTTAGATTCACATGCTAAAATCATCTTCAGTGGAGAACCTGAAACTTTAGCGCGTATTGAAGCATATGTACATGAAAATCCCGATCCGCGCTATGTTGCGTTTTACTCTCAAAAAGAGTTAATTGAATTTATGGATCCACGGATTAATAAGATGGTCGGACTTCAGTACTATATGGATAAGTATGGTATTACAGTTGATGAAATTATGACCTTTGGTGATAATAATAATGATTTACATATGATTGAAGATGCAGGGCATGGTGTTGCGATGGAGAATGCAACACAAGCTGTAAAGGATGTTGCGGATGCAGTCTGTGGTTTTAATCATGAAGACGGTGTTAAACGATATCTTGATCAATATAAATTTTAAAAAAGACTCCAATCACTGATAGGAGTCTTTTTTTATATACCAAGGGTGTTTTTCGATGATTTTTTGGTTTTTTTCATAATCGATTGCGAAGATTAAAGCGTAAATGAAATCAAGAACGAGTTGCATTGATGTTCGCGAAGAGAAGGATGCCATCTTGGTTACAAGTTCTTCTTGGGGTGAAACATGTACGACTTCTGAGGCATGTGTGCATAAGGGATTGTTTAAGGGACCCGTAATTAAGATATAGGGGATATTTCGTTCAACGAGGGAGTCCACAATGGTTTTGTTATGTTCATTTTGACCGTAATAGGAAATAATGAGGGCAATACTGTCCAGCGGTTGTGTATTGGCTTTGAGTGATTGAAAACCAAGTGATGTTTCGAGGTTACAATCGAGTTCAATGCGAAACAATTTATATTGGAAATCTTGAGCAAGAATTAACGATTGTCCCGATCCGTATAAATAGATATGAGGCGCATAATAGATTTTATGGGCAATTCGTTCGAGTTGTTCAAGGTCGATGTTGTTATAGGTATCACTCATGGATTGATAGTTAAGCGATAAGATTGATTGAACAATTTCAGTGCTTGTGTGATTGCTTTGGAAAGGAACATCATCACGTATGCGATTTTCAGTTATTGAGAATGAACTTAATTCACCAGCAAGTTTAACTTTAAAATCACTAAATCCTTCCGTTTTCATTTTTCGGCAAAAACGGGTAATGGTTGACGCACTTGCATATGTAATTTCAGATAATTCATGAATTGTAAGTTGAGTCACAAGTTGCGGATTTTCAAGGATATACTGCGCAATTTTTGATTCGGTATCCGAAAGTTGGGTACTGTTTTTGATTCGATTGATAAGTAGCACAAAGAAAGCCTCCTTTTTGTATATTATACATTGTTTTCTGTTTAATTATTATGTATAATAAATAAGCACTGGAGAATTGGCCGAGTGGCTTAAGGCACCATCTTGGAAAGGTGGCGAAGTGAAAGCTTCCGTGAGTTCGAATCTCATGTTCTCCGCCAAATTTAAATCAATCTACTCGATGAGTAGAAATAAAGAAAAGAGACCCATATTTTTATGGGTCTTTTTGTTGCTTGTTTTCATTAGAACTGTTGGTAAATAAATGCTTTAAAGGAACTTGTGACAACAAAGATAATGCCGAGTATAAATAATCCAACGATCAAGACCATACTTGCCCTTTGTTGCCATTTTTTTTCGCTTTCATTCCAACGCATGATAAATGCATTAACGATGGGTGTGCAAAACAGGATTGCGAGAATCCAATCAATCGGTCGTGAGAGTACATAGGTTAGGATTTGTTTTATACCAATTAAATTCATATCCCATATGAACATTTTTGATAGAAAATCAAAAGCTTGCCCTAGGGAACCTGCACGGAAGAAAACCCAACCGATATTGATGATGATCAGGGTGATAAGGTGTTGAAGGATTCGTGGTGCTTTTTTGAGTGTTTCTCCCCACACATTACGTTCTAAAATAATAACTAAGAAGTTGAAACATCCCCAAATAATAAAATTTAGAGATGAGCCATGCCAAAATCCGGTTATGAGCCATACAACGAACATATTCAGATAAGTGCGCATTGATCCTTTACGATTTCCGCCTAAAGGGATGTAAATGTAATCTTTAAACCAACGGGTAAGGGTAATGTGCCATCGCTTCCAAAAGTCGCTAAATGATCGTGCGAGGTATGGATCATTAAAGTTTTCTGGTAATCGAATTCCAAACATTCCACCAATACCAATTGCCATGTCTGTATATCCTGAAAAATCCAGGTATAGTTGAAGCATAAACGCAATGGAGCCAAGCCATGCTGTTCCGGTAAAGAAAGCAGTTGTATAAAGCCCTTCGTAGACTTTTGAGGCAATGAGTCCAAAATTAGCGGCTAAATATGCTTTCTTGAATAAACCGATAGTAAAGCGAATAAAACCATTGTATAACATTTCATTCGGTACATCTTTGTTTTCAAGTTTGGTTTCATCATATCTTAAGATAGGTCCTGACGTGATAGTCATAAATAACATAAAGAATGCACTGAATTTAAGCAGGTTCGTTTCGGGCTTTCGACCACGATATGTGACATCTGCTAGATAAGCAATACCTTGAAATGTATAAAAAGATATGCCGAGAGGAGCCATTAATCCTTCTAAAAAAGTCAAGTTTGTTGTTTCAATAAAAAGCGGTTTATACTTAAAGAAAACTAAGACTAAGATATTTAGACTAACTGTAGCTATAAACACCTGCTTATGTGGTTTCTTATACAAGTAGGATGCAGCATAGAAATAGCTCAACATCGATAAAATAATGATAAGCAATGGACCAAGTCCAAGATAACTGATAAAAAATAAATTAAGAACTGCTAAAAGGGATGTCTTATGTTTTCCATGTGTCGCAAGGTTTATGAGAATTGCAAGGGGAAGGAAAACAAATAAAAATGTGTAACTTGTAAGGGGCATAGAATCTCCTATTCATTTTCAATTAAATTAAGTTGTGTGTTTCGAACAAAGACGATTACGTCGAATTTGTTTTTTTCAATGTATTCATATACATTACCTTTATAGGAACGTAAATCCAGTGAATGAACTTCATTGAAATCATAAATCGAAAGGTACTCTAAAGCATTGGCGAATGAATCTCCGATAAAGAGTATCTTAGGTAGATTGTCGCGTTTTGTTTTTATAACTGTATTTGCTTTATCACCATTCATATAATTACCATAAAGTGAAATCGTTTCATCCGCAATCATTACGGGTTCATCCGATGGTGAACTGTCTTCATATCGCTTATATTTTGGGAGCGATTGGTTTTGGGGTTTGAGGTAGTAAAAGATTTCTCCTTTAGAATAGCTTGTATCCGCCATCGTTCGAGAATTATTCCCGATAAAGGGGCTTTCATAAACGATTCGTTCGTAATTGCTGATGGGACGTGTCTGAATGCGAGGATCGTTGATTGTTTCAAGGAGTTCCTGATAAATTAATAACGATGCATCAGCGGTATAGTGGTTATCGGTTTTATAGTAAGGTTCAAGCAAACCATTTTTTAGGAAAACATCAGAACCTGATATAGTCTGAACGGATGCTTTATCTGCCTGTGTACGCAGTGTGTTGTTATATTCTAACTTATGCATTGTATTTGTTGCGAAATAATTTGGGAACAGTTCGTTGTGGAAATCATATTTTTGCGGAATATCAATAAAAATAAATTGACCACCACTTTTCTCTGAAACATTTTTTAGATTTTGAAGGTTTGATATCGGTTTATCAAGGGACTCTTGTAACGAACTGAGTGTTTGTTCCTGATAATCTTCAAACTCCAAAATATAACCGGAATTGCTGATAAAATGATTCTTACGAATGGATTTAAGCAGTAATTTATCGATTTTAGAACTAGACTTCAAAATAGAATCTCGAAATACAAGTTGGTCCAGTTGATATGTTTCTAATTCTTGAAAATAAGTTCCATTTAGTACTTCTTGTATATCTGCACTTGGAAATTGAGCTAGACTTCGATATTCTAAGTCTGAATTTTTACGATCTGGGCTCAGTAGTGAAAGTGTAGTAATAAAAAGCATTAAGCTGAAAATTATGATAACAATCTTTTTTTTCAAAACTGTGATACCTCCTTGTCTCAAAATGGGATTAACCGTATTCAATTATATAACAATTCCATAAATATTAGTATTAAAGCAGTTTTAGAATCATTAATTTGAAATTAAGAATTTTAATAGATTCCAAAATAAGGTATAATATAAATGTTTAATATATAAAGTTTGATTGTTTCATCGATGTTGATTAAATAATATATGATGATACAATTAAGGAGGAAAATATGCTTAATTTTACAGTTGGGCCGGTCATGATGCGTCAAGACATAATGGATGTTGGTGCTGAGCCTGTTCCATACTTTAGAACACCTGAGTTTTCAGATGTTATGTTGGAAAATGAATTAATCGTTAAAGAAATTTGCGGTGCTCGAGATGAGGACAAAGTTGTTGTCTTAACGGGATCGGGTACAGCTGCAATGGATGCAGCTATTGTGAATTGTGCAAAAGAAAACGATAAGTTTTTAATTGTTAATGGCGGCTCTTTTGGAGCTCGTTTTTGTGAAATATGTTCTGTATATGATGTAAATTTTGAATCCATTAATTTAGATTTTGGTCAAAGTTTGACATCGGCTGATTTAGAACCTTATGAAAATGCGGGATTTACAGGGTTTCTTGTGAATTTAGATGAGACATCTTCGGGTGTTTTATATGATATCGATTTAATTTCATCGTTTTGTAAACGTAATAATTTATTCTTGATTGTGGATGCAATCAGTGCGTTTCTTGCGGATGAAATTATGATGGAGCAATCCAACATTGATATTCTCATTACAGGATCTCAAAAGGCTTTAGCATTGCCTCCAGGACTTTCGATTCTTGTGTTGTCTGAAGATGCTCAATGTCGCGTTGATGAAAACAAACGTCCTTGTTACTACTTAGATTTAAAGAGCGCATTATCGAATGCAAAGCGTGGGCAAACACCGTTTACACCTGCTGTCGGTATTGTATTACAACTCAATCTAAGACTTAAACAAGTTAAGCAAGATGGCATCGATCAAACAATTGGGAATACAAGAGCACTCGCGATGTCGTTTCGATCAAAAATCGAAGATTACGGGTTCAAGTGTGTTACCGATTCGAGTTCGAATGCAGTGACAGCGCTTTATGTACCAGAAGGTAAATCTGCGAAAGAAATCTTTACGGTTCTAAAGGATGAATATGAAATCTGGGTAACGCCAAGTGGTGGTGCTTATGCAGATTCAGTTATAAGGGTTTCACACATCGGTGAAATCACTCAAGAAAATATGGAGACATTATATAATGCGCTCGATTCACTTAAAGAAAGAGGTATAATCTAATGAAATTAGTATTATTAGCAGCAGGAAGAGGAACTCGTATTAGCCGTTATTTAGAAGGAAGACCTAAATGTACTGTTGATATTGGGGGACAACCACTGATCGAATATACAATTGAATTATTCAATAAGAATGGTATTAACGATATTGCAATTGTATTGGGATACGAAGGTCAATATATTCGTGAAGCATTAAAAGGTAAAGATGTTAAGTTTTACTACAACCCATTCTATGATGTAACAAACAGTGTTGCTTCAATTTGGTTTGCGAAAGATTTCTTTGAACCTGCAGAAGATGTGTTAATCATGAATGCAGACGTATTTTTAGAACAAAAAACACTTGATATTATCTTAGCTGAGAAAAAATCACCTGTATTGTTCTCAGATGATACACGTAAAGAAGAAAGTGATTACAAATTCTACTACGAAAACGATATCTTAATCAAACACGGTAAAGAATTAACGGGTGATGATATTACTGGAGAATATGTTGGGATTGCGAAATTATCTTCAGACTTCTTACCTGAATTCTTACAACGTTTAGAAATTCTTATTGATTCACAACAACATGGTTTATGGTGGGAAAATATTCTTTACTCTATGATTGAGGAACAACCCATTCATGTTAAAAATGTTGCTCCAAATTTCTGGGGTGAGGTTGATTATATCGAAGACTATGAGCGTATCATGGCTTTTATCAAAAAATAATAAGATAACAGTTAAAGAGGGAGAATCGAAAGATTCTTTTTCTTTGTTTCTAATTCCTAACCCGCACATAACCTTGTTAGGATAGGGCTAATATGCTATAATTGACCTGTTTGTAAAATATATAAAAAGCAGTGTTTATTAAGCAATAAACATTCTGTTAAGATAATGAGGATGGAAAATATGATAAACAACAACTCCGATGCTAATGAGAATAAAAAATTAATGGAAAAGTATCAAGAGTTTAAGAAAAAACACCCATACGTTTATTTAAAACGATTTTTTGATCTTATCTTAACACTATTGTTTTCACCAATTATTATTATAATTGTTGTGATTTTCGCAATTATTGTTAAGGTGGATTCTAAGGGGCCTGCTTTCTATACGCAACAACGTGTAGGACAAGCAGGTAAAGAATTCAAAATCTATAAATTACGATCGATGCGTGTCGATGCCGAGGTCAATACTGGTGCTGTTTGGGCCGAGAAAAATGACCCGCGGATTACGAAGGTGGGACGCTTTATTCGTAAAGTACGTATTGATGAGCTTCCACAATTCTTAAATGTATTAATTGGGGAAATGAGTATTATTGGTCCTCGCCCAGAACGTAAAGATTTAACGGATCAGTTTGAAACGGAAATACCAGGCTTTAAAGAAAGACTTCTTGTTAAGCCAGGGATTACCGGATGGGCTCAAGTTAATGGTGGGTATGACATTACTCCTGCTGAGAAACTTGTGTTTGATCGAGAGTATCTCAATGCGTTTTCATTTAAACAAGATATCGTAATTATCTTCAAAACAATTCGTGTGGTTCTAACAGGAAGTGGCGCACGATAAAGCACTCGAGAGAGTGCTTTTTTCATATTCTTGTGAATTCATGGTAAAATTAAGATTAATTAATATATGATTCTTTGTTAGAGTACTTTATATCAGAAGAATAGTTTATAATACTATTATTGTCGAGGAGGTTTTGTTTATGGAAAGAAAGAGATTTCTAGCGTTATTTTTAACGTTAGTAATGCTTGTTACTTCAGTTACTTATAATACATTAGCATTTGAAGAACCGGATGCATCATTAAGTACTGATGTGAATCAAGAAGTTGATTTAAATCATAAAATTGAATTTGAAAAAGAAGAAGAGTCAGAAATTATAGAGGAACCAACTAAATTGGAACCTGAAGAACCTGTGGTTGATCCTGAAATTCAACCTGAAGTTCCTTCAAAAGCACCTTTGAATACTTTAAAGGCGGTTTCGAGTCTTTGTGTCCAAGAGGGTTGGGTACAAAAAGGGACTGCTTGGTTTTACTGTGAAAATGGAAACCCAATCAAAAATTGGAAAGAAATTGGGGGATATTGGTATTTCTTCAGACCGGATGGTGAAATGAAGTCACAAGCATGGCATCAAAGCGGTGATGATTGGTATTATTTTAGTAAAAGTGGGAGTGCGGTCAAAAATGATTGGGCTCAAATAGGTGGTGTCTGGTATTTATTTAATTCTAAATCAGTAATGCTTAAAGACCAATGGACTCAATCTGGAGGTTATTCTTATTACCTAGGCTCAAATGGTAAGGCAGCGAAATCACAATGGAAAAAAGTTGGAGATGTTTCATATTATTTTGATTCATCAAGTCATCTCATTCGTGAAACCAGTGCTACCCATACCTATTCCGTTAAGAAAATTATGGATGATGGTAGTATTGCAACGGGAAAGGCAGATTTTGTAAGTAATAATCTTAATGATGCCATAAATAAAATGAACCAACTCGGAAGTGGTTATGTTGTGACGTCGAAGGCTGGTTTGAGTCATTTGGGGATTGTGGCCATGAGTTCAGGATATGCGCATTCACTTCCAAGTCGCAAAGGGGAAATTAAAGATCTTGCAAGTACTGAAACATTAAACATCTATAGTAATCGTAATCTTTCGGGATCTGCGCTTACTTATATCTCAAGTAATTATAAAATGCAGTATAAAGGGACTGAATTAACGGACTCTGGAAACCCGGTAATTCGGGTTAATATTCAAGGTGCGGAAGGGTATGTCGATCTTAATAAAGTTGATTTAATTCCGATGCACTATATCGATAAAAAAATTCCAGTTTATTTGGGTGGTAATCTTGATGACGATGGTTATCGAAAAGTCGTCGCTCCAGATTACTATTGGGTGAAAAATGGAGAAATATCATTATACTTCTCTCAAACCTACGCCCAAAGTGGAGAACAAGGAATTACGTATGCGCAAGCACCTTCGTGGCTTCCTGAATCCGGTAATCCATACTATTCCGAAGATGGTGTCCATTTCTTTAGCGATAAGGAACTGAAAAAACCTATAATGGACGGGAACCAACCGGGAGAATTTTATGCGTATTATCAATGGCTTCCGGTTCGTAGTTTTTCAAATATTAGTGCGGATGATTTAAATGCGCGCCTACGCTATCTCGATAAAACAGACTCAATTATGTTTGGAAATGAACAAGCATTTATTGAAAGTGGTCATCTTTATGGTATGAACCCACTACTGTTATTTGCACAAGCTGCACATGAATCTGCTTATGGAACTTCGTGGTTGGCTAAAAATAGATTCAATTTGTTTGGTTGGAATGCAGTTGATTCCGATCCAAGTCAAGCATTGACTTATACAGGTGTTTATAACAGTATTAATTATCATATGTCCAAACAATTAAGTTCTTATTTCGATGTTGGAGAGTGGCGTAATGCTGGACTGAGTTTTGGAAATAAGGGTTCTGGAATTGCTGTGCGTTATGCTTCAGATCCGTTTTATGGTATTAAAGTAGCGGGTATCGCTTATACAACAGATCGTGCAGCAGGATTTAAGGACCATAATGGCTATTCCTTAGCACGAATCAACAATCAAACAAGTACGCCTGTATATAAAGGGGCGAATACGCATTCAGGTGTTTATTATGCAACAAATTCCGGGTTGAACCATCAAGTTGTTCTTGATCTGGGTGATTCAGCTGGTTTTATGAAAACATATTTATCAATGCCGGTAGTAAATGGCTCGGTATCCGTTAAAGCAATGCCTGTAGATTTACCGGCAAACTTTGGTTATATTGCAAATAGTGCACGGGTTAAAATTAAATCAAATGGTGTAAAGAAATCAAATGCTCCAAGCACGCGTATTACGGTAGCGGAATCGTCAAAGAAATACACTGTAACACAAGATCTCAATATGCGTAGTGGTTGGGGAACTTCAAATCGTGTCTTAGCGACAATTCCTGCAAAGACCGTTGTTCAAGCATATCCAACTACAAATGGATGGGCAAAAGTTGTCTATAATAATCAAATTGGCTATGTATCACAAGATTATCTCACAACTGAAACGATCCCAACAGCGCCTAAAAAGGGCTGGGTTAAAGATGGAGCGAAATGGCTCTATTATGAAAACAATACACCTGTAAAAGGGTGGCGAGAAATTGGTGGAAGTTATTATCTCTTTAATAACAGCACAGGCGTTATGTATTCGAGTACATGGACTAAAGATGTTCAAGGGCGTTGGAGTTACATTGGTACGGATGGTAAAGCATTGAAGAATGAATGGTTTAAATCCGCAGGAAAATGGTATTATGCTGGAAATGATGGCAAAATGCTTCGTTCGGGTCTTCATCTAGTAAAAGGTTCATGGTATGAATTTGGTTCTGATGCGGATATGAAAGCAAATAAATGGATTAAAAATTCTAAAGGGAAGTGGCATTATCTCAATTCAGGTGGTGCGGCTGTAAAAAATGCATGGGTTAAAGTCAGTGGGAAATGGTATTATGCTGATGCAAATAGTGAAATGATTACGGGTTGGAAGAAGATTAACGGTAATTGGTATGTATTTGATTCAAGTACCAAAATGCTTTCAAACCAGTGGTATAAAAATGCAAGTGGTACTTGGTCTTATGTATCGGATTCAGGTGCGGCATTAACCAATCAATGGAAGAAGTCGGGTGGTAAATGGTACTACTTCTTAAGTCATGGTGGAACCGCACGTGGTGTTCATCGAATCGGTGGTTCAAGTTATGCTTTTGGAACGGATTCTGCAATGCATGCCAATCAGTGGGTAAAGCTGAATCAAAAATGGTATTATGCTACGGGTTCTGGAGCACTTCAAAAAGGCTGGATTAAGCTGGGTGGTGCTTGGTATTATTTAAATCCTTCTGACTGTGTGATGATTTCAGATAAAACAATGACGATAAATGGTACTCGATATCGTTTTGATCGTTCAGGTCGTATGCTTTAAAAATATAAAAAAACCATAGTCACTATTGTGATTATGGTTTTTCTATGTCTGATTGTTTGTTGTTATTGAGTTAGTTCGATAAACATTTCGATGCGATCTGCCGCAACTTGGAGACTTGATTTCCAAAAATCTACATCTGTAACATCGATGTCTGCTTGTGCAGCGACATCTTCACAGGATGCAGTTGTTGTAGCTTTTAGAAGGTTTCGGTATGCCGGAACAAATGCTTCGCCTTCTTTTTCAAACTTAGCGTAAAGACCCAATGCGAATAAACCACCAAATGCGTAAGGGAAGTTGTAATAACTTAACCCGCCACTATAATAGTGTCCTTTACATGCCCACATATAAGGGTGATACGTGCTTGCATCGAGGCCATCTCCATACGTTTGACGTTGTGCTTCGATCATAATTTCTTTCAAATCTTTAGGGAATAAAAATTCAGTTTTACGGCGTTCGAAGACTTCAGATTCGAACTTAAATCGTGATAAAATGTCAACGATAATTTGTGTTAAATCTTGTAGTGAGTTTTCAATTAACACGAGTTTTTCTTCGTCGCTCGATGCTTTGAGTGCGGCATTGAAGACAATGTTTTCGCAGAATGTTGATGCGGTTTCTGCTACAGGCATTGAGTAACTTGTGTTTAGTATTGGTAGATCTTCAATCATCATACCATGGTATGCGTGCCCTAATTCATGTGCAATCGTAACAATATCCGAGATAGAACCGTCAAAGTTGGTAAGAACATAACTTTGTTTTATCTGTGATTGGTTACTACAGAAAGCACCGCTACGTTTTCCTTCGCGAGGTAAAAAGTCAATCCATGCATCTTCGTAAGCAGTTTTCGCCATATCCGCAAGATCATCTGAGAACACTGCAAAGCTATTAAGAATCATTTCTTTGGAGTCTTCAACTGTATACGTTTTTGGGTTTTTGGTTTCAAAAGGTGCAAAGAGATCATACCAAGGTAGTCCGTTTTCATGATTCATGAGATGGGCTTTATGTTTTAGATATTTCCTAAATACAGGAAGATACGCTTCAATAGCCTCTAACAAAGCATCGAGTGTTTTCTTGCTCATTCTTGAATCGAAAAGTGTTTTTTCAAGTGCTGATTCGTAGCCACGTAAGTCAGAAATCGTATTTACAGTACCTTTGATGCTGTTCAATGCGAATGCGATGGAATCATCCATCTTTTCATACAATTCTAATTCTTTATAATAAGCATCTTTACGAACCTTGGGATCGTGAGCGTATGCAAGGTTACGAATTGAAGCCATCGTGTGTTTTTCACCATTAAATTCAATTGTTGTCATTGAAGTAAGGTGACCAAATAATTGATTCCAAGCGCTTGCGCCATTAATATTCAATTTAGAAATGACCTCTTCAACATCAGGGCTTAAATTATGCTTGCTGAGGTCGATCATTTCTTGCAAGATAAATTCATGTTCTTTAACTAATGGACTTTCCGAAACCCATTGCGGAAATACATCTTTTGAATCAGCCATGAATTGACTGAAAAGAGCGTAAGCGCGTGATGTTTCGCTGAGTATGTTTTGGAGTTGTCCCATGTGGCGATTGCTTTCATTATCACTTGCGTTTGCTGAAATCTGTAAACTTGCAAAGCTTACGAGTGAATTTGCAAGTGTATTGAGTTCTGAATCGAGAGTGATAAAGGCCTCTAAGTCCTTGCAATTTGTAAGGTTGGGTGCTAAGTCATTCATTGATTTAATAATTGTTTTGAGCTTTTCTACATCTGAAGTGTAGTCTGCGTCATACCCTTTATAAAGGGCGTCTAAATTCCATGTATACATTGTGATATAATTCTCCTTTAAATATATTAGAATTATACCACAATTATGAAAGTTTGTTACATAATAATGTAAATGATATTCAAATTATCAGAAAAACATTGAAACAACAAACCAAACATGTTAAAGTTTCTTTACAGAAAGGTTGGTGTCCTATGACCAACATAAATCACAAACAAAACAGCTCTTTCTTTTACTTTAGATAAAGGTTAATATCGCTACACGGTATTAACCCTTTTTCCTAGGTTAATCGAATGTAGCTCACTAATCAAAAAGCTGCATTTGCAGCTTTTTTTGTTTGAAGGAGGAAACGATGAAAAAAACAATGATATTCTGTATGCTTCTACTATTATTGGTAGGCTGTAATAGTACAAAACAAAAAGATATATATACGATTGGTGTGTTACAATTCGCAGATCATCCATCGTTGGATGCGGCTTATGAAGGGATGAAGGTTAAGTTAGACAAGATTATAGGAAGTGAAAACTATCGAATTATTTATCAAAATGCACAAGGAGAAAACGGAAATAATGAATTGATGGCTCGTGGTTTTGTATCTCAAAACGTGGACTTAATCTATGCAATTGGAACAAACTCCGCACAAAGCGCTAAAAACGCGACGGAAGGAACAAGCATTCCAGTAGTTTTTAACGCGGTTACAGATCCAGTTACTGCAGGACTTGTTGATTCGATGGAACAACCTGGGCAATTTGTTACGGGAGTTAGTGATCAAACGCCCGTTAAAAAACAGTTAGCGCTTATTAAAGCACTCTTACCTGAAGCGAAGCGTATGGGGATTGTTTATAATATTGGTGAAATTAATTCTGTGACTCAAGTTGAAGTCATCACTTCCTTCGAAAAAGATTTAGAAGTCGTTTCGATTGGGGTCACAAGTATGCAAGAATTACCAATTGCAACTCAACAGTTAGCAGAAAAGGTAGATGTTATTTTCAACATAACAGATAACATGGTCGTTGCATCAACTGCGAATATTGCGGATATTGCTTCAAAATATAAGGTACCGGTGTTTGCCTCGGAAGATGGTCAGCTTGATGAGGGGATTTTAGCGACGGAATCGTTAAGTTACTTTGATCTAGGGGAATCGGCGGGTGATCTAATCTGTAAAATCCTTGTGGATCAGGTAGATCCAAATAATCTTTCTATTTTAATTTCAGATAAGACAAAATTGTTTATAAATAAAGAGGTTGCTAAGAAGTTTGGTATTGCGATTCCAGCATCACTTGCAGAACGTAATGAGTTAAAATGAAAATATATTCATTAAGAATGTAAGAAATGAATAAAACTGAAAAAGTACTTGCATCTAAAAAACAACAGTGTTATGGTTGTAACGAAAGGTTGGGTATTCCAATGAAAAATATAAACAATTTAAATCAAGCCCAACAATGGAGCTACTATTATTATTTTAGTTAATTAGTTAATATGCCGCGTGGATATTAGCTATTTTGTGTTACTAAAATCTACAGGCTCCCATCAATCTCGTATCAACTTAACAAAGCCGTGTAGATTTCTGTACATGGCTTTTTTGTTGGATTGAAAGAGGAGAAAAAAATGAAAAAAATAATATTGATGCTCATAGGAGCACTTGTACTTACAGGGTGCATGGATAGTAAACAGAAGGAAATGAGAATCGGTGTTATTCAATGGGCTGAACACCCAGCGCTAGCAGATTCATTAGAAGGATTTAAAAAAGGTCTTGATGATCATGGCTTGACCGATAAGATTTCACTGGAAGTTAAAAATGCGAATGAGGATGTCGGTACTGCACATCTCATTGCAAATCAGTTTGTACGTGATTCTGTTGATCTAATATTTGTAATTGCAACACCAGCTGCTCAAGCAGCGATGAATGCAGTTGAAAAAACAGAAATCCCAGTCATCTTCAGTGCTGTATCGGATGCGAAACAAGCAGGATTAGTCGATGATTTAATGCAACCGGGAGGCAACTTAACAGGGGTTAGTGATTTACCGCCGCTGTCGAAACAAGTTGCGCTGATCAAAGAAATGCTTCCCGACGCTAAAAATATAGGAATATTATTCAATACAAGCGAAATTAATAGTAGAAATCAGATTGATGAAGTGCGTGGTATTGCACAAGATTTAGAAATTAATGTAATTGAAAAAGGTGTAAGTCAGGCTAACGAGATTGCGATTGCAACACAACAATTAGTTCAAGAGACCGATGCAATTTATATCGTAAACGATAATATGATTGCTGCTGCTACTGGACTTGTGGTAGATACTGCAAATGGTGCCAATAAACCTGTATTTATGGCAGAGGTTGGACAGTTTGATCAAGGCATTCTCGCTTCAGATTCGGTAAGTTATAAACAACTTGGCGAAAAAGCTGGGGAAATGGCTTACGAAATTTTAGTAAATAGATCAGCGATTTCATCAATTCCAGTTTATGTTTCCGAACAAACGGAATTATTCGTAAGTGAGAACGTTGCATCGAAACTTGGTATCAGTATTCCAGAAACGGTACGTGAAAGGGCGGTAATTCAATAATGGGACTTATTAATGCTTCATTTATTTCAGACATCTTAATTCAAGGATTTCTATACGGAATTTTGTCGATGGGAGTTCTTATCTCCTATAAAATTTTAGATATTCCGGATTTGTCCGTCGATGGAACATATCCACTGGGGGCAGCTGTGAGTGCTATTTTAATTCTTAATGGATTTAATCCGTGGTTAGCATTACTCATTTCAACAATTGCGGGCGCATCTGCAGGTGTTGTTACAGGAGTATTCCATGTTAAATTTGGTATATCGTCCTTACTGAGTGGTATTTTGGTGATGACAGGACTTTATTCCATCAATTTAGTTGTAGCTGGAGGAAAACCTAACATTCCGCTTTTTAAATTTGAAACAATCTTTTCTACGCAATGGTTAGAACAAATCGGAGCACCCAATTTTATAATTAATAACTTTCAACTCATTATCATGGCGGTTCTGGTACTTATAATAAAGGTAATCATTGATCAACTGTTGACAACTAAAACGGGCTATTTACTCAAAGTTACGGGCGACAATGAACAACTGGTTACCTCACTTGGCCACAATGTTGGTGTAGTGAAAATCATGGGCTTGGCTTTAGCGAATGCGATTGTTGCATTTAGTGGTGGATTGGCTGTTTCAGTGAATAAATACTTTGATATCTCGCTTGGAACGGGAATGGTTGTCCTGGGATTATCTTCTGTAATTTTAGGAACAACAATTTTAGGAAGAACTAAATTAAAATCAACAACAATGGTTATTTTTGGAGCAATTGTTTACCGTCTAATTGTAGCATTTGCAATTCGAATGGGAATTGATGCACAGTTCATGAAACTGATGACTGTTGCAATCTTCATCGGAGCAATTATGCTGAATAAAATTAAACTTCCAAAACATATGGATACGAAGGAGAAACGACATGTTACAGCTTAATAACATTTCAAAAGCGTTCAATCGAAATACCCCCATGGAGACGAAACTTTACCAAAATGTGAATCTTCAAGTTGATGAGGGTGAGTTTGTCACAATTATTGGCTCGAATGGTAGTGGAAAATCAACGTTACTCAATTTAGTATGTGGCCAAATCGATCCTGATGAAGGTAACTTGATATTTATGGGTCATAATCTTCTAAAAATGAAGAATCACGAACGTTTTAAAACAATTTCACGCGTATACCAAGATCCGATGGCCGGAACATCACCTTCGCTAACTGTGTTGGAAAATCTGTCTCTTGCTTCAAATAAAGGGAAACTCATGAGTTTAAAAAAGGCGATTAACCATAAAAAAGAATCAGAATTTATCGCGTTATTGAAATCGCTAGATTTAGGACTTGAAGATAAATTACATGTCCAAGTTGGTCAACTTTCAGGAGGGCAGCGCCAAGCGTTGTCATTACTCATGGCTTTAATGAATAATCCAAACTTATTACTTCTTGATGAGCATACAGCAGCACTTGATCCAAAAAGTTCGGAATCCATCATTAAACTTACTCAGGAGATGGTAAGCAAACGAAAAATTACGACCATTATGGTAACGCATAATCTACAGCATGCACTCGATTATGGTACGCGATTATTGATGTTTCATAATGGTACGATCATCCGTGATATTTCAAATGATGAAAAATCCAAACTTACGAAAACTGATTTATTAAATATGTTTGCATCATATGACGATAATTATGTAGAAACAATCTAAGGCAGCAATGCCTTTTTTCTTTATTTTCTTTTGTTTGTTGTAGTGCTTATATATAAGGAAGAAAATATTATTGATTCGTGATGTAAAAGAACCAAACAAAATAAAACAAAATAAAGTGAAAATAGTGTTGACGGTGGCTAAAGAGGGTGGTATTATATACAAGCGCTAAGGGAAACCGAGTGCAGAAAATGGTCTTTGAAAACTAAACAGGAAACGTCAATTTCAAAAAGAAATACGGATAAATTAATAAACAAAACTCGTCAGAGTTAAAAAGAGAAAGAATCAAATGGAGAGTTTGATCCTGGCTCAGGATGAACGCTGGCGGCGTGCCTAATACATGCAAGTCGAACGAAGTGAAGAGGAGCTTGCTCCTTGGAACTTAGTGGCGAACGGGTGAGTAATACATAAGCAACCTGCCTCGATGCCTGGGATAACAGAGGGAAACTTCTGCTAATACCGGATACGTTAATCTAAGACATCTTAGATTAATTAAAGATGGGATACATCACAACGAGATGGGCTTATGGCGCATTAGTTAGTTGGTAAGGTAACGGCTTACCAAGACGATGATGCGTAGCCGACCTGAGAGGGTGACCGGCCACACTGGGACTGAGACACGGCCCAGACTCCTACGGGAGGCAGCAGTAGGGAATTTTCGGCAATGGGGGAAACCCTGACCGAGCAACGCCGCGTGAGTGAAGACGGCCTTCGGGTTGTAAAGCTCTGTTGTAAGGGAAGAACGATAGGAAGAGGGAATGCTTCTTATATGACGGTACCTTACCAGAAAGCCACGGCTAACTACGTGCCAGCAGCCGCGGTAATACGTAGGTGGCAAGCGTTATCCGGAATTATTGGGCGTAAAGGGAGCGCAGGCGGTTTATCAAGTTTATGGTTAAAGTTCGGGGCTTAACCCCGTGATGCCATAGAAACTGGTAGACTAGAGTGCAGGAGAGGTTAGTGGAATTCCATGTGTAGCGGTAAAATGCGTAGATATATGGAGGAACACCAGTGGCGAAGGCGGCTAACTGGCCTGTAACTGACGCTGAGGCTCGAAAGCGTGGGGAGCAAATAGGATTAGATACCCTAGTAGTCCACGCCGTAAACGATGGATACTAAGTGTTGGAGAAATTCAGTGCTGTAGTTAACGCAATAAGTATCCCGCCTGGGGAGTATGCGCGCAAGCGTAAAACTCAAAGGAATTGACGGGGGCCCGCACAAGCGGTGGAGTATGTGGTTTAATTCGAAGCAACGCGAAGAACCTTACCAGGTCTTGACATACCGCGCAAAAGCACAGAGATGTGTAATAGTTATGGCGGATACAGGTGGTGCATGGTTGTCGTCAGCTCGTGTCGTGAGATGTTGGGTTAAGTCCCGCAACGAGCGCAACCCTTGTCTTTAGTTACCAGCATTAAGTTGGGGACTCTAAAGAGACTGCCGGTGATAAACCGGAGGAAGGTGGGGATGACGTCAAATCATCATGCCCCTTATGATCTGGGCTACACACGTACTACAATGGCGTATACAGAGGGCAGCGAAGCAGCGATGCGGAGCGAATCTCAGAAAGTACGTCTCAGTTCGGATTGGAGTCTGCAACTCGACTCCATGAAGTCGGAATCGCTAGTAATCGCGGATCAGAATGCCGCGGTGAATACGTTCTCGGGCCTTGTACACACCGCCCGTCAAACCATGAGAGTTGGTAATACCCGAAGCCGGTGGCCTAACCTAGTTTACTAGGAGGGAGCCGTCGAAGGTAGGATCGATGATTGGGGTTAAGTCGTAACAAGGTATCCCTACCGGAAGGTGGGGATGGATCACCTCCTTTCTAAGGAGTAATTAGAAAGACGTGAAGTTGACACCTAAAGTTTCCTGTTTAGTTTTGAGAGTCCGTTGGAATCTCAAGAAAAATGATCTTTGAAAACTGAATAACAGAAAAGAAAAAGAGATAGACAAAGAAATAAATGTTATCAACATGATCTTTTCGAATAGTTGTATAAAACTAGATTTACATCAAGTTAAACAAAAACAGTAACTTAAGCAATTAAGTAAGCAATCAAAGCAAACACACAGCTTATCAAGCGATAAGCGTTAAAAAAAACCTGATTTTAAGAATTAGGGCGCGAAATTACATGTGATTAAATATGTAAGGGCGTACGGTGGATGCCTAGGCACTAAGAGCTGATGAAGGACGCGACTAACAGCGAAATGCCTCGGGGAGTGGTACGTACACAACGATCCGGGGGTATCCGAATGGGGAAACCCAATACTGGTTATGCAGTATTACACATAAATGAATACATAGTTTATGATGAGGCAACCTTGCGAACTGAAACATCTTAGTAGCAAGAGGAAAAGAAAACAAAAGTGATTCCCTGAGTAGTGGCGAGCGAAACGGGAAAAGCCCAAACCATCTTCGTGATGGGGTAGTAGGACCACAACGTGGGATATCGAAGCTAGTCGAATGGCATTGAAAGGCCAGTCAAAGAAGGTGCAAACCCTGTAGACGAAAGCGTAAGATACTCTAGTGGTATCCTGAGTACGGCGAGGCACGAGAAACCTTGTCGGAATCAACCGGGACCACCCGGTAAGGCTAAATACTCCTTAGTGACCGATAGTGAACCAGTACCGTGAGGGAAAGGTGAAAAGAACCGCGGAAGCGGAGTGAAATAGATCCTGAAACCGTATGCTTACAAGAAGTCAGAGCCCGTTAATGGGTGATGGCGTGCCTTTTGTAGAATGAACCGGCGAGTTACTCATAATGTGCGAGGTTAAGTTGAAGAGACGGAGCCGAAGCGAAAGCGAGTCTTAATAGGGCGATATAGTACATTGTGGTAGACCCGAAACTGAGTGATCTAGCCATGACCAGGTTGAAGTTTGGGTGAAACCAAATGGAGGACCGAACCGACCATCGTTGAAAAGCTGGCGGATGAGTTGTGGCTAGCGGAGAAATTCCAATCGAACTCAGATATAGCTGGTTCTCCCCGAAATAGCTTTAGGGCTAGCGTCAATGTAAGGCCACTGGAGGTAGAGCACTGAATGTATGATGGCCCCATCTCGGGGTACTGAATATAATCAAACTCCGAATGCCAGTGGATAGTAGTTGGCAGTCAGACTATGGGTGATAAGGTCCGTAGTCGAAAGGGAAACAGCCCAGACCATCAGTTAAGGTCCCAAAATTCATGCTAAGTGGAAAAGGATGTGGGGATGCACAGACAACTAGGAGGTTGGCTCAGAAGCAGCCATCCTTTAAAGAGTGCGTAACAGCTCACTAGTCGAGTGACCCTGCGCCGAAAATGTACCGGGGCTAAGTATGATACCGAAACTATGGATTTATTGTTTCAATAAATGGTAGGGGAGCGTTCTATACAGCGTTGAAGCTGTACCGTAAGGAGCAGTGGAGTGTATAGAAGTGAGAATGCCGGTGTGAGTAGCGAGATGTCAGTGAGAATCTGACACACCGATTGCCTAAGGTTTCCAGGGGAAGGCTCGTCCTCCCTGGGTAAGTCGGGACCTAAGATGAGGCTGAAAAGCGTAGTCGATGGACAACAGGTTGATATTCCTGTACCCGATACATAAGTGAAGGAATGACAGAGAAGGCTAGGTTATGCCAGCGACTGGAAGTGCTGGTTTAAGCGAAGGAGCTGTATGGTAGGCAAATCCGCCATGCAAAGCAAAGGCGTTACGAGGAGTGAACCCGTGAGGAAGTAGCGAAGTAACTGATGCCAGCTCTCAAGAAAAGTTTCTAGCGTTAATTATGTATTGGCCCGTACCAAAACCGACACAGGTAGGCAAGGAGAGAATCCTAAGGTGAGCGAGAGAACTGTTGCCAAGGAACTCGGCAAAATGACCCCGTAACTTCGGGAGAAGGGGTGCTCGTAAGAGCCGCAGTGAAGAGGCCCAAGCGACTGTTTAACTAAAACACAGCTCTCTGCAAAGTCGCAAGACGAAGTATAGGGGGTGACACCTGCCCGGTGCTGGAAGGTTAAGGGAATATGTTAGAATTCGTTCGAAGCATTGAACTGAAGCCCCAGTGAACGGCGGCCGTAACTATAACGGTCCTAAGGTAGCGAAATTCCTTGTCGGGTAAGTTCCGACCCGCACGAAAGGTGTAACGATTTGGGCGCTGTCTCGGCAGCAGACTCGGTGAAATCTTAGTACCGGTAAAGATGCCGGTTACCCGCAACTAGACGGAAAGACCCCATGGAGCTTTACTGTAGCTTGATATTGAACTTTGAGCCTACATGTACAGGATAGGTGGGAGACTATGAAGCATGTACGCTAGTATATGTGGAGTCGCCATTGGGATACCACTCTTGTATGTTTGAAGTTCTAACCGCGTACCGTGATCCGGTACCGGGAGAGTGTCAGGTGGGCAGTTTGACTGGGGCGGTCGCCTCCTAAAGAGTAACGGAGGCGCCCAAAGGTACCCTCAGATTGGTTGGAAATCAATCGACGAGCGTAAAGGCAGAAGGGTGCTTGACTGCGAGACCTACAAGTCGAGCAGGGACGAAAGTCGGGCTTAGTGATCCGGCGGTTCCGAGTGGAAGGGCCGTCGCTTAACGGATAAAAGCTACCCTGGGGATAACAGGCTAATCTCGCCCAAGAGTTCACATCGACGGCGAGGTTTGGCACCTCGATGTCGGCTCATCGCATCCTGGAGCTGAATTAGGTTCCAAGGGTTGGGCTGTCCGCCCATTAAAGCGGTACGCGAGCTGGGTTCAGAACGTCGTGAGACAGTTCGGTCCCTATCTGTTGTGGGCGTAGGAAATTTGAGGAGCGCTGTCCCTAGTACGAGAGGACCGGGATGGACATACCGCTGGTGTACCAGTTGTTCTGCCAAGGGCATCGCTGGGTAGCTAAGTATGGACTGGATAAGCGCTGAAAGCATCTAAGCACGAAGCCAACTCCAAGATGAGATTTCCCATACGTAAGTAGTAAGACCCCTGAGAGACGATCAGGTTGATAGGTCAGAGGTGGAAGCATAGTGATATGTGGAGCTGACTGATACTAATAGGTCGAGGTTTTAATCACAAAAGATACAACGATTCGAAAAAGATCAAATTTCTGTTATTCAGTTTTGAGAGTTCATCTCTCTAATGCACTACGATCTGGTGATTTTAGCGAAGTGGTCACACCTGTTCCCATCTCGAACACAGAAGTTAAGCACTTTAGCGGCGACAATATCTAGCCACGCGCTAGTGAAGATAGTTCATCGCCAGGTAATTTGACACTCTATTTAGAGTGTCTTTTTTTATATATGCTTTTAGTTGTGATTATGTGACGGTTTATATTTTTTTCACATGTTTATTTAATATTGTTAATGGTTTTTAACACAAATACATGTATTGACTGTTATAATAATGATGTAACAACTGTACGTAAAATTCGTGGTGTTCACGAAATAAATAATATCGAATATATTAAAATTACGTAATAATATGTTTATAGGAGGAAGATGAATGATTGAAGTCAAGGACTTACGGAAAGTGTTTGATAATGGTTTTGAGGCATTAAAACAAGTTACATTCTCGATTGAGAAAGGTGATTTGGTTTGCTTACTTGGCCCTAGTGGTTGTGGAAAAACAACAATTTTAAATTTAATTGCTGGATTACTCGATCCCACAGATGGCACAATTCACAATGAAGGGGTCTCAATGGTTGATAAGCATCCTAAAGATCGTGATATTGGTTTTGTATTTCAAAACTACGCACTTTACCCACATATGACAGTATTAGAAAATGTCATGTTCCCACTACGTGTTGGCGATAAAAAAATGCCTAAAGAAGAAGCTGAAAAAATTGCTCGTAAATATATGGCGTTAACAGATATTGAAGAATTAGCAAATAAAAAACCAGGGACAATGTCTGGTGGACAACAACAACGTGTAGCGATTACACGTGCTTTAGTTCAAAACCCTTCAATTTTATTACTTGATGAACCATTAAGTAACCTTGATGCGCGTTTGCGCTTGAAAATTCGTGAAGAAATTCGTCGTCTTGTTAAAGAAATTAACATTACTACAATTTTTGTAACGCATGATCAAGAAGAAGCGTTATCGATTAGTGATAAAATTGTTCTAATGAACGAAGGTGTTATCCAACAATATGATGACCCTCAAAATCTATATTTAGAACCTAATAATTTATTTGTTGCTCAATTTATTGGTAATCCTGTCATCAACATTCTTCCTGTAGAAGTTAAAAATGGCACAATCGTAGGAGAAACTTTTGAATTCAATAAGAGTTCACTCGTACAAAATCGAATTAAAACAGATTTAACTGATGGAACATATCTTTTAGGTGTTCGTCCAGAAGATATTATTTTCGGTGAGCAAGGAATTTTTAATACGGAAATTGAAACCGTAGAACTTATTGGTCGTGAGGGAATCCTTAATTTTAAAATTGGTTCAAAAAATGCGAAGGGAATCGTAAGTATCGAATCTTTAATTGATCCTGCAACAATCGTTAATTGCGATTTCAATTATCCACGTATCTTTATGTTTAATGAATCTGGCGAGAGGGTCTACTAATGAAGAAGTTTAAGTATAGCGCTGAAAATCAAAGACAAGCTTGGTTGTTTCTTTTGCCTGCTTTGGTGATTATTGCTTTATTTAATATATATCCATTAATCCGCGCGTTAATCATGTCATTTCAATCAGGTACATTAACAAACTTGAAGCCCGCTGGTATTAGTAATTACCAATACGTATTACAAGATCCAAAGTTTCATATTGCAATGCGAAATACTGCAGTTTATGCCTTTCTTGTAGTTCCAATTTGTTTAATTATTTCAATGTTTATTGCACTGCTTATTTTTGAGAAAATAAAGAATAAGAGTTTCTTTGAAACAATTTTCTTTATTCCTTACTTAACAAGTGTTATTGCGATTGGGGTTGTGTTCCGTTATCTCTTTAATGGTTCTTACGGATTCATTAACTTTCTATTAAGCTTTATTAATGTAGGTCCAATTAATTTCTTGGACGACATCATGATGAGTTTGCCAACGCTGGTCATTTTTGGAATTTGGAATGGTCTTGCGTTTAATATAATCATTCTACTTTCAGGCCTTCGTAATATTGATCGTGAATACTATAAGGTAGCCGATATGTTTGGTGCAACGGAACTTCAAAAATTATTTCGAATAACTTTGCCTCAACTTATCCCAACTTTAACGTTCCTGTTAACAGTTAACTTAATTAATGCCTTTAAAGTATATACTCAAGTCTTTGCGATCTTTAATGGTAAGGCGGGAATTGCAAACAGTGCGACAACTGCCGTATTCTATATATTCACTACCTTCCATGTTGATAATCGATATGGTCCGGCTATGGCCGCAACAATTCTTCTGTTTGTGTTTATTCTTGTATTAACACTGATTCAGAATAAAGTGTTGAAGAAGATAGAGGAGAGATAGCCGTGAACGAAAAATCTGAATTTTCACCAAGTTTAAAAATGATACTAACTAAGATATTTAAAGTAATTGCGACAATCTTTATTGTGGTTATGGCGATCATCACCTTATTTCCATTTGTATATATGATTCTCGCAAGTTTGATGACCTATCAAGAAGCAACAAGTATTCCACCTACATTAATTCCTGCATCACCACAGTTCCACAACTTTGTGGAAGTATTTCAAACTGCACCGTTTGTTCGTTATTTCATTAATACTGTAGTGGTTGCAGGTATTAGTACACTTGGAATTTTAATTACATCAACTTTGGCTGCATTTGCACTTGTTAAGCTCGAGTTTAAACACAAAGGTCTAATTATTCTAATCATGGTATCTTTGCTTATGGTACCGTATGAGTCAACAGTCTTTACAAATTATCAGACGATTGCGCGCCTTGGTTTATTGAATACATATACTGCGTTGATCGTTCCATCACTTGCCAGCGTATTCTATATATTCTATCTAAAAGGATATCTAACAAGTATTCCAATTTCATACTATAAAGCAGCGAAAATTGATGGGTGTACTGATTTGGAATTTATTCGTAAAATTATGATTCCTTTATCAAAACCTGCTCTGGTTACCATTGGTATTCTAAGCTTTATCTCACACTGGAATTCATTCTTGTGGCCACTATTGGTTACAAATGATTCAAGTATGCGTTTATTGAATAATGGGTTGAGCGCATTTGCTACTGAGAGTGGAACGGATGTTCACCTTCAAATGGCAGCTGCGACATTAACGATTATTCCTGTGCTGATTATTTACTTTATATTTAGAAATCAAATTATTAAAGGAGTGTCGAAGAGTGGACTTAAAGGATAGAAAAACAAAAATTACATTTCATAGCGGTGTCCTTACAATTGGTGGTACTGTTATTGAAATAGCGTATGAAGATTCACATATCTTTTTTGATTTCGGTACAGAATTTAAACCGGAATTAAATCTTAAAAATGAATCGCTTCAAGAACTAATTGATCATCGTTTAGTGCCCCATTTAGAGAATGTTTATGATCCTGAATTAGGGTATACATATCCCTTCGATAAGGGCCCTAACTATACCCATACAGCTGTGTTTTTAAGTCATTGTCATCTTGATCATACGCGTATGGTTAATTACTTAGATCCAAAAATTCCGATGTATGCACTTAAAGAAACTAAAGTTTTATTAAACAGTTTGAATGCACAAAATGACTTTATTTTACCAAGAGCAAAGACTTCAGATTCCTTTACACGTGATATTATCGGTTGTGATAATCATGATGTGATTGAAGTTGGAGATATCAAAGTAGAATTAAGTCGTGTTGACCATGATGCTTATGGTGCTTGTGGTCTTTTGATTACAACACCGGATATGCATATTGCTTACACTGGTGATTTACGACTTCATGGTTTTGATGTTGAAGATTCCCTTCACTATTGTGAACAAGCGAAGAACACAGATATGCTTATTATTGAAGGTGTGTCGATAAGCTTCCCTCAAGAGGACCGTGCAACGGGCCGAATTGAAACAGAAGCAGATTTACTTAAGAAAATCGTGAATATTGTAAACAGTAATCCAACCAAACAAGTGACTTTCAATTGCTATCCTGCAAACGTTAAACGTTTAGCTGAGATTGTAAGACAAAGTCCACGTGAGGTGGTACTCGAAGCATCCTTTGCAAATATCTTGAAAGAGTGTTTAAATATGGAGTGTAAGTATTACAATACCAATGACAACAACTTTAACCTGGATAAGAATCTTGAAGTGGATTACAATACACTGATTGAAGATGAGGGAGATTATCTATGGCAGGTTGTTGATCATCACGAAAACCTTAAAGGAGGTGGTGTCTATATCCATAGCGACGCTTCGCCGCTAGGAGAATTTGATCCAGCATATTTACCATTTATTCAGTTGTTGAAGGATTGCGATATTGAATTTAATCGTATAGCGTGTTCTGGACATGCTTACCCTGAAGATTTAGATCGTATTGTAGGCCTAATTCAACCGAAGTTATTAGTTCCAATTCATTCTCTAAGACCAGATTTACTTGAGAATAAATATGGAATGCGTCATTTACCAACCCGTGGGGAAACTATCTAAAGGAGACACATAAAACAAATATGGGAAATATTAAAAAGATTTTAGTAGCATTACTTGCTTTACTTGTTCTTGTAGGATGTTCAAATAAAGGTGATGATACAGCATCTGCTGATATTGTTACTGAGTTAACAGAAGAAACAGAAATTCGTTTCTGGCATGCAATGAATGGTAAACAAGAAGAAGCATTAACAAAACTTACTGAAGATTTTATGGCTGCAAATCCAAAGGTTAAAGTTGTATTACAAAACCAATCAAGTTATCCGGATTTACGTCAAAAATTATCTGCAACACTTGTAAGTCCTAAAGACTTGCCTACAATGACACAAGCATATCCAGCATGGATGTTTAATGCGTCAGTAGATAAACTTGTTACAGACTTAACACCATATATCGAAAACGATACAATCGGAATGAAAGACTACAATGATATTGTTGAAGGATTCCGTGAAGGTGGTAAAATTGAAGGCGTAACATATGGTATGCCATTTAATAAATCAACAGAAGTTCTTTACTATAACAAAACGCTTCTTGATGAATTAGGACTTAAAGCTCCAACGAATCTTGAAGAACTAAAAGAAGTAAGTAAAACTGTTTATGAAAAGAAAAATATTGTGGGAGCAGGTTTTGACTCACTCAATAACTACTATGCTACAGGATTAATCAATAAAGGCGTCGAATTCAATAAGGATATGGATCCTACAAGTAAAGAAAGTATTGAAGTTGCATCATTCTACCAAGAAGGTGTAAAAGATGGTTACCTACGTATCGCAGGAACTGACAAATACTTATCCGGACCATTTGGTAATGGTCAACTTGCAATGAATGTTGGTAGTACAGCAGGAGAATCACACGTACTTAAAGGTGTAGACGGTCGTTTCGAAATTGGCGTTGTTAAACGTCCTGAAAAAATCAGTTTACAACAAGGTACTGACTTATACATGTTCTCATCCGCAACACCAGCACAAAAAACTGCAGCGTTTGAATACATGAAATTCTTAGTATCTGCTGATTCACAATTACACTGGGCTAAATCAACAGGTTATATTCCAGTGCGTACAAGTGTTATCGAAAGTAAAGAATACTTAGAAAGTGGTTCAATGATTGCACCATTAATTCAAGAAATTACGAAAGATGTATTTACAATTCCAGTATCCGCAAACTCAGATGCAGCTTATACAGAAGCAACTGTGAAGATGGAAGAATTACTGTCTGATACATCAAAAACACCAGAATCCGTAATGGAGTCATACAAAACTTCTTTACAAACAATCTGGCAATAATTAAATCAAAAGTGGATTCTAAATCCACTTTTTTTTTGGGATTTCTTGAGTATACGACCATTAATGTCGTATACTGTTGGTATACTTAAGTCAAGAGGTGATACAAGATGAAAAAAGGATTTAATTTAAAAGATTTGATGATTGCAATGAAAGGAAATGATGTGAGCTCATTTATTAATGATCAAGCACTTCGTTTTACAGAACGATTTGGATTATCATTTGAAGATTGTGTTTCCGTTACGCTAAAATTTGATTCCCATGAGGATGCACAGGATTTCTATAATGAGTTAAAATTTAATGCATATTATTCAAACGACTATTCAGTTGCTTCATCTGATTGTGGAGCGCATTATCTAACTGTATCCGGTGCTGAAACACTTTATGATTATTTTGGATCGAATGAACCAAATCTGTTAACTGTAAGTCGTGATCTAGACTTAAACTTTGAAATTTCTTTTATTCAAACGTATACCGGTACCGAGTTTACTGGCGCAGTTCATCGTGGTGAGCTTTTAAGTCGTCAATGTATTGTTGAGGTGAGTGATATGTTACCAGAATTTACGCTTGGAGGACTTTGTCAAATTGCACGCAGCGAATCAGAATTTAATGATCTGCTAACACGTTGCTATATTGTCGAAGGTCAAACGATTTATGAGTAAGTTAAGTAACGCACTTGTGATGTTAGATGTATTATCCGCACGCTCTGTTGTTCCCCTTTCAGAGCTTGCGGATCTTTTGGAGATAAGTGAGCGTGGCGTTCAACGTCTGAAAGGCGAGCTTGAATCTGTTGGATATGAGATTACAACGGTAATGGGACCAGGTGGTGGTTATGTATTGGAATCAAAAACACAGCTTCAGCCACTTGCTTTTGAGCGCAATGAACGTAAAATGTTGAAGCAAGCTTTTGCGGTTTTGTTATCACAAGATAATCCAACCTTAGGTAATGATTTTGTTGCGGTGATTTCAAAGTTATCGCATCAATTAGATTATAGTGGTAATGTTTCCATATCTGCTTTCCAATCGGTTAAGCTTAATGTCGATCCAAATCTCTATCAAAAACATATAGAGATGCTTGAGAACGCTATTGAAAACCATTTGCGTATAGACATTGTCTATAATAAAAATCATCGTGAGAAGCGATCATACATCTTTGAGCCTTATGAACTTGTGATCGTGAATAAGTTTTGGTATTTGTTGGGCTATGATGAAAAAAATCGTTACTTAAGTCTAAAAGTGAATCGAATTCATGAATTATCGTTACGTGATGAGATATTTCGTTTTGATGATGAGACATCAAGTAAACATGTTTTTTCGAAGTTTGGTTATAAAATTAAACCCGTATTTGCGGAATTAGAGGTTTTTGAACAAGATTATATCAGTGAGTATATTTGGGGCGAACACCAGGAAATTACATGGATTGACGATCATCGTTTTGTCTTAAAAGTTGAATTTTCCAACGAACTTGCCGTAAAAGATTTTATATTACAAGGTGGTTCTCATATTACAGTTTTAAAACCAGAGTGGCTTCGAGAATGGATTGTTGATGAATGTCATAAAATTACGAAACTCTATCGTTAAGAGGCTTGCTTTTTTGTCATGACAAAGCTAAACTTATGGATAGAGTGTCTCTTAGGGACATGAGATGGTGGTGAGTTATGGGATTTAATTATAGCGATATATTAAATTATGTATCACGGAAAGAGGTTTATGACATGATAGTTATTGAAGGTGTTGTTGGAGTTGGAAAAAGTTCATTAATGCGCATTCTTGGTCAAGAAGGCTACGAAGAGTTTGAAGAACCGGTAGTTGATAATCCAGTCTTGGATAAGTTTTATCATGACCGTTGTCGTTATTCATTCCCTCTACAAGTTTTTTTCCTAAATAAGCGTTTTGAACACATCAAACAAGCGAAAGATGTAAGTAAAGCGGTAATGGATCGAAGCATATATGGGGACGCAATATTCGCTCGTATGTTAAACTTAAGTGGAGAAATGAGTGACGAAGAATTTCAAATTTATTCTGAGTTATTACAAAATATGCTTGAACATGTTCATGTTCCAAAATTAATGGTATATCTTGAGATTAGTGTTGATGAGGCAATGAATCGTATTAAGAAACGTGGAAGAGATTATGAATTGATTGTTGAGCGTGAATATTGGGAAAAGCTCAATTATGAATACAGTAATTATTTTGACAATTACGATCTTTCACCAATGCTTAAAATTAATGTTGATCATCTTGATTTTGAAAATAATGAAGCCGATCGCATCTATGTTCTCAAACTCATCAATGAAGCGTTACTCGAATTAAAATAAGGAGTATTTTATGAGATTTTTAGAGACAGCACGTGCATATAAAAAACAAGATCCTGCTGTACGATCAGTTCTGGAGGTTATTTTACTTTATCCAGGATACCATGCGATGGGATTTTATCGAATCGCACATTGTTTCTATCGTATTAAGTTTTTCTTTGTGGCACGGCTTATTTCGCAGCTTGGACGATTCTTTACTCAAATTGAAATTCATCCGGGTGCAGAAATTGGTCGTCGATTTATTATTGATCATGGTAGCGGTGTTGTTATTGGACAGACTGCGATCATCGGTGATGATTGTTTGATACATCACGGAGTTACATTAGGCGGTAAATCGAGAGAGCCAGGGAAACGACACCCTACTTTAGGTAATAAAGTACACGTTGGTGCTGGAGCACAAGTACTGGGTAATATTATGATTCATGATGAAGCTGTCATTGGTGCAGGTAGTGTTGTGACCAAAGATGTTGCGCGTTGTGATATTGTTGCTGGGATTCCAGCTCGAACAATACGCAATAAGTGTAGTGATGAAGGAAGATTATAAAAAAAACGAACAGATTCTGTTCGTTTTTTTCTTTATCGTAAAGGAGTGCGCTTCATAATTTGGTTTCGATTTGGACCGTTTGAAACAAGTGCAATATTTGTATCAATGAGCGCTTCGAGTTTATTAATATAGTTTTTACAATTTTCAGGAAGATCATCGTAGCAGGTGATATGAGTAATATCTTCTTTCCATCCTGGGAATATTTCAATAACAGGTTGTGTTTGTTCTAGTTCTGTAATATTTCCAAAACGCATTGATTGTTGCCCTTGATACTCATACGCAGTAACGACTTTGATTTCATCAAGGTAAGAAAGTACATCAATGTTTGTCAGAGCTACATGAGTTGCTCCTTGAGTTTTACAACCAAATCGCGTTGCAACAGCATCAAAGTAACCAACTCGGCGTGGACGTTTTGTGTTGACACCATATTCTCCGGCATCGCCACCACGTTTACGCAATGCTTCCGCTTCATCTCCAAATATTTCTGAGACAAAAGCACCAGCACCGACACAACTTGAATAAGCTTTTGTGACTGCCCATACTTCATCGATAGGATGAGGTAAGCCTGCCCCTATAGTTGCAAAGTAAGCTAAAGTAGATGATGAGGTTGAATAGGGATAAATTCCAAAGTCTGGATCACGTAATGCACCAAGTTGTCCTTCGAAGAGAATGTTTTTACCCATATCATGCGCTTCATTTAAGAAGGTAAAGACATCACGAACAAAAGGATCAATTAAGTCTCGGTATGTCATCAATTCTTCAAAAATTGCATCCGCAGATAAAGGTTCTTGATGATATAAATTTACTAATAATGTATTTTTTATATCTAAGATGCGATTTATCTTATTGCGTAACCAGTCTTCGTTGTATAACTCACACACTTGAAAACCAATCTTTGCGTACTTATCCGAATAAAAAGGAGCAATCCCAGATTTTGTGGATCCGAATTGATCTTTACCCATACGCGCTTCCTCATAAACATCAAAATTTTTATGGTAACTCATCACAATTTGAGCGCGATCACTTACAATAACTTGAGGATGGACCCCACGTGATTTTAATTCTTCTAATTCTTGAATGAATGCGGGGATGTTTAAGGCAACACCATTACCAATAACATTTATCGTATGTTTATAAAAAACACCGGATGGCAACATTTTAAGTGCAAACTTGCCCTGATCATTGATAATTGTATGACCTGCGTTATTTCCACCTTGGAATCGAACGACGATATCTGACTCACTTGCGAATACATCGGTAAGCTTTCCTTTACCTTCATCGCCCCAGTTAGCACCTACTATAGCTTTAATCATAATTACCTCCTAAAAATACAAAATGAGACACCTTGGTGTCTCACTGTACACGAACTAGAATACTTTTATTTTTTTCGAGTGTCAAGATTTTTTTTTGATAGAATAAAAAAAATACAAAATTTCTAAGAACTTGAAACTTTGTATTTTAGGATTTTATGTTGAGGCAATAACTTTAATATTATCACGATGATTTACATGAACTGGAGAATTTTCTACAAAATAATCCATAATGATATCGACCATTTCTTCTTGAATATCATCCAATGTTTCGCTTTCCGCAACCATTGTATAGTTTCCGCCACCCATCGCACGATAATTATTCACAACGACTGTGAATTGATCATCGTCTTGTACGGGTTTGTCTTGATAAACTAGAGATGTAACTCGAGAGCCTCTTGGTTTTGAGATATCAAGTGTATAGTCCACACCATCAAGCATATCGTAATTATAGTGTTGAGGTTTTGGCTCTACATACTCTGGAGAAGGTACAATTTGATGCACTTCATTTAAGGTAAAGTAATGTGCACTGAATTCAATCATTTCACGAAGTGCTTTCCCACTCATTTGTTTTACAACTAATGTGTTGGGATAGAGGTAAGTACTCACTAATTCACGCATAGTGATAGATTTATTGAATCCTTGCGCGCCATTAAAGAGTGCTACTGATGAAATTTGCGCACCCGAACGTTTGAGTTGGATCTGATTTAAAAGGGACACGAGTGGATGCTTATGAAGTCGTGCATCCAATTCGTCATCAATCATCACATCCATGTTTTCTAAGGTTCCAACCGGTTGATCCAGCCATGTTTGTGTTTTATTTTGTAAAGATTCTAGGGGTTCAAGGAGGTCTTGGTCGATATCATAATCAGCTGCACTTAGGCGTTGTGCAGAGGTGCTTCCTGTTTCTAAATCAAGATCTATAGTAATGAATTCTTTTGCTTTAAAGGTATTTTGAGTTACTAAAACACCATTAACGGTTTCAATAAAAGAACGGTGTTGATGACCTGTAATTAAAATATCGAGTCCTTCTATCTCAGTCATAGCATAACCTTCATTTTCACCAGTAAGTCGTTCAGTAGGTTCACCGGTTTGTGGATCCCGTTCTAAACCACCATGGTACATTGCGATGACATAATCGACATCATTTCGCACACGTAAAACTTCTTTTTGAAGGTGTTCAAAAGCACTTTTAAAACGCATATTTTTAATATGAGCAGGACGTTCCCAATGTGGAATATATTGGGTTAAAACTCCAATTAACGCTATTTTTTTACCTTCATAGGTAAGAATCTGCGTACTTCCGGGTACATTACCCTCAATTTCTATATTTGAAGTAAGCAAAGGCGCATTATTTTCGTTAATATATTTGTTTAAAATTTTAGGACCATAATTAAAATCATGGTTCCCAAGATTGATGAAATCATAGTTCATTGCATTAAAACATTGTGCCATCGGGTTGGTTACCGTTTGCGCATGTTGATGTGCATAGGTTAAAAGAGGTGTGCCTTGAAAGGCATCTCCATTATCAAGAAGTAAAACATTTCCTTCATTTCGGAACTGTTTAACTGCAGTACTGATGCGTGCAAGCCCATAATCTTCAAGGTTTTCACGACTTGTATAATTTGTTGGAAAGATATTTCCATGGACGTCTGTTGTGACGACGATTTTAAGTTTCATTTTTATCACCAAATCTATTATACCAAATCTAACTTACGATGTTTGGTATTGATTACTTTTTTTGAAATATATGATAAAATATAAACAAATGAAAGGAGGAACTTATGAATCGCTCAGATAAATGTTTAATGTGTGTTATTTTATTTCTAACGATTATGTCGAATGGTATGTTTGGCTCTCATAATCAACAAGGGGCTTTTGTGTCTCCAAGAAATAGTAAGCACCTTTTAACCCAAGTGAATAAAAATGATAATATTGCATTATCGAGCGTCGCATTTTGTGGTATACAAAATACTTATGATTGTCTGTGTGATTCTGTAAGTGCCTCTTAGCACACTTATTTTCAGCATAGATATCATAAAAAACACATGGAAATGTGTTTTTTAAGCCTTAAAGGAGAAGATAATATAATATCGAGGTGAATATGAAAAATATTAAATTTATTTTTAAATATACTGAGGGGCATCGAAATAAAATCATAATGATGGCATTCTCAGTAATTATTTATTGTGCAGTACTTTTAGTGAATCCGCTTTTACTGCAGTATACAATTGATCATGTTTTAAACGACTTACCGATAAACACCTCATGGATGATGATGTTTACAGATTTTTTTGGAGGAATGAATTCCGTTCGTGATCACTTATGGTATGTAGGTGTTGTGATTGTGATTTTGAATGTTTTGAGTGGGTTTGCTCATTTTTGGGCTTCATACTCAATTGGTTCTTTTTCGGAGTATTTCTCAGAAAATTTACGTAATGATGTTTTTGATCATTTACAAAAATTACCCTATGCCTATCATGTACGCGCTAAAACGGGTGATTTAATCCAACGTTGTACCAGTGATGTAGATCAAATAGGACGGTTTTTAAAATCGAAAATTCAAGAGTTGGTGTATGCAGTAACGATGGTTGTCATTGCACTGACGGTTTTATTTCGAATTAATGCCAAGATGACATGGATTACAATGATTTCATTTCCATTCATCTTTGGATTCGCGTTTTTATTCTTTAAAAAAATGCAAGCTGTATTTAAGAAAAGTGACGAAGCTGAAGCGGCTTTGTCGAATACCTTTCAAGAGAGTATGGATGCAGTACGTGTTGTGAAAGCGTTTAATCAAGAACAGTTTGAAGTTGAAAAATTCGAGGTTAAAAATAAAGAATATGCTTCGATTACCAAAGAAATGATTCGACTTCTCGGTGTTTATTGGGGAACTTCGGACTTGCTCTGTTTTATGCAAACCTTGATTGTTCTTATCGCAAGTATTTTTGAAGTGCGTGCGGGAAACTTAACCGTTGGGAATGCAATTGTTTTTATTTCTTATGTAAATATGGTGCTTTGGCCAATTCGTAATGTGGGTCGAACCCTCTCGGATATGGGGAAGGTCAGTGTGAGTATTGATCGTTTAAATGAAATTTTAGAATTACCCATTGAAAATCTTGAATCCGGTCTAACCCCTGATATCCAAGGTGAAATCTTATTTGATAATGTTTCGTTTAAATATGATGATGCAAGCACACCCATACTCAAAAATTTAAATTTCAAAATTAATCCCGGTGAAACGGTTGCGATTATGGGACCGACCGGAAGTGGTAAATCGAGTTTAGTTCATTTACTTACCCGCATTTATGATGTCACTTCAGGGACTATTCGAATTGATGGCATTGATATTAATGATATTTCAAAAAGCTATCTTCGAAAAAACGTAGGACTTGTTCTTCAAGAGCCTTATTTATATTCGAAAACACTTTTTGAAAATATTCGAATTGCGATACCTCATGCCTCAGAACAAGATGTCTACGATGCATCCCGTGTCGCGTCAATTCACGATGTGATTACATCTTTTGATCTTGGGTATGAAACACCAGTGGGTGAAAAAGGTGTTACCTTATCGGGTGGACAAAAACAACGTGTTGCGATTGCGAGAACACTTATTGCCAATACACCAATTTTAATCTTTGATGATTCCTTGTCTGCTTTGGATTCGCAAACAGATGCGTCAATTCGAGAATCATTGAATCATACTAAAAATGCAACGTCTATCATCATTACCCATCGTATAAACAGTGCACAAAATGCAGACAAAATTATTGTTGTTCTAGATGGTGAGATCAAACAAATTGGTACTCATGATAGCTTATTGGAAGTTGATGGTTTGTACCGAAATATTTATGATATCCAAACGAATCAGAAAGGAGGTGCATTGTATGAGTTATAGAGAAGAAGAGCAATTCACTTCAGAAAAATTAGATGTGGGACTTTGGAAGAAAATCCTAAAGATGTTACTTGAAAATAAGAAGAATCTATTTTTAGCTTTATTTTTTGTTTTGTTGGAAGCGGTTATTGGAGTCATCCTACCGGTTCTAAATCGTTACGCCATTGATGTTTTCTATCAAGGGCATGGATCAACCGAAACGATTTTGAAGTTTACGCTACTTTATGGAGGCTTGGTTGCGGTTCAAGCATTTTTAATTTACGAGTTCATCTATCGCAGTGGTCTTATTGAGATGGATATTAGTTATCAAATCCGTCAAAATGTTATGGAGAAACTTCAGACGCTTCCCTTTTCGTACTATGATAAAACGCCAACAGGATGGATTATGGCTCGGATGACCAGTGATGTATCACGACTATCCGAAATACTTTCCTGGAGTTTTAATGACCTTGTATGGGGGTTTTTGGTGATGATCTTGTTACTGATTGTGATGTTTACTGTAAATTGGAAACTCGCTCTAATTATCCTTGTAATCGTACCGATGGTTTACTTTGTGAGTGCTTGGTTTCAAAAGCGCATTCTTCAAAACTATCGCAGTGTTCGTGCTGAAAATTCAAAAATAACACACGGATTCAGTGAAGGGATTACCGGCGCAAAGACCACAAAGACAATGGGCTTGGAAGCGATACATTATAGTGAATTTAAAAATAACACGATGGCAATGCGCTCCAAATCGATTCATGCTGTTATTCTGAGTGCACTTTATATGCCTTTGATTACCCTTATTTCTTCACTGGGAAATGCTGGCATTATTTACGTTGGGGGTAACATGGCATTACAAGGTGTTATCCAAATTGGGACTTTAATATTATTTACCCAGTATGCAGAACGGTTCTTTGAACCGTTACGAAACATCAGTAACGTGTTTGCACAATTACAAATGGCGCAGGCTTCTGCGGAACGTGTACTCTCATTGTTGGAACAAGATTCAACGCTCGTTGATCGTCCAGATGTTATTGAAAAGTACGGAACCATCTTAAATCCCAACGAATCCGTTTATGAACCAATAGTGGGAGATATTGAATTTAAAGATGTTGATTTTTATTATCAGGCATCAGAGCCTATCCTAAATAAATTTAATCTGACCGTGCAACCGAAGCAACGCATTGCTTTAGTCGGTGAAACGGGAAGTGGTAAATCGACGATTGTTAACTTAATATGTCGTTTTTATGAACCGATTTCTGGTTCGATACTGATTGATGGTGTTGATTATCGAGATCGCTCGATTGGCTGGCTTCATTCTCACCTTGGATATGTCTTGCAAGCACCGCATCTTTTCTCTGGATCTGTTCGAGATAATATTGCCTATGGAAAACCAGACGCATCGGATGAAGACGTGATAAAGGCTTCAAAACTTGTTGATGCGCATCGCTTCATCATGGAACTCGAAGATGGTTATCAAACGGATGTTGGTGAAGGAGGAAACCGATTGTCTACGGGACAAAAACAGTTAATTTCGTTTGCACGAGCAATACTTGTTGATCCATCAATCTTTATTCTCGATGAAGCAACAGCTTCAATCGATACAGAAACTGAGGCCATCATTCAGAATGCAGTCGAAACGGTACTTAAAGAGAAAACAAGTTTCATAATCGCTCACCGTCTTTCAACGATTGTGAATGCAGATCGAATTCTTGTCATTGATAAAGGTCAGATACTGGAAGATGGAAATCATCACAGTCTTATGAGCCAAAAAGGACGATATTACGAACTCTATATGAACCAGTTTAACGAGAAAAATCAAACAAATATGATGAATACACTAACACCTATTTCCGAATAGGTGTTTTTATCGCAATTCTTGTCATCTTGAATATTCGCTATCATAATTCGTGTCCTATAGAAATCTTTGTGATATGATAGTTTAGAAAAAAGAGGCTCTTTCATTCCCACCAATTGACGTTACATGTGGTTAATGATTCGTTTTTTTGAGGATTTAGTCACGTCATTGTAAGATGTTGTAGTACATAATAATTACCATCTTAATACTGTAAGATTATTGGATTAAAGTTAGGGTCTAGAAATAGGAGAATGATATGAAGAAAAATATTACGCTTGAAGAAGCATATGGTGATGTAAACTTAGAAATGCTTGCTGATTTTACGCTTACAAATGGTATCTCAGGTCATGAAAAAGATGTTGCAAATGTTTTTAAATCATGGGTTGAAGAAAGTGCAGATGACATCTGCTTTGACAATCTTGGATCGATTATTGCTCATAAAAAAGGTGCTGAAAATGGACCTAAAATTATGTTAGCGGGTCACATTGATGAAGTTGGTTTCCTTGTTCGAAGCATTGATGATAATGGTTTCTTACGAATTCATCCTGTTGGTGGATGGTGGCCACATGTGTTATTATCACAACCAGTCACAATTCAAACACGTGATGGAAAGATGTATGTTGGTGTTACGGGATCAAAAGCACCTCATGGTATGACTCCTGCAGTTCGTAACAAAGTTATGGATATTACAGAAGTGTTTGTTGATCTGGGTGTCGCATCAAAAGATGAAGTTGAATTATTAGGAATCCAAGTTGGGGATACTGTAACGCCAAAGTCAGATTTTCATGTTCTCGCAAATCCTAACTTCTTAATGTCAAAAGCATGGGATGACCGTATCGGTGCTGCAATTGTTGTGGATGTTATGAGACAGCTTAAAGATGTTCAAACAGCATCACACATTTATTCAGTTGGTACAGTACAAGAAGAAGTGGGATTACGTGGAGCTCGTACTGCTGCACAAACAATTAACCCTGATATTGCTTTTGCTGTTGATGTCACCATCGCAACAGATACACCAGGTGAAGACAACCGTATTAAAATGGGTGTTGGTGCCACTTTAGAAGTAATGGATGGCTCTGTAATTGGTCATAAAGGACTTCTTTACTACCTTCAAGATTTAGCAGAAGAAATGAACATTGATACACAATTTGAAATCTTAGCTGCTGGGGGAACGGATTCCGGAGAAATCCATAAAGTTCATGATGGTGTTATTACGTTAACCCTTTCAATCCCTGCACGTTATATTCACTCGCATTTAGGAATTATTCATCGTAAAGATTACGCAGACACAGTTGCTCTCATTACTGAATTCTGTAAACGATGCGATGCGGATGTGCTTGAATCCTTACAAAACTACAAAAGATAAGTCTATGACTTATCTTTTTTTCAGTTATAATAGAATAAAGTGAGGTAGTGTATGCTTAAAGAAACAGTTTTTATTGAGGCTCCTTTAGAAGAAGCCTGGGATCGATTCGAACTTGAATTCGCAAAACTCTTCAAGTGCAGTCCTAAAAAAATGCTTCATCGCGAAATGAAGGCAAAGGTTAAAACTATGAATGGACGGGAAATTGAATTGAAGCAACGTGTTATCATTCATGATCGCTATAAACATTTTGCTTTTATATCGGAAAACCCTAAAGAAAACGTAACAACGCATTATGAATTTTTTGAGGACAAAGATGGAACCTTTATATCATCGTATGATGAAAAGAGTAAAGGTGAAATGGTGTATCGCCTTCCTTTTGTAAAACAAAAAGTTCGAAAACAGCTTAAAGGTCGTCTTCAACAGATTAAATTCATGATAGAAACAGAAAAGGGAGCATAGCTCCCTTTTAAATTGGACTGGATAATTTTAAGAATCGTGCATATTTATAATGATGGTAGTCAATTGAATAATCGAAAATTTCTCCGTTTTTAAGCATGGCTTTACTGGTCGTCTTTAAAGCAGGGTCGCCTTGATGAAGTCCAAGTAACTCAGCATTAATATCATCTAAAGAACATGCTTCGATTAGGCGGTCAATATAGCCAACTTCTTGTCTAAGACCTTCTTGAATATAGGAATATATAGAACTTTCAATGATTTCTCGATTGAGATAGGGAATTAAATTACGATTGAAATATGAATATTCGACAACCCACCGGTTTCCATCCACAATTCGTAGCCGATTCACAAAATACAATTGGGTACCCACTTCGCAATTCATCTCGATGGCAATCTCACGATCGGCGCTAATCTCTTGAAAATCCAAGATTTTCGTTTCAATACGATTCTTTTTATGATTTGAAGATAAACCGTGAAAGTTTTCTAAGTTTATCGCATTAATGTGGTCCACATCACGAACAAACATACCACTCCCTTGAACGGAAATAATATAACCTTGTCGTGACAGGAGGGCAATGGCTTTTCGAATGGTATTTCGACTCACATTAAATTCCTGCATCAACGCTTCTTCTGTAGGGATTTTTGTATTAGATGGATAGATACCATCCATAATACGATCTTCTATTATAGTACTAATCATACGATACTTATGTGACATAATGTGCTCCTTTATCTCAATTATACCATGGTCTAAGAAAAGTAACGCAAACGCTCTGTAAGGATTGATGATATTAATCCTTATAAATAAAATTTTTAGGTTTTGGACTCTTGATGTTGGAATAGATTAATTCGCCTTATGCTTTCAAGAATTCCTCCTAGTAAAAGTATAGCACTTTTGCTATGATTGTCACGGAGGTATTTTTATGACACAAACAATTAAAATTACAATGAATAATGGTAAAACCATGACAGCAGAACTTTATGAAGACATTGCGCCTAAAACAGTCGCAAACTTTGTGAAGTTGATTGAAGATAAGTTTTATGATGGTTTGATTTTTCACCGTGTAATTCCTGGATTTATGATTCAAGGTGGATGCCCTAATGGAACTGGAATGGGTGGTCCGGGTTATGAAATCGAAGGCGAATTTACTTCAAACGGTTTTAAAAATGATTTAGTACACAGTAAAGGTGTTTTATCAATGGCACGTGCGATGGATCCAAACAGTGCTGGAAGTCAATTCTTTATCATGGCTGAAGATGCACCGCATTTAGATGGTCAATATGCAAGTTTTGGTAAACTTGTGGATGGACTTGATGTTGTTGATGAGATCGTGCATGTTAAACGTGATCGTAACGATAAGCCAACAGAACCTCAAATCATTAAAACAATCGAATTAATCTAATAAAGGAAGGTGTATGATGCACCTTTTCTTTATTCCAAAGGTAATAGGAATTGTCTGTATTTTATAGTATAATACCCCGTGTATATAAAGCCTTTCAAGGAGGTTATGAATGAAGAAAAAACTTGATTATATATTAAAGCACAATAAAATATTGTTGATTGTATTTACAAAGACGCTTTCGATGATTTTCCGATTCGTCGGTTTATTTATTCGCACTGAAGAAAATTTAATCTTAATTTCCGCTAATTCACGCGGATATAATGATAGTCCTCGTGCAATCTATGAATATATGAAAAAAGACCCCAAATATGCTCAGTATCGCTTTGTGTGGGCTGTTGATGATGTTACGCAAACAATTGAAGGGGCAGAACTTGTTAAAGCGGATACGTGGCAATATTTCAAGACTGCTTTGAAAGCACAATATTGGATTACCAGTGTTAATATTGAACGAGGTTTGCATTTTAAAAAGAAAAAGACGGTCTTTCTTAATACATGGCATGGCGTTGCAATTAATGAAATGGGAAATGCCGTAGCAGGACGTACTGATTTTGATTGGTCTGACACAGATTATATTTGTTATAGTGCAGAAAATGAAAGACCGATTTATTATCGTGACTTTAATGCGCGTCCAGAGTCAATGATTCCTACAGGTCTTCCACGTAATGATGAGTTGTATCATGTGGATCCTAATAAAGTCATTGAAATTAAGAAAAACTTGAACATTCCAGAAGATAAGAAAGTGATTCTATACGCACCGACATGGCGTGATAGTGAAGATTTTGGTAAGAGTTATCAAATCAAGCCACCGATTGATTGTGATGTTTGGAAAAAAGCTTTGGGCGATGAGTATGTTGTGATTTTAAGAACCCACCCTTATACCAACGAATTGATGGGTGTTACCTTTGATGATTTCTTCTTTGATGGAACGATGTATCCTCGTGTTAATGACTTGATGATGATTTCAGATATGCTTATCTCAGATTACTCAAGTATTATCTTTGATTATTGTGTTCTTGAAAGACCTGTAATCTGTTTTGGTTATGATTATGAAGCGTATGCTGAAAAACGTGGATTCTATATTGACTTAGAGACAGTGATTCCAAGCGGTATCATTCGAGATGAAACACATCTCATTGAGCACATTAAATCGATGGACTATGAAGAACAAGTTGCAAAGACAAAAGTGATGAAAGAAAATCATGTCACCTATGGCGGTAATGCCACTGAACAGATTGTTAATGCTGTATTTGGATAAATTAAAAAGCTGGTCCTTTAACGACCAGCTTTTTTTTATTTAAAAAAAGGCAGCCATTGGCTGCCAAATGCTTTGAGGGGATGTAAAGCATTACAATCTTATGACTGCATATACATCATACCTTCTAAAGATACAGATGTAAATTAATACGAGTTCATTTCACAAGTGTTTCACTTTTTAATATCGGTAAACTCTTTTTTACATTGATTCATTACAAAGACACCATCCTTTGTAACGTGTACAAGGTCTTCAATTCGGATGCCACCTTTACCAGGAATATAGATTCCCGGCTCGATTGAAAAACACATTCCGGGTTCAATGATTCGATCGTTTTTGGAAGAAACATCGAGGTTTTCATGACACTCAATACCAATTCCATGTCCTGTACGATGTACAAAGTAAGGACCATATCCAGCTGCTTCAATAACAGCGCGGGTTGCTTTATCAACATCCGACAAACGTGACCCTGGCTTTACTGCATCAATACCCGCTTTATTTGCGGCTAGTACGATTTTATAGAGATGTTCCATCTCAGGGTTTTCGCCCATAAAGAAGCATCGTGTCATATCGGAACAATAGTCTTGATATATGCCACCCATGTCAATCAGTACTACATCGTCTTCGCGTAAGGTGCGACTTGATGGAACACCGTGGGGATCTGCAATGTTTTCAGTAAACAGTACGATGGGTTCAAAACTTACCCCCGTTAACGGTGGTGTACTTTGCTTTTCGCGAACAATTTCAGCGAGTTCAATTTCAGTCATACCAACTTTAAGCAAAGATTCCATTTCGAGCATAATGCGATCATTATGATGGGATGCTTCAATGAGTGTAGCGAGCTCTAGTTCATCTTTAAGCGTACGGATTTGTTCGAGGTAAGTGGAACCATTAACAACCTTGTATCCTTTATTAATGAACGGGATTAAAAAGCGAGAAGCCCAATTTCCATCAACTGCGATATGTTTATGTGTGAGATAGTTTTCAATGAGTGATGTCGTATCATCACCATCTTCATAAACAATAGTTTTTATATCTTTGGGTGCTTCAAAAAGTTTGTTTAAAAACAAGATGGGTTCATGGTCTTTTCCGACCAAAAGTGCAATCATGCGTTCACCAACGTCAAAACGATGGCCAGTATAGTAAAAAATCATCATTTTATCTGAGATAATCAGCTGTGATTCCTGCATTAGATTTGTTAGTTTATCGATTCTTTTCATAGTGTTACTCCTTTTCATCATTATACGCTTGGTATTAAGGCAAATGCAATGTACATATAAGTATGTTAGAATATGAAAGAAAGGATGATACTCTATGAAACAAGGACATGAATCACAAGTTATTATCGTAAATCGTAATCCTTACGATTCCAGTATTCAAATTGTCATACCGCCGTTTCGTCCGATAAATCTTTTTGAAATTGAAGATAATTTTGAAGAAGTCAAACTAGAAATCGAAACAAAAATTATGAACCAAGAGGTTGCTGAACGCATAGTTCTATTCGTTTCCGCTTTTAAAGAATCGATGGAAGAAGGGGATGTCTTACCAATTGTCGAGTATTTTATTTCCAGTGATATTGAAAATATGGATCCTGATGAATTAAAGATGATCTTTGATGCAGTTAAAGAATTTATCACTCTGGTTAATGATGAGAATCGTTTAATGCATTAAAAAATCTCCTGCGGGAGATTTTTTTTATTGGTAATGCGATGTATCATTACGGTAAATTAAATGAGTTCCGTCTTCATCAATGATGATTTTAGTGAGACTTGTTGAATCAAAATCTTCTTGATTAATAATGGACGTTAAGTCATGGTTTATAAAAAAATTCGTCAATACTTTAAGTGTGATTCTGTGGGATACAAGTGCGATCGTCTTGCCAACATATTGAGTCGTCAGGTTTTTGACCACGGGAGCGATGCGATTGTGAACATCTTCAAATCGTTCACCGGGACCAACAGGTGTGTAATGAAGGGGATCATTAAAAAATGCATACCATTGATCAGGATGCTGTTTTTTAACATCTTGATGTAGTTGCCCTTCCCAAACGCCCATTTCAATCTCTCGAATGCCTGGTTCTAATCGAATTGGTGTTTGTGGAAATACAAGTGCTGCAGTTTCTTGTGCTCGTTCACTGGTACTTACGATGACTTCATCAAAGTCTATTGATTCTAAACGTTTTTGAAGAAGCATTGCTTGTTCTTTTCCTTCAGCCGTTAAAGGTGAATTTTTAGAACCTTGCATTCGATGTTCTTGATTCCATAAAGTTTTTCCATGGCGAATAAGATAAATTGTTGTTTTCATAATAACTCCTTGATTACAATTCATAAAAAAAGCACATAAGTGCTAATTGTTTTCATTTTTATTTCTAATATCTTGTAGCTGAATGGTAAGGGCTTCAATCGATATTGAAAGTTCTTTAAGTAGATAAACTAAAGAAATAACAAGAAGCACTAAACTGAGCGCAAATATGATGTGAGAAAAAGTAACCATTGCTTCGTTATATTGTGCAAAAAGGGTTAGGAGCATACTGAGCACAGCTCCAATAAAACTCATTGCTCCGAGAACTTGCATGGACTTTATATATTTCATGCGTTTTTGAAGGTTTATAATTTGTGCGAGAATCTGTTTATTCGGGGAATCTTGATGTTTTTCGTAGAGGTCACGAATGAGTCCAGCAAGCACGACAAAGCGATTTGTATAAGCAAGCATAAGCAGCGAAATTGCCGGAAAAATCATTGCGGGTGTTTGTAATGTGAATTCCATAATTTAATCTCCTTTTTAGTTGTCAAAACGATAACGAAGTGAATGTGAAATATAAATTCACTTTAGTTGAATTATATCGCAATGGTCTTTAAAATGAAAGTGGATGTGGGAGATAGAGAGTGAGGTAACAAGTATGAGATACTTAAAAAATCCATCAACAAATCCTTATTTTAATTTAGCACTTGATGAATATGCAATGAAGCACATCAATTGTGAGGAGGATTTTTTCTTTCTATGGCAAAATGAGCCAGCGGTAATTATTGGTAAAAATCAAAATACCGTGGAAGAAATTAATCAGAAATTTATTGATGATAACAAAATCAAGGTTGCCCGTCGTGTTTCAGGCGGTGGCGCAGTATATCATGATTTTGGAAATCTTAATTTTACATTTGTGATTAATGTGGATGACCCAGGAAAAGTCAATTATAAGAAGTATGTTCAACCAATTATTGATGCACTTGCAAGTATGGGTATCAATGCTGAGGCATCGGGACGTAACGACATTTTAATTGATGGCCTTAAGATTTCAGGAAATGCGCAACGAATGGCCAATGGAAAGTTAATGCACCATGGTACGTTGTTGTTTGATGTTAATATTGAAGATATGGTTCAAGCGTTAAACGTTGATCCTGATAAAATTACATCAAAAGGTGTAAAATCAGTGCGATCACGTGTAACCAATATTAAGGAACATTTACCTGAAGGGACAGATCTTAAAACCTTCTGGGATGAGTTACAATACTTTTTATCAAATAAGGGGCAAGATGCGGAAATTATTCTCGCACCTGAAGAAATTGCGAAAATCGAATATGAAGCAATCAATCGATTTGGCACATGGGATTGGATTTACGGTGCTTCACCTGAGTTTAACCTAAAGAACAGTAAGCGATTTGCAGGCGGACGCGTTGAGGTCTTGATGGATGTAAGCGAAGGCCACATCGATAACGTTCGTTTTATTGGAGATTACCTAGGTTTAGAAGATGTTGCGGATGTTGAAGGACGCCTCCAAGGAACGCGTTTTAAACAAAGTGATGTCGATGCCGTACTTTCAGAAATGGATTTACGAAAATACTTTGGTATTATCACAAAAGAGGAATTATTAGAGTTGATGTTTGATTAGTTTCAAACAACAATATGAATTTTGCTCGAAAGTAGCAATATCGTTGAATGAAATGCGCTTACGTGTTACATTTAAACTGTAATTAGGCATTACCACTTAATGACCTAAGCAAGATATAGAAGGGAAATGGAAATTTCAATGGCACAAGTTAAGAAAGATAAAGCGTTGGATTTCGCTGCTCAACTTAAAAATGTTGAAAAGCTTTACCCAACATTCCAGATTCTTGATGAAACTGGAAAAGTTGTTAACAAAGAAATGTTACCAGACTTAAAAGATGAGGAGTTAGTAGAACTCTTTGAAACTATGTTATGGTCACGAGCATTAAACGACCGTTCAACTACATTAGCACGTCAAGGACGTCTTGGATTCTTTGCTCCTACTGCAGGACAAGAAGCAAGTCAAATGGCGAGCCACTTTGCATTTAATAAGGGGGATATTTTGTTCCCAGGATATCGTGATATTCCTCAATTAGTAAAACACGGATTACCACTACATAAGGCATTCTTATGGAGCCGTGGTCATGTTGAAGGAAATAACTACCCTGAAGATTTCAATGCAATGCCTCCACAAATTATTATCGGTGCACAAATTATTCAAGCTGCAGGAGCTGGAATTGCACTTAAAAAACGTGGAAAAGCTCAAGTAGCATTCACATATACAGGAGACGGTGGATCATCACAAGGTGATACTTATGAAGGTCTTAACTACGCAGGAGCATTTAAAGCACCTGTAGTGTTCTTTATTCAAAATAATGGATATGCGATTTCAACACCACGTCACGTCCAAACAGCAGCACCTACACTTGCTCAAAAAGCAGCAGCTGCAGGTATCCCTGGTGTTCAAGTAGACGGTATGGATCCCCTAGCAGTCTATGTTGCAACAAAAGCAGCACGTGATTGGGCAATCGAAGGAAATGGTCCAGTGTTAATCGAAACATTAACATCACGTTTCGGTCCTCACTCACTTTCAGGTGATGATCCAAAACGATACAGAACTCAAGCAAGTTTTGATGAATGGGATAAAAAAGATCCATTGATCAGAATGCGTAATTTCTTAACAGAAAAAGGTCTTTGGGACGAAGAAAAAGAAGTTGAATTAATCGCTCAAATTGATGATGAAATCAAAGAAGCAGTTAAACTTGCTGATTCACAACCAAAACAAAAAGTTTCTGACTTCTTAAAAAATATGTTCGAAGAACCAACAAACACAATTGCAGAACAAATTGAATATTTTGAAAACAAGGAGGGTAACAAATAATGGCACAACTAACAATGATTCAAGCCATTACTGAAGCGCTTGATATTGCCCTTGAACGTGACGAAAATACATTGATTTTCGGTGAAGACGTTGGGAAAAACGGTGGAGTATTCCGTGCAACTGACGGACTTCAAGAAAAACACGGTGAAGACCGCGTATTTGATACACCATTAGCTGAATCAGGTATTGGTGGATTAGCAATCGGATTGGCATTAGAAAAATACCGTCCAATTCCTGAAATCCAATTCTTCGGATTTGTATTCGAAGTTATGGACTCAGTTGTAGCACAAATGGCACGTACACGTTACCGTTTAGGAAATACACGTAACATGCCAATTACAATTCGCTCACCATTTGGTGGTGGTGTTCATACCCCTGAACTCCATTCAGATAACTTAGAAGGTTTAATGGCACAATCACCTGGAATTAAAGTGGTTATTCCATCAAATCCATATGATGCAAAAGGTTTACTTTTAGCTTCTATTGAAGATAACGATCCAGTTGTTTTCTTAGAACACATGAAATTATACCGTTCATTCCGTGATGAAGTTCCAGAAGGATACTATACAGTACCATTAGGAAAAGCAAATGTTGTAAAAGAAGGTAATGATGTAACAATTATTACTTATGGAGCAATGGTTCGTGAATCCATTAAAGCTGTTGAAACATTAGCAGCAGAAGGAATTTCTGCAGAAGTAATCGACTTACGTACAGTTTCACCAATTGATTTAGATACAATTATTGAATCTGTAACGAAAACAGGACGTTTAGTTGTTGTACAAGAAGCACAACGTCAAGCCGGAGTAGGGGCTCATGTTATGTCAGAAATCGCAGAACGCGCAATTCTTACATTAAAAGCACCTGTAGGTCGTGTTGCAGCACCAGATACAATTTTCCCATTTGGTTTAGCTGAAAACGATTGGTTACCAAACGAAGAAGACATCACAAATAAAGTACGTGAAATTGTTAACTTTGATTAATTTAGGAGGCGAAGTGCATAATGTCATTTATATTTAAAATGCCTGACGTAGGTGAAGGAATTGCTGAAGGAGAAATCGTTAGTTGGTTCGTTAAAGAAGGCGACACAATTAAAGAAGATGAACCTCTATTAGAAGTTCAAAACGATAAACTTGTTCAAGAAATTCCATCCCCAGTAGCAGGAACAATTACAAAAATTATGGTCGCACCAGGAACTGTAGCAACAGTTGGTGACGATCTCGTAGAAATCGTAGCAGAAGGCGCAGTTGCATCTGCACCTGCTAAAGAAGAAACAGCAGCACCTGCACCCGCAGCAGCTGCAGGATCATTTGTATTCAATATGCCAGATGTTGGTGAAGGTATCGCTGAAGGTGAAATTGTACAATGGTTCGTAAAAGTTGGTGATGACATTAAAGAAGATGCACCACTATTAGAAGTTCAAAACGATAAACTTGTTCAAGAAATTCCATCCCCAGTATCAGGTAAAGTCATGAATATCATGATCGAAGCCGGTACAGTGGCAACAGTTGGACAACCACTTGTTGAGTTTGCGGCAGAAGGACATGCTCCAGCAGCAGCTCCTGCCCAAGCAGCACCTGTTGCAGCAGCAAGCCAACAAGCTTCAGGAAACGGCGAAACTTTCGCACAGAATAAAATTGCAGGACGCGTTCTCGCAATGCCATCTGTTCGTCAATTTGCTCGCGAAAATAACATTGATTTAACACTTGTTACAGCAACAGGTAAACACGGTCATATCCGTAAATCAGATGTTGAAGCATTTATCGCAGGCGGCGCAACTGCACCAGTAGTTGAAGCACCAGTAGTTGAAGCAACGACATCCGTTGAAGCAGCACCAGTAGCAAAACCAGCAGCAAAACCAGCTCCAGTTGTTGTTACAGGATCTACTACACGTGAAAAAATGACTCCAACTCGTAAAGCAATTTCAAAAGCTATGGTTACAAGTAAAGCAACAGCACCACACGTTACATTATTTGACGAAGTTGATGTTACAGAACTTGTAAATCACCGTAAGAAATTTAAAGAAATTGCAGCAGCACAAGATGTTAAATTAACATTCTTACCTTATATTGTTAAGGCATTAACTGCAGTAGTACGTAAATATCCAATCTTAAATTCAAGTGTTGATGATTCAACACAAGAAATTGTTTACAAAAACTTCATTAACATCGGTTTTGCAGCAGATACACCTCACGGTTTATATGTTCCAAATATCAAAAATGCTGATTCAAAAGGTATCTTTACAGTAGCTAAAGAAATCTCAACATTGGCAGCCGCAGCAAATGATAATACATTAGCTGGAGCAGATATGCGCGATGGTTCAATTACAATTAGTAATATTGGATCAGCACGTGGACTCTGGTTTACACCGATCATCAACTACCCAGAAGTAGCGATCTTAGGTGTAGGACGTATTGATAAGAAACCAGTTGTTCTAGCAGATGGAACAATCGGCGTTGGAAATATGTTAGCATTATCATTAAGCTTCGACCACCGTATTATCGATGGTGCCCTAGCACAAAATGCCATGAACGAACTCAAGAGATTGTTAAACAATCCTGAGCTTCTATTAATGGAATCTTAATTGGAAGGTGGAATAGTACATGGTAGTAGGAGATTTAGCTCTTGAATTAGATACAATTGTTATTGGTTCAGGTCCTGGTGGATATGTTGCAGCAATTCGTGCAGCTCAATTAGGCCAAAAAGTAGCAATTATTGAAAAAGACAATATTGGTGGCGTTTGCCTTAACGTTGGATGTATTCCATCAAAAGCGTTAATTAATGCAGGTCATCGATACCAAGAATCAATGAATTCAGAAACATTCGGTGTTACAGCTGAAAATGTTAAAATTGACTTCACAAAAACACAAGCATGGAAAGATGAGCAAGTTGTTAATAAACTTACATCTGGAATTGCAATGTTATTAAAGAAAAATAAAGTTGAAATCATTCGTGGTACAGCATTCTTTAATGACACACATCAATTACGTGTTGTAAATGATGAGTCAGCTCAATCATATACATTCAAACACTGTGTAATTGCAACAGGTAGCCGTCCAATTGAAATCAAAGGTTTCAAATTTGGAAAACGCATCATTGACTCAACAGGTGGATTAAACTTAAAAGAAATTCCTAAGAAACTTGTTGTTATCGGTGGAGGATACATTGGTTCAGAATTAGCAGGTGTTTATGCTAACCTAGGATCAGAAATTACAATCCTTGAAGGTGCACCTTCAATCTTACCTCAATTCGATAAAGACATGATTAAACTTGTTGAAAACGAATTTAAGAAAAAAGACGTTACAATCGTAAACAACGCTATGGCTAAAGATGCTAAAGAAACAAAAGATGGTGTTGTCGTTACTTATGAAGTAGATGGCAAACCAGCAACAATCGAAGCAGATTACGTTATGGTTACTGTTGGACGTCGTCCTAACACGGATGATCTTGGTTTACAAGTAGCCGGTGTTGAGACAAACGAACGTGGTCTTATCACTGTAGATAAACAAGGACGCACAAGCCAAAAACATATTTTTGCAATTGGTGATGTTACTCCAGGTTTAGCATTAGCACACAAAGCTTCATACGAAGCAAAAGTTGCTGCTGAAGCAATCTCAGGCCAACCTTCAGAAATCGACTATGTTGCGATTCCAGCGGTATGTTTCACAGACCCTGAACTAGCAACTGTTGGATTAACTGAAAAAGAAGCAAAAGACCAAGGATTAACAGTTAAAGTATCAAAATTCCCATTTGGTGCAAACGGTCGTGCACTTTCACTTAATGCAGGTGAAGGATTTGTAAGACTTGTATCAGAAAAAGACACAGGATTACTACTTGGTGGACAAGTAGCCGGTGTTGGAGCAAGTGATATTATTGCTGAAATCGGATTAGCTGTTGAAGCACGCATGAATGTTGAAGATCTTTCATTAACAATCCATGCTCACCCAACACTATCAGAAACAGTTATGGATGCATCTGAAATTTCACTCGGATTGCCAATTCATATTTAATCTATATAATAAGGATGCGAAAGCATCCTTTTTTTTATTTATTTCATTTAAACCATGATAATTTTGTATTATCTTGCATAAATTTCTGAAAGTTGTTTCAAGAATACTTGCCAAATCAACGAGTTCTATGGATTTCTTGTGATATTTATAGATTTATTTTCATACGATGTTTTCATCCAACATACAATCTGTATCTTTAAACCCACTAATTAGTGGTTTATTTGCTTAAATATGCTAAATGTAAATTGTTTCATATCTTTTATGATTTATTTTCATAAAATTGATAATATACTGAAAAATCAATTGACAAATTTTCTGTATCCTATATAATACATTCATACAGTATCACTTATCTGTATCAATGTTTGACAACAAAAGGAGGAGAATTACCATGAAAAAATTAATGATTGCATTCGTTGCAGCGTTATTGGTTCTTACTGGTTGTGGATCACAAGGTTCATCCAGTACATTAACGGTTGCGGCCCCTGCTTCACAAAATGGTGACTTTGTGGAAGGGTTCGGATCAAATGCCTATGACCGATGGGCAACTAACTTAATGCACATTGGTGCAAGCGTTTTCTATATTGATCGCGATACTTCAGAGATCAAGCCAAACCCTAACTTCGTAGAAAGTCACGAAGTAAAAGCAGATAGCGAAGGAAATAAAACTTATACCTTCAAAATCAAAGGTGGCAACAAATACTCTGACGGAACAGAGATCACAGCAAAAGATTACGTTATGTCAATGTTGTTCCGTACACATCCAGCTTGGATGAAAGTTGCATCAATGGAAAGTACCGGAGATGAACTATTAGGATACAACGCATATAGTACAGGGGAATCAAAAGTTTTCGAAGGGGTTAAATTAATCGATGACAACACATTCTCATTAACAATTGATAAAGCAAACTTGCCTTACTACTTTGAAGCAAGTAAAGCTGATATCTCACCTGAACCAATGCATGTTTGGTTTAAGGATGCTAAATTAAATGCTGAAGGAAATGCATTCGACAACACACCTGAAGAAATTCAAGCAGCTGTTGAATATGTTTCAACAACTGAACGATACAAACCAACTGTAGTAGTCGGTGCGTATAAGTTAGAAAGCTATGAAAATGGTACAACAATTCTTGTTAAAAATGATCAATATGCAGGAAACTACGAAGGTAAAAAACCTGAAGTTGAAAAAGTTGTAATCCGTCAAGTTGACTCAAACGTTACAGTACAAGCGATCGAAAAAGGTGAAGTTGATTTATCACCAGGTAACATCGAAGGTGAATACATCAATAAAGCAAAAGAACTTGAATTACAAACAGTTAACTATCCACGTAATGGATTTGGTAACATCACATTAAAAGCAAACAAAGGACCTACTCAATATAAAGAAGTACGTCAATCAATTGGTTACATGTTAAACCGTAACGAATTTGTTCAAAAAATTGCTGGTGGATACGGTTCTGTAGTTAACGGACCATTCGGACTATCACAATGGTTTTATAAAGATAACAAGGACAAGATCGAAAGTTCACTTATTGACTATACTTACAACATTACTAAAGCAAACGAATTACTAGATCAATCAATCTACAAATTCGAAAAAGATGGTGTAACACCATTTGATGCAAGTAAAGCAAGTAAAGATTATGCTCGTTACGATGCAGATGGAAATAAACTTGTTGTTAAACACTTTGGTTCTGAAAAGAACTCAGTAACAGATTTAATTGTTTCTCAATTAGTTCCTGCAGCGGAAAAAGCTGGTATGGAATACTACATTGAGCAAGGAGAATTTGCTACATTAGGTGCATACATGCAAGGACGTGAAGAGAATGACTTTAATGCATTTAACCTTGCAACATCATTCACATCACTATACGATCCATGGCAAAACCATTCAAAATATGTTGGTACAGGTTTAAACTGGAGTGATATTTCAGATCCAGAACTTGATGCAGCTATTGAAAAGGTACGTCGTATTGAACCAGGAAACCGTGAAGCTTATTCAGAAGCAGTTGTAGAATACTTCCAACTTTGGAATGATCTCTTGTTCCAAATTCCTCTCTACTCAAATCTATACCATGATATCGCGTCAAACCGTGTTAAAGGTTTAGAAAAAGTAACACCAGAGATGGACTGGTCAAAAACTATAGAATATATCTCAATCGAAGGATAATTTGAGTTATAATTGAATGTAAGTACTATAAGAAGTGTCAATCGGCACTTCTTATAGTCGTGTTAAAAGGAGAAAAACGATGTTTAAGTATATGATAAAACGGATTATGTCGTTGATTCCTGTTGTGATCATCATTTCAATCATGCTATTTTCATTAGTGAAAATGATGCCTGGTGATCCCGTAATAGGAATGATTAACCCAGCGATTAAAGATCCAGTACAATACCAAAGGGCTTATGATGAAGCTGCAGAGCGCATCGGTCATAACAAGCCACTCCCAGAACAATATGTTCGCTGGGTAAAAAACACACTTTCGGGTGATTTAGGAATTTCAACATCTAAAAACAAACCCGTAAAAGAGGTTATTGCAACACCACTAAAAAATACAGTATTTCTTAATATAATTTCTACAACAATTGCGTTTGTTATCTCAATTATTGTAGGTATTAAATCAGCCGTGAATCGTGGTGGAAAATTTGATAAGTTTTGGCAAGTCTTTTCACTTGTCGGAATGTCAATGCCAACATTGTTAATCTCGATCTTGTTAATTTACTTCTTTGCAATTAAATTAAGCATCTTCCCTACAGGTGGGATGCCACTTGCTGGAACTACAGGGATTGCATATGTGGGTCAATGGTTCCGTTATGCAGCCTTACCGATTATCACATTAACTATTGGTTCATTTGCATCGACAATTCGTTATGTCCGAAATGCAATGATTGAAGTGTTAAACAGTGACTATATTCGTACTGCACGTGCTAAAGGGTTATCTGGAAAAGTCATTGTCTATTCGCATGCGTTTAGAAATGCTCTAATTCCAGTTGTAACGGTTCTTGCAGGTTCGATTGCTGGTATATTTGGGGGTGCCGCAATTACTGAACAGATATTCTCGTGGAACGGGATTGGAAACGTCTTGATTCAAGGAGTTGGTAGTCGTGATCTCATGCTTGTATTAGCAATGAACATGTTCTATGCGATCCTATCACTCGTTTCAAACATTGTTATGGATATTGGATACGCGATGGTTGACCCACGTGTTAAATTAGATTAGGGGTTTTGATATGGACAACAATAAGAAAAATTCATTTTGGTCAAGTATCAAATCGATGTTTGCTAATCTGTTTAAGAGCGGTGGGCAACGACGCGAAGAACTTGAAGATTTAATCGCTGATGATGTGGTAATTAGCCCATCAAAACAAATTGCGAGAAACTTTTTTGAAAATAAATTAGGTGTTACAGGACTTGTAGCATTCGTATTAATATTTGTAGTTGTATTTGGTACTACATCATTTAGACCGTATAATTCATACGAACATGAAACAGTATTAAATAACTTAGCACCTGGGACAAAGTATTTGAATATTCCCAAGGAAATACAAGGTAAAAACATTGATACAATTAGTAGTGGTACTTCATACTCCGTTGCTTTAGATGATGCAGGAAAAGTACATTTTTGGGGACAACGCCCGGATAAGAAATTTAAAGTAGATCAAATCGTTGAAAAAACTAAGAATAGTAAAATTAAGTCACTCGCGTCTGGAGATAAATTTGTTGTTGCAGTCACCGAAAACAATCAATTTATTGGTGTAGGTGAAAATACATTCTCTCAAACAGAACTACCATTTGATGTCATGGAAGAACTTGGTAGTGATAACATTGTTAAAGTAGCAGCAGGAAAACGATTTACTGCGATTGTTACTGATACAGGAAAAATCTATACATGGGGTAGTGTTCTTGAAAACAACCTCGATAATATTCCGAAAAGTATCCAAGGGCGTGTTAAAGACATCGCAATTGGACAATTCAATATCATCGCTTTACTTGATGACGGATCATTGGTTGCGTTTGGTCAAGGTGGTACTGAAGTAGGTGCCATTCCGACAGAATTAACAGATGGTTCTGTAAAAGTTACTCAAGTAGAACTTACTAAGACTTCAGCAATCGCTTTAGATGCTGATGGTAATGTTCATACATGGGGAGCACAAGGTAAATATCAAAGCGTTCCAGAACTTGATGGTAAAGTAGTTCAAATTGCATCAACATTATCATCATTTAATGCACTTACAGAATCTGGAAGTGTTTATGCTTGGGGTGAAGGTAAATTTAATTTAACGGATGTTCCATCATCAGTAACAAACGTTAAAAACAAACAAATTTTCTCAGATCACTTCCAATCCTTTGCAGTTAGTGAAGACAACCAAATTAAAGGTTGGGGAAATAAAGGATTTGTATTAGGTACTGACGATATGGGTCGTTCAATTGGAGAACGTTTACTTTATGGTGGACGCATCTCACTAACAGTTGGTGCGATTTCAATGATCATTTCTACTGTAATTGGGGTTCTCGTTGGTTTAATTGCAGGTTTCTATGGTGGTTGGGTTGATAACTTACTCATGCGTATCGCTGAGGTTATTAGTGCATTCCCATTCTTACCGCTTGCTATTACTTTATCGGCCTTGTTGCCTTCATCGACAACACAGTCACAACGACTCGCTATGATTATGGTTATTTTAGGGGTAATCTCTTGGCCGGGTGTTGCACGTCTTGTGCGTGGACAAATCCTTGCCGAACGTGAAAAAGACTTTGTTCTTGCCGCACGTGCGTTAGGGCTAAAAGAAAAAACAATTATTATTCGCCATATCTTACCAAGTGTGTTTAACTTTATTATTGTTAATATGACACTTGGATATGCATCAAGCTTGCTTACAGAAGCTGGATTATCATATTTAGGATTTGGTGTTAAGCCACCTTCACCATCATGGGGTAATATGCTCAATGGTGTTGCGAATACAACAGTTATTGAAAATTACTGGTGGCAATGGCTTCTACCAGCACTCTGCGTTATGTTCACAGCCTTGTCTGTAAACTTAATGGGAGATGCACTTCGTGATGCAATGGATCCGAAGTCGAACCAGAAGTAGGGGATGGTAGATAAAATGAAAAATACAGTAAATTACAAAGTAAGGATGGGATTATATAATGGAAAATAAAGATAATCGCGTTCTCATAAAGGTTGAACACTTACAAAAATATTTCCCAATAAAAAAATCCAGTGTTTTCCAACGTAAACAAGAATATGTAAAAGCCAACAAAGATATCTCAATTGAAATTTTTGAAGGTGAAACATTAGGACTTGTTGGAGAATCAGGTTGTGGTAAATCCACGTTTGGTCGTACATTAATTCAATTGTACGAGCAAACAGGTGGAGTATCACTTTATTATGGTGAAACAATTGAAGAAATGATGCCTGAGTACGTACGCGGAGTATATAAATCAATACCAAAGGTATTTGGTAAACATGATACAGAATACAAAGCGATTAAGGACCTTGAATCAAAAATTGAAGGAACATCAGGCGAAGAATTTATTGAACTTAATGAATCATTGCGTCTTTTAAAGATTGCATATGAAACAACATACGGTAATATTTTCCGTCTTGCAGGTGGACTTCTCGTTCATGATAATCTCAATGAAGTAAGTAAATTGCTTCTTTCAAAATATCAAAAAGGGAGTGCAGTTGCGAAGTTACATAAAGAACTTGAAATGGAAACATTACGCAATACCATGCATGATAAAAAAGCAAATGGTAATGTATCAAGTTTAAAAGAAAAATTAGCAGCAGCTCAAAAAGAGCTTGATGACGTTAATGTGGTTATTAACGAAATGAAGGCAAAATTATCTTCACATGATAATTTTGAAGAATATGAATCTTTACTTGATGATGGTATCGATTTATCATCATTAAACAAACAAGAGATGCGTTTCTTACGTAAGGATTTACAAATTATTTTCCAAGATCCATATTCATCACTTGATCCTCGTTTTACCGTAGGAAACATTATTGGAGAAGGGCTGATTGCTCATAAACTCTTCAAGGATGCAAACAGTGACGAATATAATGAATACATTATTGATATAATGGAAAAATGTGGACTTCAGAAGGAATTTATACATCGTTATCCTCACCAATTTTCAGGTGGACAACGTCAACGTATCGGGATTGCACGTGCATTAGCACTTCGTCCTAAGTTTATCGTTTGTGATGAAGCGGTTAGTGCGTTGGATGTATCCATCCAGTCTCAAGTTATTAACTTACTTCAAGATCTTAAAGATGAGCACAACTTAACATACCTATTCATTACACATGACTTAGGTGTAGTACGTTATATCAGTGACCGTATTGGAGTTATGTATTTTGGTAACTTGGTTGAACTTGCACCTGCTGAAGAAATCTTCAGTAATCCGCAACATCCATACACCAAACAATTGCTTGCAGCGATTCCTCGAATGGAAAAAGATGAAGCAGAGATTGCGGAACTTCTTAAAGTTGTTCCAAATGGCATTTTTGATTTCACATTTGAAGAAACGGGTGAAGCCGATAAAGATTGGTATGAAGTGGCACCAGATCACTTTGTAGCATGTCGTCTGCTTAATGCCGAAGCAAAGAACAAGAAAGGAGGTATGTAAGCATGGCTTTATTAGAAATTAAAAACCTACATACCTACTTTGATACAAAACGTGGCTTGGTAAAAGCTGTTAATGGTGTTTCTTTCTCTGTAGATGAAGGACGCACATTGGGTATTGTTGGTGAATCAGGAAGTGGAAAGAGTCAGACAGCAATGTCGATTTTACAATTGTTTGAATCAAACCAACGTATCTATGAAGGTGAGATTATTTTTAACGGTGAAGTTCTATCGGATTATACTGAAGAACAATTACGTAAAATTCGCGGAAATGATATTTCAATGATTTTCCAAGAACCAATGACAAGTTTAAACCCAGTATTTACGGTTGAACGTCAAATTAGTGAAGTATTAATGCTTCACCAAGGTATGACAAAGCAAGAAGCGAGTCAACGCGCACTAGAAATGCTTGCATCCGTTAAAATTCCTCGTCCAGAGAAAGTTCTAAAAAACTATCCTCACCAATTATCAGGTGGGATGAGTCAACGTGTTATGATTGCGATGGCGCTTGCATGTAATCCTAAGCTTTTAATCGCTGATGAGCCTACAACGGCTCTTGATGTTATTATTCAAGCAGAGATTCTAAAATTAATGAATGATCTCAAAACAGATTACAACACATCAATTCTCTTTATTACTCATGATCTCGGTGTTATCAGCCAAATGGCAGATGATGTTATTGTTATGTATGGTGGTAAGATTGTTGAAGCGGCACCAATCAAAGCGATCTTTACAGATGCGAAACATCCATATACGAAACGCTTATTAAACGCATTCTTAAAAACGGATATCAGTGGACGTAAAGATCGTAAAGAAGTTGAAGCAGATCTCTATTCTTCAGAAAATGATGTTTATGACTTCTATAACTTTAAAACAAACGCGATTGCGGATGTTGATTGGCATAGTGTTGGTGAGAACCATTACGTTGCGTGTAATTTAAAGAAATAATTATGTTGAATAAACGAAAAAAAAGAAAATTACTAACTGAAGAAGAAATTCAAGAAAAGTTTAAAGATGTTGAGTTTGAGAAAAATGATACGACGGCGATGATTATTGCCGCAATCGTGACACTTTTACCAGCACTACTCCTAGTATTAGGATTAATCTATGGACTTTTATGGCTGATCTTCATTGGCTAAAGACACTAAGGAAGCCGTCTCAGGACGGCTTTCATTTATTTATCACAGTGTCTTTTTCTTTTTTGATATAATTAGTTAGTCGTTTAACTAAAGGAGAAGCTTATGGAATCTGTTTTATCACAACTTTATCGCGCATTAGAACGAAAACACAGAAGTGTTGTCCAAACCTATTTAGATACTTTAGGGCTCTATATAGGACAACCACGTTTTTTGTTTGAACTGTATCGAAATCCTGGTTTGACACAAAGAGAGTTAGCAGAAACACTTGTGGTTACAAAGGAAACAGTATCTGTGGCTCTTAAACGTCTTGAACAAGGTGATTTTATTCGCCGGGAAATACCGGAAGATGATAAACGTTGTCGTCAGCTATACCTGACTGAAAAAGGGGAAGCAACGATTGTTGAGTTGAAGAAAAACTTCGATTCCATAAATAACTCAATGTTCCTGAACTTAAGTCCGGAACAACAACTGCAGTTAGAAGAATTACTTACAGAAATGATTAAAGGATTGGAGGCAAGAGAGACAAATGAAAACGTTCTTTAAATATTTTAAACCTGAGATCCCAATCGCATTATTGGGAATAATTTTTGTCGGTAGTGTAGCCTTCATCGAATTGTATCAAATTCAATTGATGGCGCAAATTATCGATGTAGGGATTGCGAATCAAGATTTTACAGTAATCCTTAATGTTGGCCTAAAAATGGTTGGACTTGCCTTGCTAGGGGCAGTCATCGCAATGCTTGGTTTGGTTTTCCCATCGCAAGCATCCAACAATTTCGCCTTAAATTTACGTCGAGACATCTTTAAACGTGTCCAAACATTTTCATTAAAGAATATGTCTCAATTTCAAACGGCTTCTTTAGTAACCCGTTTGACAAATGATATTAACTTTCTACAACGAACCATAATGATGTGCTTACGCTTATTAGTGCGTGCACCAGTATTTCTAATCAGTACAGTTGTCATGACCTATATGATTAGTCCTGATCTGTCCATTGTAATGTTGGGAGCAGTTGTGGTTTTATCACTCGTCCTGCTTTATGTAATTAAAGAAGGATTTCCACGATTTGTCAAGTTGCAAGATAAAGTGGATAAGATGAACCGTAAGGTGCAAGAATCCCTCATGAACATTCGAGTTATTAAATCTTTTGTACGTGAGGATGAAGAATCCCATAAATTTCAAGATGAAAACGGCGAGTTGTTTGATGCTTCCGTCAGCGCAATGAATTTAATGGTTGTTATGAATCCTGCACTAATGGGTGCGATTCATTTTGCGACACTGTTTATCGTATGGATTTCAAGTTTCCTCATTGTTGATCAACATTTAATCAATATTGGAGATTTACTCGTCTTTATAAACTATCTTCGTTTCACGATGTTCTCGATGATGATGATTACAAACGTCTTAATGATGATTTCACGATCGAAAGCATCCGTCATTCGTTTGAAAGAAGTGTTGGAAACTGAACCAGATATTACCAATGCGGCAATACTGGATACACTTCCTGAAAATCCGCGTGGTGATATACATTTTGATAATGTTTCATTCCGTTATTATGAGGATGCAAATGATATTCTCACAAACATTAATTTTGCTATTAAACCCGGTGAACATGTTGGGATTATCGGTTCTACAGGTTCCGGTAAATCGACTTTGATTAATCTGATGGTACGTTTAATTGATGTTACTGAAGGAACAATTTACCTTGATGGAAAAGACATCCGTACGCTTGACTTAAAATCGTTACGCAGTCAATTTGGATTTGTTCCCCAAAAAAATGTGCTCTTTACGGGAACCATTGAGTCCAATCTGAAACTTGGAAATCCAAATGCAAGTCAAGAAGATCTTATCCGTGCTACCAAAGCTGCTTCAATCTATGATTTTATCATGGAACAAGAAGAAGGTTTTAAAGCACCGATCCAACAAGGTGGTACCAATTTATCAGGTGGTCAACGTCAGCGAATGTGTATTGCTCGAGCATTGGTTGTGGAACCTAAAATTCTTGTTTTAGATGATAGTACCAGTGCCTTGGATGCTGCTACAGAACAACGGGTTAAAGAATCCGTTCAAAGTCTTTATGAAGATGTTACGGTTATAAGTATTGCGCAAAAAATTAGTTCTGTTTCAGACAGTGATATGATTTTAGTTATGGATGAGGGTAAGATTGTCGGGCAAGGAACACACACTACATTGCTTGAGTCCTGTAATGTCTACCAAGAAATCTATGAAAGCCAACAAAGAAAGGGGGATGAATAAGATGAGTGAACGTAAAGTTGTCATTGGTCATAAACCACGAAACCAACAAAAAACACTGAAACGCCTGTTAGGATATTTAGGACAAAATAAGATCTTACTAATTATGGTAATCATCGCATCGATTGTCTCCACCTTGGGTGGGCTTTATGGATCGTATTCTATCTCTCCATTAATCAAAATTATTGAAAATGGATTAAATGGATCGATTTCAAGAGATTTGATGTTCCAACAGCTCTTTAGTAAACTTGTCTTTCTTGCAATTATCTTCGCGCTTGAAGTATTAGCGATGCTTTTCTCAAACCGTATGATGGTGAAGATATCACAACGTACTGTTGAAACAATTCGCAAAGACATGTTTGATCATGTGTTGAAGATGGATGTTAAGTATCACGATCAAAATGCTCACGGGGATTTAATGAGTCGTTTTACCAATGATATTGATCTTGTGGGGGAAGGGTTAAACTCCGCTGCTGCTTCAATTGTTATTAATATCTTCACGTTGTTAGGGACAATCGTGGTTATGTTTATCTTAAGTCCTACGCTATCCCTAGTGACTCTGATTATTTTGCCACTCCTTTCAATTATGGCAAATGCAATCGTAAAACGAAGTCGCATTTATTCTAAACGCCAACAACGTTCCCTTGGAACCCTCAATGGTTACATTGAAGAATCCATGGAAGGCCAAATGGTTATGCAACTTTTTAATCATGAAGCAGAAGCTGAGAAAGATTTCCAAGTGCTAAATCAAGACTACCGAAAGAATTCTCAAAGTGCTCAGATTACCTCAATTATGATGTACCCGTTGATGCAAAATGTGAATACAATAAGTTATGCGGTTATTGGGATTGTTGGGGGATACCTTGCAATTAATCATGGATTAAGTATTGGAGACTTGGGTGCTTATGTAAATATGACACGGACTCAAGGAAAACCAATTAATGAAATCTCGAGTCAATTCACAACACTTCAGTCTGCAATCGCTTCAGCTGAACGAATCTTTGAACTGCTGGACTGGAGTTTAGAGTCTGAAAATGAAACGGATTTAATTCTTGAAGATGTTGTAGGGTCAGTGCGTTTTGAAAATGTAACATTCGGATATAATCCAAGTGTTCCAGTCTTAAAAGATGTTTCGTTTTGGGCGAAACCGGGACAAAAAATTGCTTTCGTAGGATCTACAGGTGCAGGGAAAACGACTATCACAAACCTAATATCTCGATTCTACGATATTGATGCAGGTACCATCTTAATTGATGAAAAACCTTTGGATACCATTAATCGTTACAGTTTACGAAAACATATTGCGATGGTACTTCAAGATACGCATTTGTTTAGTGGTACCGTTATGGAAAACATTCGTTATGGTAATCTTGATGCAAGTGATGAGGCATGTATTGAAGCTGCAAAGCTTGCGAATGCGGATCATTTTATACGTCAACTTAAACATGGCTATCAAACGGTTCTTGGTGGGGATGGGGATGATTTATCGCAAGGTCAGATGCAATTACTGAATATTGCACGTGCTGCGGTAGCCAATCCTGAAATTCTTATCCTTGATGAGGCTACATCCTCCATCGATACCCGTACTGAACGTATGGTTGAAAAAGGGATGGATTCAATTATGGAAGGACGTACAACCTTTGTGATTGCACACCGTCTGTCTACAGTTCGAAATGCAGACGCGATTATTGTTTTAGAACATGGTGAAATTATTGAACGCGGTAGCCATGATGATTTAATTCAACTAGGCGGACGTTATGCATCATTATATTCGGGACAATCTCAGTTAGCTTAGAGTAGCATTATGCTACTCTTTTTCGTGTTATAATAAAAAGAAGGGGGGCATTATGATGGTTAATGTAGAATATATTAATAATGCGGGTTATGTTGTGGAAACGGAAAAAGCCGTTTATATTTTTGATTATGTTGAGGGGCTGTTGCCATCACGGTATTTATACAGTGAGAAAGAAACATTCTTTTTTGTAACAAGTCGTCATCGTAATCACTATAATGAATCAATTTACAGTTATGGCAAGACGGTTATTCTGTCATCGGATATTTTAGTCTCACCGTACCGTAATGTATTTATGATGGAGCCAGGTGATGAAATTCATTTGGGTTTTGCGAAAGTACGTACGTACGGAAGTACGGGTGGTGGTGTGTGTTATTTTATTCAAGAGGGAGATTTAAAAATCTTGCATGCCGGTTCGCTTAACAACTGGCACTGGAAGGATACGTTTACGCCTGCAGAATCACGTTTTGAAACGCATCGCTTCCATGAAATTCTTCAGGAGATTGCGGTGTATGCACCGATTGACATCTTAATGTTTACACTCGAACCTTCAATGGGTGAAGATTTTGATCGTGGTGCGCGTGAAGCACTTGATTTACTCCAACCGCTTTGTTTCTTTCCAATTAAAACAAAGCATGATGATTCACGCTTTTTCAATTGGGCGATGTCACGTCCAATCACAACATGTTATGAACCAAAACATGATAATCAAGTTTTTAGAAATATTATTTAGAAAGTTGGATACAGATGGCTTTTATATTTGATTTGGATGGAACGTTATTAGATTCCATTGATGATTTAGGAAATAATTTAAATACAGTGCTTTTGCGTCATGATCTTCCCACTTATGATCGCGCACAGTATAAAAAGTTTGTAGGAAATGGGATGAAGAAACTCGTTGAGCGGGCATTACCGAGCGATTACGAAGCATTTGATGTAATCCTAGAAGAATACCTTGATGAATACAGTCGTCATTACACAGAGGCTTCTGTGCCTTATAGCAAGGTCTGTGATACCTTAAAAGAATTGAATCAACGCAACATCCCGATTGCAATTTGTACAAATAAGAAACAAGAATATACAGAGGGTATTGTGAAGCATTATTATGATGATATTCAATTTGTTGCGACAATTGGGGATACCTTTGATGGTAAACATAAGCCAGACCCATACTATCCGCTCGCAATTGCATCAACAATGAGCATAGATCCTTCATTGATTTATTTCGTGGGTGATAGTGATGTGGATATGAAAACAGCTAAGAATGCAGGGATGGTACCTGTAGGAGTATCATGGGGTTTTCGAAGTGTTGAAGAACTTCGAGAACATGGTGCGAAGTATATTATCAATTCAATTGAAGAAGTACTTGATTTACCACCACTTACAAAATAACTTTGTGTAGAAAAGCACGGAAATCACAAATGGTTTCCTGTGCTTTTTATTTTATGACATGAGTACCATTTTTTAGAACAAATTATTCTCGTAAACGATACTTTGTGAATAATATCATCAATTTAACTTATGAAATGCTTGATTCATCGATAAGGTTTGAATAGAATATACATAGAGAACTTACGATTTTAAAAAGGATGGTATCACAATGAAATATGTAGAAGTTAAACATTTTGAAATGAAAAAAGGAACAGGTCGTGACTTTGCCGAGAATTTTTATAATCGTACGGTAGTTAAAGATTTTCCAGGATTTGTTAGTATTCGTGTAGGGCTGAATGAGTCATGCCACAGTTATGATTGTGTGGATGTTTCATTTGTTTGGGAAAATGAAGATGCCTATACTAATTTTAAACGCAGTGACTTGCATAAAGAAATTCACCGAACACGCAAACCAAATCCAAATATGATTAAACATTCATCATATCGCTACGATATGATTCATGAAGACTAAACACTGAGAAATCAGTGTTTTTTTATTTAGATAAAAAAAAGCAAGATGATTTCAGAAATCCTGTTTTTGAAAGAAAAACAGAATAAATAACGCAACATAGAATTAGATTTAGTCAGTTATACCTATAAATAGTGTTTAATCGTGGTTCTTTTTCACAGGGTCATCTTTATATATTAAGTAGATATGATAAACTTATATTAATCATTGAAAGGGAATTAATATGAAAAACGAAAAAGATTTAATCTATATTTGTGGACATCGTCATCCAGATACGGATTCAATTGTATCGTCAATTGCATATGCTCATCTTAAAAACATTCTGGGTGCTCCAGCAGTACCCTGTCGTTTGGGTGAACTGAGTGATGAAACCAGCTATCTTCTTGATCGCTTTGGTTTTGAAACGCCAACACTTCTCAAAGATGCACGTGCAACACTTGATGAGATTGAAATGGATGATGCGGTAAAGATTCATCTGGATACTTCTATTAAGGAAGCAATGGAAATTATCTCAGATAAGCGACAGACACTTGCGGTAGTTGATGATCGGGATCAACTTATTGGGCTTGTGACCAGTTCAAATCTTGCTCATATCGCGATGGGTGATACGAAACATTCCATCGCACTTTTAAAGAAAACACCGATGTGTAATATTGCGCAAGCAATCGATGGTGAATTGATTTATGAACCAAAGCATTTTCATTTTAATGGGAAAACAAGTATCATTGCGATATCTAAAACAAAATTGGATAATTATGAATTAACAGACCGCCTCGTAATTATTGGTAATGATACGGAATCACAGTTAACTGCAATTCGTAAAGGTGCATCTTGTATTGTGACAGTATGGACAGATGAGATTGAAGAATCGGTCTTATCGCTTGCGAAATTGCATGATTGTGGAATTATTCGATCAACACATGGAACCATGAATACTTCGCGTTATTTGCTGTTTGCGCCAAGTGTTCGTGAAGTAATGTCCACGGATTTAATTACATTTAATTGGAATGAGTTTGTAGATGATGTTGGAAAGCGAATGCTAAAAACACGTTATCGAGCATACCCTGTATTGGATGATCAGAATAAGATTTATGGTTTTGTGTCACGGTACCATATTTTAAACTCATCAAGTAAAAAGATGATTCTTGTGGATCACAATGAAGCCTCACAGAGCGTGGATGGGATCCAACAAGCAGAAATACTAGAAATCATTGATCATCACCGTATTGGCGACCTACGCACCGTTAAACCGATATATTTCAGAAATGAAATCATCGGATCAACGGCATCAATCATTACAAAGATGTATTTGGAACATGGTGTCGAAATTCCAAAAGATATTGCTTCATTATTACTCGCAGCACTGGTATCTGATACCTTAAATTTAAAATCACCAACGACGACGCCAAAAGATTTTGAAATTGCGAACATTCTTCAAGATCGATCGGGTCTTGATCGCAATGAATTTGCACGTGATATGTACGAAGTAACATCTGGCTTAAAAAATAAACCATATGAAGATATTATTAACCAAGATATTAAGAAATTCTACATTTCTCAAAAAGAGGTAATGGTATCCCAGCTTGTAATTTACCACTTTGATGAGTTGGATGATATTTTAGATTCATTTGAAGAAGTGATGGAACAATTTGTAACTCAACATCACCTGGATTTATTGGTTGTCGTCTTTACCAGTGTTGAGGATAATGGATCCATTATTGTTGCTTCAGGAAGTTTAAAAGAAGCAGTCTTGGATGCGTTTCCCAATAAAGATGGTGAAGCACGTACCTTCTTACAAGATGTTGTTTCAAGAAAGAATCAAATCATACCGCGCTTGTCAGCTGCGATATCTCAGTACTTAGGAACGGGAATGTAAACATAAAAAAAACTTCTTAGTCATTTAAGAAGTTTTTTTATGTTTAGTATTTAAAAATTTCTCCCATAACCTGTTCTTCAATCCATTGATTGCCATCACGTGCTAATAAATCATGGGCACGTTTAGGACCGGATGAATATGCATCATAGCCTTCAGGTTTGTCGTTTCCTTTATGTTCTAGAATTGTTTCAACCAAACTCCAACTTAAATGGACTTGTTTAAAACTTGCGAAAAGGGATTGATCGGAATCCATGGCTGCCTTAAGAAGACGTTCATAAGCTTCCGGTGTATTTTCTCTGTTTTCATAATTACAGCTCTGGCAAAAATCCATAAAAACCGTTTGGCTATCATGGCTTTGACCTGGTTTTTTAATATTGAAGCGAAGATAGACTCCTTCATCCGGTTGAACTTTAATGATTAACACATTTGGTTGTTCGTGGTCTTTCTGATTAAATTCAATCATAATCTCCGTTGAACGCTTATGCATGCGTTTTCCTGTCCGAATATAGATGGGTGTATCTTGCCATTTGGGTAGTGAAGAGGCAAGCTTTAACGCAACATAGGTTTCAGTTGTGGAATTCGGTTCAACTTTATCTTCGTGTGTATAGGACTTCGAATCTCTGTTTTCAAGGTATTGACCGTAAACAATATCATTTTCGTAATCTTCTACATATAGACTTTCCAATACGGCTTCTTGTTCATGGTGAATGTCCGCAGCATTAAATGCATGCGGTTCTTCCATGAGTACAATGGATAATAATTGAAGCAAGTGATTTTGAAACATGTCTTTTAAAGCACCTGTATGATCGTAGTAATTACCACGATTTTCAACCCCAACCGTTTCTGCCGCACTAATTTGTATATTGTTGATGGACGCTCCATTCCAACTATCCGCAAAGATCATATTAGAAAAACGAATGGTAAAGATGTTTTGAACCATTTCTTTCGCAACATAGTGATCAATACGGAAAATACGATCTTCGTCAAAAATATGCGTTAAGGTATTATTGATATCGATTGCGGATTTTAAATCATTACCAAAGGGTTTTTCAATAATAACTTTACTATTGGAAACCAGTTGATGCCGATCGAGTTGTGTTGCAATTGTTTCAAAGAAAGAAGGCGCAACTGCGAAGTAGTAAAGGATTTGTGCTTGTGGATCAAGTGTCTCAAAGTATGTCTTAAGACGTGGATACCCTTCATCTTCGGTAAATGTCATTTTAAAATACGATACGTATTCGAGGAAGACATCCAGAATCTCCTCTTTCACATCAAAACGTGCTTGTTCTCGAAGCCAAGGCTTTACCAAATCATGGTATGCCGCTGTCGTTAACTCTTGTCGACCAATCACAACAAGATGAAACGAATCAGGTAGGCTCTTTGTTTCAAGAAGGTTATAGAATGCAGGTAACAATTTTCGGTAGGTTAGGTCACCTGTACCTCCGAAAATTGCGACGATATGATTATTTGGCTTCATTACTGGGATTCCATTCGTGGTGGAAACTGCCTTGTTTATCAACACGTTCAAAAGTATGAGCACCAAACAAGTCACGTTGTGCTTGAATTAAGTTTGCATTTGAACGGCCGTTACGGTAAGCATCGAAATAACTGATTGCATTTGTAAAGGCTGGAACACTGATTCCGGATTGAATGGCAAGACCACACACATCACGTAAACTACCTTGATAGTCTAGAAGACTTTCTTTAAAAGATGCATCCAACATTAAGTTCTGCAATTCAGGATTTAAGGTATATGCATCCGTAATACGGTTTAAGAATTTCGCACGAATAATACATCCTTCGCGGAATACTTTCGCAATTGCACCAAAGTCTAAGTCCCATCCATATTCAATGGAAGCATTTTTCATCAAGTCAAAACCTTGTGCATAGGCAATAATCTTACTTGCATACAAGGCTTGACGAACTTGTTCGATAAATTCTTCCCGATCGTTTAGTTGTATATGAGGTGCTTCATAGTTAAGAATTTCTTGTGCTTGAACACGCTCTTGTTTTTTAGCGGATATAAAACGAGCAAAAACAGCAGAAGCAAGTAGGGATGCATCCGTTCCGGTGTTTAATGCTTCCTCAGCGGTCCATTTACCCGTTCCTTTTTGAGCAGCTGTATCTAAAATAACATCCACCATATGCTTACCGGTATCCGGATCAATCTCACCAAAGATTTGTGCTGTAATTTCGATTAAGAAACTATCAAGTTCACCTTGATTCCAATCGCTAAAGATTTGCTCAAGCTCTTCATTTGAAAAACCACCAACATGTTTTAAAATTGAATAACTTTCCGCAATCAACTGCATATCTGCATATTCAATTCCATTATGTACCATCTTGACATAATGTCCGGCACCATTTTCACCAATATAAGTACAGCATGGTTCGCCTTGTGCTTTAGCGGAAACATCTTCTAAAATATTTGAAACAAATTTATAAGCGTCTTTACTTCCACCTGGCATAATAGCAGGTCCAAAACGAGCACCTTCTTCACCACCAGAAATACCTACACCTAAATAACGGAATCCAAGGGCTTCAATTTCTTGTGTACGACGAATGGTATCTTTAAAATTAGAATTACCACCATCCATAATGATGTCACCCTTGTTAAGGAGTGGAATTAAATTTTCAATTACTTTATCGACAGCAGGTCCCGCTTTAACCATAAGGATGATCTTACGAGGTGCTTCGAGTGAAGTCACAAAATCTTCTAAGCTTTCGAAAAGACTTAAATTTTCGTGTGGGTTTTCTTGAATTACTTTTTGACCAACAGCATATGTACGATTATAAATCGATACATTATACCCGTGATCAGCCATATTAAGGGCTAGGTTTGACCCCATGACTGCAAGTCCAATAACACCTATATCATTTTTTTTCATAATTACCTCCAAAGTCTATAACTATTGTACAAAAATCTAAGCTAATAAACTAGCCTTATAACTTAGACCAACAAGAAAAAAAACGAGTGAGACTCGTTTTTTAAATTTATTTAGCTTTTCCTTGGTTTGCGACTGCTTCCATTTTAGCTTTAAGTGCTTCTTGGTCACCGAGGTAGTATTTGTTTACAACATTAAAGTCGTTATCAAATTCATAAACCAAAGGAACTCCTGTAGGGATGTTTACCTTCATGATTTCTTCATCACTCATATTGTCAAAATATTTAACAAGTGAACGTAATGAGTTACCATGAGCAACAATAAGAACACGTTTTCCATCTAACATTTGAGGTTTAATTGTTTCTTCAAAATAAGGAACAGCACGTTCAATTGTTTCTTTTAAGGATTCGTGTAATGGTAAGATATCTTTATCTTCTACATTACGGTATGCTTCCATGTTACGTGGAGCACGTTCGTCAGTAGGATCTAATTCTGGAGGTTTAACGTCAAATGAACGTCTCCAAATAAGAACTTGGTCTTCACCATATTTCGCAGCTGTTTCAGCTTTATCTAAACCTTGTAACGCACCGTAGTGACGTTCGTTAAGTCTCCAATCTTTAACGATTGGTAACCATGTACGTTCCATTTCATTTAAAATATTGTCCATAGTGTGGATTGCACGTTTTAAGTATGAAGTATAAACGATATCGAAATCGTAACCTTCTTCTTTAAGCATACGTCCACCAAGTTTAGCTTCTTCTACACCTTTTTCTGAAAGTTCTACATCAGCCCATCCAGTAAAGAGGTTCTTTTCGTTCCATTCACTTTCACCGTGACGAACTACAACTAATTTCATCATAATCAATTCCTCCTAGTTCTTTAATCATTTTACACCATTCCTTTTCTAAAATCTACATTATCCAGACTAGTTCACAAACTTGAAAATTACACAATCATCTTTAGAGCATATGGTTTGAATTAACATAGTCAGCAACTATATAATATAATTCGTAAAACATAGTGACTCAGGAGGTAAATGTCATGACTAAGATTTTTGAAGATTTAGAACTTAGACGTTCTCGATATGGATTATCAAAGGAAGCAGTTTTAACCGAAGAGGAAGTAATTGAATTGGTAGAAGCATCAGTTCAACATACACCATCAGCATTTAATGCTCAAACACAACGCGCAGTCGTTTTATTTGGAAAACACAGTGATACATTTTGGGACTTAACACGTGAAGCATTACGTAAAGTAGCGCCTGAAGAAGGCTTTGAAAATACAGTTACGAAATTGGAAAGCTTCAAACAAGGTCAAGGAACAATTCTTTATTATATTGACACTGATGTTGTGAAAGGCTTACAAGATCAATTTGCACTTTATGCAGATAATTTCCCAATTTGGGCAGAACAAGAAAATGGAATGATGCAATTGGTAACATGGACCGCTTTAGCAGGTGCGGGAATCGGAGCTTCCGTACAACATTACAATCCCCTTGTGGATGCAAGTGCAGCTGAGGCTTTTGAAATTCCATCAAGTTGGAAATTAGTTGCGCAAATGCCATTTGGTAAAGCAATTGATGAAGTACAACCTAAAACACTTCAAGATGTAAAGGGTAAAGTAAAAGTTTTTAAATAAGTAAAAAAAAAACAATCAGATTGAGCTGATTGTTTTTTTTATTCTACTTTATAGATTTGAATCGTGTCATCGTCATCGAAGAAATGATAGGCTAAATCGGAAAACGATTCAGGATGGGCAAGTACGGCGGGGTACTTACCATTTTTAAATAAATAAATCGAGGTATGTCGAACCTTTTTAAGGAGACAATTATAGATATGGATGTAATGACATTTACGAATGCGTTGATCATCACGACATCCCGTTAAAAGAAGGGGAGCACGTAGGTTACTCAAATCATCGAAGTAGGGTGTATTCCCAAACTCTAAGATTGCATTGGTTTCATTAACCACTGTTGTATGCCATTTTTTTCCATGAATTCTTCGGAGGTTAAATTTTCCCGGTATACTGGAAAGTAACTTTCGACGTTCAAGCGCGAGAGATTCAAGAAATTGAGGGCTTGATGATTCACCTTGAAAGTTATCGGCAATGATTTTGTGGATGCGTCCAGGTTCTTTAAGAGCGATATTTACTGCAACAATCGCACCACCACTCATTCCCACTAACTTCACATCCCGATAATCTTTGATATGAATCAGTTCTAAGACTTGAGCAGCCTCATAAGCCCAAATATCAAGTGGGAATGTATCAATCTGCTCGGATTTCCCATAGCCTAAAAAATCAATCAGAACGACTTTAAAGTCATCTTTATATAAATCAATAATCGGTTTAAAAACATCAGATGATGATGCATTACCATGTAGGAAAATCAAGGGGTCTCCCATACCGAATTCTTCATAAAAGATCTCATGCCCCATAAACTTAAAATAAGACATTGTGTAACCTCCAAAATTACAATATGCACATTATAGCAAACTCTTATGAATAAAACACAAAGAATGATTAAGTTCTAATTTTTACTCCAAATAGATGTTTAAGAAAAAAGATAATAAGGATAAAAAAGACTGTGATAAAATAGAAAATGAAAGGAGGATTTTTAGGAATTTAAGCGCCTGGCTCATATAGAGCGACGAGGAAAGAGGAGAATCGAGACTTCGGCGGATGCCTCTTCGGTTATATGGAATCGTAAGATAAGGACAAATTGAACAAATCCCTTATCACCCATAATCTTAAATATAATAGGAGATATATAATATGTGTGGAATTGTAGGATATGTTGGCACGCGCAATGCTGTCGACGTTTTAACTGTGGGATTATCCCACTTGGAGTACCGAGGGTATGACTCGGTTGGTTTAGCGATTCAAGAAGGCAAAAAATTAATAACGTATAAAGAAAAAGGGAAAATAAAGAATCTGGAAAAGCAACTTGAAGCAGCTCGTGAAGGGGAGCCATCCTGTGGTATTGGCCACACGCGTTGGGCAACGCATGGTCGCGCCTCTAAAAATAACGCTCATCCACATGGCACGGAAAACGTTGTGTTGGTACATAATGGCATCATTGAGAATTATTTAGAAATAAAAGAAGAACTCTTGGCACTTGGTTACAGTTTTGAATCTGAAACAGATTCTGAAGTTGCCGCAAAGTATTTGGATTACCTTACAAAGCAATCAATTTCAAACCAAAAAGCCATTGAATTACTCTGTGACCGGATTCATGGTAGTTATGCTTTTGCGATTATGTTTTCAAACGAACACGATGTTCTTTATGGTATTCGTTACGGAAGTCCCTTGTGTCTAGGGATCGGAAAAGATGAAATGTTTCTTGGTTCGGATATGTCACCAATTTTGAGTTATACCAATGAGTATATACTTCTTGATGATCGTGAAATTGTCCGTCTTGAATCGGATTCGTTTGTGGTGTATCGATCTGATGGTATCGAAGTTAAAGATAAAGTAATTCATTTTGCGAATTGGAATCAAGAATCATCAGATCGCCAATTGTTTGAACATTTTATGTTGAAGGAAATTCATGAACAACCAGATGTTCTTGATCGAACATTAAGAACTTATACACAAGCTGATGATGAGGGTTCGTTAAACGTATCCTTACCCATCCCCTGTGATTTTTTTACAAACATTAAAACCATCCACATTATTGCATGTGGTACTGCACTTTATGCAGGATTATGCGCAAAGTATTGGATTGAAGCCGAAACGAATTACCGGGTCATGGTTCATACAGCGAGCGAGTTTCGCTATTATCCTTTAAAGCTCGATGACGATGACTGTGCATGGTTTATTTCGCAAAGTGGGGAAACCGCAGACAGTCTTGCGTGTTTACGTATGGTGTCGGAGCAAGGTATCAAAACACTTGGAATTGTGAACACGCAAGGATCTTCAATTGCCCGTGAAGTCGATGTGTGTGTATATACTTGTGCGGGATTTGAGAAGTCTGTAGCAAGTACTAAAGCATATACGGCACAGTTAGCCTTGCTTTATCTCATCACCTTAGTGTTGCAAGACACGAGTCATCCACATCAAGCACTTGTAAAGTTTCAAGAATGTGTCACCGCTCAACAAGCGCTCCTTGAACAAACCGATGCGATTGAGACATTAGCACGCAAGTTTATGGATGTCTCGGCTGTGTTTTTCTTAGGAAGAGGGCTTGACTATGCGACATCCGTTGAAGCTTCCCTCAAACTTAAAGAAGTTTCCTATGTTATGAGTGATGCTTATCCAGCAGGAGAGTTAAAACATGGTACGCTTGCCTTGATTGATCCGGATGTTCTTTCTGTTTTTACTTTAACGCAAATGAACACCAAAGAAAAAACACTCAGCAATGTGCAAGAAGTACAAGCAAGAGCGGGTAAGGTTCTCATCATAAGCAGTGACGCCGCCTTGTCAAACGCATATGACGAAGTACTTTTGATACCGAAGGTGGATGATGCCTTAATGCCTTTTATCAGTGTGATTGCACATCAGTTATTTGCATATTATAGTGCGAATATTAGAGATTGTGATATTGATTGCCCGCGAAATCTTGCGAAATCGGTTACGGTAGAATAAAAAAACGTATCTTCGGATACGTTTTTTTTATTTATCGTTTAATTAGAAATACACTCAGTTTTTATTTCACAAGCGCAAGGGCACCCATTGGATCCCATGGTTCAAGTTCAATGACTTGATCACTTTCTAGCGCTTCAAGATAATCTTTAGGTACATATTTCTTATCCACCATAACTTGGTAGTTGTATTCATCAAACCATTCATCCGTCATGGTGTAATAGCCTTTACGTGCATTACGATCAGTTCCCCAACTGTTTTCAACGTTCCAACGTGTTGGTTTTCCATTCTCATCTAAATTAACGCCCACAAATACCATTGCATGCGTCATCAAACTATCACCATAATCAAGACGACCGGCTTTATCAAGATTTAATTCAGTGTTTAAAACACCTTTGAAATCAAAGGCATCTTTAGCCATAATACCGTTATCGCGATCATGCATTTGTCCAACATCACATCCAAACCATACAGGTTTTCCATCTTGAAGTTGGGCAATCGCAGCTTCTTTTAAGATATGGCTGGGAGCATTCACATATTTAATTGGATCGGCTTCTTTTACCGTACCTAAATATTTAACGGTAAATGCTTTTCCATAAGGCTTATCTTTAGTAGGGGCATTAATGATACTTACTTTATCCTTAAGGTTCCAACCTACATACTGATTCATAAAATCAACCGGTGTAATGGTATCGATTTTTTTGTAATTACCATCTTTATCATGGTATTCATAACTGAATGATTCAGGTGGTGTTCCAAGACATAAACATAGAATATGATAAATTTCATATAACATTTCATCTTTACTACGTGGGTTTTCGGATTCGCGTAGTTCATAAGCAAATTCGCGAAGTTTTGATGTGATGATCTTGTTCATAAATGCGGAATTTGAACTGTGGAAAGTTTCAGGCATTGCTTCTTTAGGCACAACACCGTATTTTTCTAAGATTCCTTTAAACATATCCCATTGACCACCATCTTGAATGGGGCCGGATAGAAGGTGTTGAATCAAACGTCCATCGGTTGGTTCTTCTTTTGTCTCAAGAATACTTTCGAGGAAGTAATTTGCTTTTTCAAGTTTATCCCAAAAGAATGGATAGGTTTCTGAAAATTCAAAGGAATCAACATTAAGACATCCAAGGACATCGGCGCGCATTGTGTTAAGCGATGCGAACATCCAGCAACGTCCACTTGCCTTTTGATTTGTAATTTGACCTGTTTTTGCCTGAACAGAGAAGGCATCAGGATAGCGTGATGATAATGAATGATCCACAGCGATGTCGTGAATTCCACTGTGTGTTACTGCGTTTTCGAGCGTACGAGCCGCTTTATTATTTTGATATTCCGATTTAAATTCGGATAACAATGATTTTGAAATAGTCATTATAGGACCTCCTGTATTTAATTAGGGTCACCTAATTTAATTGGTATTATACGCCTGTATAATAAGGGTGTCAAGAAAGGTTAGCCTAATTGTCATTCATTAGCACTCTTGTATTGACAGTGCTAATTAATGTGATATACTAAAGGTGTAATAGCACTCTATGTGGGCGAGTGCTAAAATAGGAGGTAATTATATGAAACAAACAGTAAGACCGACAACACTTTTAGAAAGCTTGTTTGGTGATGATTTTATGAATAACGCAGGTTATGGAACCGGTGTTGATATCTATCGTGAAGAAGGAAGTTATTTCGTAGAAATTGAAATGCCAGGATTTGAAAAGGAAGATATTGATATTGAATTTAGTGGTGATATCTTATCCATTCAAGCAACGCGTCGCGAATCAGAAGAAAAAGACGAAAAAAATTACTTCTATCGATCACGCAATCAAAAAAACATTAAACGTCAAATTCGCTTTGCGGAAGTTGATGCGAACGCAATTGATGCAAGCTACCAACAAGGTGTACTCCAAATTACACTTCCAACAAAAGTTGAAGAACACAACTCCAGTAAGATTCGTGTTCAGTAGAAAAGAGGAGAAATCCTCTTTTTTTGATTTGTTAATTTTTGGTGAACAATGCTCACCTTTGAACGAAGGGTGTTATAATTTAAGTGGAGTTGATGCAAATGATCGAATTATCAAAAAATATTGAAATTGTTATGATGGAGCTTACCAACCGTGGATTTGAAGTTTTTGTTGTTGGTGGTTTTGTTCGTGATGCTTTAATGGGACATCGATCCTTTGATATAGACTTATGTACCAATGCCTTACCGGAACAACTTTTAAAAATTTATAAAAAATATTCAATTGAATCAAATGGACATGATTACGGCATTAAGTTTATGTCGGGTGAAGAACATTTTGAAATTTCAACAATGCGGCTTGAAGGGGATTATGAGGATGGAAGACGTCCATCACGCGTAGAATTTATTAATCATCTTTTCGATGATTCAAAGCGTCGTGATTTCACGGTTAACGCTCTTTATTATCATCCACGTCATGGACTCATAGATTACTATGATGGCGTTAAGGATTTACAAAACCACACACTCCGTGTTATTGGGGATCCTAAAGTTCGTTTTAAAGAGGATGTTTTACGTATTGCGCGTCTTTATCGCTTTAAATCGGAGCTCGGTTTTGACATTGATGCGGAAACACTCTATGTGGTGCAAACACAGATAGAGTCACTCCAACGTTTAAAACTAGTACAAATATATCCAGAACTTTCACGTTATTTGCTGGGTCCATATTTTTTAGAGACAAGCCTTCTTTGTCCTGAATTTTTAATGACACTCTTTCCACCGCTCAAGGAAACACTTGGGTTTGATCAGCATAATCCATTCCATGAATACTCGCTTTACGAGCATACCATTCGTACAATGCAAGGAATTCCAAATCGTGTTGATTTGAAATTGGTTGCGTTGTTTCATGATTTAGGCAAAAGTAACGTGCAAACTGTAGATGATCAAGGTATTGCACACTATCCGGGTCATGCGCAAGCAAGCTGTATTATAGCGCGTCCTTTTTTTGAAGCATTGCAATTCTCAATAAAGAAGATCGCGTACTTAGAGAAATTGATTCTTGAACATGATTTAAAATTACAACCGGTATCCGCGCAACTCCAACAACTCATCCGAGTTCATGGAATTGAGTGGGTTGAGGACTTAATGGCAGTAAAGCGTGCTGATAACTTAGCTAAAGGTTCGCGAGCACAGTATCAGCTACAACGATGTACGCATATAAGTCAAATTATCCAAGAAATTAGAGATCAAAAACGTCCTACATCCATTCGTGATCTTGTGATCACGGCGTCGGACTTAAAAAAATTAGGTATTGAAGGAAAAACAATTAATAAGTATTTAAATATGTGCTTGGATCGTGTTATTGAAGGAACGCTTCCAAATACGCATGAATCACTGTTGAATTGTATTAAGGAGGTAAATGAAGAATGAGTTATATTGAAGTTAAAGATATTACAAAAGTATACAAAGTTGGAAACGTTGAAATCTCAGCATGTGCAGGGGTGGATTTTTCAATTAATAAAGGTGAGTTCATCGTCATTGTTGGACCATCGGGAGCAGGTAAAACAACTGTAATGAATATTATTGGTGGTATGGATACCCCCACTTCTGGAAGTGTTACCATCGATGGTAAGGCAATTACGGGTATGAGTGATTGCGAAATGACGGCTTATCGACGTGATGATGTCGGTTTTGTTTTCCAATCGTATAACTTAATTCCAAATCTTACCGCTTTGGAGAATGTGGAACTAGCGACCCAAATATGTAAAGATGCTAAGAATCCTCAAATAATTTTAGAACAAGTGGGTCTTGATAAACGTATGGGGAATTTTCCAGCGCAAATGTCAGGTGGCGAACAACAACGTGTCGCGATTGCACGGGCAATAGCCAAGAATCCAAAGTTATTACTTTGTGATGAACCTACAGGAGCATTGGATACTGAAACCGGTCAACAAGTACTTCGTGTGCTTCGTGATTGCTCCGATATCTATAATATGACGGTTGTGATTATTACCCATAATCAAACCATTACACAAATTGCAGACCGTGTTATTGAAATTAAAAACGGTAAAGTTGAACGAAATTGGGCTAATGACCATGTGAAGTCGGTGGATGACATCTCATGGTAAAAGATATCCTACGCGAAATTAAGGCCAAATGGTTTCAGTTTGTTGCGATCCTTATAATTACCGCGTTGGGGGTTGGTTTTTTTGTTGGGATTCGTGTAACGGGATATGACATGCGTGCTACAGGGGATCGATACATGAAAGAAAGCGAAGTGATGGATTTAGAATACCGTCACAGTCTTGGTATTGATCAAGCGATGTTGGAACAGCTCAGTGATATTGTGGATGGGGATGCAGTCGGTGTTTATGATGGTGATGCATTCATTGGACTGCGTGATGTTGATGGTGTCATGAAGGTTATTGAAATTAATCAACAAACCGAAAAAGATATTACCCTTGTGGATGGACGCATGCCAACTCAAAAAAATGAAGTAGTGGTTGATAAGGTGCTCCATGAACATCGAGGTTTTGAACTTGGGGATACTTTAAAGTTAAAGAAAAATGATGTATTTAAGCCAGCAAATCTAAAAATAGTAGGGTTTGCGGAATCCAGTTTGTATATGAACCTTGAACGGGGTCAAAGTAAGATAGGATCCGGAAACGTACTCGGGTTTATGTATGGTCTTGATTTGGATAAAGAAATTGACGTGTTCACCAGTGCACGCTTTGTCTTTGGTGAAGATGTTGATATTGAAGCACAAAAAGACCGTATCAAAGAGCAAGAAGCAGCAATCTCATCACAACGTTTTGATCGTGCTTCAAAGCCGGACGCGGAAAAACTTCAAGATGCACAGAAAGAATTAGATCAAAAACGTCTTGAAGCAGATCAAGAATTTGCGAAAGGTGCTCAAACACTAACGCAAACAAGACTGCAACTTCAAGATGCACATGAAGAACTTGAAAACGGCATTCTTGAACTATCATCTCAACCGGGGCCGGGAGATTTACAAACCAAACTTGATAGCGCAGTGCGTCGTTTTGCTCAAACTGTAGGTGAACGTGAAAACATTCTAAAAGGCTATGAAGCAGAACTGACCAAAGGACAAGAACAATATAACTCAGGACTCGCTGCTCTTGAGGCTAAACGCGCAGAAATCGATGCGTTAAAGGAAAATGTCGACACCCTTCCAGAACCTCAAAAAACAGAGGCATTAAAAGCGATAGCAACTTTTGAAAAAACAGAAGCGACTCTTATTGATTCAAAAGCAGAACTTGATAAAAATGAGGCAGAGATTAAGGCTGGATTTGAAAGTTTAGAGCAAGGGAAGGCGAAATTTAAAGAAGGACAAACGCGGATTCAAAAAGGAATCCAAGAATATAATCTAGGACTAAAAAGTTTAACCGAAGCAGAACGGGACTTTGATCTGAAAAAGTCGGATGTATATGGTCAAATTGAATCCGGTCAAAAAACAATCGATGAAGGTTTAAAAGAACTTGAAGAAGCAGATCATGGAAAACTCTACTTGCTTGATCGAGAAGATGTACTTATCGGATATCGCGAGTTTTACCAAGACAGTGATCGTATTGAAGCGATTGGTCAAGTTTTCCCACTCATCTTCTTTGGTGTTGCGATTCTTGTGACACTTAGTACTGTGACGCGTATGGTCGATGAATCACGTATGCAGATGGGGGTTTATAAGGCTCTTGGGTATTCCTGGCTAGCATCAGCAATGAAGTTTGTTGGATTTACAGGACTTGCATGGGTTTTAGGCTCGATCCTTGGCTTAATCATGGGATTCTATATGATTCCAACCCTTATTTATAATGCATATCGCATTATGTATTTAACACCGGAACTTGAAAGTGGCTTTGTATGGAGTTATGCAGCAGTTCCACTTCTCATTAGTTTTGTATCCAGTGTTGGTGTTGCAATGGTTAAATCAATGTCTGTGAGCCGGGAAAAGGCTGCCAACTTGCTTCGTCCACCACTTCCCAAAAGTGGTCAACGCATTCTTCTTGAACGGATACCCATGTTTTGGGATCGACTCAATTTTCTATATAAAGTAAGTCTACGAAATCTATTTAGAAACAAAACACGATTTGCGATGACTGTTGTTGGAATTGGCGGATGTTGTGGTCTTCTTATTACAGGATTTGGTATTAAGCATTCAATCTACTCAATTGTCGATAAACAATTTGATGAAGTTGTTCAATATGACGGAATGGTTCTCTATGATCAAGATATTTCTACTGAGAATATAACTGTTACTGAGTCAATTCATATTGCAACAGAAGCAGCAAAAGTCGATGATTTAGATGTAACACTTTATGTTGCGGAAGATTTTAAAGCTTTACCGAATTTTATACAGTTAAAAGATCGTCATACAAAAGAACCAATTTCTGTAGAAAAAGATCCGATCGTGATTACTGAAAAACTATCAATCTTAAAAAATGTGGATGTTGGCGATGTTCTCACATTCAAAGTGAATGAACACGAATATGAATTTGAAATTGGTGGGATATCAGAGAACTATGTTGCCCATTATATCTTTATGAGTGAAGCGCAACATCAAGCCATAACCGGAAAAAAATTACCTGAAAACATGTATCTCTTTAATACACCGGATGATCATGATCACGTAGCAGAACAATTACTCAGTCAAGATTCTGTATTTAACGTAAGTTTCTTAGGGGATATGCGCGAATCGTACCAAGACATGATGGGGAATTTTGATATTGTTATTTATGTGATTGTCGGTGCTGCATTTGCATTGGAAGTGATTGTACTTCTTAACCTTATTACCATGAACATTAGTGAACGGTATAAAGAGCTTGCGACGTTAAAAGTTCTTGGTTTCTATCCTAAAGAACTTGCTACATATATCCTACGTGAAAATATAATTCTTACCTTAATCAGTCTTATATTTGGCGTTGGTTTTGGATATTTCCTCCATCAATTTGTTGTGGTACAAGCAGAACTGGATGCAATCATGTTTAATCGAGAGTTGTTACCGATGAGTATTGTAATGGCAATTGTCTTAACATTTGCACTTTCAATTGTGATCAATGTTCTCATGGCCCGCCGTGCTAACAATGTTAATATGAGCGAAGCATTGAAGACATTTGATGATTAAAATTCAAAAAGAGGCGTATGCCTCTTTTCCATAGTTTGTCGTTTCACTTTAAAATTATGATATAATAATAAATAATATCGTTTGATCGATAATGCCTCAGTATTGACAATTGAGGAGGTAGTTTGTAGAATTACTGTTATAGAAAATTTGGAGGATTGTTTGTGGAAAACAGTGACCAGGATAGTTATCCTAAAAGGAATCAAAAATACAGTGTAATTATAGGGGGGGTTCAATAATGTTTGTACAAGTCATAACCCTATTGTTTTTAGTACTCTTAAATGCCTTTTTTGCCGGAAGTGAATTAGCGTTTGTTTCAATTAATAATAACAAACTTAAAAGTATGGCAGAAGAAGGACACAAGAAAGCGCAACGTGTATTGGAATTAAAAGCTGTTCCGAACCGTTTCTTGTCAACCATTCAAATTGGTGTATCATTGGCAAGTATTTTATCGGGGGCATTTGCTTCGGAAGCGTTTGCGCAAGTTCTTACAGATTGGGTCGTACAAAATGGTTGGATGGCAGCTTCAGTTATGAAGCCAATTTCGATGATTTTGATTACACTGTTGACGTCATATTTAATGCTTGTTTTTGGGGAACTTGTTCCAAAGCGCATTGCGATGACCAGTCCAGAAAAATTTGCTTTTTTTGTAGTTTATCCAATTTCAGCCTTAGCAGTGTTTACGAAACCCTTAGTCAAAGTATTGTCGGTATCGACGAATCTTGTACTGAGAATTATTGGAATTGATCCCGATAAAGCTGAAGATGAAGTGACAGAAGAGGAAATCCGAATCATGGTTGATGCGGGTGAAATTGATGTCACAGAAAAAGAAATGATTAATAATATATTTGAATTTGATAATCTTGATGTAGCGGATATCATGACCCACCGTACAGAAGTTGTCGGTATTGATGTATCCAGTTCTTTTGCGGACATTATGGAACTTGTTGATGAAGAACGTTATACACGTTATCCAGTTTATGAAGATAGTATTGATAACATTATCGGTTTAATTCATCTGCGTGATTTATTGCGTTATGTTAAAGATCATCGTGATGATGAAGTGTTTGAGATTAAAAAAATCATTCGCGAACCGTATTATGTTCCTGATTCAAAACGTACGGATGAACTATTTAGAGAATTACAAAATAGTAAGATGCACTTTGCAGTCGTGATTGATGAGTACGGTGGTACCGCTGGTATTGTAACAATGGAAGATCTTATTGAAGAAATTATGGGAAACATTATGGATGAGTACGATGAAGAAGAGGAGCAAGAGATTGTTGCTGTGAATTTGGATGAGTATTTAGTTGATGGTGCTTGTGATATTGAAGATCTAGAAGATGTTATCAATATAAACCTTCCGGTTGAAGATTATGATACCGTCAGTGGTTTTGTCGTCGGTCAAATTGGACGTCTACCTACTGAAGAGGATGTACGTGAAGATTTATCAGATGTCATTTACCATGGGTATCGTTTCTCTATTATGGAACTTGATGAAAAAGTTATCGCACGAGTTCGTGTAACAAAAGAAAAGGAAGTCGATCTCGACTCCCTTGAAGATTAGATATAATACATATTACCGTCGCCGGATTCATTTTTAATGAGTTCGGCGATTTCTTTTAATTTAATACCTTTTAAAGTTTCTCGAAGTGCTGCATCAATCGGCGTATATAAATGAGTACACAATGCAGCATTAATGATAGAGTCATCCGTAGATGCTGGTGTTTTTTCAAAAAGTGATGGCTCTAAAGCGTTCAGTATGTTAAACATATTACATTCTTTGGATTTTAAATAATAGCCTCCCGCAGGACCTTTAACTGCGTCAACGAGATTGGCTTGTTTTAAGCTGGAAAAAACTTGTTCAAGATAAATTTTAGAAATATTTAGATGCTCAGCGATGTTCACAAGTGTTGTAAGTTCTTGATCGTTGATGTGCATATAAGTCATCGCGGCGATGCCGTAACGTGTTCGTGCGGATAATTTCATGTCATCACTCCTTATTACCTATAATGTTATGTCTTTTAGTATGTAATGTCAATGAAACTCAAAGAGTGTTTGAATTGACACGAGTACAATTCGTTGTATAATACATATATAACATATAGGTAAAGGTGATAATATGAAAACATATAAAAATATAACAGAATTAATCGGTCGTACTCCCCTTGTGGAATTGAATAATATCTCAAAAGAAGCGGGACTTAAAAATCCGATTCTTGCGAAAGTAGAGTTTTTTAATCCAGGTGGTAGTGTTAAAGATCGTATTGCATTCGCAATGTTAACTGAAGCACGCAAGCAAGGTCTAGTTAATGATGATACAGTCATTATCGAACCTACAAGTGGTAACACTGGGATTGGTCTTGCATCAATTGGTGCATCAATGGGACTTAAAGTAATCTTAACAATGCCTGAAACGATGAGTGTTGAACGTCGTAATTTATTAAAAGCTTATGGTGCCGAATTGATTCTTACAGATGGTGCTTCTGGCATGAAGGGAGCCATTGCTAAGGCTGAGGAACTTGCGAAAGAATATGAGAATTCATTTATTCCATCACAATTTGATAACAACGCTAATGTTCAAGCACATTACACAACTACAGGTCCAGAAATTTATGCAGATACAGATGGCCAAGTTGATATCTTTATTGCTGGTATTGGTACCGGTGGAACCATTACAGGTACCGGTATGTATTTAAAAGAAAAAAATCCAAATGTTCAAGTTATTACAGTTGAACCTGAAAACTCAGCAGTTCTTTCGGGAGAAAAACCTGGACCACATAAACTTCAAGGTTTAGGTGCTGGTTTTGTTCCTTCAATTCTTCAAACGGATATCTATGAGGAAATTGTTCGAATTACGGACTCAGAAGCATTTGTTGTCGGTCGTCAGTTAGCTCAAGAAGAAGGTTTACTTGTTGGTGTATCTTCAGGCGCTGCGGTTGCAGCTGCGGTTAAGGTCGCAAAACGTCCTGAAAATGAAGGGAAGACGATTGTTGTTGTTCTTCCAGATACTGGTGAACGTTACTTATCAACACCAATGTTTAACGAGTAAGCGAAGTCTTAAACTGAAATTATAAATTCAATGCATTATGATATAGAGTGAACTTTAAATCAAAAGGTATTCCCTTACGCAAAGGAAATACCTTTTTTAGTTATAGTGTAAGGTTAAGGTAGTGTTTTTTATTTAAACATAGAGAATCTATGGTAATATTTAAGATATAGGGTGAATGCGAGGTTAGAGATGATGACAAAGAAAAAACAAGCACGATATCAACAAATAGCACTTGATATTGCGGCGCGAATTGCACGTAATGATTTAAGAGAAGGTGAACGAATTTCAGGTCGTTCTATTTTATCCAGCGAATACGGTGTTTCTCCAGAAACAATTCGTAGAGCGATGAGTCTTCTTGAAGAGGTTGAAGTGGTGCATGTCGCAAATAATTATGGTGTTATCATTGGATCAAAAGAAGCAGCGATTGCTTATTTAGATTCATTTTCCTCGGTTACAGATGTTACTCAACTTAAGCACAGGCTTAATGCATTGATGGATAAACGTCATGAAATTGATGAAGAAATCAGAACGATCATCAGTCAAATTGTGGATTTATCAGGTCGATTCTCATTTTCTGACCCGTTAAAACGCTTTGAGTTTACATTGCACTCGGGCTCGAAATTAATTGGTCAAACAATTGGAAGTTCTGCGTTTTACCAGACTACTAAGATGACAATTATTGCATTGAACCGTCAAGGTACGATGATTTTATCTCCAGGACCGGATGCAATTTTTGAAGAAAATGATGTTCTGGTGGTAGTAGGGCATGTAGCGGATGTTGTTAAGGTAGAAATGTTAGTTCAAGGCTAGTCAAATAAAGTGTGATGTGGTAAGATTATCTTGAAAAATCGTACTAAAGATATATTGATTTTGATGGAACTTTTAGAGACAAGTTGGTTGGTGAAAAACTTGAGTTACACGAAATCGATGCTCCTTTAGAAGATGAGGAAACTCCGTATTGTTTGCGTTAAAAACAGGAGAGATGTATACACTTGTATAAATCAGGATGGTACCGCGTGAAAACGTTCCTGGATGGAATGTTTTTTTTATGTTTAGGAGGAAGTTATGAAGCAACTTACAAGTAGTGAAATAAGAACAATGTTCTTGGATTATTTTAAAGCACAAGATCATATGATTGAACCGGGTGCGCCCCTTGTTCCAATTGATGATGATACCCTTTTATGGATAAATTCGGGTGTTGCAGCGTTAAAGAAATATTTTGATGGGCGCGTTAAACCGAAGAAACCACGTATTGCGAATGTTCAAAAATCATTACGTACAAATGATATCGATAATGTTGGAAAGACTGCACGTCACCATACATTTTTTGAAATGCTCGGAAATTTCTCAATTGGAGATTATTTTAAAGAGGAAGCCATTGGTTTTGCATATGAGTTTTTATTTTCAAGTGAATGGCTTGATTTGGATGTAAATAAAGCATATTTTAGCGTTCATACGGATGACCAAGAAGCCTTTGATATTTGGGTTAATAAATATAATGTCAGCCCATCACGTATTTTACGTACTGATGATAACTTCTGGCAAATTGGTGATGGACCTTGTGGTCCAAACTCAGAAATTTTTTATGACCGTGGTGAGAAGTATGATCCAGAGCATATTGGAGAACGTCTATTCTTTGAAGATCTTGAAAATGACCGTTATGTTGAAGTATGGAATATCGTCTTTTCTCAATTTGATGGTGTTGAAGGTGGCGACATTCATACGTTTAAAGAGCTTCCACAAAAAAATATTGATACGGGAATGGGTTTTGAACGTTTAGTAAGTATTGTTCAAGATGGTGATACAAACTTTGATACTGATTTATTCATTCCAATCATTCAAGCAATTGAGGCTTTAACACCTATGAAATATCAAGACAATGTTATGGCATATCGTGTTATTTCAGATCATATTCGTTCACTTGTCTTTACACTAGCGGATGGAGCTGTGTTCTCAAATGAAGGTCGTGGTTATGTTTTACGTCGTATTCTACGTCGTGCTGTACGTTTTGGTAAGGTTCTTGAAATTGAAGGAACATTCCTACATGGATTGGTAGATGATGTGATTGCGGTAATGGGTGATTCATATCCAAACCTTGCTGAACATCGCGATATGATTGTGAAATTGATTTTGAGTGAAGAAGAACGTTTTGCGAAGACTTTAGCAGGTGGAGAAAAGTTACTCCTTGATACAATCGAAGCAAATCAAGAAGCGGTGATTACAGGGGATGTGGCCTTTAAACTTTATGATACATATGGTTTCCCTATTGAATTAACACAAGAAATCGCTGAAGAACATCATGTTACGGTTGATCTTGATGGCTTTAAAGCATCACTTGAAGAACAAAAAGAACGAGCACGTAGCAGTCGCCAAAAAGTAGAATCAATGGGTTCACAACAAGAAGACCTCTTAAATTTCAAAGAAAACAGTGAATTTATTTACGACGTTTTTGAAACACAAGGCCGTGTTGTCGGATTGTTTGTTGATGGAAAACGTGTAGACTCGTTTACAGGTAAAGGTCACGTTGTATTTGATAAGACATGTTTCTATGCTGAAAGTGGTGGACAAGTAGCCGATACGGGTACAATTGAGTCTGATAGTGCTAAAGGTAAGGTCTTGGATGTCAAGAAAGCGAATGGTGGTCAACCACTTCATTTTGTTGATGTTGATGGAACGATTACGATGGGACAAGTTTTTGATTTGAAAATAGATGCGAAACGTCGTATTTTAATTCGAAAAAATCACTCATGCGTTCACTTGTTACATTCTGCTTTAAAATCGGTAGTAGGGGATCATGTATCTCAAGCAGGTTCTTATGTTGACGATAACTATTTCCGTTTTGACTTCTCACATTTCGAAAAAGTAACGGATGAACAACTTGAAAAAGTTGAACTTATGATAAATCAATGGATTGCAGAATCGCTTCCAATTACTGTTGTTGAGAAACCACTTGAAGAAGCCAAAGCAATGGGAGCAATGGCGTTGTTTTCAGAAAACTACGGATCAGTTGTTCGTGTTGTAACGATGGGTGATGCATCCATGGAATTATGTGGTGGTACTCACGCTCATGGTACAGGAGAAATTGGTGTCTTTAAATTAGTTTCTGAGGAAAGTGTTGGTTCAGGAGTGCGTCGTATTCTTGGGAAAACAAGTTTTGGTGCATACACATCCTACAAAGAAACAGAATTCGAAGTTGACGCGATTCGCACGCAACTTAAGTTATCACCGCAAAAGTCAATCAAAACTAAGATTGAAGAAATGGAAGCAGAAATGAAGCTATTAGAAGGTAAATATAAACTTATGATGGCGGATGTTCTTAAAGCTAAAACTCAAGAATATATTCAAATGGCGGAAGTTGTTGGAAATGACTTAAGTTTTGTATGGATTGACATGGATGATCAAGAAATGAATGTTGTGAAAGAACTTGTTGAGCGAATTCGTGATCATGTGGATATCGTGTTTGTTGCAAATCATAAAGCATCATCAGTGAATTTCGTTGTAGGATGTAGTGATAAGGCAATTAAAGCAGGCGTTAAGGCAGGGGATTTAGCCAAAGAAGCTGCAGTAACAACAGGGGGTAATGGTGGTGGAAAACCTAATTTTGCTCAAGCAGGTGGTAAAGATATCACTAAAATCGAAGATGCCAAATTAGTGATTTCTAACAAAATTGCTTAATAACTTTATCTTTTAGGGTTTATACGATAAAATAAGAATAAAGGATGTGATATAAATGTCGAAACATAATGTGACAGAAACAATGGCTTTCAATTCAGATGAAGTTCGTCGTGATCGAATTAAAGAAATCCTTGCTGAAGTAGAATCAGCACTTGAGGATCGCGGCTATCAATCAGTGAGTCAGATTTCTGGGTATTTGATTTCAAATGACCCAGCATATATTTCTTCACACAATAACGCGCGTGTGAAGATTCAGGAAGTTGAACGTTACGAAATTATTGAAGAGTTAGTGCGTTTTTATCTTAGTGAAAAGTAAATGATTGGTAAGATAATTGGTCTCGATTTAGGGTCGAAAACATGCGGTGTAGCACTATCGGATGGGCTTGGAATGTATGCTCATCCAGTTGAAACATTGTATTATAAAGTCTCAATAGACGAATTAAAGGAACCGTTGGATTCTTTAATAAAAAAAGAGCGCGTTAAAGTTATTGCACTGGGTTTTCCTAAGATGATGAATAATGATGTTGGGGAACGTGCACAAATTTCTGAAGAGTTTAAAAAGACATTGGAGTCTTGGTTTAATTGTGAAGTCGTTCTCATCGATGAACGACTTACAAGTGTGGTTGCAAATCGCCAACTCATTGATCAAGATGTATCACGAAAAAAAAGAAAGAAAGTTGTCGATCAACTTGCGGCTGTTCACATACTACAAACGTACTTGGATAAACGCCGTTTTATGGAGGGAAATTAAAATGGAAGAAAAATCACTTATTGTCATCAATGATGACGGAACTGAACAAGAAATGGATATCTTATTTACATTTGATGACGATACATTTAATAAAAAATATGTCTTATATGTAAGTCCGGAAGATACAACAGGTGAAGTATTTGTTTCAAGTTATGTTGAAGACGGAACTTTGAACGCTGTTACAGATCCTAAAGAATGGGCAATGATTGAAGAAGTATTTAATGCTTTTGTAATCCAACACGATGAATCAAATGAAGAAGGCGCATGTGCTTGTGGTAAAGATCACGAATCGTCTGAAGATCATGAGTGCAGTTGTGGATGTGGGCATGACCACTCACACTAAGAAAATTCTTGGTGGCCTCTTGCTTGTGTGTGTGATTGTTGTTATAGGATTTATGCTTCTATTCAATATCAACACACAAAGCATTAAAAAGGACAGTCAAACTGTTCTTTTTAATGTGAATGAAGGTGACACGATGTCGACGGTTATCGATCGTTTAGCGGATGATGGTATTGTTCGTTCTGCTTTTTTCACTAAAATCAAAGCAAAATTAGGACATCACGATCAACTCTATGAAGGTCAATTTAATCTTGATAAAAGTTGGGATGTCGATCGAATCTTGGAGTATCTCGAAAAACCTTCTTATGAGCATGATAAGACGGGTTCAGTAACCATTACACTTATTGAGGGCAGTTGGGCTAAGGATATCGCAAAGAAAATTGCTTCTGAAACGAATACTACAGCTGAGCGTTTTTTAGAACTATGGAATGATCCCAAATATATTGAATCATTAATGTCTCAATATGAGGTTCTATCAAAAGATTTACTCAAAAATAAAGATGCAAAAGTATTGTTAGAAGGATATCTCTATCCAGATACATATGAGTTTAATGCTAATAATTCTGAGGAAGAAATTACAGAACGACTTATTGCTAACGGTAACGACAAGTATCAAAACTATAAAGATCAAATTGATTCTTTAGGGATGACGCCATATCAACTTTTCAGCTTGGCGTCGATTGTTGAGTATGAAGCACCGGGATATGAAAACATGCAAGATGTTGCAGGTGTATTTATGAATCGATTAAAACAAGGGATGAAACTTGAATCCAGTGTAACGATCTGTTACGCACTTTATGAATTTCAAGATTGGGATGATTGTGAGTCAATGACCAATAATCAAATTGATTCCCCTTATAATACCTATCGTTATGAAGGCATTACTCCAGGACCGATTCTTAATCCTTCACAGTCTGCGATTGAAGCGGTGATTAACTATTCACATCATGACTATTTATTCTTTGTTGCGAATGTTAAGGCAGATAAAAACGATCCAGATTATGGAAAAATATATTATTCAAAAACATTTGAAGAACATGACCAACGTGTCAAAGAGATACTCAATTAAGTATTAGGAGGCTATAATGAGTCCAATTGTTATTGGGATTGCTGGTGGAAGTGCATCCGGTAAATCAAGTATTGCGAAAAAGTTAAAAAAACATTTTGATGAAACACAGAAAGTCGTCATTATTAAAATGGATGACTATTATAAAGATCAAAGCCACTTACCAATGGAAGAACGATTGGCTACCAATTACGATCATCCATTTGCATTTGATATGGATTTACTCGTTTCCGATATGGAGTCTTTAAAATCAGGTGTATCAATTCAAAAGCCTGTATATGATTTTATGAATCATACCCGAAGTCAATATTCGGAAGAAATTCAATGCAATGATGTTATTGTGTTGGAAGGTTTGATGACGTTAGACGACGCTCGTTTACGTGATCTTCTCGATATTAAAGTTTTTGTGGATGCACCGGCAGATATTCGTTTTATTCGACGTCTTGTACGTGATGTCAATAAACGCGGACGTACGTTGGAACACGTTATTGAGCAATATATGTCTACAGTTCGTATTATGCATGAACAGTTCGTAGAACCCTCAAAACGTTATGCTGATATTATTATCCCCGAAGGGGCTCATAACACAGTTGCTATTGATTTACTTACAACTAAAATAAGTAGTATCATTGGTACGAGTGTGTTATAATTTTTATTCAAGGAGTGATGAACATGACAGAAAGAATTCCTGTAACACAGGCTGGTTTAGATGAATTAAATCGTGAACTTCGTCAATTAATCGAAGTAGAACGTCCAGAAGTTATTGAAGATTTAAAAGCAGCACGCGCACAAGGTGACTTGTCTGAAAATGCTGATTACGATGCAGCTCGTGATCGTCAAGCACGTGTCGAAGCTCGTATCCGTGAAATTGAAGCGACTTTAACTAAAGTTGAAATTATTGATGGAGACAAAGCAAAAAAACATAAGACAGTTGGTCTTGGTGCAACGGTTACAATTTATGATATGGAAATGGAAATTGA